>JAVERS010000016.1:0-52239 GCA_034007015.1 Desulfuromonadaceae bacterium
ATTGAACGAACAGGGATACCGCACCAAGGCCTGGACCACCAAGAAAGGTAAGGTGCGCGAGGGCTCAGAATGGAATACAGGCCACATCTACCGGCTGCTGAACAACCGGATCTATATCGGCGAGATCGCCCACAAGGACCGTAGTTACCCTGGTGAGCACGAAGGGATCATCGACCGGGCGACCTGGGACAAGGTTCAGGCCATCCTGGAGGACAACAAACCGGTCAAGGTTTCGATGGCCAGAACCAAAATGGTCGCCCCGTTGAAAGGCGTCATCCGCTGCGGCCACTGCGGATGCGCTATGGGACCGACCTACGCCCGCAAGAACGGCCGCTACTACAGCTATTACATCTGCCAGAAGGACAGCAAGCGGACCGTGAGCCGGTGTCCGCTCAAACGGATTCCCGCCTGGGACATCGAGCAGGCCGTGATTGAGCAGTTGAGCGCGGTGTTTCGCACGCCGACGCTGGTGGCCAAAACCTTCTTCGCGGCCCGGGACATCGAGCAGGCGGAGCGGGAGCGGCTGTTCAAGCAGAAAGCCCAGCTCGAGATGGAGCTGTCGCAGGCGAGGGAGCAGGCACTCGAACTGATGAAACCCGGCAGCGATCAGCCGGGCAAGGCCGAGATGCTCACGACCGTCAACCGCCAGGCGGTCGAGCTCTCGAAACAACTGACGCACGTGAGCGAGCGATGCAGAGCCTACCGGGGGAACAGCATCACGGAGCAGGATGTCTCGGAGGCCTTCCAGAATGTCGAGGGCTTCTGGGAAGACCTTTTCCCGGTGGAGCGAAACCGGCTCATCCGCCTCCTGGTGGATAAGGTGGAGATCCGGGAGACCGGAATCGATATGGAGCTGCGCACCAACGGGCTGACAACACTCATCGCCGAGCTGGCTGGTCTGGCATGCGAAGTCACCGAACGGAGGGTAAGCCGATGAAAATGAAGCCGACCATTACCGTAGCCGACAACGGCAACCTGCAGATCCACATCCCGATGCTGATCCGGCGCATGCGCGGCCGCAAGACGGTCATCGCTCCCCAGGCCCTGGATGGAGATATCCCCGGGGCGCAGGAGCCGGTACAGTCCGCCGTCCTCCAGGCTCTGGCAAGGGCCTTTTCCTGGGCCGACATCCTCGAATCCGGCCAGATCAAGTCCATCAGCGAGCTTGCCCGTACCCTCGACGTCGATGGCTCGTATGTGGCCCGCATCCTCAAGCTGACGACCCTGGCCCCCGACATCGTCGAAGCCCTGATCAACGGCGAGGAACCCAACGGGCTCTCGCTGGCCAAGCTGACCCAGACCTTCCCCGAGGACTGGGCCGAGCAGCGCCGCCAGTTCGGCTTCGCCACCGACTGACGACCGGACCGGAGACCACCCCAGAGAGCCGACCATCAGCGTCGGCTTTTCTTCTTCGGGGGCAGGAAACCGGAGTTGACCACGCTTCTTTTCATGGTCGAGGTGGGTGATTTCGAAAAAAACGTCCGGTTGCGGCATCGAGCGATGACCTAAGACAACCGCCCAAAACGGCAACCAGCCGCAAACCCATATCAATCAAGGATGTAGCTTTCCGGACGAGCTTCGGACTTGGTCCGGAGAAAACAGAGAATCAGGGGCCAAACAGAGAAAAAAAGGCGGGAGGATGGGGAGAATCGATGGTGCGAAGAGGTGCTTTGGAAAGATGTGAAACGGGCGCAAACCCTTTATAAACAAGGAGAAAAAGAAAACCCGTCACCCCGGAGAATGACCCCAGAGAGACGGGTTTGTCTTTTTTAAATGGTGGAGGTGGCGGGAATCGAACCCGCGTCCGAAAATCTTTCACGTAAGGCGTCTACATGCGTAGTCCGGTGTTTTAAGTTTAACCAGGTACAGCCCCCACGGACAGGGTCATGTAAATGGCGATTCCACTAAAGTTTCGCTGCTGAACTGCGGACACGAACAGCAACTAGTCTGCTAAAATGACGTCTCTAAAAACTCACAGACAAAGTATATCAGAGACGAGGCAGCTATTAAGCTGCCAGTGCGTACGAAACGTCAGTATCGGCGTTTGTATTGTTGCCAGTTTTTTAACGAGGCCAACTGGCGTCCCCGGCATGCAACCTTCGCTTCCAATCCCCGTCGAAACCTTGGCACCCCCATTGCGATGTATTAGTTTTTATAAGTTTTGATAGGTTTTAATGTTTTTACGCTAGATGGTGCATTGTGGCATCTTTTTATCTTATTGTCAACGATTTAGGTTATCTTTGATCGCTTTGTGTACTTCGCGCTCTGCCTGCTTCTGCTTCAGGGATTCGCGTTTGTCGTAGTGCTTCTTCCCTTTTCCTACCCCTATTTCAAGTTTAACCATACTGTTTTTAAAGTAGATCTTGGTAGGTACGAGAGTTAACCCCTTTTCATCGCTTTTACGTGTGAGTTTGTCGATTTCACTCCGATGAAGAAGAAGTTTACGCACCCGGGTGGGGTCGTGATTTTCTCGATTCCCGAGTTCGTAAGGGCTGATGTGCATGTTGTTGATGAACACTTCGCCATTTTTAATGCGGCAGAACGATTCTTTGAGGTTGACGTTGCCTAGCCGCAGTGATTTTACTTCGGTGCCCTGCAGGGCGATGCCTGCCTCGTATACTTCTTCGATGAAGTAATCGTGGTAGGCTTTTTTGTTTTTGGCAATGATTTTAATACCCATGGCAGTTATGGCCTGTCTTCCGAGGTAGTCTGTTGTATTTCAACAATTTTTGCGAGGGCAGTCTGCACTATAGCCTGGCGCCCAAAGCGCAACACACCTATTGTTCCGGTCATGAAAGCCGCACCTAAAAGTACGGCCAGTGCCGCTGCGGATATCCCCACGGCTATCGCCGAAGCGATACCATAACCGAGCCCAAGCCCGAGTGCAAGCATAACAAAAGCGATCATATATTGAACAGATTCGGAATCGAGGATGCCAGCACTGGTTTCTATCTCTACCTTCACTTTATCCCCCACGCGCGCGTATGGGAGGTTGTCCGCGAGGATGCGTCTGTTGTCAGCGCCGGGGCCTGTTTCGCAGCATTTCCCAGCGGCTCCACATCCAACGCAGGCGCTCTTGCTGGCGCATTCCACCAGAGCAAGGCGTTTTGGCTTTATTTCTACCACGGTGCCACTTGCGCTGATGATGCGCTGGGGGTGAAGAAGCTGGTGAAAAAAATGTTTAATGGCATCTTTCATATAGATTTGTCCTCATTGCAGGTGGAGAGATCAACCTTGGCGCCATCTCGGTACAGGGCGGTTACCTCTCCGCTGCGGCTCGAATGGCACAAAAATTCTGCCATCTCCGTCAAGGTGGGGAGGGCAGGTGGGGTTACTACCACAAAAGTAGCGCGCTGTCCTGGTGCCAAGGTGCCGACATCGTTCAGCCCTAGTGCGCGGGCCCCGCCGCGGGTAGCCATGTGCAGGAGTTGCTGAGGGGATAACTCCCCCTCAAACCACTGGAGGGCGAAGGCCATCTCATCCCAAATGGACAGAGAATTGTTGCTTGCAAGACTGTCGGTGCCTAGCGCAAGTGGAACGCCAGCGCGCACATATTCTCCGGCTGGGGCTTTGCCGCAATGCAGATGGGCATTGGAGCGCGGACACAACACCACGCTGGCGCCACTTGCGGCAACCTCTTTAATTTCGCTTTTGTTGAGGTGAACCCCATGCACCAAGAGGGTGTCCCGACGCAGCCCCCCTGCTTGGCGCAAAGATGCGAGTGGACGCATGCGGCGTGCTGGCTTGAGGTGGTGCATCCAGTTGACGTAGGGGTAGAACTCTTGTGCCATGGGGCCAGATGCAGTGGAAAGAAACTCCACCTCTTCGTCAGATTCAGCCAAGTGGATTGAGCTAGGCAGACGGTGTGCAGCCGTGGCGCGGAAGCTGAGTTTGAGCATCTCTTGACTCATGGTGTAGGGCGCATGTGGCGCGGCACCCCAGAGGGCGTATGGTGCATGTTCGGCCCAGTGCTCAAGGTGGCTGAGGCGGGTGTGAACCTGGGTTGGATCATGCCCGATAATCTCAACGTAGCCGCGCCCAGGCAGATGTTCTGCTGCGGTCGCACTTAGTTGTGGGGTGGTGAGGATATCCCCGATATAGCCGGTGCCAGCACACTGAGCCAGGTGCAGACCGGTGAGCCACGCACGCCGATAAATCTCCGGATCGCGCCCCAGCGCTTTTTTAATTTCGATCAGGCGCAGAATCCAGGCGGTAAACCCTTGTTCCCCTTTGCGCTCCCTTGGGGCGGTAGCAGCGCTGGTTTGCTCCTGCCAGCGTGGGAAATGACTTAGCTCCAGATGGGTGTGCGCATTGATCAGCGCTGGGAGGAGGATCGAAGCGCCGAAATCGGTGCATGGCGCGTGCGGGTAGCGCTGCACAAGATGCGCTGTTTCTCCGAGGGCGAGGATGCGATCGTGCTTAACCGCTATGGCACCCTGTTCTAAGGGGGCACTCTCAATGGGGACAAGGTAGCGACTGCTGTACAGGTGTATGGGCATCAGTCCATGGGGGCAAGAAGATAGTGGTTATCGATAAGGCGCGTGGTGCCAAAAAATACCGCCACTAGGATGACCGAGTTTTTATCTACGTTCTCCATCGCCTGCAAAGAGGTGGCGTGACAAATTTCCACATAGTCGATGCGCGCGTCTGGTTCTTGGGTAATTCTACGTTTAACTAATTCCACAAGTGTTGCGGCATCGGTTTCCCCCTGGAGTGCGGCAGTTGTGGCGGCGCGGATCGAATCGGACAATGCCAGGGCTTGGTGGCGCATTTCTGCGGATAGGTACTTATTGCGCGAACTCATGGCCAGTCCGTCAGCTTCGCGCACAATGGGCATGCCGATGATCTGGGTTGGGATGTTAAGATCTGCGGTCATGCGGCGTATCACCGCAAGTTGCTGGAAGTCTTTCATCCCGAACAACGCGGCATGGGGCTGAACAATGCCGAAGAGCTTGCTCACCACTGTAGTGACGCCGTCAAAATGGTCGGGGCGGCTGACACCGCATAGAGTTTCAGTTATCCCTTCTACATGTACGCTGGTGGCATGCCCAGATGGGTACATATCTGCCGCTTCAGGAGCAAAAATGATATCAACTCCTGCTGCTTCAGCCAGGGCGCTGTCACGACTTAAGTCGCGCGGGTAGCTGGCAAAATCTTCCCCAGCCCCGAATTGGGTGGGGTTGACGAAAATCGAGAGGATCACCACCTCACCATGCTTGCGTGCTGCCCGCGCAAGCGACAAGTGCCCCTCATGCAAGTACCCCATAGTGGGGACGAAGGCAATCCGTTTCCCTGCGGTTCGAAGGGAGAGGACGCACGCCTGCATTTCATCTACCTGGCGTATAATATTCATCATATGTTTCCTTTATCGATCACTGTGACAGCGTGGCCCATGGCTATTTGAAGGAGTGCTCTTCACTGGGAAACGAACCCTCGCGCACATCGCGAATATAGCTTTCAACACTGGTGCGGATGATCGCAGTTACATCTGCATAGCGCTTGACAAACTTGGGTGAGTATTTTTCGCACAAGCCAAGGATGTCATGGATCACCAGCACTTGGCCGGAACAATCGGCGCCGGCGCCAATGCCGATGGTGGGGATGCTGATACTGTCGGTTATCTCTTTTGCCAGCGCTGCGGGGATCCCTTCGAGTACCAGCGCGAAGGCTCCGGCTTGCTCTACCGCTTTGGCATCGGCGAGCAGTTGCTTGGCTTGTTCATTTTGGCGCCCCTGCACCTTAAACCCTCCCATACGGTGGATTGACTGCGGGGTGAGGCCAATGTGTCCCACCACGGGCACATCCATATTGACGATGGCAGCGATGGTGGCGGCGATATTTTCGCCCCCTTCAACCTTAACCGCATGCGCGCCCCCCTCCTTGACTAAACGCCCGGCATTGATACATGCATCGCGCACATCTGCCTGATACGACATAAAGGGCATGTCGGTAATAACCAGAGCGCTGCTGCTGCCGCGCACCACGTAGCGCGTATGGTAGAGCATCTCCTCCATGGTAACGGGCAGGGTGGTGTCGTACCCCGCTACGGTGCTGCCGAGGGAGTCACCCACCAGAATCATATCGATACCAGCTTCATCCATGATGCGAGCGAAAGGGTAGTCATATGCGGTCAGAACGGTGATTTTAGTTTTTTCAGTATAAAGTTTCTGAATGTCTACAATTGTTTTTTGCTTCGCTTTTTTTTGTGCGGTTATTTTCTGTTCAGACATGGCAATCTTTCCGTAGCTTTATAAGTTATGTTGCAATAGCGCTGTATGCAGAAATAGTATCGGGCGCAACGTTAGCGCAGCTTTTGCAGTTGATCAAGTACTACCATATAGGGATGAAAGGTTGCATTGCTCCCTTCATCGAGCATTTTCACATATTTTTTATAACGCATAAAAGCGGGGCGTTGCTTTGAAAGCAGGTTGTCTATATTCCCGTTACATTCGCGCATAACCTCTTCAGTAAGAGCGAAGATTTCCTGCTGAAACTTATTCTTCAGCATACGGTGGCTGTGTCTGTCCCAGCTGTCGCGCAGCGGCACTTGGTTTAAGCCCTGCAGCAGATCTTCGAGCTGCAGTGTTTTCATCGCTTCTGCCATAGTTGCAGCTAGGGGATACATCTCTCCGCCGATTTTTTCATGCAATTGAACTAGAGGGATAAAGTTTTCCAGGTAAGGGAGGGTTGCCAGCTCCAGCGCTGCATCCGCATCCATGCCGTACGCGCACAAAGTGTCTGCTTCGGCGCGGCATGCTTCCCATTGTTCCGGTTTTAGGATGCTACTCAGCAAAGTGCGGTACTCGTGCAGTTGTTCCATCCTTACGGGGATCCCCTCTGGGGTGGTGCTGTTCTTGTGGCGCAGGGCCCAGTCGCACATGGTAGAGATGGTGTTTTCAAGACGTAGAAGTAGGGTGTACTGTTCCTCTACAACCATTTTATTGTCCAACTCATACAGCTGTGCACGGAGTCGGGGACCATCTAAAATGCGATCGTAAATCAGATATGGCGGTACGGTATCGATCACTTGGATGTTGTGCCTGCGTGCGAGGCGGAAACAGGTGGTCGATCCAGATTGATCTATGATGTGGTTGGTTAATACCGTGGCAATGATCTCACGCCGCAGCGGATGTTCGTTGAGAAGATGTGCGTACTTAATCTGCATCTTCTCAGGAAAATATCCTGCTAGATACGCTAAGGCGAAATGGCCATCGATGTAAGTGGAGTCGAGCATGGAGCTGAGAAGGTGCATTTTGCTGTAGGCCAGCAAAATAGCCAGCTCTGGCCGTGTATAGCCTTGTTTGCGCCCGAAGACCTCCTTGGCTTTGGGTAACCCCTCGCTAACTGGATCCAACAGTCCTGTATCTTCAAGGTGCATAGCCAAGTCACTAAATGGCTCAATCTCTTGATTGTTGCGGAGCTTATCCAGTGACAGAGCAAGGCTCTGGGTGTAGTTGTTGTGCAGAACTGCATCGCACACCTGATTGGTCAGACTCTGCAATTCAAGATTACGTTTATTTATATCTTGCAGTATCCCATGACTCTTAAGGTGCTGCATGAAAATCTTGAGGTTTACTTCATGGTCCGAACAATCCACCCCGCCGGAATTGTCTATCGCGTCGGTATTTATCCGTCCACCCCCCAGGGCGTATTCAACCCGTCCCAGTTGGGTGAAGCCAAGGTTCCCACCCTCTCCAACCACTAGGGCTCTTAGTTTGTTGCCATCCACGCGTGCGTTGTCATTGGCGCGATCATCTGCATCAGCATTGGTTTCGAGCGAGTGTTTGACGTATGTGCCGATTCCACCATTCCAGAGAAGATCGACCGGGGCCTGGAGCAACGTCTGCACTAAGATGTCACCAGACATTGAGGTGTGACGTACACCGAGCCAGCGTTGTACCTCCGCAGAGATGGGGATCTCCTTGGCATGGCGGTCAAACACCCCTCCACCAGCAGAGATCAGTTCAGCGTTGTAGTCGTCCCAACTACTGCGTGGCAACTCAAATAGACGTTTGCGCTCAGCAAAGCTGGTGGCTGGGTCAGGGTCAGGGTCAATAAATATATGGCGATGGTTAAAGGCAGCGCAGAGCTTGATCTGGGTAGACTGGAGCATCCCATTACCGAAAACGTCTCCGCTCATATCTCCAATCCCTACCACCGTAAAGGGGGTAGTTTGGATGTCGATCCCCATTTCACGAAAATGGCGCTTAACATTAACCCAAGCTCCACGTGCGGTAATTCCAAGTTTTTTATGGTCGTAACCTTGGGAGCCGCCGCTGGCAAAGGCATCATCAAGCCAGTATCCATACTCAGCACTGATGGCGTTGGCGGTGTCGGATAAATGTGCAGTCCCTTTGTCAGCTGCCACTACCATATATGGATCTTGTCCGTCGTAGCAGATCATGTTTTCCGGCGTGATAATCTCTGCCCCTTGACGGTTATCGGTAAGGTCGAGCAAGGCACGAATGAACGTTTGGTACGCATGTTTAGACAGTTCCATCCCGGTGTTGCGGTCCTCAAAAGGAGTTTTGACCACAAACCCCCCCTTAGAACCCATAGGGACGATAAGGGTATTTTTAGTCATCTGGGTTTTAAGTAACCCTAACACCTCGGTGCGGAAATCATCAGGGCGGTCCGACCAGCGTACCCCGCCACGTGCCACTTTCCCACCGCGCAGATGTATCCCCTCCATGGACGCATTGTGGACATATACCTCATACATCGGACGTGGCGTTGGCATCTCTGCAATGCCGATAGAGCTGATCTTCAGGGCGATAAAGTAATCTTCCTGTGTGCGCCGGATAAAAAAGTTGGTGCGCACGGTGGAGTCGATAAGGTTGAACATAGTACGTAAAATGCGATCTTCATTAACATCATGAACGTCAGCTAAGCTTTCAATCAGTTCTTGGCGTGCCGGAGACAAACCCTCCTCTTCGCGCACCATTAGATCGGTCCATTTTTCCTCAGGCTTAAAGCGCGCGGTAAAATAACTGTACAGCGCCCGCGCGGCACGTGGATTGTTGATTAAGGTGGCCTCTAGAGTTCGTTTGGTAAAAGGGGAACCCAATTGGAAATAGTAGTTGCGATAGGCGCGAAATACGTCGATTTGTTGCCAGTCAAGCCCAGTTCGCACTGTAAGACAATTAAGGTAGTCATTTTCGCTCCGCCCTGCGCGCATAGCGCATAAAGACTCGATAAGTATATCTTTAAGCTCAAACAGATTGGCAGAATCCGGGAGGTTGTCCAGCACCCCAAAACTCTTGATATATGCTTTAAAATCAGGCAGCTGTACAATGAAGTCAACTTCGTCGCTAATGGTTAAATCTAGGTTTACCAGAAGCGGCATCAACTCGTTAAGGTGGTCGTGCTCGGTGTTGTAAAACAGCAAAAAGCTGCGTGAATCGGAGTGGGATGGTTTCCACATATTTATCTGCTCACCTTCTTGAGCGCGTAAGCGTTCCAGCATGTCGATGTCGTGCAGACACATTTTGGGTGAGACCCGCGTGCGATAGTTTATGCAAAAAGCGTGGCGGTATACTTTCCACAGCTCCATCCCTTTTTTACTCCCTTTGTGCAGGATGAGCTCGCGGCGCAGTTTTTGTTCCCAGCTAAGGATGTTCTCCGTCAGGTTTGTGCTGAGCAATGGCAGGTCAATATTAGTGTTGATGTTAGCACCGATGAGTTGCACCTGCACAATAAAGTGTTCAGCATCGAGGTGTAGCACTCGCGAACTTATAACCTCAGCGCCGTGGAGCTGTTTTAAGTACGCTTCAATAGAGGGGAAATCAACGCTGGGGTTAAGCGAGTGCGGTACAATAAACAGCAAATTCAGGCGCCTGGAGTCGTGGTCGAGCAAGATGGTTCTTACACTCGATGGGTGCGAAAATAGCAACGATTTTATGATGTCCTGGAGTTGTTCCTGCCCGCAGAAAAACAGCTCCGTAATGGGAAACGCCGAGAGCAGATCTTTGGTTTTGCTGTAGTTGTAGCTATCCGGTTGAATGCCGAGGTTTAGCATGGCTTCTTCCATCTTGGCGCGCAGCTCGGGGATCTCTAGAGGCGAACCCCCGCGGGAATGCTGGGTGTAGAGGCCGGCAATGTCGTGAATTACATCTTCACCGGCACTGTTCTGCCCCCACAGCGAGATGTAGGTCAACAATTCTTTGCGCCAGATCGGGCTTGATTTAGCGCTCTGGGTGACCGCCAGAGTGCCGCTTTGGGTGATACATGCCTGCGTGTCCATATCGCACAGGGAGTAGTTCTGGGGAAGGGTGAGGCGGCTATGGGATGGATCAGCGCCAATTCCGAGGATGGTTTTCTCCCCTGCGTGTGTTGCTGGGACGGATTCTAGGGTTCCGGGATGAAGCTGGCGGTAAGACAGGGGGACAAAATTGTCTTTTAGCAGCCATTCCCAGAAGCATCCTTGCCCGATCCTCTCAGCCTGAGACTGGAGTTGTATCATGGTGTCTTGCAACGCCTCGCGGTCGGATTCAACCTGAAGCACAGCCGCTAATATCTGCCGGATTTTATCCAGGACCTCTTCGGCACCAGCTGCCTCTTCACTCTGGACGATCAGTAGTGATTCGTTGCCCTGGCCAAACTTTGCGTCCTCCAGCGCCGTTATAGCGGTGGCGCTACGGGTAATTTTCAGACGCAGGCGGGAAATAAGCTGCCAGTATAGACGCTCGCGCCGGAGTAACAGCAGCAGGGAGTCTAGTAGAAAAGGTGCTTCAAGGCTGCTACATACCAGAATTCCCTGATCTTGCCGATTGATAGGGAAAAAGTGGACATCCAATGCACCCCTGCGTTGTTTGATCCGCTCCAGTATTTGCAGACACAGTGTTTTCAGTTCAGTAGGTTTCAGTGCAGCGAGGTCAGCCGGAACTGCATTGTTATGCAGCAGGTCGATAAATGTACTAAACTGCTTAAATTCAGCGTCGGAATTGGCTTCCTCGCTGAACAGTTTTTGCGCTTGAAGCAGCTTGGTGCGGAACTGTTTTACTGCTTCCTGCTGGTCTGCTGAAGTATTCACGTAATTGACCCCCGTTATCTGAAGATGTTAAATGGTTTGCAACTGCATTTTAACTTTTGAATGAGTGGGTGGTTTTATTTTGTGGTGCTGGTTTTGTACAGATCTGAGTTTGATGCCCATTAAGAGTAGAAATGCAGCGTCGTCGAGTGTAAATTAGTGCAGCACTTTTTGCAAGATTGACCAAGAAGATATTCCTTAGACTACAACGGACGATTGAGGTAGCGCCAGGTGTCAAGAGACAAACAGCAAGAGAAGCAGGGCGAGCTGTGGGATGCGCATGAACTGCAGGAGAAAGAACCTGATTTTAAAACATGGGTGAAGATACATAAAGCTCCAGAATTATGGCGCCTGACTTGGGAGAGGTGTTTAGAGCTGTGTCACTGTGGTGGCAGTATGGTCTCCTGGGAAGGGCATGTGATCGCTGGACGCGACAAACCCTTAGATCAGGTGGGTATCCATTACGCTAGATCTATGTATCTGCACACCCTCAAAATGGCGCATGAAGCTGGAAGGGAGATCCCACAGGGGGTGTTATAAGCCGAGGCCGAGTTTTTAGGCATATAGACCCACAGCAGGGCATTCCCAGGGGATAAGCGTATTCCAACAGTCACTAAACGATTAGCAGTTGCGTTTCGCGCGCAGATACGTTATACCATCCTGCGCATGCGCAATTAGCTCAGCTGGATAGAGCGCTAGCCTCCGGAGCTAGAGGTCGCAGGTTCGAATCCTGCATTGCGCACCAATAAATTCAAGGGGTTAGCCTTCGCGGCGGCCCCTTTTTTTGTTTACACCTACAGTAAGTTCAGCTACTGTTTCGCTACCTTCCCCACTGGGGCTAAGTAAACGGTAAATTCATCTTCTCCATCCAGTCCAAGCAGTAGATCCATCTCGTTCTGATTGTAGGCCGCGATTGCGCAGGTGCCACACTCTAGAGCCTGACAGGCAAGATATAGGTTTTGGCAGATATGCCCAGCATCGAGGAGCATAACTCGGTGCGCCGATTCGAGATAGCGCCATTCGCTCCGGTATGGAATTGCCGCCCACACAAACACAACTGGTGCAGAAGCTATAAACTGTTGCCCTAGGGTTGCTGGGATCAATTTGGCAGTTAGGTTGTCTTCGAGTTGTTCCAGAACAAGGGCGTGTTCCAATGGAAGGTAGCGATAAATACCGCAAGCAAGACCTTCGATTTTATTGATAAGAAGATACGTTTCGAACGGATGGCGGCAGCCAGCAGACGGAACAGTTCTTCGCGCTGTTTCGGGGGCAACCTTTTTTTTCACCCCTTGTGTCGCCCATAGCAGATACGCCAACTCTTCTACGCTGATAGATTCCGGCAGAAAACTTCGTTCACTCTTGCGCTGTGCAATTGCGTGCACAAGATCGGTCCCTAGAAATTGATCCCAGGTATCTTCCCCAGGCAGGGGGATTATTTTTTGCTCTGCTCTAGCTGGTTTTTGTAGGGGTGGGGGCGGAATATCTTGGTGTTGATCAGACAAATAGAAGTTTATTTTCAGGCGGAGCGAATCTTTGAGAAACTCCCTGTGGTCACTGATGCGATCTGAACTCATCTGTATATCCTCCATCGCTCTGCCTCCATCGTTCTGTGTGGTTAATCTACATTATAGACATAGTTTCGCCATAAATGCGGTTTTGCAAATCCATTTTTACCTTGGAAAGATTAACACACAAATCAAAACAGATAGCGCAACAGCAAGTCCAGGCGTCCACGTTTAATAAGAGTTTTACCAGAATAGCGCATTATTTCACGCACCTTCTCTCGATGGCCGGGCCGGTAGCAGTGGATTGGGCAGTGTTTGCAGGATACTTTTTCTTCCAGCGGACATTTCAGGCGGCGTGCAAGGGCATAGGTGAGGAACTCTCTACATTCGGAACAATAAGTGAAACGCTGCAAAGAGGGGAGCTCAAGTATGAGTTGGTCCAGCTGGTGATGCTGCTCAGTGTGGTGAGCCTGACAATAGACTGAGGTAAACCATGCGAGGGTTTCCAAGTCTTTTTTTTCTTTTGGGGTCAAGTCTGTTGTTGAAAGCATAGTCGTTGCAACATAGCAAAAAAAGAAAGGAATAGTTTTGACCTAAGTCAAGATTACTACTTTCGGTTTTTGCCGAGCTGTTTCTTTTTTATTTTTTCCAGCAGGGTGGTGCGTTTCAGGTTCAGCAACTCAGCAGCCTCTTTTTTGTTGCCTCCGGTTTTCATAAGGGCTTGGAGGATAAGGCGGTCTTCAAATTCACTCACTTGGGCATTAAAGTCGGTTTTGCCCCCACTTAGAACTGTGCCCAACGGAACTGCAGACTCTTCGTGCAGATATTTCTCCGGCAGATCGTCAGGAAACACGGTGTTTCCTGTATGTAGGATCGAGAGGCGTTGTACCAGGTTTTCCAGTTCGCGCACATTCCCAGGCCACGAATACTGCTGCAGATACTCAATGGTGCTTTGCGCAAAGCTGAATAGGGCGCGTTTTTTACTGGTGCAAAAGCGCTGAGCAAATGTCTCTAGCAATAAGGGGATATCATCGCGCCGCCGATGCAGTGGCGGAATATGTAGAGGCACTACGTTAAGGCGGTAGTACAAGTCCTCGCGGAAAGAGCCATTTTTTATCGCTTCTTCTAAATTGCGATGGGTTGCGGCAACAATGCGCACGTCTACACTTACACTTTTAACACTTCCAACTGGTTCAAACTCTTTTTCCTGAATTACCCGCAGAATCTTCGCTTGGAGTAAAGGTTGCATATCTCCAATCTCGTCCAGAAACAGCGTTCCCCCTTCGGCATGATGCAGGCGCCCTTTTTTGTTGGCGGTAGCACCGGTGAACGATCCTTTTTCATGCCCGAATAGTTCGCTTTCAAGAAGATCTTCTGGGATGGCAGCGCAGTTAATAGGAACAAAGTTCTGGTGCCGTCTGGGGCTGTTGTTGTGTACCGCTTTTGCGACCAGCTCTTTACCCGTACCGCTATCCCCGTGAATCAAGATGGTGCTATCACTGTCATCGGCGAGGAGGCGTATCATGTTGAAGAGCTCTTTCATTTCCGCCGTTTGGCCGATAATCTCCGGGAACATCTCTAGCTGATCCTGCGTCTCTTTGTCTATGTCGTTTTTGGCAGCATACTGCTGTTCAGCGCGCGCGATAATTTCTGCGATCTCTGCGTTACTGCAGGGGGTGTGAAGGTAAAAGTGCGCCCCAATCTGGAGAATTTCGCTGATGGAGGCACGGGTCCCTTGCGGCACCACCAGTAGAGTGATGGTGGTGGGAGACTTTGTCTTGATCTCTTTAAGCAGGGTTGCGCTTTCGAGAGGATTGGTAGCTACAGGGCAAAAGCAAAGTTTTATTTTGTGCTGCCGTATGGCGTCTTGCACCTGTGCAGGTGAGTGCATCAGGTGTAGATCTTCTCCAAGCACTTGCTTCAGATAGTCAAGCAACTGCGGATCAAGAGAATTGTCAATATCTAGCACAATTGATTTGGCCAAGGATTTTCCACTTTATGCGTAATTCTGGTTAGTTAAGGGTCAAGACTTATTGTGGCTATTTACCGGAGGATTAGCAAGAAATTTTCAGGTTGTGCTCCACCTTCTCCTTAATCTCGGCGGCAGTAGCTGGGGTGGGGATAATGTCAGTTACTCCATATTTGACTGCTTTTAACACCGCGCTGCGGGTCCAGTCTGGGCCTGCCACAATAAGGGGCTGATCGGCCGGAGTCTCAGAGCGGATTTTTATCATAAGGGCAAAAGCATCGTCATCTACCTGATCAATTATGAGGAGAGAGCCACACACTTTGTTTTTGCGCAGCGAGTTGAAACTTTGATTTGCTGCCAGAAGGGCAGGGGAGTGGCCACATTCGTTCAGAATTTCGGTGTATGGGGCGGCAGAGGCGCTATCTTTGTATACTACCGCGACAACTGCTTCTCTGGACTCTTCTTGTGTGTCTTGTGGTGGTGCACCTTCAGGTGCAGCAACTTTTGTTTTTTGTGCCGCAGAGGCATCGGCTACCTGCTCCGTGCGTGCGGTACCTTTTGCTTCCCCTTTTCCTTCTGTTTTCTGGGCGGCTGGTGTTTTTGCCGCGGTACTTGAAGGGGCTGCTTCAGGTGTAGCGCTGTCGCCCCAAGTGCTTTGTTCCGGACGGGGGGGGATATGGAGCAGCTCTATGGGGATAAGATAGGTTAGGCGCCCAAGGTCCTGGGTGTCGCAGTCCATGCTTGCGCTGACGCTGTAATACTCTCCATCTGGGAACGGTTTTGGGTTTTCCACCATCACTTTGGAGGGGGTGAAGGCTTCTACATTGCCTTTTTTGACGTGGAATTTGCGTGGGTACATCTCATCAAAGTTCTGTACAATTCCACCGCTGATAATATTGGCCACCTCGCCATAGGCGTCTTCAATTTCTCCGTCGAGCTCGCCAGTGTGCATTCTGTTAACCAACTCATCTTCCGGCAACATTACCAGGGTGCCGCCGAAGTAGATAGAGTCTTTCAGGCTTACAATGAAGTATGATGCGTCAGCATCGTTTCCGTTCACAATCATTTCTGTGACGGTAGATTTTGGCCCGGGCTTGGAGAAGTATTCCTCTTTGGAGATATAAGCAGTAGTTAAGCTGCTCAGTTCCACCTCAATTCCAAGCATGGTGCTGATCTCTTCAGCGCATTGTTCCAGAGAGGCTTTAAGCGCTCGGTCTGCTACAGAAAGTTCAACATACTTCTCTTGTTCCCCCTCCATCTTCTCATCAGCATCTGGTGTGGTTTCTTCTTCCTCTTGAGGTGCAGAAGTTTCTGCATCGGGGGGACTTTCCTCAACAAGTTGTTCGGCATTCTCAGGTGTCGTATCAGCAACAGAAGAATCGGGTGCTTCTGAACTCTGTTGGGCTAAACCGAGGATTTCTGCCGGGATGATCGCTTCTAGGATCCCCATATTTTGTTCTTCGAGGGTTATAGAACAGCTGGAGTAGAAGTATTCCCCCGGGGGGAAGGGGTGGTTAGCCTCTGGGTCGAGTCGAGAGGGGAGAAAATCTTCAACATCGGTGCGTTTGAAGTGCAGATTTTCCGGATACATCTCCAGAAAGATGGAGGTATACACTCCGGCTATGATGTTTGCTACTTCGCCAAAGGCGTCTGCTGCTTCACCTTCAAAGGTACGCTGATTACAGTTCTCTTCTATCTGATCAGGTGGGAGCATGATCAGGGTGCCACCCAAAACGATAGCGTCTTTCTGGTCGGTTATTAAAAACCCTTTTCCGTTTTGATCTCCGCTGATCTCCATGGTGCTGAGAACAGAACGGTTGCGTTTTATTTCAAAAACCTGTTCTTTGTTCAGAATCTTGGTTTGATGGTCCCCAAGAGTGACAGTAGCACCAAGAAGGGCGCCTACCTCTTCAGAAGCTTGCTCGATAATGGCGTTAAACACGCGATCAACGACTGCTCTATCTGCCACAAAAATACCTGCTACTTCAGAGTTTTGAGTTTTAATTCGACCAGAAATTCACCATCATTAAGGCAAAAGGGGACCGTAGTCCAGGAAGCGTAATCGACCCCTTTTACTTGATAGGAACGTCCGGCCATAACGGTGGGAATTGCAAGGTTGATATCGGTACCTTGATGCAGAAACGCATCCTTGATCCCCCCTAAGATCATATTCGCCATCTCTCCGATAGTGTCTTTCACATCTTCGTCTACGCTGGCAACACTCATCCCCAGGAGTTGCTCTGTTATGGCGAAAGCTACTTTTTGCGGGCAGTGGATGGTGAGCATCCCTTGAATGTCACCGGAAAAACCCAGCATTCCGGATACACTATCTTTAAATTGATACACTTTGTCGGCAAGTGGCTCCCCAGAGGTGATAGGCAACATCAACATGGTATCGAATACATTCTGAGTCGCATCGATTATGTTCTGTTGCAGATCCGTTTTCAAGATGAACTCCTATTCTCTCCGCCTGCGTATTATGCGTCAAGGGATACATTAAGTTGCTAATGTTTTAGCTAGATAGCTTTAATTTTTAATCTGGAGTTCCACCAGAAATTGCCCGCTTTCGATATTGAACGGAATTACCACGCGCTTAGAATCAGACACCGTATCCAGGGTGTATTCATCGCCGTGGACACACGATGGAATGGAAACAGTGACATTGTTGCCCTTCTCATCGAGGATCATTTTGATGTTACCTGCTACCATGTTGGCTAGTTCACCAATGGCATCGGTTACATCATCGTTAACCTCAGTAACGTCCATGCCTAAAAAACTGCCGGTTATAGACATCGCTACTTTATCTGGCAGGTGGATAGCCAACATCCCCTTGCAGGACCCGGCAAGACCGATGACACCAGAAACTGAACGCTTGAAATTGTTGATTTTTTCAACTATAGGATCACCCGCATTTATATCGAGCATAATCATTGTTTCAAAGATTTCAGTTGTTGCATCGGTGATGTGTTTTTGTAAATCCACAGAAGATCTCCTGCTGAAAGTAAATTCTGCACCCAAATCTATATAAATGAAGGACAAGGAGATGGAGGCGCAGGGGATGGTTACATTAGATCAGGTCACTGAGCACCTCATTAATGGTTTCAGGCTTAAACGGTTTTTTAATGCTACCTGCAGCGCCCAGAGATTTCGCTTCACCAATTATATCCGCGCCGCCTTCGGTAGTGATCATAACCACTGGAATATCCTTAATGGAGTCGTTCTCCTTTTTCTGACGCAAGAACTCCATTCCATCCATGTTGGGCATATTGATGTCGCTAAGGATGAGATCAACTTTTTCTTTCTCAAGCAGATCCAGAGCTTCCTGCCCATCGGCAGCTTCGAGGATTTCATCAAAATCTAACCCGGCCTGGCGCAAAGAGCGGGATACAATTTTTCTCATGGTGCTAGAGTCATCAATTATCAAGATTCGCTTACCCATATGTTTTCTCCTTGTAGTGTCGATATTAATTGAAATGCGCTCGACTAGTGCCAATTCAGTGCTTTAGTAGCGCTCCAAGTTCTTCGGTCGCCGCGGCAGAAATTTTCACCTTTAGCGGAAGCTCATCTGCGAGATAATATGCCGAAAGCACAATGTTTTCATCTGCCAAGGGGAACTCTTCTGTCACAAGTTCTGGCAAGCTCAACGAAAAAGCTTGATCTGAAGGTAACAGCTGGGTCATAAGACACCCGCCGAGAGTGTTAAGGGTTTCAGTGAGCACGTCCAAGATTTGCTCAGTGGTGATTTCTTCTGCATCGATGGTGTACATAGTTTCTACAATCTGACGCAGGAGTTCTTCCGCCATATGGAGATGAATCTCTATCACTATGGGGGCAGTGACAAGCAGACGCGCTTTGCGCAGCGGTTCCGTATCGAGCGGCAACTGCTCTGCGTCAACTTCTTCAGTGCTGATGAAAGCCATATTTTCAAAGGTTTCCTCTACCACGCCGGAGAGTTTTTCTCCAAGTAACTGCTGCAGTTCCTCCATAAAAACGGCCTTTCTATTCTGTTAAAAAGGGTGCGAGGGCCTCATTCAGCAAGGCGGGGCTTATCGGCTTACCTATTACTGCAAATGCACCTTTTTGTTTGAGTTCGGCAGTTTTAGCCGGATTGGTGATGCTTGATATCACCAGCACCGGAACATTGACTAGTTTGGGACTAGCCTTGACCCACTGTAGCAGGGTTTCTCCATCCATGCTTGGCATATTCAGGTCGCTTACTAGAAGATCAGGGGTGTTTTTCTTCATCAGAGCGAGTGCTTCACGCCCATCCTTCGCCTCTTCAAATTCAGCTTCATTAAAGCCTATGATTTCGAGGCAGCGTCTGATCATCATCCTTGCGGTACCTGAGTCATCGGCTATTACAATACGCTTCATTCTGATTGCTCCCTGCCTTCGGAAAGTGCAGATTGGATAATGTCTGCACTTTCATTGACTTCTAGTAGTGCCATGGCGATATGTTCATTGGTGATGTTAAAGTAATCGGTATAGCTTTTATCTAAGTGGTACTGCAACGCATCTGAAGATTGGCTTCCAGACATCATGGCAATAATACAGCCTAAGTGTACAGCATAAACCAGAGGCCGATATTGCTCTGGAGCCTGCTGCGGTGTGTGATGGTACCGAATTGCCATCTGTAGCGGTTCAGGCAGCGCCCACGCCTTCGCCAGTTCAAAGCCTGCTTCAGCGTGATCTATTCCGAGGATGTTGCGCTCACCCGCAAGGTAGTCCTTAACATCGCGACTGTCGATATCTGCCAACAAATCAGGTGCAGAATCATGCAGAAAGTCGCTTAATACCGCTTTGCCAATGGCGTGTAGAATCCCCCCAGTGAAAGCGAGATCTTTACTCATTTCAGTGCGGCAATGACGCGCAATCTCTCGTGCTGCGATTGCGGTGCGCAGATCATGTTCCCATAATTCTCCCGCCGGTCCTTCATAGCCTTCGAGTTCTTTATTAAATAAGGCTTTGGCGCTGTCTTCCAGAGCAATCCCAGCAACGATACGTTCGCCCAGGTAACTTACCGCACGGTCAATACTGGTTACTTGGTGTACCAGGCCGTAGGCTACTGAGTTTACCATTTTCAGGAGCCTGGCGGTAAGGGCGGAATCGCATTTGACTACATCAATGATTTCGCTGATGTCGTAGTCTTCTTTAGATGCTATCTGCAATAGACGTGATGCACTGGGAGAGAGTAGGGGGATCTCTTGTATTGCCGCGAGGATGTCAGCGCGCGTAGCACGTTGTTCCATGGTCTTCTCCATTTCTATATCTTCCAGTCCTTGCGTCCGGGGGAGCTTATCAGAGTTTCACCTGTTGCCACGGAAACCGTAACCGTTCTGCTGTATGTTTCACCCAGATCCTCGGCTACTGCGCCGAGGGAGTACTTCCACAGGGTCTTCTTTACTGCTAGTGCATTGCGCTTGCCGATATTGAAGGTGTTGTTGGGATCCATGATGCGGGCACCACCGGCGAGTTTGACAATAAAGCCTCGTCCACTGGGGTCGCAGCCAAGGGTAGCCATTTTTTTAATTAATGCGGGGATTCCGGTGTCGGCAAAGTACCCCGGTCTGGTTTTTACCTTGTCGGGGTTGATTTTAGATTCGGGCAGGGCAACATGAACCATACCTATGGTGCGGGTTTTAGGACACATCAGGATCACCGCCACGCAAGATCCAAGCGCATAGGTTTTAACGCAACCAGCTGGATCGTTAGTGGCGCCAAGTTCGCCAACTCCGAGAATAATATTGCCCATGGCTTCTTATTTCTCCGTTAACATGGAAATCACTTTTGCGGCGATATTCTCCAAAGGGACAAGTTTTTCTGCGCCCCCTTTTTCGTATGCAACTTTCGGCATCCCAAAGACTACACAACTCGCTTCATCTTGGGCGATATTGCGTGCGCCGGCGTTGCGCATGGCCAACATCCCCTCTGCACCATCGGAGCCCATTCCGGTGAGCATCACTCCGATGGCATTGGCTCCCACGTTTTTGGCGATCGAATGCATCATAACATCGACAGAGGGGCAGTGACCACTGACCTTCTCCCCGGGCTCACAGCGAACCAGGTACATCCCCCCGGAACGCACCACTGTCAATTGTTTAGCCCCAGGTGCAATCAGGATTCTACCGCTCCGGATTCGATCGCCGGTTTCTGCCTCTTTCACCTCCATGGCGCAGAGTTGATTGAGGCGTTCGGCAAACATCTTGGTAAAACCTGGCGGCATGTGCTGTACAATTACCACCCCTGGTGCAGTAGCAGGGAACTTGCACACCACTTTTTTTAGTGCCTCGGTACCCCCAGTGGAGGCACCGATGGCGATAACCTTGTCTGTAGATTCAGCCAGCGCGCGTGACGACATCGCCATCAGCGCGCTAGGCTTAGATGGTGTTTTGTTCTTCCAGTGGGATACATTTGCGCCGGCTGCATTCTTGACTTTTTTGCGCAGCTCGCAGAGCATGCTATTCATCCCGTGCGCCACGTTGCTAGTGGGTTTGGAAACAAAATCCACTGCTCCGGCCTCGAGGGCCTCAATAGTTATCTGTTTGCCCCGTTGGGTCAAAGAGCTCACCATAACGACAGGGATAGGATATTGCGGCATCAGCTTGCGCAGAAATTCCACTCCATCCATGCGCGGCATTTCAACATCCAATGTCAGCACATCGGGACGCAGTTTGATTATTTTATCGCGTGCAACATATGGATCTATCGCGGAGCCCACTACCTCGATCTGTGGGTCCATGGATAGACCCTTGGTGAGGATCTGCCGGATAAGGGCAGAATCATCTACGACAAGCACACGGATTTTCTTGGTCATGAATGGTTAGCCCCTTTTTGGTACACTGCGGGCATGATATAGCGAAATAGTTCGCTGTCGCGCCCGAGAGTTTCTGAATGTCCGATAAAAAAATATCCCTTTGGCTCCAGAAAACGATGAAACCGTTGCACCAACGCATCGCGCGTGGTTTGGTCAAAATATATCATCACATTACGGCAAAAAATTATGTGAAACGGACGCTTGAAAGGAAAAGAGGTATTCATAAGGTTGAAGCGCCGGAAGGTGACTTCTTGCCGAATGTTCTGGTTTACCTGCATCTGCCCAGATTGCAGCTTGGTGAAATATTTGCGCTGCAGCTTCTCCGGCAAGGACGCAACCCTGTCTGCAGGATAGATCCCTGCGCGCGCAGTGGTGAGAACCCGTTCCGAAATGTCTGTGGCCAGGAGTCCGGCATCCCAGCGCGGGTATTCGCTCCCCAGATATTCATGCGTCAACATTAGCAGAGTGTACGCTTCCTCTCCGGTAGAGCAGCCGGCACACCAGACGCGTAGATCTTTCTCTCCACGCTTATGTAGCGCTTCACACACGCTGGGGAGGGCGGTGCTCAGGTAGTAATCAAAATGCTCTTTCTCGCGGTTGAAATATGTGTAGTTGGTCGAGATCAGATTTATCAGATCACTTACCGCTTTGCCGCTGGTATCCTGTTCCAAGTGGCGATAGTAGTCTTCAAAGGTGTTAATTTTATTGGTACGCAGCATTTTTTGCAGCCGCCCAACTAAAAGAGAACGTTTTTTCTCGGTAAGATTGATACCAAAGCGGGTATAGATCATCTTCCGCAGGGCAGCGAACTCACTATCGCTGATGTTCATCATGGTACCAGTAGCTGGGTTATTATTGGAACGCTCAGCCTTCATGGACATATGCTCCCTCCTATGCCCTTTCAACTAGGCTACCAACATCCAGGATCAGGCAGATATCTCCATTGCCAAGAATGGTGCATCCAGAACACCCCTGCACATTGCCGATGTATTCTGACAGCCCTTTGATTACGGTTTGCTGTTGCCCCATAATCTCATCTACCTGCAGGCATACATAGCGATCTTGGTGTTCGAGTACGATAAGTATCCCCTCAGTTAGGTCGTGGTTGTCTGGCTCTACGTCGAGGAGGTCGTGAAGTTTGACCACAGGTAAGAATGCATCGCGTACACGCACCAGCTCTTGGTTGTCTGGGGTGTTGGTGATAGCTTCTGCCTCGGGGCGAAACGCTTCTCTGATCGCAAGTACAGGTACAATGCAGTGTACATCGCCAACCCGAACCAACATGCCGTCAATGATGGCAAGGGTAAGTGGGATGCGCAGCTTGACGATGCTCCCCTGCCCAGGAACGCTGCTAACATCTATTTTGCCCTTGATTTTTTCTAGATTTTGCTTCACCACATCCATGCCAACTCCGCGCCCAGAGATGTCGGTGATTTTTTCTGCGGTAGAGAACCCGGGCTGAAAGATCAGGTTGTATATGTATTTGTCGGGCAGGTCTGACCCATCCCCTTCAATCAGGCCATTTTGAATGGCTTTTGCAAGGATTTTCTCCCGATTCAGACCACGTCCGTCATCTTCAATGGTGATCCAGACTTCTCCCTCTTCGTGACAGGCAGAGAGCTTGATGGTACCGGTTTCGTTTTTACCTGCAGCGCGCCGTTCTTCTGGAGGTTCAAGCCCGTGATCCATGGAGTTACGCAACAGGTGTACCAGCGGATCGGTGATGGTCTCGATAACGGTCTTGTCTACCTCGGTCCCTTCACCTGCCAGTTTCAGGTCAACTTTTTTACCCGCTTTGGCCGACAGGTCATGGACTAGACGGATCATGCGGCGAAATAAACCAGAAACAGGTATCATGCGAATCACCATCGCCATTTCCTGAAGTTCGCGCACCAGTTTTGTCATCTGTTGCGCAGCCTTGTTGAAATTCTCCAATTCCAACCCTTCAAGATCGGGGTTGTGAATCAACATGTTTTCCGCGATAACCATCTCGCCAATCAAATTTATAAGGCTGTCGAGCTTGGTCAGATCCACGCGGATATCTTGCCGTTTCACAGGTGGATTCGTTTTGGCTTTGCGTTCTGGCTGCTTGATCTCTTTTCTTTCTGATTTTTGCGTCTGTATGGTTTTATCAATATCTTCACGCGTGGCCTTGCCCATCTCCACGAGGTATTCACCCATAGGTTTTTTCTGGATAGAAAGAATAGATTCAATATCTTCTTCTTGAACAATTCCCTGTTTAACCAAGAGTTCACCCAGGCGCGGAGCGGGTAGTTCTCGGAGCGCTTCCAGATGGTGCTCTAAGTCTTCTATATGGTCTTTACCGCCATGCCCTGATAGGTTGCTCACGCAGTCTCTGAGGGCATCCACCGCATTCAGAAGGATTGCAAAGGGGTTGTCCACTCCAAAGTGCCCCCCACCTTTGATGATATCGAGGACATTTTCTATGGCGTGACTGAGCTTTTCCAAGTTGGCGTAGCCGAAAAATCCGCTATTGCCTTTAAAACTGTGGATATTGCGGAAAATCATCCCCAGAATTTCGACATTACTGGGGTCTTTTTCCCACTCAAGTAGACCATCTTCCGCCGATTCGAGCAGCTCTTCAGCTTCCTGAATATAGCGCACCACCATATCGTCGGTTATGTCGAGGGTGAAGTCTTCCTCCTCTGCGCTTTCTTCTTGGGCAACGTTTGCGCCGCTATCTTCAGCTGCGGCAGCTTCTTTTTTGGGTTCCGAGTCGGAGCTGTTCTCGACACCTTCATCCATTATGTTTTTAAACTTCTCCACCATTTCTGCTGCCTGTTCAGCCATGGCTTCGTCAGAAAATTTTTCGGATACATGTACTAAAGCTTCTTTAGAGAAGTCGCATGACTCACAGAGTAAATTCACATGTTCAGGCTTAAGCTCAAGTTTGCCAGAGCGTACCATCTCGAGCAGGTTCTCAGCCGAATGGGCCACTTTCGTTACATGGTCGAATTCCAGAAAGCCGGCACTCCCTTTCATGGAGTGGAACAGACGGAAAACCGCATTTATTGTGTCCTGCCCCGTGTCTTGACCTAACTCAATGATGGTGGGCTCTAGTTGTTCGATCATGTCCTGACTTTCCTGGACAAAATCTTCAATGATTTCTATCTGATCGCTGCTCAAATCATCGGTCATGGGTCTGTTCTCTCCATAAGGCGGTATTGATCAGGGGGTATGCGAAAGTGGGTGTTAAGGGTGTAACTGCATGTATTTAATATTGCTATTTGCATATAGGCAGGCCCCAGTGCAGGTATGCCTGTCCAATTAATCATATACACACTTCAGTTTAAAGGGTGAACCAAGCGTAGCAGTTGAAAAAACTTTTAATACATATATGATGTTAAGTTAAAAGCCTGTGAAAGCCAAGTCTTTACTTGGTCTCAGTGCTGTGAATTGTGTGTTCTTTTTTTATTTTCAGCACATTAAATGATGCCTGATTGTAATACAAGCCATATGATTTCAAAACACCTTTTTGCCTTAAGTCAAAATTATGACTATAAAAACCTAGCTAATTGACGCAGGTGGAGGGTTAGGCAGGTTTACGTGAATATAACTCCATACATTCATGTGGTTTTAGGTGTATATTTGCATTTAAAAAGTGGCGTGTTTATTGCACGGCTTATTGCATGTTTTGTTGTGCAGATTGCTACATGTATTGTTTTGCGCGCTGGATAGGCGGCATTGCCATCTCCATAGTAGATGTTAGGGGTTGTACTTTTAACCGATTTGATCTCTAGGTTTGTTGATTTGTATTTTTCTGTCCATACACATATGCGATCCGTTGTGCTTCTGCTTGCGCTGGTGCTGTTTGTAGGGTGTGGAGTAGAGGCGTTTGCTGCCCCAGAGATTGAGTTGAAACGGGTACGTATAGAGCAAGATGTGAATACGGTGCGGATTGTGTTGGGTTTTGACCGCATCCCTTCATATGAGCTGACAACCTCGGGGCAAAAGATTGAAATAATTTTGCTGGATACCTTCGTGCGCGCAGGGGTTACGGTACCTAAGGGGAGTGAGTCTGTTGCAAGAATCTTGATTGGTGAATCCCCCCAGCGCCTGCTCCTCTCTTTTTTACTGCGTCGCCCTCCGGTGTTTGTAAATGCGGTAAAGCGCGTAGATGAAAACGAGATTGCCCTCGATGTATACTGGCGTGAGCAGGTGAAAGGGACTCGGCCAGCTATCTCTAGGTCGCTGCCCGGAGGGATACATATAGATCCTGCTGGAGGGGTAAGTAGGCGGGTTATTGCATCAAAATACAGTGGGCAGTGGGAGCAGTTTTTCTATGCGTATGAAGGCTCTTTTGACTTAGACATCCCTCTACGCTACACCTTGCCTCCCTTTCCTGTCCTGGCTCTCTACCTCCCTGCACGTGACTTGGTGCCGGGCGAAGTGTTGGATGCGGGGCAGGCCGAGAAGTGGGGAGTCGCACGGAATGCCTACACGGGCACTGGTTTCGAAACCCTTTCCGCGTTTGAAAAACAGGTAAGAGATATAGTGTTGGCCGAGATCGCCCTGCGTGAGGGTAAATGTAACGCCGCCCGAACTATTTTGCAGCCATACTCCCCCATGCAAAAGACAGCTCCAGCGGATGGCACGTCGCAGAGTATAGAAAGTACAGAGGAGATAGAGCTTTGTGCGGATATGCTCAACCTGTACCTTTTGAGTTGCAACCAGGATTATCCCTTTGATTTGCTCGCTGAGTTGGGTTTAGGTGTTTCGGCGCATTCCCGTCTGGGGCAGCAGCCGTACGTGACCTTGTTGCAAGCTGAAGCTGAGTTGGCCGCTGGGCGGAGTGAAATTGCATTGCAACTGCTTGAAGGGCTGCAGGGCAGAGGGATCAGGCCAGCTTCAGTGTTGCGCAGGCGTGAAGCAGATGCCCGATTTAAGCAGGATAATTTCAAGGCTGCATTGGAGATATATGCTGAGCTTGATGCCACCGGTCAACTTGATGATGCGCCTCTTTCTCTCGGATCATACGCTCAAGCTCTGTATAAAGAGAAGCGCTACACTGAGGCGCAGGAAGTTTTTACCCGTCTGCACGATGTAGTTAAAGATCAGGATCGGCGCGATCTGGTGAAATATGTTAACGCTAAAAGCATGCTCCATGCTGGCGACAGTGCTGCGGCGCTGAAACTGCTCTCCAGCATTATGCCTGGCAGTTATGCAGCCAAACTTGCACAGTTAAAAATAGCCGACATGGGAGCCGCAAGTGCTGATATGGGAAGTAGGGAACAGGCGTTGGCTGATTTTATCCAATTGCGCCAAGAGATGCCGACCCGAGCGGGGAAGGCGGAAGTCCAATTTAAACAGGGGCTGACATATCACCTGTTGCAGCGCCCGGAACAGGCGGTAAGCCTCTTAAGGGATTTTCTCCACCAGGATCGAGTGTCTGAGTTGCGTCCGTATGCACAGGCGCTGCTGGCGGAGATTTTACCCCCTTATATTGAGTACCTGATTGGGCAGGGGCAGCATTTCGACGCCATGCTTCTGGTAGATCAAAATCGCGATATCTTGGTGACCACCCAACGTAGTTATCTTTTTCTCCTTAACTTAGGGCAGATATTTAGTGAGTTGGAGTTTTACCCCCGCGCCGTAAAACTTTACCAGTACATTGTAGATGCCACCGCCGAGAAAGAAAAGCTAGAGCCTGTATATGTTCCGTTGATTGAGGCTCTGTATGCCTTGGGGGATTACCCCAGCGTGGAGATGTACGCGCAGCGCTATTTAGAGCAATTTAACGATGCAGGAACATGGATTAACGAAGAGCGTGCTGCCTCAATCTACCTAGAATATGTAAAAGCGCTGCTTGAACTTGGGCGGGAAGATGAAGCAGAAAGCCTTATGCGTGCACAAGAACGTCCCCGTAATGACGCCCTCGATCGTTTTGCAGGGCGATACTTCTGGCGCAAAAATGAGATTGTTGTGGCCGGGGAACAGCTGCGCAGAGTAGCAGGGGGTAGCACCGCGGAACCTGAAGATCTGTTCGTATACGCTGAAGCACTGTATGCACAACAGGATTACGCGGCGGCGCTGAAGTACTATCAGCGCGTGGAAGCTACCGAAGAGTATCGACTGCCGGCACAGTATCGCATGGGTACCCTTCTCATAGAGCAGGGGAAGCGGGAGGAAGGGCTAACTTTTCTGACCTTGGTTGCCGATTCTAATGGGGACTCACGCTGGAAACGTCTGGCACAACAAAGTTTACTGATTCAACGTTTTAATTGAGCAAGAATAGACACTTGAACAGGTGAGGTTTATATGAGCGTTAACGGTTTGTTCGATTCCACTGCAGCCGTACTTAAAAAGAGCCTTGATTTGCGTATGCAAAATCAGCAGGTTATCGCTTCCAATATTGCTAATGCGGAAACGCCCGGCTATGCGACAAAGAGTTTTGAATTTGAAGATCAACTCCGTGCGGCGGTAGCGGCAAATGATTCCAATATGGTGCGCACCCATCCCCTCCATCTCCCACGCCAGGGCGAATCTATCCAGCAGGTGCAGGGGCGCATTGTGGCGCATCCTGATACCAGTGGTCTCGGGGATCGCAACAGTGTAGACATGGATCACGAAATGGTGGTAATGGCCAAGAACCAGCTCTACTATGAAGCTACAACCCAATTGCTGAATAAAAAAATGGGGATACTGAAATACGCTATTCAGGGGCAATAAGAAATCTTACCTGCACAGGCAAAGTGCAGCAAACAAAGGGTAAATGTTCACGATGTGCGCAATTGATGCGCCACATTATTAAGATACGGAGGTTTGTATGGATGTGTTCAACTCATTTAACATATCGTCATCGGCTTTGAAGGCACAACGTATCCGCCTAGACACCATCAGTGCGAATATGGCGAATATCGAGACTACGCGAACTCCGCAAGGGGGACCATATCGGCGTAAAATGGTAGTGTTTGAGACGCTGCAACCAAGCTTTAATCAGCAGTTGAATGGTGCTCTGCAACAGGTTCAGCCCCAGGGAGTGCGCGTCAGCCAGATTGTCACTGATCAGATGGAACCGCGCATGATGTTTGATCCTGGGCATCCAGATGCAGATGAAAACGGCTACGTGGCTATGCCCAATATCAATTTGCTTGAAGAAACCGCGGACATGATGATGGCAACACGCGCGTATGAGGCCAATATCACCAGCATCAAAGCGAGTAAGCGTATGGCGTTGAAAGCTTTAGAGATTGGGAGGTAATACATGATCCAGGATATTTCTATAGATACGCATCTAAAGAGTTTGTTCCCTGATAGCGGAGTGCAAAAAAACACCGGCACCACTGGGTTTGCAGATTTGCTTGCCAATGCGGTGAGTCAGACCAATGAAGCCCAGCTTAACGCGGATAAGGCGGCGGTAGCACTTCAAACTGGGAAAGCAGAAAACCTGCACGAGGTGATGTTGAGCATGGAAGAAGCAGATATCTCTATGCGGCTGTTGGTGCAGATGCGCAATAAAGCTCTGGACGCATACCAGGAAATTATGCGCATGCAGGTGTAACGCACTGAAAGGTTTGACGCTGTTCTCTGGTGGATGCATGAATTGTTAACGTTTAAATGGTGAATTTTATGGCAGATGAAGAAGTGAAATGGAGCTTGCTCAGCGTTATCCGAGATTGGCCCCTGTCGCGCAAGATTAGCCTGGCGGCAGTGGTGCTGTTTTCTCTGACGCTGTTTGCCATACTGATCCTGCAGGCACGCCAGGTTAACCATCAGATGCTGTTTGCTAACCTGTCGGACTCTGATGCGTCAGCAATTGCTATCTGGCTTAAAGAAAATAATATCCCCTACGAACTCCGCGGAGATGGTCGCAGTATTTATATCCCTGCAGAAAAGGTGCATGAGACTCGTCTTCAACTCACCAGTTCCGGACTTCCGCAGGGGGGTGGGGTAGGGTTTGAGATATTTGATAAACAGAGTTTAGGTATTACCGACTTTGTCCAGAAGGTCAATTATCAGCGCGCGCTGCAGGGTGAATTGTCGCGCACCATAGCATCCCTAGCTCCAGTAGAGGCAGCGCGGGTGCATCTGGCTCTTTCGGAAAAACGGCTGTTCAAAAGTCAGCAGCAAAGATCCACCGCCTCCATCGTGGTGCGGCTGGTGCCCGGGCGAAAGCTGAAAGACGACCAAGTGGAAGGGATAGTCAATCTGGTGGCTGGCAGTGTTGAAGGCTTGGATTCAGCCTACGTAAGTGTTGTAGACACTACGGGCAAAGAGCTGTCGAAACGTCCGGAAGAGGGGCTGGATGGTCCCATGACGCCGGGGATGCTCGAATATCAGCGTGCGGTAGAACGTCACCTTGAGAATCGTGCCCAAGAGTTGCTCGATCGCGCGCTTGGTCCTGCAAACTCGCTGGTCAAGGTTACCGCACAGCTCGATTTTGCGCAGAAAGAAAAAATCGAAGAGCTCTATGACCCCAAGGCTGTGGTACCACGCAGCGAGCAGATGAGCGAGCAGAAAACAGAGAATCCCGGCGGTGTAGGTGGGGTCCCAGGGGTAGAGGGGAATCTCGGTGATCCTCGTATCGCTGCCTTTGGTGGTGGTGGAGGTGGATCGAGTAGTGCCGAGACCATCAATTACGAAATCAGCAAAGTTGTCAATCGCATGAAATCACCGGTGGGGATTATCAGCTCTTTGTCGGTATCGGTTTTGGTAGGAGAGCAACTCGCCGTGGCGGAAGATGGTACTGCAACTGAAGTGGGAGCCACGCTGGTTCGATCTGAGCAGGAGATTGAAGGGATCCGTCAAATGGTGCAGAGCGCCATCGGGATAGACCCCACCCGGGGAGACAAGATAACCGTCACCTCCATGCCCCTAGCGAACCAGTTCTATACCAGTCCAGAGATCCCGGAACTGACTTGGCAAGATCGGATTGTCCCTTTTATGCCCGTGTTTCAGTATCTTGCCATGGGCGCCGGAGCTATATTGCTGTACTTATTTCTGCTACGCCCGACCCTGAAAACCCTGCAGTCTGAATCCACTACGCAGCATATGAAAACGGTAAAAGAACTTGAAGCAGAAATGGCGGCAGGGCGCAGTAGTAAAACCCAGCTGGATCCAACCGAGCAGGTTCGCCAGGATATCCTCAAAGCAGAGAACTCACCTGCACAGGTGATTCGCTCGTGGATTTCAGATAACGAATAAATTTTACAGATGGAGTAATTAGTGTGAACGCCGATCAAATGCAATTGGGTCGCATGACCGGAGCAGAAAAGGCGGCAGTTTTGCTGTTATGTCTGGGAGAGTCGATCACTACATCGATTTTCAAAGAATTGCCCCCTGCAGAAGTGCGCGCTATAAGCAAGGCTATGATGAATATTGAGCATATTCCGGCTGAGCTTGCAGCAAATGTTATGCAGGAATTCCGCTCATTGCAGAAGAAGAACCCGGGTAAATATGTAAAAAGCAAAGATTTTGTCCGCAATGCGTTGAGCGGAACTGGTGATGAGCAGGCTAACCAGATCTACAAAGAGATTATGAGCGGAGTGGAATCGCGCCCGCTTGAAACCATAGCTACCATGCAGCCGCGTATGGTGGCGAGTTTACTCGAGAACGAACATCCGCAAACGATCGCCCTTATCCTGTCGACGCAGAAGTCCGAGCATGCGAGCAAGGTAATGAAATATCTAGCAGATGATCTCACCGCAGAAGTGACGATGCGAATTGCTAAAATAGATCGGGTTGCGCCTGAAGTTTTAAGTCAGATTGAAGATGCCCTGATGCGTGAGATTGGGGGTATTGTCAGCAAAGAACAACACGAAGTTGGTGGTGTAGACAAGGTGGTGGATATCCTTGGACGCATGGAGAAAGGAGCCGATCGCAAGATTCTTGATGGTATTGACGCAACCGACTCCGCGCTTGCCGAATCTATTCGCAAAAAGATGTTCACCTTTGGCGATATGATCAACATTGACAACCGCGCCATGCAGATGATTCTGCGCGAAGTTAACAATGACACCCTCACAATGGCGCTGAAAACTGCTCCCGACGACCTGAAAGCTAAGATATTCTCTTGCATATCCAATCGTGCTGCCGAGATGATACAGGAAGACTTGGAAGCTATGGGGCCAGTACGCCTTACAGATGTTGAAGCGATGCAGCAGAGTATCGTCAAGCTCGCCCTGAAACTTGAAGAAGAGGGGCAGATAGTGATCCCGGGGCGCGGATCGGGGGATGCTCTTGTCTAAGATCTGGCGCGAACTTGAATCTGGCAGTTACGTGCACGTAAGTATGCGTAATCTAGATGAACTAAGTGAGAAAGAACCCGGGCTTTTTGTCGTTAATTCTCAGATTCAGCCAGCAGCAGCGCCTATGGGGAGTTCGGGTAGCAAAACGCTATCTGCAGCAAAAACATCAAAAAATATATCCTCAACTTCTGCGCCTGATGCGCTCCAACCTGAAATTGATGTTGAAGCTATCGAAGAGCAGGCGTATCAAAAAGGGGTGACTGCCGGCAAAAATGAGGTGGAGGCGAAGCTTGCTCAAGCCACCACAGCTTTTATGGAGGCGGCAAAGAGGCTCAGTAGTCAGAGTGAAGCCATTATGCAACGCAGCGCCGAAGATATGTTGCACTTAGTTATGGCGATAGCAGAGCGGATACTTAACTACGAGATCGATGAACGTAAAGAAGCTGTAGTGCATATTATTCAGCAGGCCATCAGTGCTGCAGTGGAGGCGGAAGAGTTCCATATCAAGGTCAACCCCGAAGATATAAAGGTCCTTAGCGAGCACAAACCCCTGTTTCTTGCGAGCTTGAGTGGCTTACGAAATATCGAGTTTGTTGCAGACAGTTCCATCACTCGCGGCGGGTGTGTGCTTGAGTCCACAGCGGGACGGGTGGACGCAACGTTGGAAACTCAGCTTGATGAAATTTTTTCCCATCTTAAAGAAACCATGGTGTATTCAGAGTGAGAACCTTGCCAACAAACCTGGGTGAAGTTCAGACCATGAAAGTTTGGGGGAAGGTTACCAAGATTGTCGGATTGGTAGTTGAGGGTTACTGCACCTCCGCTACGGTTGGGACTCTGTGCGAAATTTTACCCCTCAGCTCAGGCGAGCCTGTTGCTGCTGAGGTTGTTGGGTTCAGCGATGGTTTTACTTTACTTATGCCCCTGGGGGAGTTACGCGGCTTAGGTCCCGGTAGCCTGATTCGGGTGTTGCGCAGCAGTGCTACCATGGGATGCAGCGATGCCCTGCTGGGACGTATCATAGATGCTATGGGACAGCCTATTGATGGAGGTAATCCGCCGCGGGTAGATAAACAAATGCCACTGTATGCCCTTCCACCCGGGCCTATGGAGCGTAAAAAGATTGTCGAACCGCTCGATCTTGGTGTGCGTTCCATCAACGCCATGCTCACTTGTGGCAAGGGGCAGCGGATGGGGATTATGGCCGGCTCAGGGGTAGGTAAGAGTGTACTTCTTGGCACTATGGCCAAACATTCGCGTGCGGATGTGAATATCATTGCCCTGATTGGTGAGCGCGGGCGTGAGGTGCGTGAATTCGTTGAACGCGACCTGGGTACCGCAGGGCTCGCGCGCTCTGTCGTACTTGCCGCTACTTCAGACCGTTCTCCCTTGCTCCGCATGCGGGGTGCTTTTGTCGCCACCACCCTGGCAGAATATTTCTGCAACAAAGGTAAAAATGTTCTCCTCATGATGGATTCTGTAACCCGTTTCGCCATGGCGATGCGCGAGGTTGGACTTGCCATTGGAGAGCCGCCCACCACTAAAGGCTACACCCCGTCAGTTTTTGCCATGCTTCCCAAGCTGCTCGAGCGTGCAGGGAGCTTCAAAAACGCTGGCACTATCACGGCGCTGTACACGGTCTTGGTAGAAGGGGATGATATGAATGAACCCATCGCCGACAGTGTCCGCTCCATCCTGGATGGGCACATTGTTCTATCCCGCGATCTGGCAGCTAAAAACCACTATCCATGCATCGATATTCTCCACTCTGCCAGCCGAGTGATGCGCGATATTGTGGATGAAGATCACATCAAATACAGCAGTAAAATCCGCGAAATTCTTGCCACTCATAAAGAAGCAGAAGATTTGATAAATATCGGTGCCTATGTGCCTGGAAGTAACCCAAAAATTGACTACGCTATATCCCGTATCGATGCGGTAAATGAATTTTTACGTCAGGGGATGAATGAGCTTGGTCAGTTAGAAGATTCAATCGAGCGTATGCAAAAACTGGTTCTGGATCGCCGCAACAAAGATCGAGATTAACCCACCCCTCCATCCATCTCTTAATGCCCGATCCCTGCCATTAAATTCAATGTTCTTTAAAGACTTGCCAACTGCCTGCATGTGCCTTGGTGTATTATAAGGTTGCAGGTGTGGCAATGTTGCGCAAGTGCTGCGACTATCCCGCTACATAGATTCAGGGGAGAAAGATATTTGCTATGAAACCTTTTAAATTGCAGGTTGTGCTTGACCATCGTCAGCGCCTTGAAGATCAGGCGCAGCAGAAACTGTTTCAGGCCGTCAGTGCAGAACAGCAAGTTTGTGCACGTATAAATGAGGCGCAAGAGCACCTTGAATCCTTGAGTATTGAATACGAAGAGCGCCAGAGCAAGGGGATGCTCAGCCATGAATTCATGTTGTATGAAAATAGGCTCGAACATCAGCGCCAACATTTGCTCGAATTGGACGGAGAGCACAAAAGGGCTCAAGACTTTATCCATAAGTGCCGAGAAGAGTTGTTAGAGGCGAGCAAGAACAAACACCTGCTTGCTAAACTCAAAGAGAAAAAACTTGCTGAACTAGAGCAGGAGATGAAGATCCAAGAGATGAATGAACTCGATGAAATGACGACCCTGCGTTACTTCAAGGATGATGTATGAATATCCGCACCCTAGTTTTTTGTAGCATTGTGGTTCTCTGTCTAGCCCTTATTACGCCGCCAACAAGTGTTACTGCTCAGAATGGAGAAACACACGATGATGAAATTGCGTCGGTAGAGGAGCGTCGGCTGCTGGCAAAGTTTAAGCAAAACCGCGAACAGCTGAATAAAAGAGAGCAGGAATTAGAGCAGCGCGCGCTGAAATTAAACATTCTGCAGGTTGAAGTCGATAAGAAGCTCGAACAACTGGAGCAGTTGCGCCTTAAATTGGAAGAGATGCTTGCCGAAAGAGATGCACAGGAGCTGGAGCGCGTTGCACAGCTCAGCCAAATGTACAACCGCATGGAGCCCGCCCGGGCAGCAGAAGTTTTTCTCGAACTTGATACTGACCTGGTTGTGGGTATTTTAGGGGGCATGAAGGCGCGCAGTGCAGGTGCAGTACTCGAAAGTATGGAAGGGGAAAAAGCTGCACGCATCAGCAAGGCATACTCAACCCTTAAAGCAGATTGATAACAAAACTTTCCAATCTTAATCTAACCGGCGCTGGCCATAGATGAGGTAACATATGCACACCTTACCATTCATGCACCAATCTCAAGCACCAGGCTCCACAGACTTCAACAGAGGTCCACGCTCCACGTCCGATACCCACAGAAGCGATGCGAGTGAACGCTCTGCGTTCGAACCTACCATGCGTGAGGTTGCCGCGCGCGCTCAAGCACAAAATAGTTCTAAGCGTAATAGTTCTACGAACCGCACCGCTGATGTGCGCCAAGAGCATAAACCTACCCAAGGTGAAGAAAGCCTAGCCGGAGCCGCAGTTGCAGGGCAAGCACATAAATCTGACACCCGTGCCGCTGCAGATCTTGCACAAGAGCGTGCCAGTGTTGATACCGTTGCCACGCAGACGAAAAATGGGGCAGATTCGCAAGACAGAGCGCTTAAGGATACTAGCCTAAGCTTAACCAAAGCCGAACAGGCACAACTCCAGAACCACTTGAAAAATGCGCTGCAAACCTTGGAGCAACACGCGGGGGGGAGTAAGGTTGCTGTTGAGCTGCAGGCTATCCTTGCTGGCGATGGAGTTGCTTCGGTAGATGGCGAAGAGTTGTCGCACCTGAAATTGAGTGAAGCCCAGACCCAGAAGCTTCAGGAAATTCTTGCAACGCTGAAGCAGATGAATGAGATAAGTCCTGTCAACACCAATGCTGCAGAGAACGGGGCATTAAAGGGGAAGCTCACAGACCTCCTTGCCTTGATGGAGCAAGCGATGTACAGGGCACAACAGAGTGCTCGGGTGCACAGTGGAGTTGAGCAGCTGAAACAGCCAGAAGTTTTGGATGGTTTTATCCTGCGCGCCGAAAAAGATAGCGCTTCAAAAAACTTAGCGACCAAGATAGACGATCCCCGTTTTGCCGCATTGCTCAATAAAACAGCAGCCTTTTCCCCCTTGCGCGAGCGTCAGGGGCAGCAGAGCAGCGCGCCAGCGGATGTGCACGCACCCAAGATTTCAGGAGTCACTCCACAAGAGCAGGCCCAGAGTCTGGCACAGCAGCTTCGCGCACAGATGGCAACAGCCACCTCAAACACCGCTGACACGATAGGTAAGAATACCTTCGAGGGGCAGGCGCAGCTCGGAGGAGGAAGTGCAACCACCCTGGGCACCGCTGCAGCAGATATTGGCGGGATGACGGAGACCGCGGGCGCCAAGGAGAGTGGTGCGGTCGATTTCTCTGCCGCGCAAAAAGGGGTTGGGGCTGGTAACAGCAGTACTGACCCAGGGTTTTTTACCCTGAAAAATGGGGTCACTATGCCTAACGCCAGAGTGGTGGATCAGACCATTCAACATCTGAATCTGCATGCGCGCGGCGATAGCAGTATAGTTACGGTCAAGTTGTATCCTGAAGAGCTTGGCGAGCTCAGTATCCGCATGGTGATGGAAGGGGATCAGCTGAAGCTGCAGATCCAGGCACAGAATCAACAGGTGCGTGAAATCCTGGAGCAGAATTTCCCCCGCTTACGCACCGCCATGGAAGACCAGGGGGTAACAGTGGAGGACTTTCAGGTTAGCCTGGGGGATAGCCGTGCCGAAGATCATGCCGGAGCCCAAAGTGATGATGAGCTTTCACGTCAACGCGAGGCTGGCAACTCCACCCGCCTTGCAGAGGTCGAGATTGACCCGTTGGACAGCGCAGATGCGCCACGGCGGGTTGCATCTGCAGGCGGTCTGAGTGTTCACGTCTGATAACAGCGAAGCATACTAACGAATAGAGGTTATTATGGCCGATATATCCAGTATTACATCCGCAAGCGCAAACAGTGGGAGCAACATCACGTCGAAGCACAATGAACTGGGTAAAGATGAATTCCTCACTCTGATGGTGGAACAGCTTAAACATCAGGATCCCATGAATCCGGCAGATGCTACCGAATTTACCGCGCAACTGGCGCAGTTCAGTTCGCTGGAACAGTTATTTAACATCAACGCCTCTCTAGAGCAGATGGGGGGCAACACTGCGGCGGTACAGCGTCTCTCAGCCTTATCTATGATCGGTACCGAAGTGGTGTCCAAGGGCTCGGAATTCACCTATAGCGGTGAGCCGCTAAAATTGGGCTACAACATGGACGAAGCTGCAGAGCAAGGGGTGTTATATATCCGCGATGCAGCAGGCTATACCGTAGCCGCTAAACCCCTGACCCAGATGAACGCAGGGCAGCACATGCTTGAGTGGGACGGGGTTGGCGACAGTGGCAATAAACTCCCGCATGGTAAGTACAGTGTGGCAATCTCAGCATTTAACGGCGAGGATCCGGTAGCAGCGCACCCTCTCGTGCAAAGCCGGGTTATCGGGGTGGATATGGTTGATGGCACCGATATGATAGTTACCGATTCAGGGACGTTTAGACTTGCTGAGGTTGAGAGCGTAAGGGGAATTTGATGTGGCTGACAATATCTACATTCCGCCGAAAAATATTCATGCTCCAAGCCCGGCTGCCCCAGCACGCAGCCCCGCGCGCAACAACGGAGCTGAAAAAGCCACTTCTGGCTTCGGCTCGGTGCTGGAACAGCAGCTACGCGGGGGAGGGGTTACTTTTTCAAAACACGCTACCGCACGCATGCAGAGCCGCGGCATTGAGCTAAGCCCCGCCAGTATAGGACGTCTGAATCAGGCGGTATCTCAAGCGCAGGCGAAAGGTTGTCGCGATTCGCTGGTGCTTTTAGACAACAACGCCATGGTGGTAAGCGTCAAGGACAATACCGTGGTAACCGTGGCAGATAAGGAGCAGTTAAAAGGCAACATCTTTACCAATATCGACAGCGCCATAATTGCGTAACAAAAACCGCATAAAAAAGAAAAATAATCACATAAACGGGCCGGTCCTCAACAACAGGGAGCCCACAGAACACGGACAGTCAGCCGTGCTTTCGAGGAGGATAACATGGGAATTCAAAGTTCATTGTACACTGGGGTAAGTGGCCTTAACGCCAACGGCAATGCCATGACCGTATTGGGCAACAATATCGCGAACAGCAACACCATCGGGTTTAAGGCAAGCCGCACGGTTTTCTCCGATATGCTTTCCGCTTCTGTGTCCGGGTCTGGGGGTACTTCACAGGTAGGGCGTGGAGTGGGACTCTCCAGTGTAGATAACATCTTCAGCCAGGGAACCTTCGAAAATACCGAATCCAATACCGATTTGGCTATCGAGGGACCCGGTTTTTTCATGGTGAGTAATCCCGAGACTGGAGCGCTCAACTACACGCGTGCGGGTGCATTTAACTTCGACTACGCTGGAACCTTAGTCAATCCCGAGGGGTATGCGGTGCAGGGGTATTATCTGGATGAACAAACCGGCGAAACCATGGGGGATGTCACCGACCTGCAGATTGAGACTAAAACCTTTGCCCCTGCAAAGAAGACCGAAACCGTTAATTTAATGACTAATCTCAATGCCAATGCGCCATTTTTAGGCGGATATGTTATTGATGACACCACTACTCCTCCAACAACATCACCGTCATCATTTGATATTCAGGATCCATCCGGTACAAGCAATTATGCTTCTTCGGTACGTATTTTTGATTCATTAGGGCGCGAACACCTGGTTACTACCTATTTCAACAAGCTTGACCCTGAAGGGAATCCAGATGGGTATATGCAGTGGGAATCACATACGGTTGTGAGTGGCGCCGAAATTGAAGGTTGGGATACCAGTGCATCAGAATGGGCTGAGGTTGGACGCAGTGTACTCACTTTCGACACGGGTGGTCGACTGGTAAATGTAAAGGACACCAGCGATAGCATATATGCTGTTGGGACTATAAGTGCAGCAAATTGGCAGGCATCAGATGATTATGATTTTGATGGAGATGGTACTGAAGATGATTATAGAGCATACGATGCTGATGGCAATCTCTACGAGACCACCAGTATAGCAGCAGAACCATACCCTTTAACCACAGATACGGAAAAGTTTGAAGGGGTTTTGGCTCCTACGGTACCTACCCTAGCAGATGCATTGGCGTGGAATAATGAATCCGATGCAGGACAGACTATTGATTTTGTTTTCGGCGCCACCCAGTACTCCAGTGAATCGGACGTAATCTCCCAGTCACAGGATGGATATGCCACCGGTACCCTGGTGAGTCTGTCCATCGACGGAGATGGGAATATCCTGGGCAACTACTCCAATGGGGAGCCGCGTAAGCTTGCCAGAATAGCCCTGGCGAAATTTTCCAACCCTCTGGGACTTACCAAGGTGGGCAATAACCTCTACGAGGCTACGGATGAGTCTGGTACAGCAGTAATCGGTACCGTAGGTTCAGGCGTAGGTAAGATCTTCACCAACTCCCTCGAGATGTCGAATGTCGACCTGGCGCAGGAGTTTGTTAAAATGATCACCACCCAGCGTGGTTTTCAGGCGAACTCCAAGATTATCACCACCACCGATGAGCTTCTCGGTGAATTGATCAATCTGAAACGCTAGACCTAGAAGAGGGCTTGAACGTATGGAGCAGTAATTCAGAAGTGGCGCCGGACAACCCTATCCGGCGCCACTTCTGCTTGAAGGCGATGTTTAGGTGTTTAATCTTATTGCACTTCGTAGTAGAGTGACGGCAATTTTGTTAGTATGTATAATAATTGTGTCGCCCAGCATTAATTGGGGCTGGGGTGAAGTAGGATGGTTGCGTACACGTTTTCGCTTCTGTCCATATCACTGCAACTAGACAAGGTTTAACTAGGTATAACACATGGATCTATCGACTATTTTAGGAGTAATAGCCGCCTTCGGCCTCATGATTGCCGCAATCATGACGGGCGGATCTTTGTTTTTGTTTATAGATCCCGCTGCCATTATGATTGTAGGGGGTGGTACATTAGGCTCCACTCTGGTGCACTACCCGTTTAAGGAGTTGTTTCGCGCGGTTGCAATCGCAAAAAAGACCCTGTTTGTAAAAGAGCAAAGCCCAACTGATATTATCTCTCAACTTATCGAGTTTGCCACCAAGGCACGCAAAGAGGGGATCCTCTCACTGCAGTCGGTAATGTCGCAGATTGATGACCCGTTTTTCCTTAAAGGGTTACAGATGGCGGTGGACGGGCAGGAGCCGGAATCCCTCAAGCAGATGCTCGAACACGAGATTTACTACATTCAGGAACGCCACGAGAGTGGAGCGGAGATTTTTGCCAATATGGCCGCATATGCCCCTGCTATCGGGATGGTAGGTACCCTGATCGGTCTTGTGCAGATGTTACAGACCATGGATGATCCCGCCACTATTGGCCCTGCGATGGCAGTTGCACTGCTCACCACCTTCTATGGCGCGGTCGCTGCTAATGTCCTGTTTAACCCTATGTCTGGTAAGCTCAGGTACCGCTCCGCTTCTGAGGTATTGTGTAAAATTATCATTGCCGAGGGGATGAGCTCCATCCTTGCCGGCGAAAACCCACGTATCATGGAGCAGCGCCTGCACGCTTTTGTTGCACCCAGTATGCGGGTGAGTAATTTTAATAAAAGGTAGTCAAACGGACACATCGTCTTCTTATTGTAGTTGATCTTCCGGAGTATTGTTTGTGGCAAAGAAGAGGCAGAAAAAACAAAAAGCCGGCGCCCCAGAATGGATGGTGACCTATAGCGACATGGTTACCCTGTTGCTGACCTTTTTTGTGCTCCTTCTTTCCATGGCGAGCATGGATCAGATCAAGTTTGAAAAGGCTGCCGGTTCTCTGCGTGGCGCGTTTGGAGTGTTCGGAGGGCAAGACCAGCAACAGATATCTCAACCCACTATAGTGGAGATTGCCCCGATTCAGGATGACCTGGTACAGCGCACCTACACGCGGATAGTAACGCAGATGAACCGTTTGCGCCTTGATAGCTCCATCGAGCTGGTGAAAGATCGTGGCGCAGTTATTTTGCGCATTAACGATGCGGTTTTGTTTGAGCCAGGCTCCGATCGGTTAAAAGAAACATCCCATCCGGTATTGCGTAAAGTTGCAGGACTGATAGCACCTTTGCCACTGCAGGCACGTATCGAGGGGCATACAGATAATATTCCATTTTTACGTTCCGATATGAGCAACTGGGAACTCTCGGTAATGCGCTCCATCGCAGTGCTGCGCTTTTTTCAGGAAAATGACCTACTCCCGTTGGAGCGGATGTCTGCGGTTGGATATGGTGATCAACACCCAATTGCGCCTAACGATACACCTGAAGGTCGAGCTAAAAACCGGCGGGTAGAATTTGTGCTCGAAAGTATTGGTGATTACCGCGAGCAACTGCCGTATCTGATTGATGCCAACGAACAATTACCGTTTTAATGGTGTAAGGTTTTGGCTGTGCATATACTAGAACTGTATAAATAGCGCCGCAGGAGTAGTAGATGGCTGATGAGGAAAAGCAAGACAAAGGGGGAAAAGGTAGGTTGATCCTGATTGTAGCAGGGGTGACTGTGGTGCTGCTCTCAGTCGGGGTTGCCGCGTATCTGCTGGGGGTAAACAGTTCCGGACCTTCTGTAACGGGTGGAACTGATGGGTCTGCCTATGATCAAGGGCGTACAACTATCGGTCCCATGGTGAATATCGATGATTTTATCATTAATATTTTGGATAAAAATGAGACTCGCTACCTCAAGGCCGCGATAACGCTAGAGCTTGAGAGTGAAGCGACCGCAGCAGAGGTGATGGAGCGGATGGCTCAGATCAGGGATGCGATATTACTCTTAATTGGGAATAAAACCTTTGCAGAACTTAGCGACCTGCAGGGGAAACTTCAACTGCGCGCAGAGATAATTGCACGTTTGAATAAGCTTCTGACTAAAGGCAAGGTCAAGGGGATATATTTTACCGAATTTGTGGTGCAGTAGGGGTTTATATTGGAACGGATTTTATCCAAAGAAGAGATATCCGAACTCCTTTCCGCGGTTCGTGAAGGTGCTCTGGATGTTGAGTTGGAGGTTGAAGAAGCTGACTTTTCTGTAAGGCCGAGAAAAGTAAGTAGCTTCAGCCTCGTGCAGTCGCGCACCCAGAGCGGGATTCGCCTGCCCAACTTCGATATTCTTCTCGACTCCTTTGCGCGCAATCTCGCCTTTTCCATCTCCAGTCGGGTGCAGCGTACTGTGACCGTAGTGCGCGATCTCATGCAGGAAGTTGAGTTCGGCACTCTGGTGGAAGAGTGTATGAACTACGAGCTTTTTGGGGTAATCGGGATTGAGCCGCTTAAAAAAAACGCACTCCTTATTTTTGATTCCAATCTTGCTTTCAGTCAGATCGAGATCATTCTTGGCGGCTCAGCAGATCTGCATACCGATCCACCGAAGCGCAGCCTGACTGCCATAGAGCTGAATCTGTCGCGAGATATCTTTTCTGACACCTGCACAGAGCTAAACAAAGCGTTCAGCCCCATTGAACAGCTCAACTCCTCCCTGATCCATGTAGAGACCAACCCCCGGCTAGTGAATATTGTTGCGTCTGACACAGATATGATGGTTGCAACATTTAAGGTTAAAATAGAGGAGATTGAAGGTAATCTGCGCCTGGCCATCCCCTACAGTTCTCTGGACCCTGTCCGGGAGAAACTGAAGACTGAACTTGGTATGGCAGGTCCCACGGGGCAGTGGCGTGACTACATGGCCGAGCAGGTTGCAGAGATGGAAGTTGTAGTTGCGGCGGAGTTAGCGCGGGTCAAACTCAATGTACGTGAGATTCTCGATCTGCGTGCAGGAGATATCATCGAGCTGGGATGTAACCCTGAAAGCACGGTGCAGCTGCTCGTGGAAGGGCAGCCAAAGTTTTCTGCATTTGCCGGATTGCGTGACAACAAAAAAGCGGTACGGATCGTAGATCGTCTGCATAGGAGAGAATAAAATGGCCGAAGAAGATCAGCAACAAGCCGCAGAACAGGCGGAACTGAAAACTTCCACCCAAGGCGAGAGTAACCCTAGCGGTAAGAAAAGTAAGGAAGTGGGCAGAGAAAACATCAAAAATCTCGAACTTCTGCTCGATATTCCTCTGGATGTTTCGGTTGAGGTGGGGCGTTCGCGCATGTTGGTGCGTGACCTGCTCCAAATGGATGAAGGATATGTCGTAGAACTGGGGAAACAGGCCAATGAGCCGCTGGATGTATATGTCAACTCGCGCCTGATAGCGCGGGGTGAAGTGGTTATGGTAGATGACAAACTCGGGCTGCGCCTCACCGATGTGGTAAGTCCGGCTGAACGTATAGAAAATCTGGCCTGATTTCTATGCGCTTTTTTTTGCTTTTCCTTTTTATAGCAGCCCCAAAGCTTGCTTTTACAGCGCCTGCAGACCCCAACGACCTCTCTCTTTTCCCCATGACCTTGAAGATGCTGGCTGCGCTAGGGGTGGTTATAGGGCTGTTTCTGCTGTTGTACGCTCTGGCACGCAAGTCACGCACGTGGCTGCCTGGCGCAGCGGCGCAAGATTCTATCAATGTCCGCGCAGTGCGCCACTTGGGACCTAAACGCGCCCTGTATGTGGTGGATGTGGATGGGCGGCGCTTTTTTATCTCTGCGGCTGGGGAGCAGATTCGTCTCTTGTCGAAATGGGAAGCCCCGCACCTTGACCCCGATGCAGTACACAAAGCGCCAGATGGAACGGTTACACCGCATGCTGCGGCTAAAAGCCCTTTTGCGCTGTTACTCCAGCGCCAGTTTAAAGCAAAAAAGCACTTTGTAGCTGGAACAAATTCACATAGCGTTGCAGCGTCGAGCCCCCAATCCACCCCCATTCAAGCTGCAGCACCCACAGATACACCTGCGGAATCTCAGGAGGATAAGTCGTGTTCAGAAGTGTAACCGCACTTGTGTTTCTGGCGCTGGTATTCCTGCCACAGGTTGGTGTGGCTATCGAGATCCCCACTATCTCCTTTGGGGTTACAGACGCCACCACTCCGGCTGAGGTTTCTACCGCCATTCAGGTGTTGCTGGTTCTTACCATCATGTCTATGGCACCGGCGATACTTCTGATGACTACTGCATTTATCCGCGTTGTAGTGGTGTTGTCATTTGTGCGCCAAGCTATGGCAACACAGCAAATGCCGCCAAATCAGATAATTATTGGGCTGGCACTGTTTCTCACGTTTTTCATTATGAGTCCGGTGTTTAGCACCATGAACGACAATGCGATTCAACCCTATTTGCAAGGAGAGATCGCCCTGGAAAGCGCTCTCGACGCAGCGGTGCTTCCCATGCGCGAATTTATGTTTGGTCAGACGCGCGAGAAAGACCTTGCCCTTCTTATCGATATTGCTGGAGATGACCAGCCTATAGGGCCTGAAGAGGTGAAAACTACCACCCTTATCCCCGCATTTATGCTCTCCGAACTAAACCGCGCCTTCCAGATCGGGTTTATGATCTATGTCCCTTTTCTGGTGATCGATATGGTTGTCGCTTCCGTGTTAATGTCAATGGGGATGATGATGCTTCCTCCTCCCATGATTTCACTGCCGTTTAAGCTCCTTCTGTTTGTGCTCGTAGATGGCTGGGGGCTGGTGGTAGGCTCTCTGATACGCAGCTTTACCTAGTTATTGCGCGTAGGGCCGAAAGGGATGCCGCAATGGTATCCATAGCGCGAAAGGAGACACATATTGACCCCTGAATTTGTAGTCGATCTGGGCCAGAACGCAGTGCGAACCGTGCTTATGATTGCAGCTCCGATGCTGTTGTCCGGACTGGTGGTTGGTCTGATGGTGAGTATCTTCCAAGCGGCAACCCAGATCAATGAACAGACCATGACCTTTATCCCTAAGATTGTTGCAGTGCTGGTGTCGTTGATAATTGCTGCGCCGTGGATTATTCAGGTGATGATCTCGTTTACTAATAATGTATTTCAGTCTATCGGCACGGTTGGAGGCTGATAGGTGGAACTTTCTCTGGTGTCCGTAGCAACAGTGCAACAGATGCTGGTGTGTCTGGCGCGCGTTGCGGCTATTATCACCAGCATGCCCGTATTCGGGACCAATATGGTGCCCATGCGCGCGAAAATCGCGCTCGCCATCATGCTCACCATTCTGGTGTTTCCGGTGGTGGATATTAACCTCTCAGGAGTTGCTTTTACCACTCTTGCCATGGGGATTCTCATGGCGAATGAAGTGATACTCGGTGCCATGATCGGTTTTGTGGCGCGTCTCATCTTCACCGCGGTGGAGTTTGGCGGGACGGTGGTGGGCTATCAGATGGGGTTTGCGGCGGCTAATGTGTACGATCCGCAGAACCAGCGCCAGATATCCCTGATGTCACAGTTTCAGAATGTATTTGCGATTTTAGTGTTTCTTGCCATCGATGGGCACCACATCTTTTTGCGCACTTTGGTAGCTTCTTACGACCTTGTCCCTCCTGGATTCCTCGATCTTTCCGGTCCTGCGGTTCCATATATTGTTGAACTGATGAGCAGTATGTTGATACTTGCAGTGCGCTTCAGTGCTCCAGTGCTCGCGGTCTTACTCCTTTCAGGACTGATTCTCGGGATTATGTCGCGGGTGTTTCCACAGCTCAATGTGTTTCTCCTCTCATTTCCCATCAATATAGGACTCGCCTTCATAATAACCGGCCTGACCATGGCGGTTGTGATATCGTTGTTGCAAGCGGAATTTGCCGCATTGCCGGAACGGTTCTGGTGGTTATTTGAAGGGCTGCGGGGCTAATGGCAGAGGAGCAGGGACAGGAACGCACAGAACAAGCCACGGATAAACGGCGCTCCGACTTCAGGAAAAAGGGGCAGGTGGCGCAAAGTAAGGAAGTTAACACCGCGCTATTGCTGGCTTCTTCCATCCTCCTCTGGTATTTTTACGCTGAATCCTTTTGGACCGACCTCACCCGCTTAATCGAGCATCTGCTGAACAACTCCGGCACTTTTTTTGTCACACCGGAATCAGTAGTCCAGCTGCTGCTGTTCGTGCTGCGTCAGGGCGCAGGGCTGATTCTACCCCTGTGGCTTCTAGTGCTGGTGGTGGGATTTCTTTCCAGTTTTGTGCAGATTGGCTGGCTGATAACCGGCAAACCTCTGGTTCCCGATTTTAGCAAACTCGACCCTATCAAAGGGGCGGCCCGCTTTGTATCGAAGCGCTCTTTGGTGGAGTTGTTGAAATCGCTGGTGAAGGTGGGGGTGGTAGGGTATGTGGCCTACAGCACTGTAGCTAACGAGTTTCAGCGCGCGCTCGAACTTGTGGATATGGAAGTGATAAGCACCCTGGCCTATGTGGGTGATGTAGCTCTGACTGTTCTGCTTAAGTGTTGCGGGGTGATGCTGCTCCTCGCTCTGATCGACTATCTTTTTGTCCGTTGGGAGATGGAAGAAAAGATGAAGATGACCAAACAGGAGCAGAAAGAGGAGTTCAAAGATAGTGAAGGTGACCCCCATCTTAAGTCGCGTATCCGTGCGCTGCAACAAGAGATGTCACGCGGACGCATGCTGGAGGCGGTGCCGCAGGCAGATGTGGTTATCACTAACCCAACCCACATTTCTGTCGCTATCAGCTACAACAATGAAACAACAGATGCCCCAGTGGTTGTTGCAAAAGGGGCAGAAGAGTTAGCATACAAAATACGTGAAATCGCGCGTGAACACGATGTGCCTCTGGTAGAGAATGTGGCGGTAGCGCGTGCGCTTTATGGGGTGGAAATAGGTGACGTTATCCCCGAGTCGATGTTTAAGGCGGTTGCAGAGATACTCGCCTATGTTTACACCCTAAAGCGTTGATGGCGACCCAAAGGTAATTAAACGCTATGTTGCTGGGCCACCTGGCACCTTTTAGTTACATGTTTAAGCCACACAGTATGACAACCGCGCGCCTTGCCTTGGCGCTTCTCTTAGCCATAGCGGAAGATCCCTTTCCAAAGGGATCTTCCGCAGATATCTGGTAGTTGACTGATGTTCGAGATAATTACACAAAATAAATGGGTGAACCTGCTGGTACGCAGTGATGTGGTGGCGGCTCTGGCTCTAGTTTCGATCCTGATGCTGATGATCATCCCGCTACCGGCTATATTGCTGGATATTTTTCTCTCTCTGAACATCACCATCGCGCTCCTTATTCTGGTTATGAGCCTCTACATGTCGCGCTCGGTGGAGTTTGCCATCTTCCCCGCAGTGCTGCTTGCCACTACGTTGTTTCGCCTTTCCCTTAATGTGGCGTCCACGCGGTTGATCCTCCTGCATGGTGATACCGGTCCTTCAGCTGCAGGCGCAGTGATCATGTCGTTTGGACAGTTTGTGGTTGGGGGTAACTATGTGGTGGGTATTGTTATCTTCGTTATCCTGGTGGTTATCAACTTCATGGTTATCACCAAAGGTGCCGGGCGTGTGGCCGAGGTTTCTGCGCGCTTTACCCTCGATGCAATGCCGGGTAAGCAGATGGCAATTGATGCCGACTTGAATGCAGGTCTTATCAACGACCAAGAAGCGAAACAGCGGCGCGCCGACATTGCGAAGGAAGCAGATTTCTTTGGCGCCATGGATGGTGCAAGTAAGTTTGTGCGTGGCGATGCTATTGCGGGGATAATCATAACCCTCATCAACATCGGTGCCGGATTTGTAATCGGAGTAATGCAAAAGGGGATGCCTGCGGTAGAGGCGGCACAAAATTACACTATTCTCACCGTCGGTGATGGATTGGTGGGGCAAATCCCTGCATTGATTATCTCCACTGCCTCGGGCATTTTGGTTACGCGCACCGCCGGCACCAGCGACTTTGGTTCCGATCTTAAAGCCCAGTTCAGTATCCACCCCCAGGCATTGTGGGTAGTTGCCGCTATTCTCCTCGCATTCGCCATCATTCCGGGGATGCCGTTTGGCCCCTTTGTAACCTTGTCCATTGTTTTAGGTTTGATCGCTTTTCGGATGCAACAGACGCAGGAGCTTGAAGTGGTGGCTGCGCAAGAGGAGGCACGCGCACAGGCACGTCCACGTCTAGAGGCTGAAGATGAAGATTACGACAAGATGCTGCACGTGGATCTGCTGGAGCTTGAAGTGGGGTATGGTTTGATCCCCTTTGTTGATGCCGCACAGGAGGGAGAGCTTCTTACGCGGATCCGCTCCATCCGCAAGCAGTTTGCCCTCGAATCTGGCTATATCGTACCGCCGGTACATATTAAAGATAACCTTCAGCTTAAACCCAACGAGTATAGTCTTGTTCTCAAGGGGGTAAAAGTAGCAGGGGCAGAGATGCTGCCGGGACACCATATGGCGATGAACCCCGGCATGGCTACCGAGACCATCAAAGGGATTGAAACCAAAGAGCCCGCCTTCGGCCTTCCTGCGCTCTGGATCTCAGAAGATAAAAAGGAGCGCGCCCAAATTGCCGGTTACACCGTGGTGGATTGCACTACGGTGATGGCTACCCACATCAGCGAGGTGATAAAGCGTCACGCACACGAACTGATTGGGCGCCAAGAGGCACAGAATTTGCTTGATAACTTAAAGAAGGTGTATCCCAAGCTGGTAGAAGAACTCGTACCCGACCCTTTAAGCCTGGGTCTCATCATGCGCGTGCTGCAAAATTTACTGCGCGAAGGGGTTTCAATCCGTGATTTGCGCACCATCCTTGAGACCATGGCTGATTACAGCACAGGGGTAAATGATCCAGACGCTCTGACCGAACATGTGCGCAGCGCCTTGGCGCGGCAGATAAGCTCCGCGTATGCCCAGGATGGGATGCTGGCGGTTATGACTCTCGAACGGCGCGTGGAAGAGATTTTCAGCGCGGCACTCCAGCGCACCGAGCATGGGGGCACGTATCTGGCACTAGATCCTCGCCAGGCACAGACCATTCTGGATGTGATTGCACAACAGGTACAAAACTTTAGTGGCGGCACCACTCCGGTGCTGCTGTGTTCGCCAACAATTCGACCACATGTCAAAAAACTGACCGAACGTTACCTGCCCAGCTTGGCGGTAATCTCACACAACGAGATTGCTCCACACCTGCAGGTGCGTTCCGTCGGAACCGTGAGGATGGATGCAAGTTAAGGTTTTTGAATCAGAAGATATGTCTTCAGCCTTGCGCATGATAAAGGAAGAGCTAGGGCCTGATGCCCTTATCCTTTCGTCACGCACGGTGCGTAAGGGTGGGATGGGACTGTTCGGCAAGCCCGTACTCGAAGTAACTGCCGCAATTGACGCGGATGCCGAAATGGATATTAGCCAGCAGCACAGCTCTGCGTTACCTGGTGGATCCGCGCTCGATGCTGCCCCTTTTGCACCCCAGAATTCGAAAGCTTTCTCAGAGCATATCGAAAGTGCTGAAGCTGAACTGACCTATGCGCAGTTATGGCGGCGCCAGCCGGTAATCAGCTCTGCTGCGGATATCGCGCCCCATTCACAACCAGCGCATGAATACACGCCTGCCCAGCCTTACTCACAGGCGGTATCACCTCAAGCTTCAAATGATCATTACGATGTGGCGCAGCTGCGCGCCGAACTGGGATCGTTGCGCAAGATGGTGGGTGATCTGGTAGAGGATCTGCCGCAGCGTCTGGAGCAGTTGGCCCGTCCGCGCATCTCCGTTCCCCCAGCGCACAGTTTTAATCCCAAGGTCGGGTATAAGGCAGCTGCCGAGCTGGGACCGGAAGGGGAGGTGTTGCAGCGTCTGCAGGACTATGGCATCGAACCTGAAACTGCACAGACCATCGCCCATTTCGTAACCGGTCAGCTCACTGCGGCACAGATAGCAGACAAAGAGCAGTTGCGCACCTTTTTGCACGCTACCATAGCTGATCTGGTGCAAACCCATGGTCCAATTTTTCCGCAGCAGGAGGGGGAGCAACGCCGGATAGCCTTGATTGGACCCACCGGTGTAGGAAAAACCACCACCATCGCTAAACTCGCAGCCGCATATCTGCTGGCGGGGGGGAAGAGGGTGGCTCTTATTACCATCGACACCTATCGCATTGCTGCGGTGGAGCAGTTGAAGGTGTACGGTGAAATCATGAATCTGCCGGTCGAAGTGGTGGTACGCCCCGAACATCTGCAGCAGGTTCTAGAGCGGCACCAGAACAAAGACCTTGTCCTCATTGACACCGCCGGTCGCAGTCCGCGTGATAGCGTGAGCTTGGATGATCTGGAAGCGTTTCTCGCAGTCGATCCACGGATTGAAGCCCACTTGGTTCTTTCTGCCACTACCCGCGATCGAGATTTATACGAAACATACAAGCGCTTTAGCGTTCTTGAACCTCGCAGCCTGCTGCTGACGAAGCTCGACGAGTGTGAAAGCGCTGGAGTGCTGCTGAATATCCACGTACGCCATAATTGCCCCTTATCGTATGTGACCAATGGGCAAAAAGTTCCCGAGGACATTGTTCTGCTCACCCCCGAACATGTCGGAGACTTGGTTCTCGGAAGTAGTGAAGGATAAAATTGATGAGCAATGTATCGTCTGAGCACGCTGATCAGGCCGGAACCCTGCGGTCTATGAGTGACCATCTAAGTGACAGCCCCCGCATGAATGCAGGAAGCAATCGCGCCGCACGGGTGTTGTCCATCACCAGTGGCAAGGGTGGGGTAGGGAAGACCGCAGTAGTGTCGAATCTCGCCGTGGCGCTGGGGAAGATGGGGAAAAAGGTTCTGATCATTGATGCTGACCTTGGACTTGCCAATATTGATGTAGTGTTTGGCCTGGCGCCGCAGTACAATCTCAACCATTTCTTTTCCGGGCAGCACAGCCTGTCCGAAATTTTGGTAGAAGGTCCCTACGGCATCCATATCCTCCCCGCAGGCTCCGGGGTGCAGAAATTCACCCGTCTCGACTCTGGGCACAAGATGCGCTTGCTCGACGATCTTGAAAACCTGCCTGGAGATTACGATGTGGTGTTGATCGATACTGAAGCGGGGATTTCTGACAATGTCACCTACTTCAACCAGGCGGCGCAGGATATCTTAGTAGTTACCAGCCCTGAACCCACGGCCATAACTGATGCTTACGCCCTTATGAAACTGCTGTCATCACAGTATCACGAAAAATCTTTCAGTCTGATTGTTAACTCGGTGCGCCACTCCGACGAAGCGCTGGATGTGTATCGGAAGCTCACCATGGTGTCGAATCGTTACTTGGATATATCCATCGACTACATGGGCGGGATCCCGTTTGAGCGCAAAATGTACGAAACCGTACGGTGTCAGAAGGTGATGGTGGAGATGTATCCCGCCAACAAAGTAAGCCAGGCGTTTGAACAACTGGCGCGGAAGCTTGTGGCCGAAACCGGACATACCCAACCCAAGGGTTCGTTGCAGTTTTTCTTCAAGCGGTTGTTATCGCTAGGGAGCAATGCTTAAGATGTCATCACCGTACGGATTTTATTCAAACACCAGTTCTCCTACCATCGATCTGGCGCGTGAACATATGCCTTTAGTGCGTATGGTGGTTGAGCGTATGCAGAGTCAGGTGCCAGGTTTTGTCACCCGTGACGATATGATGAGTGCGGCGATGGAAGGGTTAATGGACGCAGCATCTCGCTTTGAGCCTGAGCGCGGCATTATGTTTAAAACCTTTGCCGAGCGGCGTATTCGCGGAGCCATCTATGACGAGGTGCGCAAGATGGATTGGTTCTCCCGCTCCCTGCGCGGGAAACAAGGACGTATCTCCAAGGCGATTAGATTGCTGGAGCACCGTCTAGGACGCCCTCCCGAAGAGGAAGAGATCGCCGCTGAACTTGAGCTCAGCGTGGATGAATACCGTGCGATGTTGACGCAAGTAGGGCATCTGGGGTGTGTGAGCCTGAACGAGGTGCTGGATCAACAGGAGGAGACCCGCAGCTTTATGGATCTGCTCCAAGATGACTCCCCGAGCGCGCAGGAATGTTTAGAAGACCACGACCTGACCCTCCAAATCGCACGCCATTTAGAGACGTTATCGGAAAATGAGCGTCTAGTGGTCTCCCTCTACTACTACGAAGAATTGAACCAGAAGGAGATCGCCGAGGTTCTCGACCTTACTGAAGGGCGTATCTCTCAACTGCACAGCCAGGCGTTGGTAAAGCTCAAAGTAAAGCTGGAACGGGATAAGGATTTCTGATGCCAGAGTACTTTAACAGCGTAACAGTTATGCAAGTGCTAACCCAGATAGATGTGGTGGCGGCGCTGCTTGCATTTATGGTGTTGTGCATGGGGCTAATTCTGCGCCGCCTCAATAAACGTCTGCAGCGCGTGCAGGAGCGGCTGGCTGAATCGGAACGTCAGCTGAATCACGCTCTCCAGCGCATAAACCGCCTTGAAGATCACCAGATGCGCACCCATACAGCGCAGGAGATGCCGCGTGCCACCTTGCCGCAGGAAGATCTGGTCGCCCGGCTGCAAAGTGCGCCCCGCTCTGGCGCTGCGCCAAATCGTTATCGCCATGTAGCCGCATTGGCACAACAGGGGATGGATGCGGAACAGATTTCCGAAATTCTGCACATCTCTGTCGCCGAAGCGTCTCAACTCATGTCCTTATCTCGTTTGGCTTCATCATCTGAATAGTAGCGATTTCCCCTTCCCCCTTCCTGATATTTAGTTTGCCATTAAACTAATTTCCTCTTTCTGCCGACATGTGGGGCAGGCAA
>JAVERS010000017.1:0-52047 GCA_034007015.1 Desulfuromonadaceae bacterium
AAGCATTATCCGAAGCATTATCCGAAGCATAGCCAAAAAGTTGCGCGGTTAAATATCTGCGCCGCCAACATAATTTGCCTGCCGTTTGTTTTCTGTTTTTGACACAGAAAAAGGCAATAACTAAAGCATACCAGCCCCACAGGCTGACAACCATAAGTCTTGAGGAGGACACCATGAAAGCATTGACTAAAACTGTACTTGTAACCCTGATCACCCTTGGCGCCACGATGCCTGCTGTCGCTTCAACCGCGGGGCGCACTGACCACAGTGGCATTTTAGTATGGACTTTCCTCGGCTTCTGCGCTCTGATTATCGTGGCCCAGCTCGTACCTGCTGCAATGATGATGCTTGGCATCGTCAAAGGTGTTGCTACTAGCGACGACAAAGTAAGCGACAAGGGGTAACGCCGAACCTTAGTGTACCCTGAAATCTGTGTAATCTATATGTAATAGCTCCACCAGTTGAATTTTACCCGCCTGAAGTCAGGCGGGTTTTTTTATGTCAGTTCGCTTGGGTAAATTTATCCATATCCAGATGCTGGACAAAAAAAGGGCGCTGCTCATCGCGCTGATGGCTGACATACACAATGGTGCTGCTCTTTTTCGCAGCTACGCCTTCAATAAAATCCAGGACAGCAGCGCGGTTGGCTTCGTCCAAACCCTGGGTGGGCTCATCCAGAAGCAGCAGGGGAGGAGCCTTTATTAGTGCACGCGCTATTAACACCAGACGCTGATCGGCAAAACTTAAGCTTTTAAATGGATATGCACTGTGGTGCTCCAGCCCAATCCATGCCAGCCAGTTGCGCGCCTGCTGTATCTGAGCGTGGTCGGGTTTCTGATATACGCCGATAGAATCGAAAAAACCTGACACCACGCAGCTTAGAACATCGCCACCGACATGGTAATTGCGCTGTAGCTCTGCACTGACAATCCCCATGTTGCGTTTAATCTCCCAGATCGATTCGCCGCTGCCGCGCTTAGTGCCAAACAGATACAGTTCATTTTGATAACACGCGGGATGATCGCCACATATCAGGTGCAACAGGGTGGATTTCCCACTGCCGTTGGCTCCTGTGATCAGGAGGTGTTCTCCCCGATGCAGGGTTAAATCCAGGCCGGAAAACACTCTGCGACCTCGATAAGAGGCAAATCCCTGGCGCAGCTCTATCAGCGGTGTCTCCCGCTTCACTTCGACAGGGGCTCCATCTTTTTGTCCGGACGGGTGGGTCCATGCTTGTGTCAGTTCGGGCTTAAAATCTGGGCTCTGCTGTTGCAATCTTTGGAGCAATTGAGTCGGAATCCCGCGCCCACTTCTCTGTCCGCTCTCGCGTCCCACCTTATGATAGGCCCCTTGCCACGCCAATTCCCCAGCGTGAACAAGCGCCAGATGGGTCGCCCACGGTGGAATGTCCACGCTGTTGCTTACAAACATAAGGACACAACAGCCCTGGCTTTGCAGGTGGAGCAATGCCGCGTCGAGCTCGATACGTGCGCGTTGATCCAGCCCCGCGTACGGCGCTTCGATAAGCAGGCATGCGGGGATGCGCATACATTCGGCCAGGAGCAGAAGCTTGCGTGCCTGACCGGTGCTCAATTCGCGGTAGCCCTTTTCCAGGCTGGAACTCAAGCCGAAGGCTTCGAGGAGGGTGGTATCTATTTCTCCAGCGGGGAGGAAGGCGCGCGCTGGGGTTCCTGGATCAAAACGGTCCAGAAAGTCACTGTCATCTTTTTTCAGTTCCGCTTCAAAAATCTGCTGCTGTCTGTTGAAGGACAAAATCGCCTTGTCGGCAGTGCAGTAAAAGTGCTCCGCTGCAACGTCCGGCGATTCTGCGCTCAAAAGGTTAAAAAAAGTGTGGATTCCGGAGCGGTTGGCGCCCAAAATACACCAGACTTCACCCCGGCGCGCTACAAAACTGTCTACCTGCAGCCCCTGCAGCTGCCCCTTTTCGATCCGAATCATGCTTGCGGGTGCTGCACCCTTCTTATCCATCCCTAAATCACCTGTTGCTATTTGTGTAGTGTTTCAGTTATATATGCTGCATGTCTCGAATTTTTATTCCACACACGGCGCGCCATCTTATCACATTCCTGTTGCTGCTTGCATTTATGCTCAGTACCAATCCAGGAGTGCAAGCCTATGTATGGTGTGTGAAGCAAGAGGGGAGCAGCGCTCTTAGCGCCAGCGCCCACAAATCTCACAGCCCTTCTGGCATTGCTGCTGCGGTGGTACATGAGCCTGCCTGTAGCACGCCTCAGTACAGTAACAGCTTAACCTGCGGGTTTAGCTGTGTTAGCTGTATCGATATCCCTGTCGAAGCAGAATTCTCCACCCAATCCCAGTATCAACTTAAAAAAATCCCCGCGCAGGCGCAAGCACCGCAGTGGCATGAACTGCAGTGGCTGTATGATAGTACCACCGCTTTAACTTGCACCCAACTGCCCCAGCCACCACCCTGCATAAGTAGCACTATCGACGTCCAGCGCACCATCGTTCTCCTCATTTAATACCCTCCCCTCTGCAACATCTCAAGCGTGTCCGGCCACCTGTCGGATAAAATTACATACTCAATATTTATAGCAACTGTTCAGCTTTATGGCTCAGCTTTATGCTCAGCTTTATGGCACCCCCTCCAAGGCATACACCTGTTTGCAAATGGGAGCATGGGCGCCACAAACTCTGACATATAGCTGGGAATAAATAGTTACCCCTTAATCTACCGGAGAATAAATCATGTCTAGCAAGGTTCTGGTTTCCTTAGGCGTCATGTGGGGAATCTGCCTTAGTGTTGTGCCGCTCCCAGGTTGGAGTGCAGCGCATGCTCAGGCCAAAATTATCCCTAACGATGCCTGCAACGAATCCTCTGTTGCCATACAAGGGAGGTATCCGAACGCATATCCCAATGGATATTTAACCCCGGAGCGTGCGCTCGATCTTGCGCTGCAACACAATCCGCGCCTCGAAACCTTTGCGCGTGGCGTTGAAGAGCGCACCCACTTACTCCGTCAGGCGGGGCGTCTGACCAACCCTGAGTTGGAACTCGAACTGGAAAACTTCGGCGGGAGCGGAGAGTTCCGCGGCGGGGCAAATGCTGAAGCCAGTGTGCGGGTGAGTCAACGAATTGAGCTCGGGGGCAAGCGCCAGCGCCGCGTGGAGGTGGCACGTACCGAGGTTGAGCTGGAGAAAACACACCAGCGCGCCTATATCACAGAGCTACACGCGCTGGTGCGCACCCGTGTAGTTGAGGTGGCGACGGCGCAACAGCAGTTGGAGCTAGCGCAAGCGCAGGCAGAGCTCAGTCATACCCTCCTTGCCATGGTGCGCGAACGCATTGCTACTGGTAAGGCGGCCGATATCGAACAAATTGCATTTGCGCTGCAACTGAGCGAGGCAAAGCTCAAGACGGGGCAGGCACAAATTGAAGTGGCGCGCGCAAAGCACGCCCTTGCGGCGCTGTGGGGCGAATCTTCCCCCCAGTTCAATGCAGTGGCGCTGAAATTGGAACAGCTGCCCGCACACGAGGAGATCGAAGCGCTGGCTGCGACGTTATCTCTTACCCCTGCCAGCGCTCTTGCACAGGCGCAGACACAACGTGCGGCGCACGAATTGCGCCTGGAGCGCGCGCGACGTATCCCTGATCTGAACCTGAGTGTCGGGGTGAAAGAGGAGCGCGGCAGCGGGGATCACGCCATGATTGGTGGGATTTCGTTGGAGATCCCCCTGTTTGAACGCAATCAGGATGGTATCGCCGCCGCGCGCGCGCGGCAGCAACGCGCCGATGCTACGCTGCGTGCGAGTATGCTCGAGCAACGCAAGCAACTCCAGAACGGCTGGTATGCCCTCAAAAGTGCACGCGAGGCCGCGCACACACTGCGCACCGAGATTCTCCCCGCGGCGCAGGAGCATTTCGAGGCGGTTACCTATGCGTATCGTGCCGGAAAGTACACCTATGCGCAGGTGCTGGACGCGCAGCAGAATCTGTTTGAACTGCGCCAGCGCCACATAGACGCTCTTGGAGACGTACACCGCAAACATATCGAGCTGGAACGGATCTGTGCTCGCCTCGATCCGCACAGTCCTGCGCCATCCCCTGAAATGACACCTGAACTTGCGTCCATACTGGACGCCGGAGACAAGCGATGAAAGCATATATCTGGTTAAGTGTATTGATTGTAAGCGTATTGGTAGCTGGCGCGCTCCTCAGTCGCACCCTGCCGGAAACCTCACCCCCAGCGCACGCCGAAAAGAGAGAGCTCCATGCAACGTGTGACCACGCCCATGGTGCCGAGACTCACGCCCCTGCCGCATCTGCGCATGGAACAGATTCTGCGAGCACAATTTCACCCTCCAGCGGGTGCGCAGCTACTGAACATAACCATATGGAAGAAGATCACGCGCGCGCGCAAGGCGATGCTGAGGAGGAAGACCACGCCGAACATGAACATGCCGAACATGGACACGCGGCACAGGCAGAGCCGCAGAGCGCATGTGCTGGGGATGGTCATGCGCATGCTAAAGCGGTAGATGGCATCTGCCCCGAACATCAGGTGCTGGAAGCTGAAGATGCCTTGTGCCTGTCAGATCACATCGGGGAGTTGTCCCCCGGCGCAGGGATGTTGGTGCGCCTTGCCTCGCCCCAGGTGGGGGTGCGCGCAGGGATCCGCACCACAACTCCAGAAGCGGCGCAACTGAGTGAAACCTTTCAGGTGTTGGGGCGTCTCACCTTCGCGCGTGAACGTCTTGCCAGTCTTACCCCTCTTGCCCCTGGCACTGTGGCTAAAGTGCATGTGCGCCCCGGAACCCGCGTGGAACAAGGGGATCTGCTTCTGGAGATTGCGACTCCGGAAATTGCGCGCCTTTCCACACGCTATAGTGCCGCGGTGGCGCAACATCAGCAGGCCACCACGGCGTTAAAGCGCGAGGAAGACCTGCACACACGTGGGATCAGTGCCGCACAAGAGGTGCAACGTGCGCGTGCGGCATGGAGCTCAAGTGGGAGTGAAGTGGAGCAATATCAGCGCGAACTCCAGAGCTTCGGTCTTGATGCAGAGCGCATGGATGGCTCTAACCTCGTGCCGGTGCGCGCCCCGTTTGCAGGGGTGATCACCGATCTACAAACCTCCGGCGGCGAAGGGGTTTCTCCCTCATCCGCTCTGCTCACCCTCGCAGATCCAGATATTTTGTGGCTGGAGCTTTCCATCCCCGCCGCCCATGCTGCGAGTGTGATACCACACACCCCGGTACAGGTTTCTTTTGACGGGGTGGAAGGGGTACTCCTTGAGACTCAGCTGTTTCATGTAGACCCCGCGCTAAACCCTCAGAGCCGCACTCTGCGTGCGCTGGCGCAAATATCCAACCCTGAAGGGCGCTTAAAGGCAGGGATGTTTGCGCGTGCCACCCTCCAGCGCGCCACTTCCACTGCAGGGGTGAGTGTCCCTGCAGATGCGATACAACATATCGATGCGCACACCTTTGTTTTTATCCAGCGTGAGCCCGACCTGTTTGAGCTACGCCGCGTCACTACTACTGCAGTGCGGGATGGGCGCGTAGGGATCAAGGTCGGTCTCGACCCTGCCCATAGTGCTACCACCCAAGTGGTGAGCGCGCGCGGCTTTGCGCTTAAATCTGAAGTGCTACGTGCGCGTCTTGGCGCGTCGTGCGCAGATCATTAGGGGGTGCTGGTATGCTGGAAAAACTGATTGATAGCGCCCTGCGCAATCGGGTTATTGTTCTCCTTACTTTTGCTATCGCGTGCGTAATCGGGCTCTGGTCGCTGTTACATCTGCCGGTGGATGCGTTTCCCGATACTACCCCGGTACAGGTGCAGATCAACACCACTGCCCCTGCCCTTGGTCCCGAAGAGATTGAAAAACAGATCTCCCTTCCAGTGGAGCTCTCCATTTCCGGTCTTCCGGGGTTGGTGCATGTGCGCTCCATCTCAAAGTTTGGCCTCTCCCAAGTGGTGGCTATCTTTGAAGATGAGATGGCAATTCTCGATTCGCGCCAGCTCATTATGGAGCGCCTGGCTGGAGTTGATCTCCCCGAGGGGATTGAGCGCCCCCAACTCGGCCCCATCTCCACCGGTTTGGGGGAGGTGTTTCACTACACCGTGCGCTCCTCCGATCCCGGGCGGGGGTTGGATGAATTGCGCACCCTGCACGACTGGGTGATCAAGCCAGAACTGCGCAAGGTCGCCGGAGTGGCGGAGGTAAACTCCTGGGGTGGACTGGAAAAACAGTACCATGTCATTGTTGAACCACAGAAACTGATCAAATTTGGTCTCACCTATGCCGATGTTGCTACTGCGCTGCGCGACAACAACCTCAACGTCGGGGGGGGGCAGGTAAGCACGGGCGGACAAACCCTGCTGGTTCACGGTCTGGGACAGGTTGGCAGTTGTGCGGATATTGGCGCTATTGTCCTCTTTTCTGCTGCTGGAACTCCAGTGCGGGTAGAAGATGTCGCCGAGGTGGAGATCGGGCATGAACTACGCCGCGGCGCGGTGTCTGCCGATGCTCACGGTGAAGTGGTGCTGGGGCTGGGTTTTATGCTCATGGGGGAAAACAGCCGCGATGTTACTGCGGGGCTGAAACTCGCGCTGGAGCGGGTGCGCCACACCCTGCCGGCGGATATCATTATCGAAACCGTGTACGACCGCACCGAACTGGTGGATCAGGTTATCTCCACCGTAAAAGAGAACTTAGGTGCTGGAGCGCTGCTGGTGGTGGCGGTTCTGTTTGTTTTGCTGGGCAACCTGCGTGCTGGACTCCTGGTTGCAGCCACCATCCCCATCGCCATGCTGTTTGCGGCGTTTGGGATGCAACATTTAGGGATTGCGGCGAGTCTCCTCTCGTTGGGTGCGATCGACTTCGGCATTCTGGTAGATGGCTCGGTGGTGATGACTGAAGCGAACCTGCGCCACTTAAGTGAACGCCAGCGCCAACTGGAGCGCCCCTTAAATACAGCAGAACGCCTGGAGACCATCCTGGTTTCAAGCCGCGAAGTGGTGCGTCCGGTAGTGTTCGGGATGGGGATCATTGTGCTGGTGTTTATTCCGGTTCTTACCCTGGATGGGATTGAGGGCAAGATGTTCAAGCCGATGGCGTGGACGTTTGTGTTTGCCCTCCTCGGCGCCCTCGCCGTGGCGATTTTTCTCACCCCGGTGCTCTCCTACTACGCCCTGCCGCGCACCTTCAAACCGAAGCAAAATCGCCTCGAAGCTGGGCTTAAACACTTCTACACGACTCTGCTCGAGCTGGTGCTACAGTGGCGGCGCGCTTTTCTCACCCTGGTGGTGCTCCTTCTGGTGGGGACGGGGATCCTCAGCACCCGTTTGGGGGGTGAATTCCTCCCACGCTTATCCGAAGGTTCTCTAGTGGTGAGTGTGGTGCGCCTTGCAGGGGTATCCGTGCCGGAGTCGATAGCGTACAACACCAGCATGGAGGAGCTGTTGCTGGAGGAGTTCCCCCATGAGATCCGCCATGTGTGGAGCCGTCTTGGGAGTGCAGAGATTGCTACCGACCCCATGGGGGTAGAATTGACCGATATTTTCATCACTCTTCAGCCCCGCTCCCAGTGGAGGCGTGCCTCCAATCAGACGGAGCTGAGTGCACGGGTGGAGGAGGCACTCCACGGTTTGCCCGGAATCCGCATTGTGATGTCGCAACCTATCGAACTTCGGGTTAATGAGATGCTTTCCGGGATTCGCGGCGATGTGGGGATCAAGCTCTTCGGCCCTGACTTTGCGACGCTGGAGGAACTTGGGCAAGAGGTGGAACATCTCCTGGTTGCGGTTCCCGGCACTGCAGAGGCGGCAATGGAGCAGGTTACTGGCCAGCCCACCCTGCAGATTGAGGTGGACCGCGATGCCCTTGCGCGCCACGGTGTTACGGCCAGAGAGGTGCTCGAGATTGTCGCGGCGGTGGGCACCCCTAGAGTGGGGAAGGTGTACGAAGGGGAGCGCTCCTTTCCTCTGGTTCTGCGCCTTCCAGATGCGCAGCGCCATGACCCGGAGGTGTTGGGCTCCACCTTGATTCCAACCGCGGGGGGCGCATTGGTGCCTCTGCACGATCTTGCCACGTTGCGCATCGTGGAACGCCCTTCCACCATCAGCCGCGAATGGGGGCAGCGCCTGGTGAAGGTGCATGTGAGTATCGGAGAACGGGACATCGCCTCGTATGTGGCGGAGGCGAAAGAGAAGGTTGGTGCCGGGATAGAACTGCCCGAAGGCTACACCATGGAATGGGGGGGGCAGTTTGAAAATCTCGAAGCCGCGCAGCAGCGTCTGGCGGTGGTGGTGCCGTTGGTGTTGCTCCTGATCTTTGTCCTGCTGTATCTGAGTCTGAAGCGGTGGCGCGATGTTGCCATCATCTACACCGGTATCCCCCTCGCCGCTATTGGTGGAGTGGTGGCGCTGAGTATGCGCTCCATCCCTTTCAGCGTCAGTGCCGCCATCGGTTTTATTGCCCTTGCGGGGATTGCGGTTCTTAATGGGCAGGTGCTGGTGGGGACTATCCGCACCATCAGCGCGCAGGGGAAACCTTTATATGAAGCGGTTACCTCCGCGGCACGCCAGCGCCTCATCCCGGTACTGGCTACCGCAGTAACTGACGCCGTCGGGTTCCTCCCCATGGCGCTTTCCACCGGTGCCGGGGCTGAGGTGCAGCGTCCACTTGCCACGGTGGTGATAGGTGGGGTGTTAACCTCAACCCTTTTGACTCTGTTTGTGTTGCCGGTGTTGTATATGTACACCGAAAGAATACGTTCCCATAAGACAGACATTCAAACGTCAGATAGCTAAATGCCAGCAACTCTTAAGCAGGGGCACGCTGTACTGTGCCCCTGCTTGTGTTGAAATGCGCCCTAAAACACACTCATCCCCAGATAGAGGTTGTAACCCACATACGTGAGGAGAAGCAACGCCCCTTCGATGCGGTTAATACGCCCGCCGCGCTGCTTGCGAAACCCATACCCCAGGATAAACAGAGACACCGTCAACAGCGTCATCACCAACATATCGCGCTCCAGCACTTCAGGACCTGGGGTCATGGGGTGGATCACTCCGGCAATTCCCACTACAGCAAGGGTGTTGAACATATTTGAACCCAACACATTGCCGAGGGCGATGTCGTCCTCTCCCTTGCGCGCGGCAATAAGCGACGCTGCCAACTCCGGCAGGGAGGTGCCGATGGCTATGATGGTGAGGCCGATGATCAGATCGCTCACCCCAAAGCTGCGTGCAATCTCCACCGCGCCCCACACCAGCAGGTGCGAACTCAGCACCAGCATCACCAGACCTATTATCAGCCACAACAGCGCCCGCCCCAGTGGCATGGGGCGCTGGGGCATCCCACCTTCAATTTCAAGTCCCAACACATCGCCGGGGCTCCGCATCCCCTGTATAACGGTCCACCCCATCAGTGCTACAAATACCAGCAGCAGGGTTATTGCATCCAGGCGGGAGATCTCCCCATCCCAGATCTGCCACACTGCAAGCAAGGTGATTGCACACACCATGGGGAGCTCTTTGCGCAGCACCTGGGAATGTACGGCAATGGGGCTGATGAGCGCAGTACAGCCGAGGATCAGGGCGATATTGGTGATGTTGGAGCCATACGCATTCCCGAGGGCGATGCCGGGATTTCCCTGCAGAGCCGCGAGGGCGGAGACCACCATCTCTGGGGCGGAGGTGCCAAAGCCCACCACCACCATGCCGATGAGTAGCGGCGGCATACCAAAATGACGCGCTGCCGCTGCTGCACCCACCACAAAGCGGTCTGCACTCCACAGCAACAGCAGTAGCCCAAGCAGCACTGCAGTTATAGCAATCCACATATCTGTTGTTACTCCTCCACGGTTATCCATTGGGACGGTGGTTAGAAATAATGTGAATATAGGGTAAATGCAGTGCCAGGGGTAATTCTTTTTTGCTGCGCTTAAATTTCTTGCGCTACCTGCGCATCCAGGGTGCCACACGCCAGGCGGTATTGGATCCCCGCGCTGGCAAGGTTGTGGCGCGCGCGGCTCAGGGAGGCCTTAGCTTCGAGAACACTCGCTTCAGCGTCGAGGACGTCATTAATCACCCCTTTGCCACTGGCATACTTAACTTTTTCGATCCGCAATGCCTCACGCGCTGCTGCGCGCGCGCGGGTGTAAGCCTCCACACTCGTTTCTGCACTCTCCAGGGCACTTCTAGCTTCCTCCAGCTCCTGATATACCATCAATTGCACGGCATGGATCTGCGCGGTAGCGGCGCGGGTTTCAGCTGCGCTTTTGCGCACTTCGGCGCGCCGCATGCCACCATCGAATAGAGGCACCTGCAGGCGGATCCCCACGCTGTAGTTGTCTTCAAAACCATCGGCTCCGGCTGGGGTGACGCCACTCACAGCGCCGAAGTCATCAGCACCATACCAACCGGCGCTCGCAAACAGACGCACCTCGGGCAAGTAGCGGCGCTCGGCACTTGTGCGGGCAGCTTCGGCGGCAAGGAGTCTCTGTTGTGCTGCAGTCAAGTCTGGACGTTGGTCCGCTGAGGCATGCTCTAGCACTGCTGAAACAGCAGGTAAGACCGGATCTGTATCAAGGGGTGGAAGCTGCCAGGGTTCTAATCCCAGCAGAGCAGCTAGCGCCGCTTTGCGCGCACGTAAGTTGCCGCGGTATTCGCTCAACAGTGCATCGGCGTGCGCCACAGAGGCTTGTGCTTTGAGCAGGTCAAGGTGCGCAGCACGCCCTTGCTCCAGCTTAACTTGGATATTGTGTTCCAGCTCTTGCAGGCTGGCGCGGCTCGATTTCGCGGCAGTTCCCAGTTGCTCCAGCGTGAGCACTTCGAGATAGGTCTGCGCTACTATGTAGATCAATTCCTGGCGCTTACGTTGGTAGTCGGAGGCACTCGCATGGGCACGTGCCAGGCTGGCGCTGAGCGTGGCGCGCAGCCGCCCGAAATCGGTGAGGAGATAGCTGGCCTCAAGGGTTAGCTGATGGAGGTTGTTGGCGAAAGATTGGCTCCCCGGTGCGAGGCCGGGGATCATACTCTGCTCCTCTTCATGCCACACGCTCTGGGCAGCGAGATCAAGGCGGGGGCGCAGCAAAGAGCGGCTCAGATCCACCTCTGCAGTGCTCACCTCTACCTGCGCTTCTATCTGAGTTAGGGAAGGGTTGTATTGCAGGGCTCTTTTGATGGCACCATCCAGACTTAGCACTGGCGCGCAAGGAGATTCCTGTGCTGGTGCAAAAGTCGGGTTCAATGTAGAAAGCGCAAGGGTTGTAAGGAGGAGTACCACCACAGAACCGGGGCGCGCGCGGAAAACCAGGCGGCGCAGGTGGACACTCGCGGAGTCAAACACAGAGTACAGTACGGGAACGTACACCAAGGTGACCACAGTACCGAGGATCAATCCGCTTGCCGCGGCGATCCCCAGCGGGCTCATCCGTTCAAGACCCACAGCCATCTCAAAGATCAGAGGGGAAAACCCCACCACGGTGGAGAGGGCAGTCATGAGGATCGGGCGCAGGCGTAACTCCACCGCACGTAGGATAGCAGCATTTTTTTCCATTCCGTTAAGGCGCGCATTAAGGATGAAATCAAGCATCAGGATCGCGTTGTTGACGATGGTACCGCCCAAAAGGATAATCCCCATCATTGCGGGCATGCACATGGGTTTGTTGAATAATAGCAGCCCCCACACCGCACCTGCGACCGCAAGCGGAATAGAGAGCATTACGGTGATGGGATGGACCACCGAGCGAAAGAGTGCCATCAAAAGGGTGAAGAGCAACACCATCCCCACCGCCAGGGCACGTCCGAGCTCCGCTTGGCTCTCCTGCATGTCGCGGACACTCCCCGCCATCTCCAATTCATACCCGGCGGGCAGAGATAGCCCCTTGAGAGCCTGTTGCGCTTTCGCGGTCACTTCGGCGATGGTGAGCACGGCATTTCCCGCGGTGATATCGATGGTGGTGCGCAGGTTGTCGCGGGTTTCAAAGGGGCGTGTGTATTCGGGCTCAATGCTGGCCAAGGCACTCAGGGGCACAGCTACGGGAACACCATCCTGCGGATTGACGGAAATATAAATTTCGTCCAGATCGGTACGTAAGGCGGTATCCGCGGCGGCATAACGCACCCGGATGGGGATATCGAGAAACTGCTCCAAACGCATGGAAGAGGCGATCCCACCCTGTACCGCATTGCGTACGTTTTCTCCCAGCGCTGCAGGGGAGGTGCCGAACAGGCGCGCCACTTCCGGGTCGATTATGATGTTCTGCTGTAGTTTGTCCATATGCCAGGAACGGCGCAAGTCGATGAGCCCTGGCACCTGCTCCAGCTGTTGGAGCGCCTGGTGCGCCAATTGATCAAGAACACGCACATCGGGGCCGGCAATGATGAGGTTGAATGGAGCCTTGGTGGTGGAGACCGGGGTAGCGCCGTACTCAGATACACGCACGCTTTTAATCCCTGCCACCTGGCGTAATGCAGTGCGCCATTGCGCCCCAATGTCCCAGATGGTGCGTGTGCGTTCAGTGCGTGGCACCATGTGTACGGTGAGGCGTGCGCTCTGTGCCGGAGCTCCACCGCCACCAAAGCTGATTGCCGCTGGCTCGGAGCCCACGACGCTGGAGATTGCGGTTACAGCTGCATCGGCCTGGATTATCGCCTCCACCTCCTGCAACACCTCCTTTACTGCAGAGGGAGCAAGGGAAGCAGAGGTGTCAAACTCCACAATAGAGATGCCAGTATCCATCGGGGGCATCTGTTCCCCGCCGAGCAGGGGTCTTACCCCGCGAAAGGTGAACCCAATGAACACCAGAGCCAAAAGGAGAAACAGGGTGCGCTGGCGCAACGCAAGTTGGACAAAGTATAGATAAAAGCGTGCGATACCATCGAGGGCTTTATCCAGGATGCGCGGGCGCTGCTTGGGTGCAGTTGAGGTGTGTGTAGCCTTCTCCTCTAAGTTTGCAGTAATTTCTGGTCTTCTGCGCCGCAATAACCACGAGGTGAGCAGAGGCACTACCGTGAGGGAGATCAGCAGGGAAGCGATAAGGGTGACGATGATCATCAGATTAAGGGGGCGCATGATGGTACCAGTGTAGCCGGAGCTGAACAGCACTGGGAACAGCACTACCACGGTGGTAAGCATCCCGGCGGTAACCGGGGCAGCTACTTCACGCGCGCCATTTTTTGAAACCAGAGCGCCATCTATATCAGGGTTGGTTTCGTGATGGCGGTAGATGTTTTCCAGCACCACCACCGACGCATCCACCACCATCCCCACCGAGATGATGAGGCCCGAAAGGGTTACCATGTTGAGGGTGAAAGGGCTGAACCACAACACCGTCATCGCGCTCAAAAACGCCAGCGGGATGGAAAAGCTTACCACTGCGGCGGCGCGGATATTTGCCAGAAACAGGAGAATAATGAATACCGTGAGTATCACCGCCTGCACGAGGGAGGAGCGCATACCGCTGATGTTGAGATCGATCAGGGGCTGCTGATCATCGGTGATGCTGAAGGTGATGTCGCCAAACTCCGCTTCAATTTTTGGGAGAGCCTGTTTCAGGTTTTTGATTGCGGCAACGGTATGCCCCCCTTCAGCACGCAGGATGTTGAGTGCAATCGCAGGTTTGCCGTTGCCATGGTAAAAGCTACGCATATCCGCTTTTGCAACTTCAATATGGGCTATATCCCCCAACTCAATTTTTGCGCCACTCTGAGAGGGAAGGGGGAGGTGCTCTAACGCAGCGAGGTCGATAAATTCTCCTCCGATGCGCAGGAGGTGCTCCCAGGCGCCAGTGTAGAGGGTGCCACCGGGGGCGGAGACATTCTGCCGCGCCACCGCACTCATCACCTCTTGCATAGTAAGAGCGTGGGCGTGCAGCGCTTCGCGCTCGATGCGGATGCTCACTTCGGGTTGATATCCGCCGAACACCTCCACGTCAGCTATCCCCTCAATGGCGAGAAAGCGATCCTTGAGTTGATTCTCTGCCAGGATACGGATATCGCCCAGGCTTTTGCCACTCTCGGCGTGCGGAGTGAGTGCGAGGGTCAGGAGTGGACGCGTGGCGTCAGTAACCCTAAACAGTAATGGCTCCTGAGTCCCGGCTGGAAACTGGCCGCGAATACGGGAGATGGAGTTCTGCACATCCACCACCGCTTCCCCGATCGGCTTGGCGTAGTAGAACTCTGCGGTAACTGCAGACACCTCGTCGCGCGAGGTGGAGGTTAGGCGCTTCAGACCGGAGATGCTTTTGAGCTCTTTTTCCATCACGGCGGTTATTTTATCCGCCATATCCTCGGCACTTGCCCCCGGTTTTACTGTCATCACCGCCACTTGGGGTGGGGCAGTCTCTGGGAACAAATCTGTAGGGACACGCCAGAAGGCAAACACCCCTAGCGCGACCACTAACACACTCAAGGCCGCTATAATCCAAGGGTTTCTCAGTGCCAGTGCGGTGATATTCATTTCACCACCTCCACAGAATCACCACTTTTAAGGGTGTTCCATCCCAGCAGGCTGTGGGTCACCACTTCGGTTCCCGCGTCAATTCCGCTGACGGCTGCCATCTCTGCGTTTTTCCCCAGCAAAGTGACGTGATGCAATTCAATAACACCACTATTAACTATGTATACCGTAGCGTGCTCTGCATTCGGCGGTGTGGATGGGATCAGGGCACTGCGGGGGATTAAAGTGGCGGCGGGGAATTGCTCCACCTTAACCTGCAGCGGGACAAAATCTCCCGGGCGCAGGGATGGAGGGAGGTGTGGAGGCTGCTCTCCCCACGCTTCGAGGGTGATGCTGCGAGTGTGTGGATCAGTGACGGGATAGATGCGCTGTATCCGGATAGCATGTGCTTGCGGGGGAGGTGTTGCGCGAGTGGCGGCGGCGCTGGAGGTAAGGATCTGGACAGGTTGCCCCAAGCGCAGATGTTTCCCTTCGTTCTGCGGTAGGGCAAACACCAGCTTCCGGCGTGACATATCTTCTAAGGTGAGGAGGGGCACCCCTGGCAACGCCATATCGCCGGAGTCCACGTGAAGTTTACTCACACTTGCACCAAAGGGGGCACGGATTTGGGTATATCCGCGTTGGATATCTGCGTACTCCACCCCCGTACGCGCGGCTTCAACCGCCTGCGCTGCGGCGCGCAGCCGCGCCTGGGTGCTATGCAGTTTCCCTTCGACCGAACTGAACTGTTCTGCGCTTGCGTCAGCCAGTACCTGCGGGATCGCTCCGGCCTGAGCGAGGTTGCGGTCGCGCTGAAGTTCTTGGCGCCAAAACTCAACCTTCAGCGTGTCGGCTTTCACCTCCGCCTCCAGCGCAGCATGTTCTGCCTGCGCCTGGTGTAGGCGCGCGCGCGCAGACTCCAGCGCAGTGCGGTGCTCGTGTGGATCAAGCTCAAGAAGGATCTCATCTTGTTTAACCGTATCCCCCTCTGCCACCAGCACCTGGATTACGGGGGCACTGATACGCGCTGCAACGTTGGCCTGTTGCCACGCCTCTACACTGGCGGCACTGGTGCGCGTGCGGTGTAGCTCCCCCGTATACGCTACTGCAGTGTTTACCCGTTTTAACCCACGTGACGTAAGAGGCGCTGTAGCTTTAGTTGCCTTGTGCTGGCGTACCAGAGTGCCTGCTCCCACGATCAGAAGTAGGCAACATATCCCTGCAATCAATGCCTTTTTCATCCTTCACCGCCTCTTGTTTGCTAAAAGTTGTAAGGGCACATGTGGTTTGTCTGTTCCTTTATTCTTCTCATTGCGTCCTTGCAGGGCTTAGATGCTGCCCTGCGTATTTGCCCTTTAAATTACATCCCATATACTAACGGTGCAGTCTTTGATGTAAATCAAAAGCACGACCATATGTATATATTGAAATATTTACATGTTGTTTGCAAATTGTTTGCTAAGTGCCTGTTATATGAGACCAAAGGCTGGAGACTAAAGACAGCGATTTAAAAAGGGAACGTGAATGAGGAAGGTCGTTGCCTGAAGACAGAGAAGGTTGCAACTATTTAAACCCGAGAGGGGCAGCAAGTAAGGGAAAAGTATGTTTTGTTACTATTCACGCTGGCGTGGAGAGAGGAAAAAGGTATGCTGCTATTACTCCCTGCGTTAGGAAAAAGACACTGGCGCACGTTGTATTGTGGTTTTAAGAGAGATAAAGTAGAAAATCTGGATAAACTTCGCCGTGCAAAAGAGTTTAAATAGGCGCTGGCGTTTAAATAAAAGCGTCAAAGCCGCACCTTAAGTGTATGAAAGGGTCCTATGAATATTTTATCTAAAGTTGGCGTACGCGTAACCATTTTGTCCCTGCTCCTTGTTGGCGGCTGCAATGCAACCCAGGGAGGCAATATGGCCTCCAGTGTCCTCAGCGCCTTCGGTCAGGCGCAACAGGGCGATGCGTTGGATGAAAACACAGTAGTTGCCGGGCTCAAGGAGGCTCTTACTCTGGGCTCCGAACGTGCGGTGGCTTCCACTTCAGCTAAAGATGGGTTTTGGAGTAACGAGAAGATTAAAATTCCGCTCCCCGCAGAGTTGAACACCGCCTTTAGCACTCTGCGTAGCATAGGTTTTGGCTCCCAGGTGGATGCGCTGGAGTTGGGGATGAATCGCGCTGCAGAGCAGGCATCAGTTGAAGCAAAGCCGGTGCTGGTCGATGCAGTGAAGGGGATGAGCCTCAGTGATGCGATGGGGATATTACGCGGGGGCGATACTGCGGCGACCGATTACTTTCGTGCCCAGACTTCAGCTCCTCTGAAGGAGAAATTCCTCCCCATTATTCAGGATAAAATGGGGGAGGTGGGTCTGTATCAGCAGTACAATAAGCTGATGGATGCATACACGGCCTTACCTCTAACCAAGGAGAGCGGATTTAACCTGGACAACTATGTGGCAGATAAAGGGCTGGATGGGCTGTTCACCATGTTGGGGCAGGAGGAACAGGCGATTCGGGCTAATCCGGCGGCGCGCACTACCGCGTTGTTACAGAAGGTGTTTGCGCCCCGCTGATGCGCGAAATTTGTTGACCACTACAGGTGCATACACTACAGGTGCATACACTACAGGTGCATACACTACAGGTGCATATTTTACATATTCAACACGCATAAAGGGCGAAGAGGGGGCCGTGGCGTACCCCTGCGTCTCAATATATTAAAATAGGAGGGTGCTATGCCATACGTAAATATTAAGATCACCAAAGAGGGGGCTACTGCGGCGCAGAAGGCGAAGCTTATCGAAGGTGCAACCCAGCTGCTTGTGGACGTGTTGGGAAAAAATCCAGCCACCACGGTGGTAGTTATTGACGAAGTGGATACGGATAACTGGGGTGTCGGCGGAGAAAGCATAACCGTGCGCCGCCGTGTGGGAAAATAACTCTGAGACCTTCCGCAGGTGCCTCTGCAAAGGGCTGTAAGGTGTGAAGTGTCTAATGTTAGTGTGTTAGGTATATGTGGCTTGGCATATAGCTCATTTATGTTATAGTGAAGATTAATAAGGGAAGGCGGCTCAGTTTTCAACTTGTTACCTTTATCAATCTGGAGGGTTTATGCAAGCCAAAATTAATGGTACCAATATCTACTATGTGGAGGGAGGTAACCCCGCCGCGATTTCAGTAGTTTTTATCCACGGATTCCCGTTTAGCCACGAGATCTGGCAGAGTCAATTGGAAGCGCTGGGGCATGATTATCATGCGGTGGCATATGACTTCCGCGGCTTGGGTAAAAGTGATCTTGGGGATGGGCAGTACACCGTCGAAGGGCATGTTGACGACCTGCTCGCATTGCTCGACTTTCTGGAGATAGACAAGGCTGTGATAGTGGGTCTTTCTATGGGGGGTTACATTGCGCTGCGCGCATTGGAGCGTAATCCCGAACGTTTTCTAGGGGTGGCGCTGTGCGATACCCAGAGTAAAGCGGACGACAACGCGGGTAAAATCAAACGGGCGGCAGGAGCCAAGGCGGTTAAGCAAGATGGTGCAGCCCCCCTGGCGGAAAGTTTTGTGGAAGCGGTGTTTACCCCTGCATCTATTCAGAACGAGGTGCCTGAGGTTGATTTTATCAAAGATATCATCAGCGCTAACGACCCCGTTGCCATTGCCGGAAATTTCATCGCCATGGCGGCACGCACCGACACTACAGAGTCCCTCGCCGCTATCGCCGTACCCACGCTGATTCTGGTTGGGGAGGAGGATACCCTCACCACTCCAGCCGCCGCGCGTGATATGCATACCCGCATCAAAGGCTCGCAACTGCATGTTGTGCCGCACGCCGCCCATATGAGCAACTTGGAAAATCCCGAGTTTTTTAATGCGCGGCTGCTCGAGTTCCTCTCTACCATCACAGGGTAGCGCTGGACTTCACTGATGCGAAAATGTGTGTTTCTACCCCTGTTTTTTTGCGCCCGACCCTTATTAAACGGTCGGGCGCAGGTGTTTATACGATACTTAATTACTATGCGTTGCTTGGATAATATCGATGTCTGACATATCTTCACCCAGGTTACCGGTGGATGCGGTAATCCCGCACCTGCAACAGGCGTTGCGTACTCACACCTGTGCGTTGCTGCAGGCAGAGCCAGGGGCGGGAAAAACTACCCGGGTGCCATTGGCACTTCTACACGAACCGTGGTTGCAAGGGCGACGTATCCTTATGTTGGAGCCCCGGCGTCTCGCCGCGGTGCATGCTGCACGTTATATGAGTAAACAACTGCGCGAGCGCTTGGGACAGACGGTGGGATACACCATCCGCCATGAGCGCGCTGTAAGTGCTTCAACTCGGATTGAGGTTATAACTGAAGGGGTGCTCACGCGGCGGCTGCAGCACGATCCAGAGCTAGAAGGGGTGGGACTTATCATCTTCGATGAGTTTCACGAACGTAACATCCACAGTGATCTGGGGCTGGCGCTAAGCTATGAGGTGCAGCAGGGGCTGCGTCCTGAACTGCGTCTGCTGCTGATGTCAGCCACTCTCGAGAGTACCCATATCGCAACGCAGCTGGATCAGTGCCCAGTGCTCCACAGTGCGGGGCGCACCTATCCGGTAACGATCCACTACTGCGGAGATTCTTCCCTCGCACTCGCACAGCAGGTGAGCGGCGCAGTGGAGCAGGGACTTCAGCATCAGGGAGATATCCTGGTGTTTTTGCCGGGGGCGGGAGAAATCAGGCGCTGTCAAAAGTTGCTCCGCACCCAGAGCTGGGCGCAGGAGGTGCAGATTCTACCGCTGTATGGGGCGCTGAGTTTTGAGGAGCAACAGCGCGCTATCCTCCCTGGCTCCCGGCGCAAGGTGGTGCTTGCCACTAATATTGCCGAAACCAGCCTCACCATCGAGAATATCGGGGTGGTGGTGGATAGTGGGCTGGAGCGGCAACTTCTATTTGATGTCGCGCGGGGGATGAACTCTCTGCCCACGCGGAGAATCGCGCAGTCGAGTGCAATCCAACGCGCTGGCCGTGGTGGGCGTCAGCGCGCGGGACACTGTTATCGCCTCTGGAGTGAAGCGACGCAGCAGAGCTTGGCGCCGCACCAATGCCCGGAGATCATGCGCTCCGACCTGAGTGCACTGGCGCTTGAACTCGCGTGTTGGGGGGTGGAGGATGGCTCTAAGTTGCGTTGGATCGATCCCCCGCCTGCTGCGCATCTGAACGCTGCGTTTGCGCTGTTACACCAGCTCGGAGCGGTAGACCAGGAGCGCTGTTTGACCCCGCTCGGGCGCCGGATGGCACAATTGCCCCTGCATCCACGCCTTGCACGGATGGTGGCGGGTGCTACTACCAGCGCGGAACAAGCGCTGGCGTGTCGGCTCGCCATTATTTTGGAGCACCCACATCAATTTCGGCGCAATCTGCATCAGAGTGCAGGGGGCAGAACCAGTTCCAGCGATATCCTAGATATCTTGGAGGGCTGGAGTGGACAGATGTATGAGAGTCGACGGTATGGGGGGAAGGAGATTGAACGGAGCCTTGCAGTTTTGCTGCGCAAGCTCAACCTAGCTGCCAATGTTGAAGCAGAGCTTGCTGTGGATCGTATAGGGGAATTGGGTATAGGGGAGCTGGTATTGGCGGCGTATCCCGATCGCGTGGCGCAGCGGCGGGGTTCAAAGCGTGAGGAGTATCTGCTACGCAGCGGAGGTGGCGCACGCCTGTCGCCGCGCTCCAACATGGAGGCGCAGGAGTGGCTTGTGGCGCTGGAGTTGGAGCGGAACCAAGGGGCGGGAGCCCACGCGCTGATCCACATGGGGAGTGTGGTGCAGATAGAACAAATTCTGCGTGCGTTTCCCGCAGAAACACGCTGGAGGCACGAGACTTTTTGGGATGCAGATAAACAGCGCGTAGTGGCGCGGCGCTGTCGGCGTCTGGGCGCGTTGATTCTGCAGGAACAGCCGTGCGCAGTGGAACCAGAAGATGCGCTCCCGCTTCTGCTGCAACAAATCCGCACGCGTGGCCTCGAAACTCTGGGTTGGAATGGCGCGAGCACAGACCTGTATGCACGGATCAGCTTTGTAGCGCAGCACCATTTGGTTAATGCGTGGCCCCCTGTTACCCCTGAGTATCTGCTTGCCCAGTTGGAAGATTGGCTTAGCCCCTGGCTGCTGGGGATAACCAGCTTGCAGGAGCTCCAGCGTCTTGATCTGTGCCCGCCGTTGCTTGCACTCCTGAGTTGGTCCCAGCAACAACAGCTGGATAAATTGGCACCGCAGAAAGTGAAGGTGCCGAGCGGATCTCACCTGCGCGTGGATTATGCCGACCCACACCAACCCCGTCTCGCGGTGAAGTTGCAGGAGCTGTTTGGCCTGCGCCAGAGCCCAAGGGTTGGAGGTGGGCAGGTTCTGCTGCTGCTTGAATTGCTCTCCCCAGCGCGGCGCCCGATTCAAACCACCACCGATCTGGCAAACTTTTGGGACACAACCTACACCGAGGTTAAAAAAGAGCTCAAAGGACGTTATCCCAAACATCCATGGCCCGACGACCCCACCACCGCAGTAGCGCAACGCGGGGTGAAGCGGCGGCGCTAATTTCTCGGATAAATACCCAGTGGCATCGTTTGCAACTGCAGGGGAAAAACTAACATCTATGAGTTAATCCATGAGCAAAGCACGTATCTTTCTCCTCCTTGTTCTGCTGACAGCATTCCCACCCCTGTCGACAGATATGTATTTGCCTGCTATCCCCATGTTGCAGCAGCGCTGGGACCAGCCCCTGATGGTTATCAACCTCACCCTGATTGGATTCTTTTTCAGTTATTGCGTATTTCTCCTCGTCTATGGCCCGCTGTCCGACCGTTACGGACGTCGCCCTCCGCTGTTGAGCGGGATTGCCCTGTTTACGCTTGCTTCCATGCTGTGTGCCCTGGCGGATAGTGCCGGGGTGCTCATTGGGGCGCGTGTTCTCCAGGCTGCGGGTGCGGCCGCAGCAACCTCGCTGTCGCTGGCGATTACCAAGGATATCTATACCAACAACGAACGGGTAAAAATCCTGGCGTGGATGGGGGTGATCATGCCTCTTGCCCCGGCGGTGGCACCTATTATTGGAGGATGGATTTTACTGTGGCTGTCCTGGCGCTGGATTTTTGTCCTGCAGGCATGTATCGGAGTGGGAGCGTGGCTCGGGGTGTACCGCATGGGGGAAACCAACACTACCTTGGTGCAGAGCGGGGCGCTCCAGAGCCTCAGGATATATCTAGAACTGCTGCGCAACCGGCGCTATATCGCGTATGCCGTGATGGTATCTCTGGTGGTGTTGCCCCATTTTGCTTTTATTGCGGGCTCAGCGGATATCTACATCAATCACTTAGGTGTCACCGCACACCATTTTGGCTATTTCTTTGCCATCAACGCCATCGCCTTTATGGGTGGTTCTCTGCTGTGCACCCGTTTGTTGCGCCACATCCGCCCGGGAACTGCAATGACCCTGGGTTTCAGTGGTGTTTTGAGCGGTGGAATTATCATGCTGTTGCAGATTTTCCCTGGAGCGTGGGGCCTGGCACTCCCCATGGCAGTGATCACCTTCTTTATCGGTCTGAGCCGCCCCCAAGTAATAATTTGGTGCTTGAGCAGGTGGATAAATATGCAGGTTCTGCCTCTTCACTGCTGATATTTATCTTTTTTACCCTCGGCGCGTGCGCCATGTGGTTTATCTCCTTTGCATGGATTGATAAAGTACAGGTTATCGGACTCCTTGCCGTTGGAGTTGGGGGGGTGATGCTCATGGTGTGGGGTGTGCTGGTGCGCTGCCACCGTCCGGTGCGGCGCTATCGTGGTGGATAGCTTTGCGAAAGGGTACACCTGCATATCTCTGGTATCTTAAATACTCTCTTTACCTTTTATGTTATCTTCGCAAACATCAGGTTTCCTATTCTTTTTGAGGGGGGGGTAATATGGCCGTTAAAATTATTATCATTCGGCATGTTCCGCAGGAAAAAGAGGAACAGATTCGTCCGTTACTCATGCAGATGCGCTCTGCTGCCCATGCACAGCCGGGATATATTTCGGGAGAGACCCTGGTTAACTACGATGATCCAGAGGAGAAGCTGGTGGTCAGCACCTGGAAGAGCTTGGAAAACTGGAACGAATGGTTGCGCAATTCGGAACGGTGCCAACTTCAGGGGCGGGTGGACGAAATCCTCGGCGAGGAGACCCTGTATCAGGTGTACTATAGTGGTTAAACAAGCGCAGTGGTTAAACACGCGGCTAAACATCTGCTGCGAGTACACCAGGTTGAGTTTTTTTATCTTCAATGCCTTTATCTCCAATTTAATAGCGGTCAGAAAGCGGGGTATGTATGAATCAGAGAATCAATGAACTGCTGCGCTTGCGTCAGGAGGCGCTTAGTGGTGGTGGCTTTAAGCGCAACAGTAAGCGCCATGCTCAGGGACGCCTGACTGCGCGCGAACGTGTCAATATGCTCCTGGATGAGGGCAGTTTTGAAGAGTTTGACATGCTCAAAACCCACCGCTGTCAAAACTTCGGCATGGAGAAGCGTCAGTACCCCGGTGACGGAGTGATTACCGGCTATGGCACCATCAACAAAAGGTTGGTGTTTGTGTTCTCTCAGGACGCTACCGTTCTAGGGGGCTCACTATCGGAAACCTTTGCGGAGAAGATCTGCAAGATTATGGATATGGCCGCGAGTGCTGGCGCGCCCCTGATCGGCCTCAACGATTCTGGCGGAGCGCGGATTCAGGAGGGGATTGAAAGTCTGGCCGGCTACGCGGATATCTTTGAGCGCAATGTGCGCCTCTCTGGGGTGGTGCCACAGCTGTCCGGGATCTTTGGCCCCTGTGCTGGGGGCGCGGTGTACTCTCCAGCGCTGACCGATATCATCATGATGGTGCGCCGCAACAGTTATATGTTTCTTACCGGCCCCAAGGTGGTAAAGGCTGTTACCCACGAGGATATCACCACCGAAGAGCTGGGCGGAGCCGATGTGCATACCCAGGTGAGTGGAGTGGCACATCTGGCGTACGATTCCGACGCGGAGACCATCCGCGGGTTGCGTCAGGTGTTGAGTTATCTACCGCAGAACAATATGGAGTCTCCGCCGTGGCAAGAAAACGCCGATTCCGCCGTGCGTCAGATCCCTGCATTAACCCAGGTGCTGCCCGCAAATCCGCAACAACCCTACGATATGCATCAGATCGTGATCCCATGTGTGGATAAGCAGAGTTGGATGGAGCTGCAGCCCGACTACGCCCCCAACATAATCACTGGACTCGCGCGCCTGGATGGTGCAGTGGTGGGGGTGGTGGCGAATCAGCCCAATCATCTCGCCGGGGTGTTGAACAGTGATGCCGCGAGTAAAGCAGCGCGCTTTGTACGGATGTGCGATGCCTTTAACATTCCGCTCCTTACCTTTGTGGATGTGCCCGGTTTTATGCCTGGACGCCAGCAGGAACATCAAGGAATTATCCGCCACGGCGCCAAGCTCCTGTATGCATATGCCGAAGCCACGGTGCCTAAAATAACCTTGATTGTGCGTAAAGCATATGGTGGCGCGTACTGCGTCATGAGCTCCAAACACCTGCGTGGTGATGTCAACTACGCCTGGCCCAGCGCCGAGATTGCGGTGATGGGGGCGCGCGGCGCGGTGGAGATTTTGTATGCGCGCGAAGCCGCCACCCAAGAGGATCCACCGGCATTTCTGCTTCAGAAGGAGGAGGAATATCAGAAACGTTTCGCCAATCCGTTTGTGGCGGCAGAGCGCGGCTATGTGGATGATGTGATTTTACCCGAGCGAACCCGCTTTCGCCTGTGTCGGGCGCTGGGGATGCTCAGCGACAAGCGCTGTGAACGCCCCGCACGCAAACATGGCAATATGCCTTTATAGTCTGGTGCAATTTTTTAAGCACAACGGAGTTTTATATGTCAGTTGGGTGGGAAAATGTCGTGGCCGGCAATGGTGTAGGCCTCGCTATTAGCGGAACAATCATCATCTTCCTCAGCCTGTTATCCATCAGTCTCTTTATCCATCTGTTGCCGCGGGTTCTGGCTTTGGTCGACGGCAGTGCTAAAGATCTTCCGGTCTCAGAAGCGGCGATGCCGAGCACACCTGAACCATTAACGGAGGCGGAAAAAGAGGTGGTCATTGCACTGGTGTTGCATATGGAACTTGAATACTTGAGTGGAGAGAGCGGCAGGGTGACCCTGCGTCCCCATGCCAGCCGCTCTATGTGGAGTTCTTCTGCACGAATGCGTTCCCTCTCTTCTTGGAGTCATCATGCGTAAGTACAAACTGCAGGTTAACGGTAAGGATATAAGCGTTGAGGTGAAAAACTTTTCTGGCGCAGAGGCTGAGCTCGAACTCAATGGTGAAGTGTTCCAGGTGCAGGTGCAGAACATCACGCATACCGCCGCTCCGGTAAAAGTGGAACCCAGCGAAAGCAGTGGACGCAATTTCGGCTCAACTGCACCGGTTTCCGTCCCGCAGCATTCTATGGGGACAACGTCCAAAGGTTCGGTGCTTGCCCCCATTCCTGGCGTAGTCTTGAGTGTCTATGTCGAGGTGGGGGACACGGTACGTAGTGGACAGCCGCTCTTGAAAATGGAAGCGATGAAGATGGAAAACGAGGTGAGTGCGAGCCAGTCCGGCAGAGTAAATGCAGTGCTGGCCCAGGCGGGAGATTCAGTACTGCAGGGGCAGGAGTTGGTGCAGATCACCCCAGAAGAAAGTTGATCCCTGCGTGGCTATTTAATGGTACTGAATAAAATTTACCTGGACACGCTTTGATCTTGAAGGAGTAGCTGTGGATATATTGCTGCAATTTCTACATACCACCGCCTTTGCGGGGCTGACCTTGGGGCATGTGATTATGATGCTGGTGGGTGGAGTGTTTATCTTTCTTGCCATCCGCTATGAATATGAGCCGCTCCTGCTTATCCCCATCGGGTTTGGCATTATTATGGGAAATATCCCTGCGGTGCAGGGGGTGGCTATAGGGGTATATGATGAGGGGAGCGTCCTCAACTATATCTACTATGGAGTGCGTGAAGGGATCTATCCGCCGCTGATTTTTCTCGGGATCGGAGCCATGACCGACTTTTCTACCATGCTCTCCAACCCGAAATTGGTATTACTTGGGGCTGCCGCCCAGATAGGGATATTTCTCACTATTATTGGGGCATTATACCTCGGTTTTAGCCCTAATGAGGCAGGGGCTATCGGCATTATCGGCGGCGCGGATGGTCCGACAGCGATATTTCTCTCCGCAAAGCTTGCCCCCCATCTGCTCGGCTCTATCGCGATCGCCGCATATTCCTACATGGCCCTGGTGCCGGTTATTCAGCCCCCGATCATGAAACTGCTGACCACGCGGGAAGAACGTCTGATCCGTATGCCGGCACCGCGGCAGGTGAGCAAAACCGAGAAAATGGTGTTCCCTATCGGTGCCTTTATCCTGTGTGGTTTTATTGCCCCGGGCTCGATGGTGCTGATTGGGATGTTACTGTTCGGTAATCTGCTCAAGGAGAGTCTGGTGACCGATCGCCTTGCCAATACCGCGCGCAATGCCTTGATCGACATCGTCACCATTCTGCTGGGATTCTCAGTGGGGGCAAGCACTAGTGCAGACCATTTCCTTACCCCGCAATCGATCCTGATCTTTGTTCTGGGTGCTATCTCCTTTGCAGTAGCCACTGCGGGTGGAGTGCTGTTTGCAAAGTTTATGAACCTGTTTTTGCGTCAAAAGATTAATCCTCTCGTGGGTGCTGCCGGAGTTTCAGCTGTGCCCGATTCGGCACGCGTGGTGCAAACTATGGGGCTTAAAGAGGATCCCAACAACTTCCTTCTTATGCACGCTATGGCACCCAACGTTGCCGGAGTAATTGGCTCTGCTATCAGCGCCGGCGTGCTGTGGGCTGTGCTTACCTGATGTGCAGCACAAACTCCATGCTTTAGCTTAATCTGCTGCGATCTTTAGCTTTATTACCGCAATGAGGTTAAAGGTCGTCGCGAATTTATTAAACCTAGAGTTTAAGGATTGACTGTGAATATTAATTTGGCTATATTGCCAAATAGGCAACATTGAGGAGGACGGAGTGTATCAAGAACATAAAAAACATTTGGAAGCGCGGGCAGGGGTGTTGAAAGCGATGGCTCATCCGACGCGTTTGTTTATTTTAGAGCAACTGCGCGAAAAAGAGCACAGTGTGCGCGAACTTACTGAGATGGTAGGGGTTGATGTCTCTACTGTGTCGAAACATCTGGCGGTTATGCGCAATTGCGGCATCATTGGTGCAGACAAACGGGGGAATCAGGTGTTCTACACCCTGCGTGCACCGTGTATTCTTAACTTTCTTGGCTGTGTAGAAGCAGTGCTGGAGCAGCGTGCGCACGATCACTCTGCGGTGTTGATGGGCAAGGGGCAGCGCTAACAGGTGATGCGGTTCCACCCCCCTGGGGTTGCCCCTAACAGTTTCTGGCGCCTCCGATCACTCATAATTCGCACGCTGCGATTTAAAGAAGACTTAAACCGCAAAGGGACAATACATGGATATTAAAACCGAGTCTAAGCCCCTGTTCTGGATTATCGCAGTATTTGCGCTGTGCTTCTTTCTTCCGGTAGAGAGTGCACGGGTGCAGGGTGCCGTACTTGAGGCGCTGTTTCTGGTGCAGTGGTATGCGCGCGAACATGTGCTGCTGTGCCTAGTGCCGGCGTTCTTTATTGCGGGGGCGGTGGCAGTATTTGTAAGTCAGGCCGCGGTAATGAAGTACTTGGGGCCTAACGCGAATAAGGTCTTGGCATACGGAGTCGCATCGGTTTCTGGTACAATTCTGGCGGTGTGTTCCTGCACTATTCTTCCCCTGTTTTCCGGCATCTACCGCATGGGGGCGGGGTTGGGGCCGGCGTGCGCTTTTCTATATTCTGGTCCAGCTATAAACATCCTTGCCATTATTCTAACGGCGCGCATTCTTGGTCCGGAGATGGGCATTGCGCGTGCCGTGGGTGCGGTGGTATTCGCGGTAGTTATCGGCCTGTTGATGCACTTCTTTTTTCGCCGCGAAGAGGCACAAAAGGCCGCCGCTGCTCCAGTTATGGGGGAAGAAGAACCTGCTCGACCTCTGTGGCAGACCGCTTTGTACTTTGCCTCCATGGTGGGGATTTTAGTGTTTGCTAACTGGGGCAAGCCAGAACAAAACAGCGGATTGTGGTACACCCTCTACGCTACCAAGTGGTGGATCACCAGTGGGTTTTCGGTGGCACTAGCACTGATGTTGGCGACCTGGTTCAACCTGGGGGTGGTCCGCATGGCACTTGCCTCCGCTCCAGCGGGAGTGATGGCGGTGCTGGTGCCGCAGCAGCCGGAACTTGCCTTTACTTTCGGCGTTATTGGCTTGTCGGTGTTGAGCAACCTCCCCTCTACCCGCGATGAGGAGATGGGCTCCTGGTTTGATGAAAGCTGGGATTTTGCCAAAAAGATCATGCCGCTGCTTCTCATCGGGGTGCTGCTGGCCGGGGTTTTTCTGGGACGTCCGGGGCATGAAGGCTTGATCCCGTCAGAGTGGGTTGCGGCGTTGGTGGGGGGTAATTCTTTTAGTGCTAATATGTTTGCGTCAGTGTTTGGTGCCTTTATGTACTTTGCCACCCTTACCGAGGTGCCTATTTTGCAGGGGCTCATGGGGGCAGGGATGGGCAAAGGTCCGGCGCTTGCATTACTGTTGGCGGGTCCGGCGCTGAGTTTACCCAATATGCTGGTGATCTGCAGTGTGATGGGGAACAAAAAGACTGGCGTGTTTGTGGTGTTGGTGGTGACAATGGCGACCATAAGTGGATTGATTTACGGTGCCCTGTTTTAATCCAGCACCGCTATAACTGACACAGATTTTAGCCGATACAGGCTTGCAAGCTGAATGGTATTAAACTAACGCAAATAAAGGAGTTAGCTATGCGCAAAATTCAGATTCTCGGAACCGGATGTGCGAAATGTGAAAAACTTGCCAAACATGCCCAAGAAGCAGCGGACAATCTAGGGCTTGAGTATAATATAGAAAAAGTTACCGCGCTTAACGACATCATGGAATTTGGTGTGATGACCACTCCAGCTTTGGTGCTAGACGGGCAAGTAGTTGTTGTGGGCAAGGTCCCTGGAGTGAAAGAGGTAGAAAAACTGCTGCTGAAATAGGCTAACTTTTGTACCTGCAGGGAGCAGAACCATACCCCCTTCACGTAAGATCATAACAAGAGACTACAACAGGAGATTGTGACGTGCGAACCCACTATATTGCATGGCTTTCTGCCGCTGGAACAACGCGGCAGGTAGCAGATATGCTTGCTGACCTATTACATAGACACGGCATCGAAGCGCGCATGGTTGATCTGGGTCCAGCGGGGGGAGCTGATATCGCTGCTCTGGGTGCTGCAGTTCCGTCCGCTGCGTGTGTGTGGCTGGGGAGTCCGGTGTATGTGGATCATGCGCTGCCGCAGGTGCTTGAGTTTATCCATGCCCTGCCCGACGTTGATCCTAACGGCTCTGCCGTGGCTGTCCCCTTCGTAACTTGGGGCGCAGTGTGCAGCGGTGTGGCTCTGGCGGAGATGGCGCTGGAGTTAAAGCGCAAAGGGTGGCGCAGTATTGGCGCGGCGAAGGTGCTGGCGCAACATTCCAGTATGTGGAACAGTTCTGTGCCGCTGGCACAGGGACGCCCGGATGCAACCGATAGAGCGCAGTTGGAGATGTTGGTTACAAGGGTGCTGGCACGGCTTGCCACTGGAGAGCCCCAAACGCTGGCGCCAGAAGAGCTCAACTATCTCCCTGCGGCACGCGCACAGGAGGCGCAGGAGAAAAGTCTGGCGAAAATGAAGATGCTGCTGGGAGAACACCAGCCTCAACATGAGCGCTGTGATAGGTGCGGTATCTGTATAAAGCTGTGCCCCGTAGGTGCGCTAAGTTGGAAAGGGGAGTATCCGCAAGTAGGGGAGAGTTGTGTGCGTTGTCATCAGTGCACACGCCACTGCCCACAGCAGGCGTTCCCTTTTAATGCCACCATGATGGAAGAACGCCTGCAGCAGCTGGCAGCCGCAAGTCCAGAAGTCGCTGAAACGCAGATTTACCTTTAGGAATTGAGTTTATCCCCTGGGATGGGGGCGCCGAAGTGATAACCCTGGGCGTAGTCGCATCCCATGGTGCGGACGGTATCGAAGATCGCTGCAGAACTGACAAACTCCGCAATAACTTCCATCCCCTCAGAGTGAGCATAGTCGATCAGCACCTGCACTAAATTGCGGGTTTTTTCGTCCTCATTGATCTTGCTTATCAACGACCCATCGATTTTGACAAAGTCAGCCGGGAACGCCGAAAGATAGGCAAAGTTCGCAAACCCGGTGCCGAAATCATCAATGGCGACATGGATCCCCATTGTCTTGAGTTCAAGCAGCGCTTTCAGAGCGGCATCGTAGTTTTGGATATTTTCCGTTTCTACCAGTTCCAGCACGAGACGGTCACAGACTGCGTATCTTTTAGCGATAGTGGCAATGTAGCTTACGGTGTTGCGGCGCAGCAAGTCGTCGACCGAGAGGTTGACGGAAAAGCCCTCCTGCCGGTCACGGAAGAACATGCACGCCTGTTTAAAAATGGTATGAGTCATGGCTGGGTAGTGACTGGTTTGCTCCATAATGGGGAGAAATTCCCCAGGAGATATCACCTCTCCACCCACATTATGCATACGCATCAGAGCTTCGTAGCGCGTGGTTTTACCGCTGGAGATATGTACAATGGGCTGATAATAGGGCATCAAACGCTGATCGAGCAGAGCCTGTTGTACTTCGTTGATCCAGTAGGCGCGCATCCGTCCCTGTTGCTTGGCAATCTGCGGGTTGTAGATGGCTAGCTCCTGCTTGTGTTGCTTGGCATACTGCAGTGCGGCATCCGCGCAGGTAAGCAGATCTTGTTCCCCCCATGCAATAGCGCTGGCGAAAGTGAGGTTGAGGCGCTCCTCATCGGCATAGATGAAAGGGTGTTGACGCAGGAATTCGGAAAAACGCTCCACCGTGGAGGTGATCTCTTCGGTTTGGGTTGATTTAGCCAGAACTGCGAAAATATCGCTGTGCAGGCGATACAGGGTATAGCTCTCTGCGGTAAAAAATTCCATCATCTGATTGCTGAAGTGGCGCAGCGCTTCATCTGCAGCTTCGGTGCCCAAGTTGTGGTTGATCCCGCCAAAGTCAACGATATCAAACAGGAGCAAACACTTGTCCTCCACTCCGGAGTCGATATCCTCCAGCAGTTTGTATCTGCTCCCCAGTGAGGTGAGCTTATCGGTTGCAAACGCGAGTTTTACCTCATCGCGTTTTTCCAGCAGTTCGGTAATTTCGTAACGTGCCGCGATGTATTCGGTAATATTACCGTTCTGATCAGTTAGTGGCATGATCACGCTGTCGGCGTAGTAAGAATTTCCATCCTTGGTTTTGTTGCGGCTGATTCCGCGCCATGTTTTACCCGCCTGAAGATGTTGCCACATCCGTTTAAATATGGTTTTAGGTACACTGGGATGGCGCACTATGTTGTGTGGCTGCCCCAGCATCTCGTCACGTTTATAGCCTGACACTCTGCAGAACTGCTCATTGGCGTAGGTGATATTCCCTTTCAGATCCCCCTTGGAAACCAGGCACAGCTCGTCGAGCAGGGCGCCGTATTGCTGCAGGCGCTTGTAGTGTTCTTCCCGTTTTTCCTCTATCTTGCTTATATGGCGGTTGGTAATACCGGCAATAATCAGCCCTAACAGCAGATTCAGCAGCACTACAGCTACCCCGATGCGCGCACGTTTATGGGTAGTGGCGAGGAAACTCTGCTGCTGTGCGTTGATGCGCTGGTAAAGGGCGCTGGTGTAGAACCCTGTGCCGATAGTCCAGTTCCATCTAGGTAATACGGTGACATAGGCGGTTTTATCTTCTGTGTTATTGTCTTTGAGTTGATTTATAAATGTGTACTCAACAAAGCCGCCCCCGCTTTGAGCTGTTTCGGTAAGGCGGCGTATTGCTTCTTTATGCTCGTCCTTAACGGGGCGCGCGGTTAAGTCTTGGGTGTACGCTGGGGTGTGGAAAGGATTCATAATCCACTGTGCATTAGCGTCCAAAATGAAAAAATATCCCGCGCTATCTGTGCCATAGCGCACTTGGGAAAGACGCTCTAAAAAGCGCTGTTGTAGATATTTATCACTGATGGATCGGGGGATGAACACAACTATGCGCAGGCTTTTTTCATCCATATGTGAGTAGAGAGCGTAGGAGTTCAGAGGTGCAGAAGTGTCAAGTGCGGGCCAAGATATGTGCGTGAGCTGTTTTGGCTTTGCTGTCCATAGCGGTTCAAGGATGGCGGCCATTTTAGCGTCGCTCAGCGTGATAGCAAAACCGAGGTTACGGAAGCAGGTATCATTGCTTCGGTCTACGATTTGCGCGCTGGAGTTCACAATGATGTATGCTGCCTGCTGCAACTGCGCCATCTCCTGGCGCAGTTGGGCAAGTTTTTGTTGCGTATAGTCATAGTCGGTAAAACTCTTAGATTCCAATACGCTTTCAATGTAGGCTAGGTTCAAACTCAGGTTGGTTGCAACCTCCTGTAGGTGATCCTGGGTCAGGAATTCCAGCTCTTTGAGGGCACGTTCTACTTCATGGCGGACCGCTTTTTTCTCTTCGCTGATGTAATGCAGCTTTAGATCTGCTGTACGCCCAAAATATTCGTGGTAGGGCAAAAATATAAAAAAATAGCTAATGCTAAGGGCCAAGATCAACCCAGCCAGGGCCGTAGCGAGTATGTTAAAGCGTGTAATTTGGGTCACAGGCAACTCTATGGGCAGCGGTTAGTTAGAGAGCGCTCATGCATGAGTTCGGCATACATTCTAAGTCAAACATCAGGTTACCAGAGATACAGAGGGAAGGGCAATCTCTTTGCTTCGCTGCTTTGATGGGGTTACACTGAAGGCAGTAGTTTAAGTTAGGTATATAATGCAATTATAATGGAACTACATAGTGTCAAGTGCCAGTAAAACTTAAAAAAGGTTGCCCTTGCGGGCGCACATTTGGGATACGCTGTGTTTTCTCCTGTGTTGTGGTGTCGCTACGGCGGTGTTGCACTAGCGTTAGGAAGCTTGCGTCTCCCGGACCCCCACCGGATCAAGTAAAGAGGGCGACCCCGCTTTGTCATTATCCATTTATATGAGGAGGAAACATGCAGATTCGTGAAGTTGAATATGCCATTGTTGGAGTTGGAACCGCCGGGCTAGGCGCGTATAGCCGCATCCGGCGCAAGAGCGACAGTTTGGTATTGATTCAGCATGGCCCCTACGGCACTACCTGTGCGCGGGTGGGATGTATGCCGAGTAAAATGCTCATAGCGGCGGCAGACATCGCGCATGCGATTGATGAAGGGGAGTTTTTCGGTATTAACGGCAGCTATAGCGTTGACGGCAAGCGGGTGTTTGAACGTCTGAAAAAAGATCGTGCGGAGCGTTTTGTAGGTGGAGTGCTCAAAGCGGTGGGAAAGATCCCGGCGAAGTACAAAATTGAAGGGCAGGCGGTGTTTGTTGACCCCCATACCCTCCAGGTGGGTGACGATTTGCAGATCAAAGCGAAAAAGATCATCCTCGCGTGTGGATCTACCCCGGCGTTTCATGGTCCGTTTGCGGAGATTAAAGATGAGGTGGACAGCAGTGACACCATCTTTGAGCTCGATGACTTACCTGAATCCATCGCAGTGGCGGGCTTGGGAGTAATCGCTCTGGAGCTGGGGCAAGCATTTCACCGCCTTGGGGTTAAGACCAGGATGTTCGGCCACAGTGGCCGTATTGGTGGGTTCACACATCCAGAGATGCAGAAAGAGACCATGGCGGTGCTGAGTGAAGAGCTCGACATTGTTCCCCGCGGCGAATTTATTGCCGCGCGCAAAACCGCACACGGGTTTGAACTTCAATTCGAGCGTGACACCGGCGAGGTTATTACCCATACCTGTGAACGGGTCCTTGTTGCGAGTGGACGTGAATCCAACCTGCGGAGCATGAAGTTAGAAAACAGCGGCCTTGATCTTGATTCGCGCGCTTTGCCCAAGTATGACCCCCTTACCATGCGCTGTGGTGATAGCCATATCTATGTAGCTGGTGATGTGACTGAAGATCTGCCTCTGTGGCACGAAGCGTACATCGAAGGGCGGATTGCAGGGGAAAGTGCCGTTTCCACCTCTGGAGCACAGGAGGGGCAGCGCATTGTACCGCTGGGGATATTCTATACCGATCCACAAATGGCGACGGTGGGCGCCGCGTACGCTGAACTCAATCAAGATGAGATTGTTATCGGCAAGGTTTCCATGGGGAAAGGACCCAGACAGGCGATCTACAATGACGCGCGGGGGATGTTGCAGATCTACGCCAATAAAGCAGATGGCCGCATCCTTGGGGCGGAGATCTTCGGACGTGGCGCCGAACATATGGGGCACACTCTAGCCCTTGCTATTGAATATAAGGCGACAGTGGATGGGATGTTGCAAATGCCGTTCTATCACCCCTGTCTCGAAGAGGTGATCAAAGATGCTCTGTATGCTGCCAAAAAACAGTTAAATTAGGGTTGGTCGCGTAAAGTTTTTGTCGCACGCAGCATAAGCCAAGGTCATGCTAAAAGTGGGTGCGTTGTTCAGCTTTTTGTAGCCATATTATCTTGAACAAGAGAGTAGAATTATGGGCTTATACCGGAGCAGTAAGTTGTTTTCCCTGCGCATTAGGCGCTATCGGAGCACTACTTTTTGCTGCTTTGGCGCCGTTTGTTCAGCGCACTGAGCAACTGGTGTAAGTTTTTAGATGGAGACATGTAATGGAGCACGGTTCGGTTGATATGTTATCGGCGCTGTTTGCCGCTGTGTTTGTGATAAGCAGTCTGTGTCAGTGGCTGGCGTGGCGCATTAAGCTCCCTGCTATTATCTTTTTGCTTCTGGCCGGACTTATCGCAGGCCCGCTGTTACAGCTGGTCTCCCCAGATGAAATTCTAGGGGATCTTCTGTTCCCCTTCGTCTCTCTGTCGGTTGCGGTTATTCTGTTTGAAGGAAGCCTGACCCTGAAGTACAGCAAGCTCGGCGGGATGCAGAAGGTGGTGCGCAACCTGGTCTCCATCGGCACCCTTATCACTTGGATACTCACTACTCTACTTACCCGTTACATCCTCAATCTGAGTTGGGAGATAAGTCTGCTGTTTGGAGCAATCTCTGTAGTTACTGGCCCTACGGTAATTGCCCCCATGCTCCGGACTGTGCGCCCAACGCAGGCAGTGGCAAATGTTTTACGCTGGGAAGGGATTGTGATTGATCCCATCGGTGCTTCCCTTGCGGTACTGGTGTACGAGTTTATCGTTGCTGGGGGTGGGCAACGGGCCATCGGGCATACCCTGCTCACTTTTGGCATCATTGTGCTGGTGGGATTTGTTATCGGTGTTTTCAGTGGTCATGGTTTTGGATTGCTGTTGCGCTATCGTCTGTTGCCCGAATATTTACACAATGTTACCGCTTTGGCCCTGGTGTTCGGCAGTTTTGCCGTCTCCAATCTGATCCAGGCGGAATCGGGTTTGGTAACGGTGACGGTTATGGGGATGTGGCTGGCCAATATGTCCAATGTAGATATGGAGGAAATTCTTGACTTCAAAGAGAGTCTGAGTCTTTTGCTCCTCTCTTTGCTGTTTATTATTCTTGCATCCCGGCTTGATTTTGCTGATTTTACCGCTCTCGGGTGGCCGGCGCTGTTTATCCTCCTAGGGATTCAGTTCCTGGTACGCCCTTTAAGTGTCATCGCTTCTACAGCTAGGTCCAATCTTACCTGGCCTGAACGCCACCTGCTTGCGTGGATAGCCCCCCGCGGCATTGTTGCGGCGGCAGTTTCTGCCCTGTTTGCCATGCAGCTGGAGCAGGCTGGATTCGCTGATGCGAGTAAGATTATCCCCTTAACGTTCATGGTGATTATCGGTACGGTGTTGTTGCAAAGCGCTACCGCACGTCCCATCGCCCTGTGGCTGGGGGTGGCCGAGCCTGAGCCGCGTGGATGCCTTATTGTGGGGGCAAATTTGGTCGCGCGCACGATCGCGCATGCTTTGCAAACCGGCGGGTTCAGGGTCAGACTCGCGGATTCAAACTGGGAATATATCTCCAAGGCGCGCATGGAAGGGCTGCCCACTTACTTTGGTAACCCCATGTCGGAACATTCAGATATCTATCTAGATATGGTGGGATTAGGGCGGATGTTGGCACTTTCTCCCCATGAGGAACTCAATATGGGGGCGGCAATGTACTACCGCATGGACCTGGGGGTGGAAAACATCTTCCGCATTCAAAATCGTCGCCCTAAAGGAAAGGTGCGCACTAACGGTTTGGAGCAAGCACGTGGCACTATCCTGTTTGAAGAGGGTGTGACTTACGCTACTCTTAAAGAGATGCTCGATCAAGGTGCTACAGTCCACTCCACTAAGCTAACTGAAGCTTATACCTATGCCGATTGGCAAAAACACCACGACAGCTCTGCTGTCGCCCTCTTTGCTATCGATCCGCGTAAAAATCTCCGTCTGTTCAGCAATGACAATCTGTTCGAACCCACTACCGGATGGCAGATTTTCAGCCTCATTCTGCCGGAGGCGCGGGCAGACTGTGCTAAAACACAAAGAGGTGGGTAAAGTTTTCACTTTATACCCACCTCTTTTACCTTGTCCCGCGTTATGCCAGGTGTATCGCGTTCTCACAGGGGTTTTAACTTAGGCGGTAAAGCTTCCCATAATCTCCTCTTTGAAGGCATCAAAGCCCATCTCTTGTACAAACTTACCCAGACGCCCCTTACGGTTGTTTTTAATAAACCAGTCTACAATATGATCTGCCAGAGCCAGTGCCTGTTCATCGTTGAGCTGATCCACAAGGAGGTGAGAAAGTCGTGCTGCAGCACCGCCATTACCTCCCACCATCACCTTCCATCCCTTGGGAGTGGCGATGAGGCCAAGGTCTTTGATACATACTTCGGCACAGTCGTTGGCGCAGCCGGAAACCCCCATCTTAAACTTCCATGGGAGTTCCTTGCCGTGGTAACGCTTATCGAATTCCAGTCCGAGAGTGACAGAGTCAAGTTGGCCACGTTTGCAGAAGGTGGTGCCAGGGCATATTTTAACGGAGCGCACGCACATGCCGATGGCGGCTCCTGCAGGCTCGTCAAGTTCCTCCCAGATCTGATCCAGCTTGTCCTCCTCAAGGCCAACGATAGCGATGCGCTGCGCGCTGGTTATTTTGAGGGCCTGCGCGTTGTATTTTTCCGCTACATCTGCAATTTTGCGCAGTTGATCAGGGTTGGTAAGACCACCGGGGATGTGAGGAGCAACGGCGTAGGTTTCTTTGTCCCGCTGCAAGATGGCACCTTTGGTTAGGATATCTTTTTTCATGTTGGTACGCCTCCGTGTTGGTAGTGGGTAAATACAGTGGATCTGTTAAAAACTATTTTGGTATTGAGAGCGTGTTGGTGTGTACGCATATGATTTTCAGGTGTTAGCACGCAGGTGTCAGTACGCTAATATATGAAATTGTGGTTTAAAGTGCAAATAGAGGTTTATCACAGCTGGGGATGATGCCGCGCTCTTCCGCTTGTTGCAGGAGGTAGCGTACCGCGTGTTCCCCTTCTGATCCTAATTCGAGGGAGAAATCGTTAACGTAGAGGTCGATGTGTTGTGCGGTAACCTCTGCAGAAAGCTCCTGCGCGTGGGCGCGGATATAGGCTGCCACCTGCTGTGGATGCGCGCGTGCAAACTCCAGACTTGCGCGGATCCCTTGCTCTACACGTGCGACCAGCTCTGGGTCGAGGTCGCGGCGCGCGAGAATTCCCCCCAGCGGGATAGGGAGCCCAGTGGTTTCCTCCCACCACTGCCCCAAGTCAATAATCTGATGGAGGCCGTAATTGGCAAAAGTGAAGCGGGATTCGTGGATAATCACCCCTGCCGCTGCTTCTCCCCGCTGAAGTGCCGGCATGATCTGATCGAATGGAAGAGTGCGAAGATTGGTAAGGCCGCGTTCGCACAACTGGAGCAAAAGGGTTGCGGTGGTCAGTTCACCAGGAATCAGCACAGTTTTGTCGCGTAGATCCGCCAAGCGGCACGGCGCTGGTGCCACCACCAGAGGACCACATCCGCGCCCCAGCGCACTGCCAGAACGTAACAGCGTGTAGTGCTCGCGTACATGCCCGAAAGCGTGATAGGAGATCTTAGTCAGATCAAGAGTCGCTTTGAGTGCCAGACGGTTGAGGGTTTCCACATCTTCAAGGCACTCGTTAAAACTAAGACCAGCGCACGGCACCTGGTTATGCACCAGAGCAGCAAAGATAAAGGTATCGTTGGGGCAGGGTGAGTAGCCCAGGGTGAGAGGATGTGACATCAACGCTCCTGTGGGGTGAAGTTTTCGACCGGGATGTTGCGCAGCCAGAACAGCACCGCTTCTTGCGCACGCAGCATCGCCCCGGGGAGATCCCACTGTGCCATATCGCGTGCCTCTACCATGTTGGAGATAGCGCGCACTTCAATAAAAGGGATGTCAAACATGCAGCACATGTGTGCTATTGCGGCACCTTCCATATTTTCACATATCCCGGCGGTCGCTTCTAGCACCTCTGTGGCGCGGGCATTAGTGCCACTGCAGGTGGCCACAGTTACAAAGTTCCCCTGTTCTAAGGTACAGTTCTGTTGCGCGGCAAATTTTTGTAACGCGGGTAGGGCACATTCACGCAGGGATGTGCACACTGGAAAATGGTTGTAGTACTGGGTGTGGTGCTGGTGTAGTAGCGGGAGATTGAGATCACGCATGGTGAGAAACCCGCTCGAGGTGATCGCCCCGGTATCGGCATAGATCTCCGCACGTGCAAGAGCCAGATCACCAACCTTGAGACCACTGCCATGGTAGGCTCCCCCGCAGCCGCACAAAATTACTGCGCTAGGCTGAAGCTGGTGCAGGAGCATGGCGCTGCACCCAGCGGCGTTTGCCGTGCTGATTCCAGTGGTGGCTAGCGCAACGTCATGGGCTCCAAGGGTGCCGCGCTGATACTGTAGCGGACCCCAGGTGTGCGTTTCCGCATGCTGGAGCTGCGCGCGCAGCCAGACGTTTTCTTGGGTTACTGCACTCAAAAGTAAAATCATGAGCAGTTTTGATACCAGCCAATACGAATCAGGTCGCGACGCATCTCTACCCCATATTGGCGCGGGATGCCCCAGTACCAGAAGTTGAGGTTGCGCGGATGTTTGGTGCAATGAGCCTTAAACGGGCATTTACTCGTATCGGTCAATATATGCCTAAAGGTTTTGTCTGCCTCAGCGATATACTGCAGCAGCTTATGCCGCAGTTGGCTGTTGCTATGCGCGCACACATTTGCAATACAGTCGCGTATTTTGAGTCCTTCAAGATAGTCCCCCAGGTCGCCGTCAAATCCGTGTTTGCACACTTCAACAAAATCTTTCCAATCGAGCAGCAGATTGACAAACTCTTCTTCTTCATCCCACTCAATCTCATCCTGTTTAAACATGATCTCCGCAATCTGATCTTGCTCTGTAGCCGAGAGGAAAAAATTATCTGTATCGCTGGTGGCGGTCATGAAAAACATATCTACCAATTCAGCGCAGTAGTTAATGTAGTCGAGTTCTGTACGTTCAAATTGGCGCAGATCTGGAGGTAGCTCCTCTTTTGGAACGCTACACAGAGCCAAGTGGTTATGCGCAAAGTCTGCGGGGAACAGAATTTCCTCACGGTGATGGAGTCCGTAGCGATTGAGGATATCCATGGTACGGATGTGGTTGGCGGTGAAGAAAGTGAGCGCCTTCTCCTCGGAGAAAAAAATCTCCGCCCCAAGGCGATTGTTAGCAAGACCAAAACCCACAAAACCGTCGTGGATCAAGCGACTTAGGTAGGGTTCGAGCATTTCTAAAACTTCCACCGTGGGCAGGTAGGGGGAATAAAACACCGTGGGCTCAACTTGGGTCCCGTCACTCTCCCCTTCAACTTCATCAGGGTAATACTCAAGAATAAAAAAGCATTCGTCCGAAACCAGGGTGGTGCAGCTGCGCAGCAAATCTGGCAGAGTGTCGATGTCGGTGAGAACAATAAAGCGGAAGGCCCCGTCGCACTCTTCCAGCTGAGTGTAGTAATACCCGGGCTCAATACAGAAATCGGGCCTTTGCATCTCGCTGGGCCACAGGCTCAGACCGCATGGTTGTCTTAGGTGAGCACCGTTTGAACCTTGTGTAATATTCACAGTTTCCTCAGTAGTTGGTGCTTGCGCAAAAAGCATCAGAAACAAATATGGCCAGGCAAAAATATGGCCAGGCAAGAGTAGAAGGGGCTTAAACGGCGTAAGGATAAGTGCTGACGCAGTCAAAGTCAATAGGCGTACCTGTGCTGGTGTGCGTTCAGAAGCCCAAGGGTTCAGCGCGCAGTTGGATGGGCAAGAGGCGGTGGTTGGGCTGTCTAGGTGTCAGTGGCGGCGGAACCGTTCCAAGAGGCGTCGGCTCGCAGCTCCGGGAGTGGTGCGCCCTTCAATGACGCTCAGCTCCACCTGAGGGAGCAGTGGAGCGACGTTCTTGTCGCGGATAAACAACTCCTTCAGCTCATCCTGAAGCAGAGTCCACATCCAGTCGCGCGCCTGCTGGCGCCGCTTTTCTTCAAACTCACCGCTGGTGCGCATGCAGGTGCGGTACTCCTCTAGCGTCTTCCAGATGGTGTCGATGCCGATATTTTTCAGGGCACTGCACGTCAATACCGGCACTGTCCAATTCGAGCTTTTGGGGCGCATAATGTGGAGGGCGTTAACGTACTGTTGCCGCGCCAGCTCCGCTGCGGGTTTGTTGTTCCCATCAGCTTTGTTGATCACGATGGCGTCAGCAATCTCCATCACCCCTTTTTTAATCCCCTGGAGTTCATCGCCAGCACCGGCGAGTTGCATAAGGACAAACACATCAACCATGGCAGCAACCGCTATTTCTGATTGCCCCACCCCCACAGTCTCTACAATGATGATGTCGTAGCCTGCCGCTTCACATAGAAGCATGGTCTCCCGGGTTTTACGTGCCACCCCACCTAGAGTTTCCCCTGCAGGGGAGGGGCGGATAAACGCATTCTCCTCACGCGCAAGTTGCTCCATGCGGGTTTTATCCCCGAGAATACTCCCGCCGGAGATCTGCGAAGAGGGGTCTACCGCCAGCACCGCAACCTTGAACCCCTGTTGAAGCAGGTGGAGGCCAAATGCCTCGATAAAGGTACTTTTGCCTACCCCAGGTACGCCAGAGATGCCGATACGCAGGGCGTTGCCGGTGTGTGGCAGCAGCGCTTCTAGCACCTGGGTTGCCTGCTGGATGTGCTCGGCCTTGCGGCTTTCGATCAGGGTGATCCCCTTTGCAAGAGCGCGGAGTTTCCCGGCGTTGATACCGGAGATGATCTTATTTATCTGCATATAAGAGCCTGTTGTTAGTCATGGAGTGGGCCTTGTGGTGCGCCCTGGAATGAGCTTAATCCAAACATGATGCGGGCGGAAGAGTAACTTGCACTCCTCCGCCCGTTGTTTTATCTCCAGAGTGGCACGCTTTTAGGCGCTGCGCTTGTTCTCGATTGCGGCCAGAGTTTCGAGTCCCGACTTTACGATGGGAGTGCCGGGACCGAAGATGCAGGATGCTCCTGCGGCATACAGGGAATCGTAGTCCTGTCGTGGGATAACTCCGCCACACACGATCACAATATCTTCACCCCCGAGTTTTTTCAATTCTGCCGCCAGTTGTGGCACCAGGGTCATATGTCCAGCAGCGAGGCTAGAAACGCCCACCACGTGCACATCGTTTTCAACCGCCATCTTTGCAGCTTCTGCCGGAGTCTGGAACAGTGGTCCGACATCCACGTCGAAGCCGATATCTGCATAGGCGCTTGCAACTACTTTGGCGCCGCGGTCATGCCCATCCTGCCCCATTTTGGCGATGAGGATACGCGGACGCCGCCCCTCTTCAGCGCTGAATGCCTCTACCTTCTGTTTGAGTGCGGTGAAGTTTTCGTCGTTATCACACACAGATGCGTACGCTCCTGAAACAAGTTTAATTTGTGCCTTGTGGCGCCCGAACACCTTTTCCATAGCGTCGGAGATCTCCCCCACGGTAGCGCGCTGCCGAGCTGCTTCCACACACAGCCCCATAAGGTTCTGCTGCGTGTCGCTGCACCCTGCGGTTATTGCGTCCAGCGCGGCCTGACACGCCTGTTCATCGCGCGTGGAGCGGATATTCTGCAGGCGTTTGATTTGGGAGTTGCGCACCGCAGTGTTGTCGATGTTGAGGGCGTCAATGGGGTCTTCATCCTGAAGTTGGTATTTATTGACTCCAACAATAACATCGCGTCCGCTGTCGATGGCGGCCTGTTTCTTCGCCGCAGATTCTTCGATGCGCAGTTTTGGCATCCCCGACTCAATCGCTGCTGTCATACCGCCGAGGTCTTCAATCTCCTGCAGAAGTTTACGCGCCTCTTTGATCATCTCTGCCGTCATCGATTCTACATAGTAGGACCCAGCGAGAGGATCCACCACATTGGTGATACCGCTTTCCTCCTGAATGATGAGCTGGGTATTGCGTGCAATGCGCGCGGAGTGCTCTGTAGGCAGGGCAATCGCCTCATCCAGCGCGTTGGTGTGGAGCGACTGAGTGCCACCCAGCACCGCGGCGAGGGCTTCAAGGGTGGTGCGCACTACGTTGTTATATGGATCTTGCTCAGTCAGGCTCCAACCGGAGGTCTGGCAGTGGGTGCGCAAGCTCTTTGATTTGGGGTTCTGCGGATTGAACTGGTCCATCAGCTCTGCCCACAGAAAGCGCGCCGCCCGCAGTTTAGATGCCTCCATAAAGAAGTTCATTCCGATGGCAAAAAAGAACGACAGGCGCGGTGCAAAGGCGTCGATATCAAGCCCTTTAGCGAGGGCTGCTTTTACATACTCAAGCCCGTCGGCGAGGGTGAACGCAAGCTCCTGCGCGTTGTTGGCGCCCGCTTCCTGGATGTGATATCCAGAGATGGAGATGGAGTTGAAGCGAGGCATATATTTACTAGTGTACTCAATAATATCCGCAACGATGCGCATTGAAGGCTCGGGTGGATATATATAGGTGTTGCGCACCATGAACTCTTTGAGGATGTCGTTCTGAATTGTTCCTGCGAGTTGCTCTTGCGATACTCCCTGCTCTTCGGCAGCGACAATATAGTTGGCCATGATGGGGAGCACTGCCCCGTTCATGGTCATAGATACCGACACCTTATCCAGTGGGATCTCGTCAAACAGGATCTTCATATCCTCGACCGAGTCGATGGCGACCCCAGCTTTCCCTACATCCCCCTCTACGCGCGGATGGTCGGAATCGTAGCCACGATGGGTAGCGAGGTCGAAAGCAACAGAGAGGCCCTGCTGCCCCGCAGCAAGATTGCGTTTGTAGAATGCATTGGATTCCTCCGCAGTGGAGAATCCAGCGTACTGGCGCACAGTCCAGGGGCGTCCGGCGTACATGGTAGCCACCGGTCCACGCAGGAACGGAGGTAGTCCAGGGAGGGTACCCAAGTGTTCGAGATTCGCGGTGTCCGCTGCGGTGTAGAGCGGTTTTACCGTAATCCCTTCTGGAGTATCCCATTTGAAGTTGGACAGATCGTCTGTCTTTTTTTCTTTTTTGGCCTTGGTTTCCCAATCTGCCAAAGTAGGTTTTTCTGACATGTTTTTATCCTTTTTAGTGGTCGCTGCGATCAAGCTTGCAGCGGTGGAATAGAATTCAGGATTCAATGCCGACCCGCGCCGGCGTCCCTGTATCGTAGTAATGTTTTATTAGACGCATCTCGGTAACAAGATCCGCCACCTCAATAAGTTGCGGTGGGGCATTGCGTCCAGTGAGAACTATTTCAGTGTTGGGAGCACGTTGCTCAAGCAAAGTCAGAACGTCAGCAAGGGTAACCAGATTGAAGTCTAGCGCGTTAACCAGTTCGTCCAGAATCAGCAGGTCCACCTCTCCGCTCTGTGCCAGAACGCTGGCGCGCTCCAGCCCTTGTTGCGCCAAAGTGACATCTTCTGGCGCAGGCTTATCCTTGTTTACAAAGCAAGAACGCCCCCACTGCTCTACATGCCAGTTCTCTCCCATCTGGGTGGCACTGCTCATCTCTCCATACTCTGGATCATTTTTCATGAAATGGAGGATATGTACCCTGAATCGGTGCCCAGCGGCACGAAACGCTAACCCCAACGCGGCGGTAGTTTTCCCCTTGCCGTGTCCGGTATATATGTGTATTTTCCCCGGTGCCCGCTTCTCCAAGGCCGGAAACTGTTCATCAGATTGTGTATTCATCACGTCTTGCTCCTCCTAGACCTCAGGTCGGGTTTTGGGCTCGACTTTCCATTTGTAATACAGTGTTATTTAATTCAAGTAAAGAGTCGGAAGTCCCTTTTAAATGGTACAGTCATATCTCTGATGCTCCGAATGGGTCGTCTATAAATGTTGCTTCGGTGTTGCTTCCGCTCCCTTTTCTGAACTGCTGCTTTTATAAAATGGTTTGCCTTTACTATGCAAATGAATTTCTTGATAATAAAATGCTTTTTTAAAGTCACTAAAAATTTTAGCTAACTCGAAATTACCAACCGAGGAAACCGCCTGTCAAGCGGATTGAGTCTCTGCCATGTTCTCCAGCGCAGAATTTAAGCGTAGGTACAGAGTGTTTGCCAGTTATGAGATGCAGTTGCTGATGGTGTAGAAGTGTGTATTGTCATGGTGTTAGTTTAGTTTTTCTCTCCCGTGTTTTGTCGATAATGTATCAACTAATATGCCTTTTCAGCTTTTGAAGAGCTGCAAAGATATGGTTATTTTATGGATACGCTAGAGCCTTAAAACTGATATTTAGTTTTATTTTGCTTTACTGGCAGTAAACCTTTTTAATGATGGTAAAGATTAGGCGTTGACATTTATTGGCGCATGTTTTATATCGTTAAAGTGAAAATAAAACCGTTTTTTATTTTGGGGTTACGGTGGAATATAACATAGGTGAAAAAATCAAGGAACTCCGCAAGGCGCGCAAGTTGACTCTGCAGGCGGTAGCAAATGAGACCGGGTTCTCACCGGCGCTTATTTCCCAAATAGAGAATAACAACGTATCGCCGCCCATTGCAACCCTGTCCAAAATAGCACGCTTCTTCGAGGTGAAGATTGGTCATTTCTTTGAAGAGGAGGAAGATCCGCGGCGCTATGAGGTGGTGCGCGTATCCGACCGGCGTGTGGTTAGTCGAGTTATTTCCAAGGCTGGCAAGGGGCATGGGTACACGTATGAAGCGCTCTCGGTACATAAATTAAACAAAAAGATGGAGCCCTTTGTAGTTACCGTCGAAGAGCGCAGTACCGATGAAACCATGTACAACCATGAAGGGGAAGAGTTTCTCCTTGTTATGAAGGGGACCGCAGAAGTTCTCTTGGATGATGAGCGCATCAAGCTCGAAGCTGGGGATGCGATCTACTTTGACTCCTCTATGAAACATCGCCTGCTCTCCTATGATGGCAACGAAGTGCAGGTGCTCGCAATAGTAACACGCTGATATTTCAAACTGATGCGAAGAAGTCAGGATGGATGCTGCGCCTGCTTATCTTTCGATTCTGCTATCAATCAGTGAACTCCCAACGTATACACACATATATTAACACGCAGCATATAACATAGAGTCTGTATTCTTTCTCGACAGCCTGGCTGGACACTCTCCCTTAGTCCGTGTGGGAGCGGCCAGTAAGCGTTATTTATAACAATAAAGGATGAATGAATTATGGCAAAAAAAGTGCTGATACCCTCGCTGGAGAACCCCCTCGCCCCGCCTGAAGATGTTGAGTTTACCATCCCTGGGGAAGTCCCTGGAGAGAAGGGGCCTTATGAAGAGGCGATGAAAGAAGGGCACGAATTGATGGAACGTCCCATCAAGTCGGTGCCGGTAGGGCAGATAGAAAAACAGCATTTCAAGCAGCGCATGACGGTGTGGGAGCGACTCCGGGTTTTAACCAAAGAGGAACCCAATATTCACTTCCAGAACTGGGGGCCTAACCTAGATGGAGCCTCTTTAGTTACCGGGATCCTAAACGTTAAAGGGCGCGATGTGGCTTTTTACGGGCATGATTTTACTGTGCGCGCCGGTTCCATTGACGCCACCAACGGCCGCAAGCTGGCCAAATTATTCAATATGGCAGGCGAAAAAGGGATTCCCGTCATCGGTATGAACGATAGCGCCGGGGCTTTTGTCCCCGCCGGAGTTGGTGGCTTAGATGGTTATGCTGAAGCGTTTACCTCCCTGCGCAAGATCAGCGGCGTGGTTCCCAGCATTATGTGTATGTTCGGCTTTAACGCCGGTGGTGGTTCGTATTTGCCGCGTCAGGGTAGTTTCGTAATTCAGCCGAAAGACACCTTTTTCGGTCTTACTGGTCCAGGGGTGGTGAAGTCGGTACTGGGGGAAGATATCTCCCCCGAAGATTTGGGGGGGCCCAAGGTTCACGGTGCTACTGGCGTTGCGGATCTTACTGTGGAAGATGAAACCTCTGCACTACGCACTGCGGTGCATCTGCTCGGGTATCTGCCCGACAATAACCACAGCATGGCGCCAGCGCTCAAAACTACAGATCCGCTGGAGCGCAAAACCTGGGAGATCAACACCTTACTGAAGAAAGCCTTCAACTCTCCCACTGGCTTCAACACCCCTTTCGATGTGTCTATCATCATTCAGCAGGTGTGTGACCACGGCGACTATTTTGAGCTTCAACCCACCAGAGCGCGCGAAGCCGTTACAGCATTCGGGCGCCTGGATGGTAACGTTGTGGGTTTTGTTGCGAATAACTCTGCGGTATCCTCCGGCCAGATTGATTGCGATTCTGCCTTGAAAATCGCCCGTTTTGTCCGTTTCTGTAACATCTATAATATCCCCCTGATTTTCATGGAAGACACCACCGGTTTCCTCCCCGGGCGCGAACAGGAAGCGCGCGGCATTGTGCAGGCTGGGCGCTCCATGCTTGACTCTATCGTGGATGTACGCACCCCCAGAATTCTGCTGATTCTGCGCAATGCCTATGGTGGCGCGTATGCTTCGTACAACAACTACCCCACTGGTGCTGACCTGGTGTTGGCTCTACCCACTACGCGTCTGGCCGTTATGGGGCCGGCGGGCAAAGAGTTTGTGTATAAAGATGAACTGCGCAAAGTACGTGGTGCAGTGCCTGGAATGGTGCAGCGCGGAATTAATCGCTTGGTTGCCGCCGGACTCGATCATATTGAGGCGAAGCGTGAAAGTGAGAAGCAGGCCGCCATGTGGCTACAGCAAGAAGAGGCGAAGCTCAACACCCGCTACGAAAAAGAGCTTATGAACCCGAAAGAGGGATTGGCGCTGGGTTCTATCTCTTCTCTGGTTATGCCGACAGACCTGCGCCATGAACTAGGGAGAAATATGAACTTCTTCCTGCGCCACTATAAGCCAAGTGCATGGCAGTCTGTTCAGCGCGAATTTCATTAAGCGAGCTGAAACACAGCCCTAAGACGCCCGTTTTGACAACCCCATGGAACTGGAGATGAAGCCCATGGCAAAAAATACATTACAGAATCAAAATTTCTACGTTGATAATCCGTTGATCCACCGTGATCGCCGTTTGGGAGAGTCTGAGTCGGAGTGGGTACGTTCCTTCTCCTGCGAAGAGTTAAAGCCTCTGATCGTATGTCGTGGTCCGATCCGGAAAGAAGCGATCGATGTGTATACAGAGATGGGAATCACTCACTTTGGTATCCTCCTGTCTGAGAAAGACTCAATCGTTTACCCCAATGCGTTGTCACCCGAACTGCGTACCCTGACAGATAATCGCCGTGTCCACCGCGTGCCTGATTATAGTGGCGCAAGTAAGGAGGAGCGCGTCGAGCGCATTGGTCAGATCATCAGTATTGCTCTTGAAAATGGCTACGATTCTATCTTTGCCGGTTACGGTTTTATGGCTGAAGATGACGAATTTGTTGCCGCGATAGAAGAAGCTGGACTTAAGTTTATCGGCCCCTGTAGTACAACCCAGCGTGGCGCAGGGAAGAAAGATGAGGCAAAGCGCACCGCCCTCAAGGTTGGTGTTTCAGTTACTCCTGGAATCGACAACGTCACCGCACGCACCCTTGTTACTAAATACTCCACCCGTGAGAGCCTCCTCGCGATGGTTAAATCTAAAGGGCTTAAGTGCGATGCGGCAGTATTAAACAATACCGATCTGAGTCTCACCGACTTAGCAGATCACATTCTGGCGGCAGCGTACAAAAAGGGGATTGATCTGTTTTCCATTCAAGAACTGTGTAAGCAGGTGGAAATAGAATGTGCTGCCATGTTCCGCGATTACCCTGGCTCACGCATCCGTCTGAAGGCTATTGGCGGCGGTGGTGGTAAAGGGCAACGTATCCTGGGTGCCTCACTGCTGGCCAAAGATGAGCCCACCGCAGCAGACATCGCCAAGGCTGCCTCCGAGGCACCAGGTTTGGTGCGGGAAGTGTTGAACGAGGTTAAGGCTGGCGGTGTTGGGGATAACAAAAACGTGCTGGTTGAGCTCAATATCGAACAGACACGCCACAACGAAATTCAGCTGCTTGGCAATGGAGACTGGTGTATCGCACTGGGGGGGCGCGATTGCTCTTTGCAGATGCACGAACAGAAGTTGCTGGAGATGTCTGTAACCCAAGAAGGGCTGGCGCATGAGGTGGAAAAGGCGCGCTCTGCCGGCAATGATGTTGCTGCCAAAGCTCTGGAAGTAGATCTGGGGATTCTCAAACGGATGGAAGAGGAGTCAGAGCGCTTTGGGGAGGCGGTAGGGCTCGATTCCGCTTCCACTTTTGAGTGCATAGTCGATCGTCAGCGTTATTACTTCATGGAGGTAAATACCCGTATTCAGGTAGAACATCGGGTAACTGAGCTGGTCTACTCTCTGAAATTTACCAATCCAGAGGATAAAGAAGATTTCTTCATTGTCGAGTCGCTAGTTGAGGCTATGGCATTGCTTGCTATGCACAAAGAGCGTTTACCCCGCCCGGAGCGGGTGCCGCGTTTCGGTGCTGCGGTTGAAGCACGTCTTAACGCGACAGATAGCTCATTGTCTCCATCCGCGGGTGGGGTTATCCGCTATTGGTCAGACCCCATTGAAGGGGAGATTCGTGACGATCAGGGGATATGTACCGCAAATCCCGATACCGGACAATTTATGCGCTATACCGTATCTGGCGCATATGACTCCAATATCGCTTTACTGCTGACCAAGGCAGATGACCGTCTCGAAAGCTTTAAACACCTATCTGAAGTGTTGCGCCGCACCACCATCTATGGCACGAATCTGGCCACCAACCTTGAGTTCCACTACGGGCTGGTGAATTGGTTTATTGGCAACAATGTAATGGCCAAACCCACCACCCGTTTTGTGGTGCCGTATCTGACCTTGATGGGATGCTTGAAGCAGGAAGCCGCCAAGATTGATCCGGTAGTAGCGTTTTTGTCCTTAAAAAAGCGCTATGTAGCTGCAAACTCCGACAATCCTGAGCTTAAACAAGCGGTCTCCGATATTCTCGACCGCAATGGTACCCTGCTAACCAGGCCGCTGCAGATAATCCTCGACGATCCACACCTGCTGTCAGGTTGGCTCAGCCTGAATCGGAAAAACTTCTGCATGGAAGGGCGCAAGCTCAAGTGGTTGCGGAATCCTCAGTTGATTATCGCCGAAACCTACAAATATCTGAATATGACTATGCGCCCCGATGCGCCGGCGTCCGATGTGATCTGGTCCCACGATCATGAACATTTAGAAAAAGCGATCTCCTTCTACACCGGTCTGCGCGAGCATTTCCCTGGCGATCTGGATGATTTTGAGACCCTGAACACCCTGCTGGAAAATGAGAAGCCTCAAGGTGGTTTCAGTGAGGCAGAGTGGGATGCTATTCGGGCTGCACACATAGGTTTTGAAGCCGGAAATGAGTTGATGGGACTACTGTACTTGGTGGGCGTGAAGACCAACTTTTTTGACTTCAAGGTGGAAGAGAACCTGGAGGTGACCATCCCCGAGTATCTGCACGATTCAGTCTTGCAGACGCAGATGATGAAAGTGCTCGTGCCCCCTCTAACCACTAAAGAAGATGAGATTGTCACCCCGGGTGGCGGTATGTATTACGCCCAGGAAGCACCAGGGATGCCTCCGTTCATTAAGGAAGGGGAGCATTTTGAAAAGGGGCAACCGCTGTTTATTCTTGAAGTTATGAAGATGTTCAACAAGATCCCAGCGCCATTTTCAGGCACTGTGGACAAGATCCTCATTGACAAGGGGGACGGTATAATTGTGTCCAAGGGGCAGCCGATCTTTAAGGTAACTCCGGATGAGAAGTTTGTTGAAGTAGATCCTCGCGCCATTGAGAGGGAACGGCGTGAAACTACCGCCGCGTACCTTCAGTCTCTCACTTAAAGGGGCTGAAGTGCCATAACTGATCCATGAAAAACGGCAAGCTCCGGGTTGGCATTATGCCATTCTCGGAGCTTGCCGCGTTTTAAGGGGTTGAGTGGACGCCAGCAGAGTCAAGCCACTGAGGCTAGTTGTATACGTAATCGTCCCCCTCGACGTTTTCCGAAGTACCCTCCAGAAAAGACTTGGTTTGGGTGTCCTTGACAACTTTCTGCAGGCCGTGGTTTGAGGACCATACGGTGCCGCATACGTCGCATTCTGTAATTCCCGCGTAGAAGCCCGCAGCATGTAAAGAGATGTTTGCATCCTTGTGGTTTTTGCATACTGGGCATTTCATGGCAGCATCCTTTCAGCTAGAGGTTTATAGGACGTTGTAGAGTGACATTATGGAACAAAGCGCTAGCGCCCCCAGCGGCGGCGCGCAATAGCTGCAGGGTTGGGCTGTAAGTTGCGCTGTTGCCGTTGTGTATTGGTTATTTTACTGACTGTGCCAACTGTAACGTGTCTACGCTATCTATTATAGAGCACTTTTTGTTTCTTACAACCCTTGTTCGCCAAAAAGTCTTTTAAAACAGCATGTTATGTGGGCATTCTGTTTTGCAGGGTAAACCATGGGTTTGAAAATGGATTGCTGTTCCAAAAGGGTGCTCGCTTTAATGTATGTGCAAAGTTTCCATAGAACTGAATTAATAGGACATTTCTCTGATTAGACCGGCATTTTATGTTTTGCCCATTTGTGTCACTTTCACAAGGAGTGCATTAAAAAGAAGTTTGCATTTAATTGTTTTTCCCTGGAGATAAATACCTGTTTGCACTGTTTTCCTGCTGAGTTTATCCCCGTTAACACCTAATTGTATCCAAACCAAATGAGGAGCTAACATCATGTTGACCAAAATCAACCATATTGGCATCGCGGTTGCGAGTATTGAAGAGTCTCTCCCCTATTACCGTGATCAGTTGTGCATGAACTACGAGGGGAGTGAGGAGGTGGTTGAGCAAAAGGTAAAGGTTGCATTTTTGCAGATTGGAGAAAGCCGAATAGAACTGCTCCAGCCCACGAGTGAAGACTCACCGGTGGCAGCGTTTTTGGCAAAGAGGGGGCCCGGGGTGCACCACATCGCTTACGCGGTTGATGATCTTGTAGCGGCGTTGCAAAAATTGGTCGCGCAGGGGGTGCGCCTGATTGATACAGAGCCGCGCACGGGGGCACATGGTACTAAGATCGCTTTTATCCACCCCAAGAGCAGTGGCGGAGTGCTGACAGAGCTGTGCCAACTTGCGGATTGATAGCGATGTGATTGTGTTTTTTTAATTTTTGTGTAAGAGACAAAATGAAATCGTGTTACATGGTATTTTGTGCGATAAGTAACTGTAAATGTTTAATTGTATTGCCAGAAACAACATTTTAACTTGACAATATTTTGGTGCTGCAGGTAAATAGAACACAGTTTGTTTGCCTCCAGGCAAAAGCTAAAGTCAAAGTGTGGCAAAAAAACTACACTTTAATGCTTTGTGCAGGGGTACACAGCTGTACTTCCTGGTTAAGCTAAAAGGTTGAAAACCCTGTTGCGACAAAGAGTTACAGCCTGAAGTTAAGAGAATGTTAGTTTTTGGTACGAAAGTTGAATTAATTTGTTTTATCTTTAGGCTTTATGCGGAAGCAAAGGCGACTATATCGACTATATGGCAGTTTTGGGGCAGTTTTGGGGCAGTTTTTGAAAGGAGGTGCTAAGGCAGAATGCAGCCGTGTTCCGCAGTGTGTCGCGATTCTGCGGAAGAGAATTGCTTGTAGTTGAATTTGGGATAGAAGGATGATGGTATTTTAACAAGGAGGAAAGAGAATGAAGAGAATTATTATTGCTTTAGCACTGATGCTGAGCATGACCGTTCCAGCGTTTGCGGTGGAATTTAGCTTTAATGGTGACCTCAATAACCGGTTCCGCCTCTACACCAACCAGGCTGGCTTTTTTAATGGCATAGACAAAGGGGAAAGGCTGGCAAGCTACAACAACATGTGGAGAACGTACGACAACCAAATTGTTTCCGATGATACTACTAACGACACCATGGGGGAGATCAAGTACCGCCTGTGGACCACTATCGCCAGTGACGGTGGTGC
>JAVERS010000055.1:0-9157 GCA_034007015.1 Desulfuromonadaceae bacterium
CAGCACCAAGAGAAGATGTCGCCGGCAACTGTGCGTAATGTTATGGCGGACCTGGAGGAGATGGGCTTCATCGCTTCTCCTCACACCTCCGCGGGGCGAATTCCTACCGATAAGGGCTACCGTTTCTACGTCGATACCATGTTGCAGGTGCGGGACCTTTCCCCTAAGCAACAGCGCAACATCGAGTCTCACTGCACTACTGTGGATCTGCATGTAGAGGCGCTGCTGAAACGGGTGGGAAATCTCCTTTCAGACATGTCGTGTTACACCGGCGTTGTGTTGGTGCCGCGTTTTTCCGCTTCGCGCTTCAGACATATAGAGTTTGTCCCCTTGTCGAATAATCGCCTCTTGGCAATTTTTGTTTCGGGTACGGGGGCGGTGCAGAACAAGATAATCAAAGTTGGGGAGAATCTGCCCAGCGCAGATGAGCTGCAGCAGGCAGCAAATTACCTCAATCAGTCGCTGCACGGGATGACCATCCGGCAGGTGCGTAACGTTATCGCGGAAAAAATGCAAGAGGAGCGGGTTCAGCACGATCGCCTCATGCGGCAGGCGCTGACCCTCTCTAGCGAAGTTTTTGATTCTGACATGGATGACGATATCATCATTGAGGGGGCGACCAATATGCTCGATTACCCCGACTTTGCAGACCCTGCAGCGATGAAACGGCTGTTTAAAGCTTTTGAGAAGAAAAAACTCCTTATTGAGTTGCTGGATATGAGCCAAGCTTCGAGTGGGGTGCAGATATATATCGGCGGTCAGAATCGCTATCAGGATTTTAGCGGCTGCAGTCTGATTTCGGCGCGCTATACTAATGGCACTGAAGCGCTTGGCTCCATCGGAGTTATCGGACCTAGTCGGATGTTTTATTCCCAGGTGATCCCTGTGGTTGACTACACTGCCCGACTGATCAGTCGGATGCTTAAAAAAGAACTCGAATAATACAGAATAGAGAGGTTGCAATCGTGGCAGAAGAGACAAAAAAGCAGGAACATCAGGTGGAAGAGATTGAGACTATTGACGATGCGGCATCTGAAGCACAGGATCAGGCAGGTGCTGATTCCTCCACGGAAATGGTGCCAGCACACGAACTGAAGGCGTGTCAGGACGAGCTTGCGCAGATGAAGGATCAGTTTCTGCGCGCGCGCGCAGATATGGAAAATTATCGGCGCCGTATGCAGCGCGAAAAAGAGGAGATGGCAAAGTTTGCCAACGAAGGGATCCTTAAGGAGATCCTCGCCGTGGTGGATAATCTGGAGCGTGCCGTTGTCCACGCGCGCGAGCATGAAAACAAAGGGTCGAGCCTCCTTGATGGGGTGGAGATGATTCAGCGCCAAATGGATAAAGTGCTGGAAAAATATAATGTTACCCCTATTGAAGCGCTAAATGCCCCTTTCGATTCCGCCTGCCACGAAGCGATGGGTCAGTTGGAGCGGGATGACTGCCCGGCAAATACGGTAGTAGAGGAGATGCAGAAAGGTTACATCCTCAACGGGCGCCTGCTGCGCCCATCGATGGTGATGGTTTCCAAAAAAGGGTAATTTGTGAAAGAAAATGCGCAATAATTCACATATCCCTCTTGATATGTGCAAAAAGAGTTATAACTTACGCATGCAGTAAAACGCTGAGCAACACACTACACTTAACGCATTTTTAAATATTCCAATATGGAGGAGATTAGTTATGGGTAAGGTAATAGGTATCGACTTAGGCACCACGAACTCCTGTGTGTCTGTAATGGACGGGGGCGAGCCTGTAGTTATCGCGAATGCGGAAGGTTCTCGCACCACCCCATCTATGGTGGCTTTTTCCGAAAGTGGCGAACGTCTAGTGGGACAACAGGCGAAGCGGCAGGCGGTAACCAATCCGGAAAACACCCTGTTTGCAATCAAGCGTCTCATTGGGCGCAAGTATGATTCCAAAACCGTGCAAAAAGATATTGAGATCAGTCCGTTTAAAATTATCAAAGCCGAGAATGGCGATGCCTGGGTTGAAGCGCGCGGCAAGCAGTATAGTGCGCCGGAAATCTCCGCAATGGTACTGCAAAAAATGAAGCAGACCGCCGAGGACTATCTGGGCGAAGAGGTTACTGAGGCGGTAATTACAGTGCCTGCATACTTCGATGACTCGCAGCGTCAGGCTACCAAAGATGCCGGGAGGATTGCCGGGTTGGAGGTGTTGCGCATCATCAACGAGCCGACTGCGGCGGCGTTATCCTATGGTCTGGATAAAAAAGAAGATGAGAAGATCGCAGTATTTGACCTCGGCGGAGGTACGTTTGACGTCTCCATCCTGGAACTCGGTGATGGGGTGTTTGAGGTTAAAGCCACTAACGGAGACACCTTCCTTGGCGGAGAAGATTTTGACCAGCGCATCATCGACTACATTGCAGACGAATTTAAGAAAGAGCAGGGGATCGATCTGCGTCAGGACAAGATGGCGCTGCAGCGTCTGAAAGAAGCGGGAGAAAAAGCCAAGTGCGAACTTTCCACTTCAGTTGAGACTGAGATCAATCTGCCGTTTATCACTGCAGACCAGTCGGGCCCGAAGCATATGAACATCAAGTTGACCCGCTCCAAGCTTGAGAGCATCTGCGCCGACTTGCTGGACAAACTGGAAGGTCCGTGTCGCACAGCTCTCAAGGATGCCGGGTATTCTGCGTCAGATGTAGATGAGGTGATCTTGGTCGGAGGTATGACCAGGATGCCGGCGGTACAGGAAAAAGTTCAGAAAATCTTTGGCAAAGCGCCCAATAAGGGGGTTAACCCGGATGAGGTTGTATCCATTGGTGCCGCAGTTCAGGGTGGCGTGCTTAAGGGCGATGTGAAAGACGTGCTTCTCCTTGACGTTACCCCTCTCTCTCTTGGGATCGAAACCCTCGGCGGGGTTATGACCAAGCTGATTGAGAAAAACACTACTATACCGTGCAAGAAAAGTCAGATCTTCTCCACCGCAGCGGACAATCAGCCGGCGGTATCTGTACATGTGCTCCAAGGTGAGCGCGAGATGGCAACGGATAATAAAACTATCGGACGCTTTGACCTTGCAGACATCCCACCTGCACCGCGCGGCGTGCCTCAGATAGAGGTGGCATTTGACCTGGATGCCAACGGTATCCTTAATGTATCTGCTAAAGATATGGGCACCGGTAAAGAGCAGTCTATCCGCATCACCGCATCTTCTGGCCTGAGCGACGAAGAGATCGAAAAAATGATCAAGGACGCGGAGTTGCATGAAGGTGAAGATAAGAAGCGGCGTGAGCTTATCGAAGCGCGAAACCAGGCCGACAGTTTGGTTTACAGCACAGAAAAATCGCTCAAAGATAACGAAGACAAAGTCGATGCAGAAACCAAGAGCAATATTGAGGCTGCACTTGAGGATGTAAAAAAAGCGATTGAAGGCGATGACACTGAAGCGATCAATAAAGCGGTCGAAACACTGTCGCAGGCGTCACATAAACTCGCAGAGGCCATGTATGCGCAAGCACAGCAAGAAGGTGAAGCTGGTGCAGGGGCAGAACAGGCTGAAGCCGAAGAAGGGGATGAAGACGTAGTTGATGCCGAATTTGAGGATGTCGAGGACGACAAGAAGAAGTAGCCCTACAGGTGCAGCGGGGGGGGGTGCAGCTGGCAATGTAAGTAGCTGTTTCCCGCGCTTGTTTGTTTAGATAGAGCGAACGCAAGATGCCGGTGCCGCAGGCATCCTGCGGATTTAGTTCCACCGGGTTGGCATAGCTTGAATATCCGGCAGAGGTTACCCTTGTAGCCGCTGCCGGATATTCTTTGTGTGCCCGTTGTTTGGAAACGTGAGGATATCATTTTGGCTAAACAAGATTATTACGAAGTCCTTGAAGTCCACAAAAAAGCAAGTGAAGCTGAAATAAAAAAGGCGTATCGACGCCTTGCGGTAAAATATCATCCAGATAAAAACCCTGGAGACAATGAGGCTGAAGCGCGCTTTAAAGAACTTACAGAAGCTTACAGCGTGTTGGCCGACCCCCAGAAACGTGCGACCTATGATCAGTTTGGACATGCAGGAGTGGACGGCAACGGTGCCAGTGGTTTCTCTTCCGGTGGCTTTGGCGGCAGTCCGTTCGAAGATATCTTCGGAGACATCTTTGGCGATATCTTCAGCTCGGGCGCTGGTAGCCGTCGTGGCAGCCGCGGACAGCGTGGCGATGATCTGCGTTATAACCTGACGGTTACTTTCGAAGAAGCAGCCTTTGGAACTGAAAAAAACATCAAGATTCCGCGCCACAGTGCATGTGAAACCTGTGACGGCAGTGGCGCGCGCCCTGGCACTAGTCCAACTACCTGTTCCACTTGTGGTGGCGCAGGGCAGGTGCGGATGCAGCAGGGGTTTTTCCAGCTAACGCGACCGTGCCCCGACTGTAATGGGGCGGGAAGCAAGATCGAAGATCCGTGTCCAGACTGTAGTGGCAGCGGGCGGGTAAAGGTGAAGCACGAGATGGACTTGCGGGTCCCCGCTGGTATTGAAGATGGTACCGCTCTGAAGCTTGCCGGTGAAGGTGAAAGTGGTCTCAACGGTGGGCGTCCTGGCGATCTGTATGTGGTTATCTCGGTTAAAGAACATCCGATTTTCCGCCGCGAGGGGCGCAATGTGATATGTGAAATCCCCATCTCCTTCTCCCAGGCCGCACTTGGAAGTGAAATTGAAGTACCTACCCTCGACGGGCGGGTGAAAATGAAGATACCGGCGGCAATACAGTCGGGGAAGGTGATGAAACTCAGTGGTAAGGGGATTCCCGATGTGCATGGACGGCGCCGCGGAGATCAGCTGGTGGTAGTACGGGTTGAAACCCCCACCAAACTGACCGCACGTCAGAAAGAGCTTTTAGAGGAATTTGCGCGTGAGTCTGGCGACGAGGTTCACCCCATGGGCAAAGGTTTTTTTGATAAGGTCAAGGAGTTGTTCGACTAGCCTATGTAGAATAAGTCCCATGAGCATCCCTTTGTGGTGTGTGTTCCTGCCGATATGCTACTATGCAGCTGCATCTTTTTTGGGATGCAGCTGTTCTATTTTCTAGCGGAGATTAAACGCTATGTCGATACGCACAATACGCAATATACTTGGGACCTTTATCCTGAGCGTCGTAGTTCTGTGTGCTGCTGCGCCGTTACGGGCACAGGAACCTGTGGTGCTGCAGGATATCGTGGCGCAGGCCGATGCGCTGGTTCAGAAGGGGGAGAGTGCGCGCGCGTTGTCGCTGTTGCGCCAGTTTGTGCTCGAATCCCCTGATGCAGAGCAGACGCCACGTGCGTATGCGCAACTCAGCCGCATTTTGCTGCAAGAACAACGTTTAGAGCAGGCGCGCCTGTATGCAGAACGGATCCCCGCAGCGCAAAGGCCCCACGATCTTGCTCTGCTGCTGGTGCGTGAATATATACAGCAAAATGATTCTGCGCGTGCGCACCAGCTGCTAACGCAGATAGAAGAGCAAGACCTTAGCGCAGTGCAACAGGTGGAATATGTGTATCTTCAGGCGCAGATAGCACTCCAGCGTGGCGAATTGATGCAGGTATTGGTGTACTGTAATAAGGCCCTGCAAAACCGTGCGGTGGAGCAAGGTACCCTCGCACCTCTTTGGGATACTGCATTTGAGGCTCTAACGCAAATGGGTCCGCTTGCGCGCGAAGAGAGCGCCTTTATGTTCGCAGATACCCCAATGGGAACCTTGGTGCAGCTATGGCACCTTGAGGAGCACGACCCTGCAAGGGTGGAGTCTGGCTCAGAGATTCAGCGTGACGGGGAAAGTCTGGCGCGCACCACCACCGCCGAGTGGATACGTCAACGCGCCCTGGCTTGGCTCGACCGGGTCGCGGGACGCCCGTGGCATCAGCGCACTCTGGGGGTAGTCCTTCCGCTGAGTGGACGCTACGCCCCCTTTGGACATATGGTACGGCAGGGGATCGAGTTGGCGCTCGAACAACAAGAGGGCACCAATATCGAACTCGTTGTGCGTGACAGTCGCGCGGATGTGGCACACACTGAAGAGGTGATGCGCGATCTGCTACAGTCGCAGCGGGTCATCGCGGTGCTGGGACCCATGATGGGAGAAACCGCAACCCGCGCCGCAGAGATTGCGCAGAGCTACCAGGTGCCAACCCTTCTCCTCTCACATTGGGAGGGGTTGCCGCAACTTGGTCCGTACGCGTTCCGCCATTCCCTTACGGCCAAACAGCAGACGCACGCCCTAGTTAAATATGCCGTGCATAACCTTGGGTTGCAGACCTTTGCAGTGCTGCAGCCGCAGAATAAGCTGGGTGACGATTTTAGCCGCTTCTTCCGCTCTGCTCTTGCGCAAGAGGGAGCAGAGGTGTTGTACCATCGCCATTATTCCCCGGGGAGTACCGACTTTCGCGCGGCGCTTAAGCCCATGATGCCACCGGAGGTGAAAGAAGGCTCACCCGAGGATTTTTTGGATGAAGACGCCGTTGCGGAAGGTTTGAAGCCGAAGGTTGAGTTCGATGCACTTTTTATCCCCGATTTTTCCGATACCATTGCACTTCTTGCGCCGCAACTGGTGTTTTCTGATATCGAAGGGGTGCAATTGCTGGGGATAAATGGGTGGAACTCCACCGATTTGCTCAACCAGGCGGGACGTTACGTGCGTGGTGCGGTATTCACTGATGGCTTTGATCCTGACTCCGCCGATGTTTTTGTGCAGAGATTTGTCACTCAGTATCGGCAACGCTATGGCGAAATGCCCACTATTCTAGCCGCGCAGGCCTATGATGCCGCAAATATACTTCTGTATGCGTTGCGTGACCCAAGCGTAACCGATCCGCGCCTTTTGCGTTCTTTGTTGCAGGAGATAGACTACATTGGCGGAGTGAGTGGACTGCGCGGTTTCGATGCTGATGGAGAAGCGTTGCGCGATATAGTGCTATTCAAGTTTGAACGCAACCACATTGAGCGTATAGATCCAGCAGCGTTGCAGCCGATGATATTGGAGGAGTTCACTGCGCCTGCGTTTGAAGAGTAGTTGCTTCGCAAGGTTTTAGGTCGTCCACGGCATTTGACAGGCGTCTTCTCCATGGGAGTCACAAGTAGCTGCATCGCTACAAGAAATATTCATTGAATACACTAAAGCTTAACCAGCTAGGACTTTATGGCAAAATTTGTTTTGCACAGTAATTACGAGCCCGCAGGAGATCAACCGACAGCTATTGCTGAATTAACAGCTGGACTCAGAGAAGGGGTGGCCGATCAGGTACTCCTCGGCGTCACCGGAAGTGGGAAAACCTTTACCATGGCCAATGTGGTGGCGCAGGTACAGCGCCCCACCCTGGTGCTGGCGCACAATAAAACCCTGGCGGCGCAGTTGTATGGGGAGTTTCGCGAACTGTTTCCAGATAACGCGGTGGAGTATTTTGTCTCCTACTACGACTACTATCAGCCGGAAGCGTATGTCCCCAGTAGCGACACCTTCATCGAAAAAGATTCTTCCATCAACGAAGAGATCGACAAGCTGCGCCATAGTGCTACACGCAGCTTGTTGACGCGGCGTGATGTGCTGATTGTTGCCTCGGTGTCATGCATTTACGGCCTTGGTTCTCCAGAGGCCTACTACGGTATGCTGGTAGGGCTCGAAGTGGGGAACACCATGGAGCGCAACGTTTTGCTCCAGAATCTGGTGGATATTCAGTATCAGCGCAACGATGTAGATTTCCATCGCGGGACCTTCCGCGTACGGGGCGACAGTGTGGAGATATTCCCTGCCTATGAGGAAAACCTGGCGCTGCGTATCGAATTCTTTGGGGATGAGATAGAGGCGATCACAGAGATCGACCCCCTCACGGGCAAGGTAATTGATAACCTCCCGCGCACCAGCATCTTCCCCGCGAGTCACTACGTCGCCACCCGTCCTACTCTGGAGCGCGCCGTAAAGCAGATTCAGGAGGAACTGCAGCAGCGTATTGCATATTTTCGCGCGCACAACCAACTCATCGAAGCGCAGCGGATTGAGCAGCGCACTATGTTCGATATCGAGGTGATGGAGGAGATGGGCTACTGTCAGGGGATCGAGAACTACTCGCGCTATCTGGATGGAAGAGATCCGGGCGATGCCCCCGCGACATTATTTGATTATTTTCCCGATGATGCGTTGATGTTCATCGATGAAAGCCATGTGAGTGTGTCTCAGGTGGGCGCCATGTATCGCGGTGACCGTTCGCGCAAGGAAACCCTGGTGGCGCACGGGTTTCGTCTCCCCTCCGCGCTGGATAACCGCCCCATGAAGTTCAGCGAGTTTGAAGGCAAAAACCTCCAGACCATCTATGTGTCGGCAACCCCGGCGGAGTACGAGCTGAAAAAAGCTGCCGGAGTAGTGGTGGAACAGATTGTGCGCCCCACCGGGCTATTAGATCCACCCATAGAGGTGCGTCCGGCGCAGGAACAGGTGGATGATCTGCTGGAGCAGATCAGGGCGACGGTGGAGAAGAAGTGGCGGGTTCTTGTGACCACCATGACGAAACGGATGGCTGAAGACCTTACCGGCTACTTGAATGAAGCCGGGGTGCGGGTGCGTTATCTCCACTCTGACATTGATACGGTAGAGCGGGTGGAGATTATCCGCGGTCTGCGCCGCGGTGAGTTTGATGTGCTGGTGGGGATCAACCTCCTGCGCGAAGGGCTCGATATCCCCGAGGTGGCGCTGGTGACAATTCTGGATGCAGACAAAGAAGGGTTTCTGCGCAGTGAGCGTGCCCTGATTCAGACCTGTGGCCGGGCGGCGCGCAATGTAGATGGACGGGTAATTATGTATGCCGATCGGGTGACAAAATCGATGCGCGCGTGTATTGATGAAACAGAACGGCGACGCGTGCAGCAGATGGAGTATAACCGTGAGCACGGCATAACCCCCACCGGGATTATCAAATCGATGCGCTCCATCCTCGAGGATATTCATCCCAGAGGGGAGGAGGTGCTCGAAGTTGCGGAGCAGGTGCAGGAGTGGCACACTCCACAGCAGTTGCGGCGCGAGATTGAGAAAACCCGCACACAGAGGCTCAAAGAGGCGGCTGACCTGAATTTTGAGGCCGCAGCTGAATTGCGCGATAAACTGCAGAAACTGGAGAAGGAGGAGTTGGGGTTGTAGTTTCAGTCCACTTTCGAGGTTTTACCCTGCCAATCA
>JAVERS010000001.1:0-161287 GCA_034007015.1 Desulfuromonadaceae bacterium
ATGCTATGTCGCGCCCGTGCATCGGTATACACCCCCAGGGGAGATCTGCAACTCATCGTAGAAGAGATAGAACCAGAAGGTGTTGGCTCACTCCAGGTCGCATTTGAGCAGCTGAAAACCAAGCTGGAACATGAAGGACTCTTTTCGGATGACTGCAAAACCCCTCTCCCCCCCTATCCCCAAACCATCGGCATTGTCACCTCTGCATCCGGGGCTGCCATCCACGATATCTTAAACATCCTTGAGCGCCGTGCCAGCGGACTGCGTATTATCTTGCGCCCTACCCCCGTCCAGGGAGACGAAGCCGCAGGCAGCATTGTTGCTGCGATTGAGGAGTTTAATACTACAGCTATTGTCGATGTTCTGATTGTAGGGCGTGGAGGCGGCTCACTCGAAGATCTGCATGCGTTTAACACCGAAGAGGTTGCCAGAGCGATCTTCGCTTCAAACGTCCCCGTTATCAGCGCTACGGGGCACGAAACCGACTACACCATCGCAGATTTTGTTGCTGACCTGAGGGCTCCAACCCCAAGCGCAGCTGCAGAACTGGTGGTAAAAAACCGCAATGAAGTTGAGCAACATGTGGATCAGCTACGCCTGCGCCTAGACACCTCTATTAATCATACCTTGGCGCGCGCCCATGCAGCACTCGACGCCATGCGGCACAGGCTCAAATCGCCTGAGCAGCAACTGCAATGGCGTAAGCAGGAACTTACAAACCTGCGCCAACGTCTGGATGAGGGGATTAAACGGAAACTTGAAGGATGCCATTACCGCCTCGATATCTGCGCCCGTGCTCTTGAGGCCCTCTCTCCGCTCCAGACCCTGAAGCGTGGCTACACCGTAGTGGAGCAAAAAGATTCAGCAAGAATCATCACTAGCGTAGCAGACCTTAAAACAGGCCAGTCTATTAAGATTCGCTTTCATGACGGAACCGCATCTGCAACAGTTGAATAAATGTCCCCCTTAGCGCTGGCTGCTTGACTATCCTAATTTAGTCCTGACATAATGCCAAAAAGGGGCAGATCACTCTTGTATTAAACATATTCATTTTCCCTCCCTTGCCCCCGGCAAGCGCAGCGCTCAACTTGGGCGTTTTTTAATTGGTGGGCAAACAAACCACAAAGCGGGCATAAACCTAAAGCACCGAAAGTGATACACATGGGCAAAACAATTAAGTTTGAAGACGCGTTAAGTGAATTAGAAGCGTGCGTACGTAAAATAGAACATGAAGAACTGAGCATTGAAGATGCGTTTACAGTATATGAAAGTGGCGTAAAAAACGCAGCTCGGTGCCAGAAAGCTCTGGAGCAGATTGAAAACAAGATTGAGTTGCTTCAGCAAGATGCAAACGGAGCGGTAACTACGACAGCTACTACCCAAGAACAACTCAAGGATCAGTAAGATTATGGAGCTCAAGAGATATCTAGCACAGCAGCAGCAACGCGTTGAGGCGACCCTAGAGGAGCTGCTACCTAAAGGTGAAGGTCCGAACGCAAACTTGATTGAAGCGATGCGCTATTCACTCTTTGCAGGGGGAAAGCGCCTGCGCCCTATTTTAGTCCTTGCTGCCTGTGAAGCGGTGGGAGGGGATATTCAACCTGCCATGCGACCTGCATGTGCACTGGAGATGATCCATACCTACTCACTGATTCACGATGATCTTCCTGCCATGGATGATGACAATTTCAGACGCGGAATCCCTACTAATCATAAGGTTTTTGGCGAAGCCAGTGCTATATTGGCTGGTGATGCATTGCTTACCGAAGCCTTTGTTCTCTTGGCACAGCCTAGTCCAGGACTCTGTGCCACCACCCAGATTAAACTTATCGATATTGCTGCGCGCGCTTCAGGCCGAAACGGTATGGTTGGAGGTCAAATGGCGGATATGATCGCCGAAGGGCAAGATAGCACCATAGACACCGTCAACTACATCCATAAACACAAAACAGGAGCCCTTGTTCTTGCAGCGCTACAAATAGGTGCAATTATCGGGGGAGCTGACGAAAAACAACTGCAGCACATAACTACCTTTGGTAACAACGCGGGGCTGGCGTTTCAGATTGCAGATGATCTGCTGGACATAGAAGCTACTAACGCTCAGCTAGGCAAGGATGTAGGCAGTGACCAGCAACGGGGCAAAGCCACCTATCCTGCTATTGTCGGTGTAGAGAAAGCCCGGCAACAGGCGGCTGAGCTACACCAGGCCGCGCTCGATGCCTTGGTTACGTTTTCTGCTGCAGCTGACCCCTTGCGCCGAATATCGGCGTATATTATCAACCGTAACAAATAAGGCGTATAGCTGGCATGCCAGCATGAATAACTATGACAGACTTCTTATCCCGCATAGAATCACCTGATGACCTTAAGCAACTCTCGATTGCTGAACTTGAGCAAGTCGCCGCGCAATTGCGCCAAACTATAATAGATACGGTTTCGTGCACTGGGGGGCATCTGGCTAGCTCACTCGGCACAGTAGAGCTCACAGTTGCGCTGCACTATGTGCTGAATTCGCCTTCAGATAAGATAATTTGGGATGTGGGGCATCAGGCTTACGCCCACAAATTGCTCACCGGACGCAAAGAGCGTTTTTCAACTTTGCGCCAATTACATGGCTTGAGTGGATTTCCCAAACGCAGTGAAAGCCCGCATGATTGTTTTGATGTAGGGCATTCTAGCACCTCCATTTCCGCTGCTACCGGGATGGCTATTGCGCGTGATGCGCAGCACAAAAACCATAAGATCGCTGCAATCATCGGAGATGGCTCTCTAACTGCGGGCTTGGCTTTCGAGGCACTTAATCACGCCGGGCACTTGGATAGAAATACCATTATAATCCTCAATGACAACGAGATGTCTATCTCCAACAACGTTGGTGCATTGTCATCTTTCTTAAGCCGCAAGATGACCTCGCGCCTGTTTGTGCGCTTCAAACGGGAAACCGAAAACTTTCTTAACAGCGTACCCCATTTCGGCAAAGATCTGCTGCAACTAGCAAAGCGCACAGAAGACTCCTTCAAAGCGTTTGTCACCCCAGGAATGTTATTTGAGGCGTTCGGCATCGACTATGTTGGCCCCATTGATGGACATCAGATTGAAGAGGTTATAGAAACCCTGCAACATGTAAAAGATCTGCAGGGGCCGGTGCTGGTGCATGTTATCACCAAAAAGGGACGTGGCTTTACGCCAGCAGAGGACAACCCTGCCCAGTATCACGGTATAGGAATTTTCGATAAAGAAACCGGCAAGGTGCGGGTTAATGGTGGAAATGCGCCCAGTTACACCAGTGTATTTGGTGATTATTTATGTGAAATAGCGCGCCATGACAAACGGATAACAGCAATAACTGCAGCTATGAGTTCAGGTACCGGACTTAACAAATTTGCCAAACTATATCCAGAGCGCTTTTACGACGTCGGAATTGCAGAGCAACACGCGGTAACCTGTGCGGCGGGGATGGCAGCAGAAGGGTTGCGCCCCGTGGTAGCGATATATTCCACCTTTATGCAACGAGCCTATGACAATGTGCTTCACGATGTGTGCATGCAAAACCTGCCGGTCACCTTTGCCATCGATCGAGGCGGTCTGGTCGGAGCCGATGGCCCCACCCACCACGGAGTGTTTGATTTTAGCTATATGCGCCACATCCCAAATCTCACCATGGTTGCACCGAGAAACGAAATCGAACTCAAGCGCGCAATGCTAAGTGCTGCCAGCAGTACTAGCCCGTACGCCTATCGCTATCCGCGCGGTGCTGGATTAAACCTTGAGGAACCCAAAGAAATAACTCCTTTTGCACATGGTAGCGCTGAAGTTATGCGAGATGGCGCAGATGCAGCCATCATAGCACTGGGACCGTGTGTATATACCGCACTGGAAGCGGCCTCAATCCTTGCTTCTGAGGGACTCAACATTGGAGTGATAGATGCGCGTTTTCTAAAGCCTCTGGACGAAAAAACCATTAGCGCATATGCACAGAAAACTGAGGCGATCATCACCCTGGAAGAAAATGTGTTGGCAGGCGGATTTGGTAGTGCCGTGATGGAGATGCTGGAACAACACGAGATTGTGATTTCAGTGAAACGGATTGGACTGCCTGATCATTTCGTAGAACAGGGGACCCAGGACGAGTTGCGAAGCATATACGGTCTAGACTATGAGGGTGTAGCAAACACTGTACGCACCTTTATTGCAAAGCTTCGAGCACAGCAAGGGAAACAGAAAAACCGCAACCAGCGCAGGAAATAAGAGCACAGGCAATATCTAGGCGTTAACCTCCCCCCGGGGCTAAAGAGACCGGGGGGAGGTAGTGACTATCTATCATCTGTAACCAAGCGCATCAGATATCATACTGACTTCCTGTTCAATATTCACGCCCGCATTCAAATGCGCCTGCATCAAGATCAGAGCCTGAGCCTGACAATTTCACCCTTTCGCTTGCTGCAAAAACTTACTTTGTTTCGCGGGTAACAAACTCTTGCGCCAGCGCAACTTCTTTTTTGCTCCCTATAAATACCGGCGAACAGGCATCTATGGCGCTTGGTACAATGTCGAGAATAGGCATTCTTCCATCAGAGGCCGCACCACCCGCCTGCTCTACCAGAAATGCCATAGGATTCAGCTCGTATAGGAGGCGCAACTTCCCTTCTGGCTTACCTTTTAGGTGCGGGTACATGAAAATCCCCTTCCCCTTAATTAAAATCTGGTTAATGTCAGGGACAAATCCACCGCTATAGCGCAATTTAGACCCCTGCTCTTCGAGCAATCGCACATAGCGTTCAGTCCCCTCCGTATACAGATTGCGCTGGCCGCCAGGAGAGTAAATCCCTGCTCCACCGTCAATGGTGATATTTTCTTGTACAAGGGTATACTCCATAAGCTGGTTCATAGCGAACTCATGTACTCCATTCCCAGTGGAGTATATTAAGGTGGTTCTGGGGCCATAAAGGATGTACATAGCTGCCACCTGATCACGCCCCCTACCAAGCAGTGCATCGCCTTTGCAAATTGATAGGATCGTGCCAATTGCCAGATTCACATCCACGAGGGAGGAGCCATCAAGGGGGTCGTATGCAACTGAATAACACGTGGAGTGTTCTGGTTCGAAGCTAATTATTTTATCTTGCTCCTCCGACACAACACTGGAAACAACCCCTGAATGTTTCAGACGTTTTTCCAAGATGCGGTCTGCAAGCACATCCAGGGCTAATTGTTTTTCGCCATACAGATTTGAAGTACCTGCAACTCCAAGATCGCCTGTGCGGATGGAGTTGATAATATATTTAGACGCCTCTGCTATTTCGCAAATCAGGCGGATAAGATTGCGCTCAACACCACTTTCACGCAAATGGCGGCGAAGATCGACTTGAAATTTAGTGCTCCCACGTTCTTCTAGCATACGAAACTCCTGTGTGTGGTTATCGCTGAAAAAAGGTAAATAAAATTTTATGTATAGATTTGAACTTTACTGTTGTCAAAGCTACTGAAAAACAGCCGGATCCATATTATCCACACAAAAATGGGTGGCTGCTACTACCGCTAACGGAATAGTCAGAAACTGAAGTAGTGGCACCATCAGGATAAGCATTACCGCGATCCCAAATCCAAGCGCCTGAAAGCGGTAGGATTGGATAAAAGCGCGCTGCTGTGCAAAACGGACCCTTTTCCGTGAACATACAAAGCCGGTGTATTCTATAACTAGAAAATACAAGGTAAGAAAAACCGAGCACACCACAAACACTGGTGGACCAACAAAGGGGATGAAATTAATTACCAGAAGCATCCCCATAGCGACAACAAACAAAAAGAGTTTTTTTACTTCATCAACCAGGCTGCGCACGGCGTCACTAAATATCAACACAACAGAAAAAGGTTCACCGGAGCTGGTGCCGCGAATCATCTGTTCAGTTTTTTCGGAGAGTACATCGTTAAAAGGGGCGGCAATAAGATTACCCACAACAGTAAAGGCAAAGAAACTGATCACCAGCATCACCACTAGCAGCATAGTTTGGGCAAGCCACTCCAATGCCCGCCACCACCACGCCTCTCCATATATAAGGTATTGATCGACAATCTTGGAAAAGTACTCGTTGGCAAAGTAAAGTGTAGCACTGAAAACTACAACATTAATAACAAAGGGGGCTATGGCGTAGCGCAAGAGTTTAGGGTTGCGATATAGAAACACCCCCGCTCGAGCAATAGCAAACAAGCCGTTGAAAAAACCACTTATCATTACAGCTTCCTTAGGTTTCTTGACGCAAACCAGTTTTGAAGCGCGTACGTTCTTAGGTCGCGGATAATCTAAATAGTACAGGACGCTAACCAGGCTGTAAGCGCGCTCCGTCACCGCTAGAAATCCACGCTAAACCTTAATTGTACCACAAGAGCAAGACAAAACTCAATGCACGCATCTATTTAAAATGAAAGCAGATTTTAAATATTAAGTCGCCCTTTTCTCCCTTGCATATCGGAGGTAATTTTCCTATACTCACAGTCAAGGAAACGATTAGCTCTCTGCCCAGTGCGTGTATTCTAAATGCCCACGCGGAATAAGCAATACACGGGGTTTTTACCAATAGCACTGTGTGCCAGCCCTTCTTGTAAAGGGACGCCTGACGTGCTAACAAAAAACCCCACCTGGTAGTCTCTCGCAGTGAGGCTAAAGATTCACGGCTGGTGTGGAGAGCTTCTCAAGTAAAGACAAAAGGCATCAGGATTAATCCGATGCCTTTTGTTGCGTTTTAGACCCTCCAGTGTCAATTTTCGAAGCTTTGACAAACAAAAAAATTCTGGACGTAATTCTACACTCATTCCTTATCTATCCAATTCTCACCTAGCGATCATCCTTGTATCACCACAACTGACAGGTGATCGCTCTACTTTCTAAAGGTCAACTTATCCCATGAGCCAAGAACAGAATCTGGAACAGCCCAGCCCAGAGCAGGATCTGCACCGTCTACACGTGAATGGACGCGAGATTATCCTTATCGGCACTGCCCACATCTCGCGTGCCTCGGTGGAAATGGTTACGCATACCATAGAAACGGAAAAGCCCCATAGCGTGTGTGTGGAATTGGACGAACAGCGCTATCAGCATTTGACAGAAAAGAACCGCTGGGAAAACCTAAATATAATTCAGGTGATAAAACAGGGGCAAATCCCTTTTTTGATGGCGAACTTGGCGCTGTCATCTTTTCAAAAACGGATGGGTTTACAGACGGGGGTAAAACCTGGGGAAGAACTTGCAGCAGCAGCGCAAAAAGCCACTGAACAAAATATACATTTAGCTCTGGTGGATAGAAGCATCCGCATTACACTTCTACGTGCCTGGCGCAAGACTGGGTTCATGCGCAAAATGCACCTCGTTTCCACCATGTTTGTTGGACTGTTTGAGAAGCATGAGCTGGACGAAGAAGAGCTGAGCCGGATCCGCCAAACCGACACCCTTTCAGCCATGCTTGATGAGATGGCAGAAGTTCTGCCTCAGGCTAAAATAACCCTGGTCGATGAGCGAGATCGCTGGATGGCACACCACATTATCGCAGCGCCAGGAGACAAGGTGGTTGCCGTAGTGGGAGCAGCACATGTTCCTGGAATTATTCGCCACCTTGAATCGAACTCCCCTATTGATATCAGTGGGCTTGAAACTATCCCTGAAAAGCCGGCAATTTCCAGGGCGGTTCCATGGATAATTCCCGTCATTGTTGCAGCCTTATTCATCGGAGGGTTTTTTTTCTCCGACAGATCACAGCTCTATGAAGCTGCTGCAGCCTGGATTTTAGCCAACGGAACTCTCTCCGCCATAGGTGCAGCATTGGCATTTGGCCATCCTCTGACAATAATTTCTGCATTCGTTGCTGCGCCTTTGACCTCCTTAAACCCCACCATTGGTGCCGGATTTGTTACAGCCCTGGTCCAGGCATATTGCTCTGCACCAACCGTAGCAGATATGGAGAGCGTCGCCGACGATATCGTCAACATACGTGGCTGGTGGCACAACCGCGTCACCAGAATCATCTTAGTGTTTTTCTTCTCTTCTTTAGGCTCAACTATAGGAACATTTGTCGCCTTCGGATGGCTCAAGAACTTGTTCTAGGCTACCCTTCCAAAACGCGAAAAAACTTCACCAAATAATCCAGCCCCGACCAAAGGGTCAAAAATAGAGCGATATAGAAAAAGAATGTCCCCACATTATGAAAATCTGCGCACAACAACGAGATATCAAGGCCAAAAAACCAACAGTAATCGTAATGGATTAACAGTCCTATTATGGCGACCATCTGAAAGATGGTTTTATATTTGCCCAGATCACTTGCCGCGATCACAACCCCTTCAGATGAAGCAACAGAGCGCAACCCAGTAACAATCACCTCTCTTGCGATCAGGAGAAAAACTGCCCATGCTGGCACTCTACCGAGTGGAATCATCATAATTAGCGCTGCCATCACAATCAACTTATCCGCCAGCGGATCCAGAAACTTCCCCATAACTGTCACCAGATTCAGTCGACGCGCTAAATAGCCATCAAGCCAGTCGGTGATGCTTGCAAGCGAAAAAATCAATGCTGCTAGCAGGCTCATCCCTGGCGTATCTTTAAGCAAAGTCAAAACCAGAATCGGAATGCAGGCTATTCTGGCTAGTGTCAACATATTGGGTAAGTTAAAGGGACCGTTGTGCGACATATTTGATTATCTCTCTTCCGCCATATTGCGATATTGGTTGAAATATTTTTTAACTCTTTCCAGATATTTCTGTGTTTCAGCATAAGGGGGCACCCCACCATACTCATCCACTGTTGTGGGGCCGGCATTGTATGCCGCCAGAGTCAGATCAAGGTTGCCACTAAAACGTTTATACATCTGGCTTAGATAACGACTTCCGGCAGCAATATTCTGGGATGGATCGAATAGATCATAAATTTCCATTTCTGCAGCTGTAGCTGGCATAACTTGCATAAGGCCCCTAGCACCGGCGGATGATATACAATCTGGATCGAAATTGCTTTCTGCCTTCATCACTGCCTTCACAAGATTGGGGTCCAAAGCGTGTTTTTTAGCATAATGCTCTACTAAAGTATCAATAGAAGATGATTCAAAGTTAGCGTCAGATGGTTCTGCACAATAAAACGTAAACCCGCTCTGAACCGGGACGTTGGAAAAATGCACTCTGCCTGCTGCATCGATCCATTTATACACCGCACAAGAACCTGACTTTACCCCCGTGCACATCAGGATAAAGAGTACAGCCACAAGCCATCCTGTAATGTCTTTGCTACCCCTGCAATAAGACCACACTGATGATTCTCCTCCTCAAGTTATGCAAGAGCTATGCTGACATAATACACATCTATCAAACAACTTGACAGAATTATAGCCAGTGCAATAATGCCGAATGGGTTTTTGACGCCAGTATTCTATTTACATTTATTGCTTTACGATTGGAATCTCACAATGAAAATTACATCTGACTTTCTGGTTATCGGTGGTGGAATCGCCGGGCTTTCATATGCACTCAAGGTTGCTGATCATGGCACAGTGTCTATTATAACCAAACTAGAAATTGGCGAAACGGCCACATGTTACGCACAGGGAGGGATAGCCAGCGTTTACTCAGATCAAGATTCTTTCCAATCACACGCAGAAGATACCATCGTAGCCGGAGCATACCTGTCTAATCCCGACATTGTTGATCTCGTGGTACGCAGCGGACCTGAAGCAATCCGCAATCTGATAGAGATCGGCACGGAGTTCACTAAAAACGAAGAAGGTAACTACGACCTCACCCGGGAAGGGGGACATAGCCATCGGCGGATCCTCCATGCCTCTGACATAACCGGCAGAGAAATTGAGCGTGCCTTAGTGGCTGCAGCGCAAAAGCACAAAAACATAACCATCTACGAACGTCACTGCGCCATTGACCTCATCACCGAGGCCAAAATGCTCCATCGCAGACTGCAGAATAATCGCTGCTTAGGTGCGTACGTACTCAACAGTGAAACCAACAAAGTAATTACTTTTAGTGCCACCATAACCATGCTTGCTACAGGTGGTGCGGGCAAAGTGTACTTGTACACCTGCAACCCCGACATTGCTTCTGGCGATGGGGTAGCTATGGCATACCGCATTGGCGCAAGTATTGCCAATATGGAGTTCATGCAATTCCACCCCACAACTCTGTACCATCCCTACGCTAAATCATTTCTTATTTCCGAAGCAGTGCGCGGGGAAGGCGCTATACTGCGCCGCGCAGACGGCACTGCATTCATGGAAAAATATCATCATCTCAAGGATCTGGCGCCACGCGACATTGTCGCGCGCGCCATCGACAACGAGATGAAAACCCATGGAGATGATTGTGTGTATCTGGATATTACCCATAAAAGTGCAGAGTACATCCACAACCGCTTTCCCAACATCTGCTCTACTTTGAAAGAATATGGGATAGACATGATCAACGAATCTATCCCAGTCGTACCCGCAGCGCATTATTTGTGCGGCGGAGTTGTGGTTGACACTAACGGCGAAACCGAAATTAAAAACTTGTTTGCTGCCGGTGAAGTTACTTGTACCGGTCTCCATGGAGCAAACCGTCTTGCGAGTAATAGTTTACTTGAAGGTGCAGTCTATGGAACATTATCTGCCAAAGCCTCCATCAAGCGTATTCAAGAGCAACATCCCCCCTGCCCTCCCATTGAACCGTGGGATTATGGTAAAGCAATAACCAGTGATGAAGAGGTTGTTATTGCACAGAACTGGGATGAGATTCGGCGCTGTATGTGGAACTATGTTGGGATTGTAAGAACCAATAAACGCCTTGCACGAGCTCTACGACGCATCAATATGGTTGAGGAAGAAATTACCGAATACTACTGGGATTTTTATGTTACATCCGACCTTATAGAGTTACGCAACCTTGCCACTGTCGCAGAATTGATTATTCGCAGTGCTATGGAACGTAAAGAAAGTCGCGGCTTGCACTACAATCTCGACTATCCGGAAACCGATGACGTGCGCTGGAAGAAAAACACAATTATAAGAAAATCGTTCTGAGAGGAGCAGCATATTGACTATTGAAAATCTACGCGTAGAGATTGATGCTCTGGACGAAGAACTGTTGCAAATTTTCAACAAGAGGGCTGCATTAGCGTTACAGATCGGACATATAAAAAAAAGACTTGATATGCCGATTTACAATCCCAAGCGCGAACAGCATATCTTTGAAAAAATGCAGCAGCTTAACCCAGGGCCATTAGATGATCAGGCGATTAAGCGTCTGTTCGAGCGCGTAATTGACGAATCTCGCACACTCGAGCGTATAGAATCGAAGGGGCGCTAAAAATGTTAGTGGTTATGCAGAAAAACACAACGCAAAGCGAAATCGACCAGGTAAAGCAATATCTCATAGACAATGACTTTGACTTCCACCAGTCCACTGGTGCTAACCATACTATCATCGGCGTTATTGGTGATACCGCAGCATTTGCCACCACTGAGCTCGAGCGATTACGCGGGGTCCTTGTGGTGTTCAAAATACCTGAAGAAAGCGCATAAACATTTTAGTTCTGTATACTTAGCTCTGCGTACAGATCAACTACCGCACCAAAAACCATTATCGCGGGCCTTGCCATCGCAGAACAAGCAGTGTCAAGGTCCGCTAAACAGGTGATACAAACATCTTGATTTGATCTGGTTGCGTTAGAAATAACTGCAACCGGAGTTTGTGGGTAGGCGCCAGCGTCCAAGGCGGCAGCTTTAATCTTTGCAGCAAAGCTCAATCCCATTAAAACCACGGTGGTGTGACGCTGCTGCAATAAGAGAGGGATCCAAGCTGTATTAAACTTACTCCCCGCCAGATGTGCAGATACCACAGAGAAACTGGTAGCATATCCACGTGCAGTGAGAGGAACTCCCGCCAAAGCCGGACCTGCAGTTGCTGAACTTATTCCCGGCACTACAGTCACCTTGATCCCAGCACCGAGTAGATATTTGAGTTCCTCAGCACCTCTACCAAAAACGTACGGGTCACCACTCTTCAGGCGTGCCACACTTAAGCCCTGCCGGGCATACTTTAGGATAAGTGCATTTATCTCCTCCTGCGTATAGCTATGCCGCCCCTTCTCTTTCCCTACATAGTGTTTTTTAGTGCTCTCAGGCACCAAATCTAAGATTTCGGTACTAATAAGATGGTCATAAAGCACTACATCAACCTGATGCAAACATTTGTAACCCTGCACCGTCAATAAGTCAGGATCACCCGGTCCGCACCCAAGGAGGTAAACCCGCACAAAGTCGCGGTTAATCTTCTGCCTTGAACTATCGGGATCTATAATGCCCCTGTGGCGCTGTGCTGCAATTGCATTCAACGTATCGCCAATTTCATGCGGAAGGATACGTTGGATTTTATCCCGCACTATCTGGCCTGCCGCTGGGCTTGCACCATCAGTAGAAACAGCTATTTTCAAAGGGCCATACCGCAACAGAGATGAAAAGTAAAAATCACATTGATCCGGCTTATCTACCCTGTTTAGCAGAATGTGCCGGACAGCTTTTACCTCTCTGAGTAGCTCGCCAACTTGATCATCGCCAGTTGCATCTACCACAATATTAAAACCATCAATGTCGGGCGCTTCGATCTCTTTACATTCAATTTCTATGTTCAAGCGTCCGAACTCGACAGAGCTTTTTTTTGCAATTACGTGAAACTTAACTCCATTATCCCGCAGCACCTTGGCTTTCTGTGCCGCAACAGAGCCGGCACCGAGCAAAAGAATATTGGGATTACGCAACAATATTGGCAAAGTACTTATCATAGAGACATCTCACGAAAAAAGCGCCCTGCAGGCGCTTTTCTTCTAGTATCTGTGTTGTGCACAAAAATCATACATCAAAAGCCTCTCGACTTTCTACGTATATTTCATCAAACCCTTCCAGAAGTTGGTCGACCTTGGACTGATCAAGTCCCAGATAGATTCCACCCGGAGTTTGAGTCAGATCCATCTCTTCATCCGGCACTCTAGTACCAATTCCGTGTTTGTAGCACATGTTAACCCCAAGATTGGCAATTGCAGCAAGCAGCAACACATCCGCATCTGCATCAACTTGATCAACATCGACATGTCTACGCACTGTCTCTACAAGCAGCTCAGCAATCCCCCAAGAGTGAAGAACCGCGGCGCCTACGTGGTTATATGGGTGGGGGAAATAGTTATGTTCCAATTCCACATATTTGTTTGACCCATCGTTGTACAAAGCTTCTGTCAGCTTTTGGTACTCATCAGGGTTATTGTTGTTGCGTACAACTTTCCCTAGGTTGCTGAACAAACCCGCCAAAAAAGCCTCCTCACAGTCACCTTTGCCTAGACTCTTGCTTATATATCTAGACGCAATAGCGCTACCGACAGATTCTTCCCACAGTAATTTTTCCAGCAAACCGAATTGTTTATTGACACTGCACATGCTCGAAGCCAGCACCAGACTGCGTACAGTACGCTCCCCTAAGAGTACCAAAGCGTTTTGGAGTGTAGTAATTTTACGCACCAAACCATACACCGACGAATTGGTGATTTTCAAAATACGTGCAGACACTGCAGGATCCATAGATATGGTATTTGCAAGCTCCTTAATGGAGGTGTCAGAATCCTGTAGAAGTTCAAGAGACTTAATTGCCACTATAGGCATTGCGGGGAGATCACCGATCTCTCCGGTTATTACGTTGTAGTCAAGCATCTACCCACCTGTTCTAAGAAATCCGCCTACGTTTTGTGCAACGTAGGCGGGATGTACGCAAACCTAAAATCTACCAAATTCAGAATCATCCAATGCGATATGGATATCATCCTTTTTGTTGCTTACAGAGGTACCCCATCCATCAGAACCAGCTTGAATGGTTTTAGGTTTTGTTGGAAGCGCTTTTTGTTCTCTGCGGGGGGCGCCAGTATTTGACGCAGAAAAACTACGGTTACCACGGTTCATTGCAGCTGAGTAATGATCTAAACTTGCAGCCTCACGCAGTTTAAAGTGCGCCAACAGCCCATTCAACTGTGACGCCTGGCTGGAAAGTTCTTCAGCAGATGCTGCGCCCTCTTCTGCATTAGAGGTGTTCTGCTGCGTTACATCGTCAATACGTGCAATCCCATCGTTTATTTCCGAAATACCCTGCGCCTGTTCGCTACTAGACGCTGCTATTTCTGATATAAGATCATTGACCTTCTGAATCTGGTCAACTATTTCAGTGAAGGCAGCTGAAGTGCTATTTGCAATAGATACTCCATGTTCTGCTTTCTCAACCGAACCTTCAATCAGTGCAGCAGTTTCCTGGGCAGCTTTTGCACTACGAGCGGCAAGATTCCGCACTTCTTCAGCAACAACTGCAAATCCTTTACCATGTTGACCAGCTCGTGCCGCCTCTACCGCAGCATTAAGCGCCAACAAGTTAGTCTGAAAAGCGATCTCATCAATTACCTTAATGATTTTAGAGATATTCTGCCCTGACTCGTTAATATCACACATTGCAGCAACCATCTGCTGCATCTGTTGGTTACCATCGTCTGCAGCCTTATGTGCCTGCGAAGCAAGCTTGCTGGCCTGATTGGCGTTATCGGCATTGGCTTTAGTCTGTCCGGATAATTCACTCATCGACGCCGATATCTCTTCCACAGAACTGGCAGAGTTGGTTGCACCCTCAGACAATGATTGACTTGCATCTGAAACCTGCGAAGATCCTGCAGCGATCTGATTTGCCCCCACCTGAACTTGCAGCAACAGTCTTGTAAGGTCGTCGCGCACCTTTTGCAGTGCGATACGCAGGGAATCATCTTGGCTGCGCGGTTCAGATTCAAACGTCAGGTCGCCGGAAGCTAACTTCTGTAGAGAAACCAGGACATCGTTCTGCAAGAAGTCAGCAAAATTGTTTATAGTGCCGCTGATGTGTCCAATCTCATCCTTAGTCTTGACCTCCAGCCTGCTGTCAAAACGCCCAGCAGCCATCTTATTAAACATCCCTTCCACTGCGAGAAGGGGCTTCTTAATCAACAATCCAAGCAAGAAGAAAATGGCCAACGCCGACACAACAATTCCGCCAAGCCCAGTAAAAGCTAACGAGGTTAACGCACTCCCAAGTTGTTTATCCATTTCACCCCGTATTGACTCGCCTAACTCATGCAGATGTTTCATGTCATAGCGCAAAAAGAAAACTCCGGCCAAGTCACCAGACTTAGAGGTGTCATGACACACAAGACACTGTTCAGTAAGGATGCTTGCCTGAGTGACAATCATCTCCGAGTCGGTTTCAAAGAGCTGAACCTCACCATTACTGCGTGCGCGCGAGAAAACATCACGGTCAAAGTAGCGTCCATTTAAGCTTTCTTCACTGGAGTAGTTTACCTTTCCGTTCGGAGCAATAATACCAAGCTCATTGACATACTCTATCGCTGAAAGTTCCACGAGCAGGGCTGCAAAGTCATCCATTTCTCCCAACTCAACTGAACTTCGCGACCCAATTTCGAAACCATGAAATACTGTTTCAGCCTGTTTCGCATTTGCTGCATGAAGCAATTCAATTTCGCCGTCAACCTGAGCGTTAAGGAGAGTATGTATCTGCACATTAACCACAAAGACAATGGTGCCCATAACCAGAATAAGAAGGAGTATGAGAATTCCAGAAACCTTATTTTGTATACCCATAGTAATATCCTTAGATAAATAGTAAAAATGCATTCCAGTTCGCATACAATTAAACAGACACTTACTCTGTGATTTCATCGGACACAGGCAACTTCGAAAGCTTGTGGTGAAGATTCATCTACTGTTCAACAGTTTCAAGCTCTGAGTCATACAGAAGTTTTCCAACATTCAAAAGGATCTTGACCTGTTCTCCCATTTTCCCCATCCCCTGAATGTACTGCGAATTTTCACCTGCAGTTGAGCGGGGGGGTGGTTCAATGTTCTTTTTGGGGATATCCGCAACTTCATTGACCTGATCAACCACAAGCCCTACCGAGGCGTCATTATAATTTACGACAATGATACATGTGCGCTCGTCATAATCACGCGATGGGAGGTGGAAACGTGCCCGCACATCCATTACAGGGATAACCTTGCCCCGAAGATTTACAACCCCTTTTATAAAGGGGGGCATGTCTGGGACTTCAGTAATACGTTGAATGCCGATAATTTCTGTCACATGCCGAATTTCGATGCCGTAATCTTCTCCCGCCATATGGAAAGTCAAAAACTTTCCTTCCTGCGTATCTTCAGATTCAAAATCTATTTCATTCTCCTGGGCGGCCTGACGGTTATTATTCATTTTTCCCCTCCCGTGCAAATCTACTCAGCATTTCTTTATAGCGACTATGCCATTGAGTTTAGTGCAGCAAATAGCTTGCAAAATTACCGATAAAGTCTTGCTTCTAGCTGGATATAGGCGGTGCTACTCCTAAAAGCTGTGCCTTATAAAGGTATATATTACCTAACTCATCCCCCAGTGTACACATTTAATCCAAACACACAACAACATTAGCCTGGTGATTTATACTTATAATGTATTAAATGAAATTTGATCTTAAGGGAACAGAGGAACTACGTCCAAACCAGCTGTTTCGGCAAACGCACACATGATGTTCATATTCTGTATTGCCTGCCCCGCTGCTCCTTTAACTAAGTTATCGATAGCGCTAATCACAATTACCCGTCCGGTTCTGGTGTCTACCACCCAACCCAGATCAACAAAGTTGCTCCCCTGGATATATGCGGTATTGGGCAATTGACCTTCAGGACACACGCGTATAAATGGTTCATTGGCGTAGCTATCCTGAAACGCCGCTGCAATCTGGCTAGAGGTCACATCCTCGGCAATAGTGGCATAACAGGTGGAGAGAATCCCACGATTTAGCGGTAACAGGTGGGGGGTAAAATTGACTTTTATCTCCTTTTGCCCCACTTCACTTAAAACCTGCTCAATTTCAGGTGTATGTCTGTGACTTGCAACTGCATACGCTTTAAAGCCTTCATTAACTTCACAGAACAAACTTGCAGTTTTAGCGCTGCGTCCTGCCCCGGTAGCACCAGATTTGCTGTCAAGAATTAAAGTATCTGCAACAACAAGGTTTCGCCGGAGCAAAGGGGCAAGCGCAACCGCGATACTGGTAGGATAACAACCAGGGTTTGCAACAAGTTTCGCTCCTTTAATTTGCTCGCGATACAGCTCCGGCAATCCATAAACCGCATCCTGTATCAATTCAGGACAGGAGTGGGCCTGATACCACTGTTGATACACATCAACATCCTGCAGCCGAAAATCTGCTGATAGATCAATTACTCGAACACCGCGTTTCAGCAGCTCTGGCACTACATCCATAGCAGTTTTGTGAGGAACGGCAGTAAACACCACATCGGCATTTTTCGCCAGCGCATCGAGATCAAGCTCTGCGCATACTGTGTCAATATGACCTGCCAGAGAGGGGAAGATGTGCGCGATGTTTTGATCGGCATACTGGCGCGAACTAAGTGTGGTAATTTTTACCTCAGGGTGACGCAGAAGCAAACGGATAAGTTCGACGCCGGTATACCCGGTAGCACCTACAACAGCAACCTTCAACATAGGACAATTTCTCCCGCAATATAAAGTTTAAAGAAAATCAAGACCCGCTTTCAGCTAGCTAAAGTACGTAATTAAATCTGACACATAGGGTAGCAGAATAACCTATTTTAGTGCAGGCAGAAGTTATGCTGCACTTCGAATAAAAAAAGGGTGACCACAGGCCACCCTTTTTCAATACTACGCTTAACTCGCTGAAAACCACTACAATTGATATTAACGCTTTGAGAACTGGAAGCTACGGCGCGCTGCAGCACGACCATACTTCTTACGTTCTTTTATGCGGCTGTCGCGCGTAATGAATCCAGCTTTTTTGAGAACGGGACGCAATTCTGCGTCGATCTCCAGCAGGGCCTTGGTTATGCCGTGCTTGATGGCACCTGCCTGCCCGGAAGGACCACCACCCCGTACGTTAACAAGTACATCGTACTTGCCGAGGGTGTCTGTCAACTCCAGCGGCTGACGAATAACCATTTTAGAGGTTTCACGTCCGAAATAGTCGTTATAATCTTGCGTATTTACTACAATACTGCCACTGCCCGGCTTCATCCGTACACGAGCTACGGAAGTTTTGCGTTTACCGGTGGCACTAAAACACTGTTCAGCCATATTCTGTCAATCTCCTGCGCTATTGAATTTCAAGTACGTTGGGTTTCTGAGCAGCATGCGGATGCTCAGAACCGGCATAAACCTTCAGCTTACTCAGCATCTGGCGCCCCAGTCTATTTTTGGGCAGCATGCCTCTAACGGCCTTGAAAACCAAATCTTCCGGTTTTTTCTCCAGTTGCTGTGCAGCATTGATAGAACGAATGCCCCCCGGATACCCAGTGTGATGGTAGTACATCTTGTCGTTGATTTTATTGCCGGTCAGGAGCAGCTTCTCGGCGTTTATAACAACAACAAAATCTCCCGTGTCAACGCTGGGGGAAAAAATCGGCTTATGCTTACCACGAAGAATACGCGCTATTTCTGTGGCAGTACGACCAAGTACTTTGCCATCCAGATCGATGACATACCAGTTGCGTTCAATCTCTTTAAGTTTAACTGTCTGCGTGCTCATTGTTATCCTCTCGTATGTATATAAATTCTGCGTAGCTGTACGGGGCTCACAGAAGCGCAAAGACTAGCCGATCTATACAGTTACGTCAAGTATTTATACCCTGCTCTATGCCGTTTTTTAATAATCAACGCGCACCAGGCATAAACCCGCCGCAGGAGCGGTAAACACTGCGCGCGGGCGTTGTTGTTGCTCAAGCATCTGTTGTGCCGCTGCCAGGCTAATTTTACCTCTACCCGTGGCCACAAGCAGCCCAACAATTATACGCACCATGTTTTTCAAAAACCCTTCTCCGCATACGTCGACCGTAATAAAATCCCCCTTTTGCTCAATCTGAATAGAGTGGAGGGTGCGAATTGTGGTCTGTGCTGCACACGAGGAGGTGCGAAACGCGGCAAAATCGTGTTTACCCTCCAAGATGGTAGCAGTCTTACGCATGGCACCTAGATCCAGGCTGTGACGCACGTGCCAGGTATACAGGCGCTGTAATGGGGAGTGGATCGAGGCAGTATATATAGTATAGCGATAGAGTTTACTTACGGCGTCAAAGCGCGCATGAAAATCATGTGCTACAAAAACAGCTTTGTTGATTGCAATATCTTGGGGCAGGCGCGCGTTCACTCCTTCGCAATAGGCAGACTCTGGCAAAATGGTTGAAGTATCAAAATGGGCTTTCATCCCAAGTGCATGGACGCCAGCATCAGTACGCCCAGAGGAATGTAGCCGTACCGGATGTTTTACAATCTTTTGCAGAGCGTCTTCCACTACTGCCTGGATAGTCTCTCCTTGACTGCATGGCTGGACCTGCCAGCCATGATAGGCAGTGCCATCATATTCTATAGTTAAGCACACACGTGCCATCAGACAACAATCTCCTAATTCAGGGGTTTAACTCACTCCACACCCTATCTTAAGCCAGCATTTTATATACTGTCTCTATCTTGCTATAAACAACTCTGCTATCTGAACTGCGTTGAGGGCGCTACCTTTGCGCAAGTTGTCAATTACAGACCATAAATTAAGGCGTCCATCCCCCCCCATCTGCGTTAGACACACAGGGATAGTATCGTGCTCAGGCGCGACGTTAGTTCCGCAGGTATCTAATGGCACAGGAGTAAGAAGCTCTAGCCCCTGTTGCTCTTGCAACGTGCGGCGCACTAAAGCTTCATCTACCTCGGCATCAAGCTGACAGGTCAGGCTTAAAGCGCTGGCATAAAAAATTGGCATCTGGATCAACTCCACCTGCAGCTTCACATCTGTATCTGCAAGCAACTGGCGTAATATGTCCCCTATTTCATCTGCTCCTGCATAGTTCTCTCCCCCTGCATTTACTGGAACAAGATTATATGCCAATTGCGCGGGGGTATTAGCCTCTACCTCTGCACTATCCAGAGGGCGAGCGTTAAGCAACGCCCCACTTTGTTTGCGCAGCATCTCAACGCCAGCGTTTCCCAGAGCTGAAGCGCTTTGCATCACCGTAAGGGAAGCCTGCTTGAGACCAAACTTTTCCTGCAGGGGTGCCAAGATAAGCGCAGCTTGAATTGCCGCTACCGGAGGGTTGGCAACCCTGTTCAATGACTTAAGCAATCCAGTTGAAGATAATTCTGACACTATGCATGGGACCGCACTGTCACCAATACTTGCTCGGCTCAGATCAATACAAAAAGCTCCAGCCTGTGTTGCTGTCTGCAGGTATTCAGTGGTGATCTGCGCTGGAGTACAGAAAAAGACAATATCAGCACCAGTAAAAGCGCTGGAGTCGAGCTCCTGCACCGCAATCTCTTCACCGAGAAACTCCACACTTTCAGCAATGGAATCCTTCGATGCAAAAGCAAGCAACTTCTTAACTGGGAAAGAGCGCTCTTCAAGCTCTTTCACTACCTGACACCCAACTTGGCCACTGGCACCAACGACAACAATATTGTATTCCATCTATGTTCTCATCCTAAGCAATGTAGCTTTAACGCACTGCGGGCCGACCACATGGCCGACCCGCAGCGTTTATCGTAAGGCTTCTTTAGACGATTTGCTATCCTTCAAGCAAGACACGAAGCATGCGGCGCAGCGGTTCTGCCGCACCCCAAAGCAACTGATCTCCACAGGTAAATGCAGAGAGGTACTCTGGTCCCATTTTCATTTTGCGTACCCGCCCTATAGGAATATCTAAACTACCGGATACTGCAGTTGGGGTTAGCCCCTGCAAGGTCTCCTCCCTAGTGTTTGGAATCAACTTAACCCAGTCGTTGTCTGAGGCGAGTAAATGCTCCACCTCAGCGATGGGGATATCGCGCTTCAACTTGATTGTGAGCGCCTGTGCATGGCAACGCATCGCCCCAACCCGCACACACACACCATCAATGGGGATTGGTTGCTCGGAGCGCAAAATTTTGTTGGTTTCAGCATATCCTTTCCACTCTTCACGACTCTGACCATCCTCAACTTCACGGTCGATCCAAGGAAGAACACTACCAGCAAGGGGGTATCCAAATTCCACCATTGGGAATTGATCTCCGCGCAGGGTTGCAGTTACTTTGCGATCTATATCAAGAATCGCTGAACTCGGATCTGCAAGAAGTTCGGCAACCGAGTCTCTTAATACCCCCATCTGGGCTAAAAGCTCACGCATATTGGGGGCACCGGCACCAGAGGCAGCCTGGTAGGTCATGGAAGAGACCCACTCCACGGCTCCGGCGCGAAACAACCCGCCAATAGCCATCAGCATAAGACTCACGGTACAGTTACCCCCAATGAAATCTTTGTGCCCGTCATTAAGGGCTTGATCTATAACTTGGCGATTAACCGGATCTAGAATAATTACTGCGTCTGAATTCATGCGTAAAGAACTGGCGGCATCAATCCAGTACCCATTCCAGCCACTCTGACGCAATTTGGGGTGAACGTCCTTGGTATAGTCTCCCCCCTGACAAGTTATAATTGCATCAAGCTCTTTTAGTGCATCTATATCTGTTGCATCCTGAAGCGTACCCGCATTAAACGGAGCCTTGTCTCCAGCTTGAGAAGTGGAGAAAAACACCGGTTCTATGAGAGCAAAGTCATTTTCTTCCTGCATCCGCTGCATCAGTACAGATCCAACCATACCGCGCCAGCCAACAAATCCTACTTTCATAAGCGCATCCTTTATAGTCAATTGAAGCTAACCGGATGTTGCGCGGCAAAATTGCATAACATATGCAAACCGCCATCGGCAACACTTCTGTTACGCTCGTACTTATACACCAAGGGCTTTAACTATAGCATCACCCATCTGTGCGGTGTTTACCTTGGTCTCATTTTCTGTACCTTGATGGATATCACCTGTTCGAAGCCCCTGATTAAGCACCTCTTCCACCGCTTTTTCTACCGCATCTGCGGCATCCGGCAGGTTAAATGAATAACGTAGCATCATTGCCGCAGAAAGTATCTGCGCAATGGGATTGGCTATCCCCTGCCCTGCAATATCTGGGGCGCTACCGCCAGAAGGCTCATACATCCCGAAGGTACCTTCAGCAAGGGATGCGGAAGGGAGCATGCCTAGAGAGCCGGTAAGCATCGCAGCTTCGTCAGAGATAATATCGCCAAACAGGTTGCCACACAGCAGAACATCAAACTGTTTGGGCCAGCGCACTAACTGCATCGCGGCATTGTCTACATACATATGATTCAGTTCAACGTCTGGGTAATCCTTGGCTACACGTGTTACAACCTCACGCCAGAGCACAGAAGCAGACAGGACATTGGCCTTGTCGATACTACATACTTTTTTATCCCGTTTGCGTGCCACTTCAAAGGCAACTCTGGTAATGCGCTCAATCTCGGGTTCGGTGTAGAGCATGGTATCAAAGCCACGGCGCACGCCATCCTTCTCGTCAATTCCGCTTGGCTCGGAGAAGTAAATCCCGCCGGTGAGTTCACGCACTACCAGAAGGTTAAACCCACCTGCAATGACAGATTCCTTGAGTGACGAACTCCCTGTTAAAGCAGGAAAAATTATCGCCGGACGCAAGTTGCAAAATAGACCAAAAATCTTCCGTAGTGGCAGCAAAGCCCCGCGCTCGGGCTGTTCATTTGGGGGAAGAGATTCCCACTTAGGGCCACCAACACTCCCGAATAAAATAGCGTCAGACGCTTTACATACAGCAATTGTTGATTCGGGCAGAGCTTTACCTTCATTGTCAATTCCGGCGCCCCCTACATTTGCATGGGTGTAGCTGAACTTAGCCCCAAACTTCTCTCCCACTGCATCCAATACTTTCAGTGCCTCTGTCATCACTTCCGGACCTATCCCGTCTCCCGGAAGTACAGCAACATTCCATGATTTATCTGCCACGTGTCTCTCCTAACTAGTAAATAAAATCGATGTGCATTCTGCATGATGCAGTTGCAACTGCGGAATAAATAGTGTTGTGCAGAAGAATAAATGTCAATTACTTTACTGCGATAACTTCAACACAATCAATACATGTGCCACATGCGACACGGCAGCTGCGCCAAAAATGACACAGCTGCCGTAAACCAATTACACTATAGCTCTACACAACATCAGAGTTGTAGTTGCTATCTAATCAATAGCGCGCATCTGCAAATTCAACCCAACCACCGGCTTTAACCAGCGCTTTGTCAAATTCAGAAATCTCGAACGGAAATTCACTTTTCTGTCCCGCTACGCTGGCCTGTATAATCTGCGCATCGACATCGACATCAACGGTTACGCTACCTAACTTACTCAATTCAAACAAAGCGTCAATATCCTGTTGCGGTAGCTCGACGGCAAGCATGCCGCCGTTAAACATATTCTGCCGAAAAATCCGCGCATAGCTCTGCGCAATAATGGTATGAACGCCATTAACCTCAAACACCCATGGCGCATGTTCGCGTGATGAGCCGCAGCCAAAATTCTCCCGCGTGACAACGACACGCGCGTTTTGCAGCACTTCCCCGTCGGGATCAAAACCATCTAACTGCAGATCTTCAAGGATATAGGGTTTGAGGGCTTCTTTAGTTACCTCTGTAAGATACTTAGCCGGGATAATTTCATCGGTATTAATATCGTTTCGATCCAGAAAAAGTGCCGGTCCTTTGAAAGTTTTTTTCATAATTCCATCCATAAACTTAGGTTGCATCGGTCCACAATCTGCTCATCTTTCAAACTACAGAGTGCGCGCGTCAGTTATAACTCCGGTTACAGCGGTTGCCGCTGCCGTTGCCGGACTCATAAGGTGGACCATACCACCCTTCCCCATCCGTCCATTAAAGTTGCGGTTACTTGTGGAGGCACACACCTCACCGGGAGCTAGCACTCCGTTACTCATTCCTAGACAGGCTCCGCAGGTTGGATTGGTTACGCAAAACCCAGACTGCATAAAAATCTGGATAATTCCCTCATCAAGAGCCTGGCGGAATATTTTGGGTGTCGCAGGCGACACTACTCCCCGGACTGAGTCGGCAATGGTGCGGCCGTCAAGAATTTTGGCAGCTACACGCAGATCCTCAATACGCCCATTGGTACAAGTGCCAATGTATACCTGGTCTACCTTGGTTCCCGCCAACTCACTCACAGGTTTAACACAGTCAGGTTTGTAGTCGTAGCTGACCTGAGGTTCCAGATCAGAGAGATCAAAATCAAGAACCTGCTTGTACTCAGCATCCGGATCGGAGTGCCATTTTTTGTAATCTTCTACCGCCGCCTCCTTACTAGGATACTCGTCCTGAATAAAGGGCCATAGATAGTCCGCGGTAATTTCGTCCGGCATACAAATCCCGCACGTACCACCAGCTTCAATCGCCATATTGCACAGGGTCATGCGTGCTTCCATACTCATGACGTCTACAATTGGTCCGGCAAATTCCAGTACTGCGTCGGTAGCACCGTTCACCCCGAGTTTGCCAATCACGTATAATATTACGTCTTTTGAATACACTCCCGGTTGCAGAGTGCCGCGCAGGTTTACTCGGATAGTGGCCGGATGGCGAAAGGCGCACACCCCTTTCAAGATACCAACCTCCAGATCTGTAGTACCTACTCCAGCAGCAAAGGCGCCAAATGCGCCATGGGTGCAGGTATGGCTGTCTCCCATAATTACGGTGAAACCAGGGCGAATATACCCTTTCTCAGGGAAAAGGGCATGACACACCCCATTTCTACCAACGTCAAAGAAATCTTCCAGTTCATGACGCCGCGCCCAGTCACGAATCATTTTAGCCTGGATCGCGGTTTTAGTATCTTTGGAAGGGGTTACGTGGTCGATAACTGCTTTAATCTTGCTTTTATCGAACACCCGATCCTTGCCACGCCATTCAAGATCGGCGATAGCGATCGGCGTAGTGATCTCATGGCACAGCACACGATCGAGATTGAGCACTTTAGTGCCCGCAAACGGTTCATCTCGCAAGTGTGAAGCAAATATTTTATCTGCGATTGTCTTGCCCATACTCTCTCCTACTTTTTACATATACACATTAATATTCCAGGAAGCCCCGGACAAATACAAGGCAGGACGTAACCTCAATCCGCTACGTCCTGCCTCACCGTGGCGTTACTATAACCAAAAGCAGCAACAAAAGACATGCTGAACCGCATATGATTTATGTTGCCAGCTCAAACTACACATTCACCCCTGTGCGCTTTCGGATTGAAACGATTTTATTCAAAGCATTGATGTAGGCTTTCGCTGCCGCAACAATTATATCGGGATGCGCTCCCTGCCCCAACTGCTCGCGCCCATCTTTCTCCAGACGGACGGTACACTCACCTTGAGCATCAGTACCGCCAGTAATTGCACCTACAGAAAAATGCAGCAGATGCGCGTCGGTCCCAGTGAGAACCTTAATCGCCTTAAACGTTGCATCAACTGGGCCGTCCCCAATCTGAGCGTGCTTAACCACCTTGCCATCAACCTCCATCTGAACCGTGGCGGTAGGAGCAGCAAAAGATCCTGACGACACGTTGATCTGGAGCAACTTATAACACTCAGGTACGCGGATAATTTCGTCAGCGATAATCGCATCGAGATCTTCATCGAAGATCTCTTTTTTCATATCTGCCAAGTCTTTAAAGCGCACAAAGGCTTTCTGAATATCTTCAGTGGAGAGATTGTAGCCTAAGTCCTTTAAACGCATAGTGAATGCATGGCGTCCGGAATGCTTGCCCAGCACCAGTTTGTTCTGATTCAACCCGATAGACTCAGGTGTCATTATTTCGTAGGTTGATTTGTCCATCAACACCCCATGTTGGTGAATACCTGCTTCATGCGCGAACGCATTAGCACCAACTACAGCCTTATTCGCCTGCACTTGCATGCCAGTTACTGTAGTCAACAGTCGGCTTGTAGCGTAGATGTGTTCAGTGACAACATCGGTATGGAATGGGAGGATATCCTGACGTGTGCGCAGGGTCATTACAACCTCTTCCAACGAACAGTTGCCCGCACGCTCCCCAATACCGTTTACGGTACATTCGACCTGTCCAGCTCCTGCCTGGATTGCCGCAAGGGAATTAGCTACTGCCAAACCCAGATCGTTGTGACAGTGGACAGAGATAACAGCCTGATCAATATTGGGAACTTTGTTTTTCAAGTAGGTAATAATGTCATAATACTCTGACGGGATGGTGTACCCCACTGTATCCGGAATATTTACTGTTTTGGCGCCCGCCTCGATCACCGCCTCAACCACTCGCGCCAGAAACGGCAACTTGGTTCGCACCGCGTCTTCAGCGGAGAACTCTACGTTCTTGGTATACCCGGCAGCCCGCTTTACCGCTTTTACCGCGGTTTCAACCACCTCATCCTCTGTCATTTTAAGCTTGTACTTCATGTGGATGTCGCTGGTAGCAATAAAAGTATGTATTCGTCCGCGCTCACCTGCATACTGTAGCGCTTCCCACGCACGATCAATGTCGCCGTCACTCGCACGTGCAAGACCGCAGATCTGCGGACCTTTTATACTTTGAGCTATGCGCTTAACTGCCTCAAAATCACCTTGTGAGGCAATGGGGAAGCCCGCCTCTATTACATCAACGTTCATCTTTTCAAGCTGTGCGGCTATGCGCAATTTTTCGTCAATGTTCATGCTCGCGCCCGGAGATTGTTCCCCATCGCGCAACGTAGTATCAAAAATTATAATTTTTGTTGTGTCACTCATGCTGTTTCTCCCGGTTCATTGCCCCTAGAAAAGGTAAAGGGTGGCTTATGAAATACGTTTCTATCACTTTAACACACTGACCTTGACCTGTTAGGTCACCTAGGTCCGATTCCATATAACCACCCCCTTTCGCTGGATTGACTGAACACGAATATTTTCCATTCAAACCAAATAAAAAGCTCTCGCCCCTGTATGCTTGCATACAGGGGCGAGAGCTTCACAGCTTCGCGGTACCACCCTGATTCCACCCATGCGATACGTGAATGTACCGAAGAGTGCTTACTTAGCCGGTTACGTCGGCGTTACGGCAGCAACTAAACCTACTTACAAACAAGACATAGATTTCATTGCTGCGGCTCCAAGGCGAGTTCAATGCTGTTCTGTGCTGACTCACACCAACCGTCAGCTCTCTCGTCAGAACATAGACATCTACTACTCCTCTTCATTGCCTTTTGTAGTGTTTTTTAAATCTGCCTGTTTTTCTGATGACAGTCAATGGTTTAAATGACAACTACTCTATTTAAAGTCATTTTTTAATTTTCCACAAACTATGTTCTGACTCACTAAACTTTAGCTTCTCCTTTTGTTTTGGCTTTTCGGTATCTGCGTAGTTGCGCTAAACCTGCTAACACCGGAGTGAACAGTGTATAAATAAGGCAGAGAATGAAAATCATCACCTCAGGGCGAGCGACTACAATCAAAATGATAAATACCGCCAACACCAGATTCCAAAACGGACGCCGCTTGAACAATGCTGGGTCTTTAAAAGAGTAGTAAGTAATGTTGCTTACCATCAGAAAAGCAAGGACATAAATGAGGATTACTACCGAAACCATGCGAATAGTACCTGAGCCACCGAGGTAGTAAAACAGCAAAACGCATGATGCTACTGTACACGCTGCTGCCGGAATAGGCAGGCCGATAAAGTTTCTCGACTCCACCGTACTCGCCTGCACGTTAAAGCGCGCTAGACGCAATGCCCCACATACAACATACAAAAAAGCTGCGAGCCACCCAAAACGTCCAAATGGTTCCAGCGCCCATGAATACATGAGTATCCCGGGAGCAACTCCAAACGCGACCAAATCTGAAAGAGAATCATACTCTACCCCGAAACGGCTAGTTGTGCCGGTCATGCGCGCAACTTTACCGTCAAGGGCATCAAACACCGCGGAGATCAGCACAAACCACGCTGCTATGTGGAATGAGCCTTGAATACTCGCGATTATGCCATAAAACCCCGCAAACAATCCCCCTGTAGTGATCAGGTTCGGGAGTATGTACACCCCTTTGCGAAGGCTACCCCGCTTTGTCTCTACCTCTTCTTCAATCATCCTAACCTACTCAGAACGGTTTCACCGCCGACACACCGATCACCAAGGCTAACTTGAAGTTGGGCCTCAACCGGCATATACACATCTACGCGCGAACCAAAACGGATAAGGCCATAACGTTGTCCCTGTTCGAGCATTTCGCCTATAATGGGATAGGTAACGATACGGCGTGCCACTAGACCGGCAATCTGCACCACAAGAAAACGGTTCTTCTTTTTGTCTTCGATAACCATCCCTGCTTGCTCGTTTTCGGTGCTGGCTTTATCCAGCGACGCATTCATGAAATTCCCCTTGGTGTAGAACTGATCCACTACTTTGCCAGAAACGGGAACTCGGTTTACATGCACATTAAACACCGACATGAAGATACTAACTTTGTACACCTCCCCATGCAGGAACCTGTCTTCATTCACCTTCCCAACATACACTATCTTGCCGTCGGCCGGAGCCACTACAATATCCTCACCCTGTGGGACAGTGCGATCTGGGTTGCGGAAAAAGTACACCGTAAAAAGGGTCAGAAATAAGAAAATGAGTGCGAGGAAACTCCAATCCAACAGTGAAAACACCAAAGTTATAAACGCAAATAACGCAATAAAAGGATAACCCTCAACTGCAACTGGCTGGTTCTGGTTTCGCATATATTCCATCCTATGATGATTGGTACGCTAAGAATTTTAAACGTCGTCAATATACACCAATTGCATGGGGTACGGCAAAATATTTAGCATATCCAGAAAACAGCACGGGCCTCCCGCGGTAAATCTGGAGGCCCGTGCTACACGCTATATGAACAAAGAGTCTTTTCTAATCTTCGTTCCGCCATGCTTTCGGACCACGCCCAAGCACTACAGGTCCAGAGCGTACAATCTCTTTCAACCCCATGGGACGTAAGAGCTCAATCATAGCGTCAATTTTCCCCGGTGTACCGGTAACCTCAATAGTGTAAGATCGGGGAGTTACATCGACCACTTTGGCTCTAAAAATATCCACGATACGTAATATTTCCGCACGTGCCTGCATGTCTGCAGTTATTTTCACCATGGCCATCTCACGTTCTACAAAAGGTTGATCGGTAAAATCGATCACTTTGATTACATCGACAAGTTTGTTCAATTGTTTAGTAACTTGCTCTAGGATGCGGTGATCACCACTGGTTACAATGGTCATACGTGAGATGGTTTCATCTAAAGTTGGAGCCACAGAGAGGCTCTCAATATTAAACCCTCGTCCGGAGAACAGCCCGGAAACTCGCGGAAGGACACCAAATTCGTTTTCTACCAGAACTGAAATTGTATGTTTCATGCTAAAACTCCCAGCTTAATATACCCACACTTTGGCGTATGAGTATTCGCATTTGTATTTACTCAATGCTTGCATCTAGGTCAGGATGCAAGCACCATCTCGTTCAGCCCAGCCCCTGCAGGCACCATGGGCAAAACATTTTCCTCCCGTGCTACCTTGAATTCCATAATAACCGGGCCGGGAGTTTCAAGACCCTGGCGCAACACTTTCTCTACATCTTCGGGCTTGGTGGCTCTAAAACCTTGCGCACCATACGCCTGTGCGAGTTTTATAAAATCTATAGGAAGTTCCATGCATGTCTGGCTGTAGCGCTTATCAAAGAAAAGTTGTTGCCATTGACGCACCATCCCTAAAAAGTTGTTATTCAGAATCACTATCTTAACTGGCAGACGGTACTGCACCAGAGTGGCGATTTCTTGGGAGTTCATCTGAAAGGAACCGTCACCAGAGATGTCTATTACTTGGCGCTTAGGGAAAGCAGCCTGCGCCCCTAGGGCAGCGGGAAGACCAAACCCCATAGTCCCAAGTCCGCCAGAGGTTATGAATGTGCGCGGCACAGTAAAGTCATAGAACTGTGCAGTCCACATCTGATGTTGCCCTACTTCGGTAGTGATGATGGCATCATCGTCGGCAAGTTCACACAGTTTTTCAATCACGTACTGTGGCTTAATGGTAGTTTTAGTATTTTTGTACGTCATTGGATGCTGTTGTTTCCACGCATTCACCTGATCACGCCATCCCTGCGTTGCGGCAACAGTCTCATCCAGGACCGCTTTTTTCTTTTTCAAACCTTTTACTAAAGCTGGTAGTACCTCAGGTAACACCCCTACTACAGGCAGATCAACGCGGACGTTCTTTTTAATTGAGGTAGGGTCCACATCTACATGAATAATCTTGGCGTTAGGAGCAAACGTGTCGATCTTTCCAGTAACTCTGTCGTCAAAACGTGCCCCAAGAGCAATCAAAAGATCGGAGCTGGTAACCGCCATATTCGCATAAAAAGTTCCATGCATCCCTAACATCCCCATAGAGAGCGGGTGGGTTTTGGGAAAACTCGACATCCCCATCAGGGTCGTAGTAACCGGAGCCTGTATTGCCTCTGCCAAAGCGAGCAGTTCTTTATCCACATCTGACAGAGTCGCACCCCCACCCACATAAAGTACCGGCTTGCGCGCTGCCAACATCATCTCCACCGCTTTATCCAACTGGCGTGGATTTGGAGTTATGGTGGGCTTATATCCGCGCAATTCGACCTTATCTGGATACTTAAAGGTTGTGCTGGCAACTTGGATATCTTTGGGCAGATCAATCAACACCGGCCCAGGCCGCCCGGTACGGGCAATGTGAAATGCCTGTTTGACAATCCGCGCCAGATCTTTGATGTCGCGCACCAAGTAATTGTGTTTGGTTATGGGGCGCGTAATCCCCACTATATCGGCCTCTTGAAACGCATCGTTGCCAATCAAAGGCGTAGGGACTTGGCCGGTGATTACTACCATGGGGGTTGAGTCCATGTATGCGGTAGCGATTCCGGTTACGGTATTGGTCGCGCCGGGACCGCTGGTTGCAATAGCAACCCCCACCTTGCCTGTAGAGCGTGCATATGCATCGGCAGCATGGACAGCAGCTTGTTCGTGGCGTGTAAGGATATGGTTGATAGGCGAATCCATCAAATCGTTGTATAGATTGATAACGGTACCGCCTGGGTAGCCAAAAATCGTTTCAACTCCTTCGAGTCGCAAGCATTCGAGTAAAATCTGAGACCCTGTCATCTTCACTACTTCACCTCCCGCAAAACTAATCAGATATGTAATTGGATAAAATAACTTGTTGAAGTTACGCTATGCAAAGCATCATTTAATCTATACGCAGTTGAGTTATGTCGCGTACCGCACCCTGCGCAGCACTGGTCGTGGTGGCTGCATACGCCTGTAGCGCTCTACTTACTTCCCGTTTTCGCTCCAGCGGACGCCATGCTTCCTTACCGCGTTGCTGCATGCGGGCACGCCGTTGCTCCAGTTCTTGTGCCTCAATACGAATATTGATGCTTCTGGCTGGGATATCGATATCTACGATATCTCCAGCCGTGAGAAGCGCTATAGCACCCTGTTCCGCTGCCTCAGGTGAAACATGCCCAATAGACAGCCCAGAAGTGCCACCAGAGAAGCGTCCATCCGTAACCAGAGCACAGACTTTCCCCAAACCTTTGGACTTTAGGTAACTTGTTGGATAAAGCATCTCCTGCATTCCAGGTCCCCCTTTTGGACCTTCGTAGCGGATTATAACGACATCTCCTTCAACTACTTTACCAGCTAAAATCGCGTCAATCGATTCCTCTTGGCTCTCGTAAATCTTTACCGGACCTGAAAAGGTGAGGATAGATTCATCCACGCCGGCAGTTTTTACAATACAGCCATCGGGAGCAAGATTGCCGTACAACACTGCCAGGCCACCATCGTTACTGTAAGCATGTTCCATAGCGCGGATACAACCGTTTTCTCGGTCCAGATCCACCTCAGACCAGCGCTCCTCTTGGCTGAATGGAATCAGATTGCGCTTTCGCCCTGGGGCGGCAAGGTACATCTGCTTTACCTCAGCCGAATCAGTACGGCGCAGGTCCCAAGTATCGATCGCCTCCCCCATGCTGCTAGCATGAATAACTGGAACATCGCGTTTCACCAGACCTGCTCGATCCAATTCACCCAGAATGGCAAAAACCCCCCCAGCGCGGTGTACATCTTCAATATGGTAGTGCTGTACTGCAGGAGCTACCTTACATAGATTAGGGGTCTGACGTGACAAGGTGTTGATATTCTCCATACTAAAATCCACCTCGGCCTCATGTGCAACCGCCAGTAAGTGCAGCACCGTATTGGTCGATCCCCCCATTGCGATATCCAGACGCATAGCGTTTTCAAAAGCATCCAAGGTAGCAATAGAGCGTGGTAGCACGGAAGAATCATTCTGCTCATACCAGCGTTTAGCCAAAGAAACGATCTCTTCACCGGCACGCAAAAATAGCTGTTTACGTTCAATGTGAGTGGCGAGCAAGGTGCCATTGCCAGGATAACTCATCCCCAGAGCTTCAGTGAGACAATTCATGGAGTTCGCCGTAAACATCCCCGAACACGACCCACACGTGGGGCACGAATGCTCTTCATACTGATCTACCTGCGCATCAGTGACATTGGGATCAGCAGCGGCAACCATGGCATCGACTAAGTCAAGCGCGGCATCCTTACCCCCAATGCGGCTGTGTCCGGCCTCCATTGGCCCACCGGTAACAAAGATAGTAGGGATATTCAGGCGCATGGATGCCATTAACATCCCCGGCGTAACTTTATCGCAGTTGGAGATACACACCATGGCATCGACGCAGTGGGCATTGACCATGTATTCCACCGTATCCGCAATCAGTTCACGTGAAGGAAGGCTATAGAGCATGCCACCATGTCCCATAGCGATACCGTCGCAGATAGCCATGGTGTTAAATTCTTTGGCAATACCACCGTGCGTTTCAACCTGGGAGACAACAAGTTGCCCTAGATCTTTGAGGTGGACATGCCCAGGGACAAACTGGGTAAAAGAGTTCACCACAGCCACCACCGGTTTGCCAAAATCACTTTTTTTCACTCCGGTAGCCTGCCACAATGCTCTAGCTCCGGCCATATTCCTTCCTGATACAGATACCTCTGATCGATATTTACCCATGTGACCTCACCTTGATTTTAACTTTTTATATAAATTTACGTGTCAACACTCGAAGGACATTAAACAGCCCCTGTTTGACCTTAAAACACATACGTTCAACATAACGAAAAAGGGGTTAGAGCAGAAAAAGGGCTTGGGAGCTCCCAAACCCTTTTTAATAACTGACAAATTAGCGCTAAAGCATTTATTACTGGACTCTAGCTTGAGACACAATCATATTCATTTCATCCTTACCTGCAAGCTTAAGTTTCTGAATTTTTTTACGTTCAAATTCGTCATCTGAGGAAAGGTAAGTGCTGTTGTCGAAGTTTTTAAGTTGCTTTTCATAGATCCGGTGCTGTTCGTATAGCATCCGGAAATGCGGATCATCTGCAGCTAATCGAGTTATATCTTCCTGGCTAAGATCCATCTAGACACCTCCTGCGTTAGAGTAACCCAAACAAGCATTGAGCTTGTTCACAGATTACCCAACGGGCAGGCACAATGTCAACAACGTAGATGTTGGATGCTAACATTGTTTTACGGCACTAACACTCAACAAAATACGGGGTTGTCTGTCAACTTTCCTATCTCTTCCATTGATGCAGTTCTGCATCGGAGGGACGTACATACTGGGCTTGAACTTCGTACACTGACACGGGGGAGAATATCCCTGGCTGGCACAATACCAACTGAGCTGCACTCGATGCCGCAGGTATATGTGATGCTGCGCCGCCGAAAAAAAGATCTGCCTTACATTCACGCTCAAATAATTCGCGATATAATTCTGCCCCATGCCCAACCATGATCACTGGCGTCGATGCATGATAAGTGTTGATATGCTCACATATGGTCGGCGGCGGAAGGACAAACATCTGCTCTACATGGGGTCCGTTCTCATTCCATTGTATAGTAGCCCCGTAGAGTTCCCGTTTTCGCGCATCGAGAAGGCAATATTGGACATATGGAGCCTTGCCATACATAAAACCTAGCACCAGAAGGGAGGAAACCTGATACACCGGCAGCTTGAGACTTTGCGCCAGCCCTTGAACCGTAGCAAGACCTACACGGAGTCCGGTAAAGGAACCGGGCCCATTGACAACACAAAGCCCGGTTAGATCGGCTAATGTTGTTCCACTTTCCTGTAATAAAAAGCGTGTATGGCGCAACAGATAATCTGAATGAGGTCGATGTTTGACATCAAGAGCGACCTCTGCAACTACCACGGTATCACGCACCAGCGCCACACTCCCGCGTGGAGTCGATGTATCAAAGCTTAACAGCAGATGCTTCATCTATTCCTCAGCGTCGCGAGAAAATGTTCTTACTGCAAGAACAGGCGCGCAAGATCATTATAAAAAGCCAGCAACATCAGCAAGAGCAGCAATCCAAGTCCTACCTGCTGGGCTATCTCACGCGCGCGCAACGATAACGGGCGGCGGAAGATAAGTTCGTACGTAAAAAACACCAAGTGCCCACCATCAAGAACCGGGACTGGGAGCAAATTGAGAATACCTAATTGAATGCTGATAAAAGCGAGCACTGTTAGGATGGTGCTCAAATCGGTCTGCGCCGCCTGTCCCGCAATCTGCATCACCATGATGGGGCCACCAATGTTATCGGTGGCAACATCACCCGCCACCATTTTTCGGATAAATGTCACTGTCAGAGAAACAAGCTCCCTGGTGCGCTCATATCCAGCTTTTATTGACCCGCCCAAGGGATAGCTCTGAAGCACACGCTGCTGTTGCGGAGTTATCCCCACAAGCCATACTCCCCGCTGCGCATCATGTGTGGGGTTTATTTCATATTCTAACAATGTGCCATTGCGGTTCACAACAAATATGGTAGCACCTCCCTTAAGCTCTTGAATAGCGTTATGCAGGTCGTACCAAGAGTTGATTCCTATATTCCCGATACTCTCAATAACATCTCCCTGCTTCATCCCTGCGATGGAGGCAGGCATTCCCGCACTTAGAGAGCCAATAATTGGAGGCTGAGGTGGGAAAATCCCCAGCGATTGCAAACCTTCAAGACTGTTGTTGTCAGCATCAATGCGTAGGTTTAGAATTTCGTTAGCGCGTTGCACTTCAAACACCAGTTCATCCCCAGCGGCAGGGATGAGCGCTTTATTGGTTTCATTCCAACTTGGCAATAACCTGCCATTTAAAGCCTGAATACAATCTCCAGCGTGAAATCCAGCCAGGTGCGCATCGGAATGTTCTACAACATAGCCAACACAAGGGGGCTCATCGAGATATGCAGGGACGTTAACCCCTATGAAATACGCCCACGGGAGAAGAAACAACGGCAGAAGCAGATTCATCAGCGGACCCGCCGCCACAATGGCCATCCGTTGTCCTACTGGCTTATGTGCAAAGCTGCGTTTGCGCTCAGCCGCGGTGAGCTCACGCTCTTCACCTTCAGCGCCTCCTCCTTCACCTAGCATTTGGACATATCCACCCAAGGGGATAAGGCTGATCTGATACTCTGTTTCTCCCCAGGTACGCCCAACAATTTTAGGCCCGAACCCCAGAGAAAACCGCAGCACCTTTACTCCTGTAAACTTGGCAACGGCAAAATGCCCTAGCTCGTGTACAAACACCAGCACACCCAGCATCAGGATGCCGGCAAATATGGTAGTCATTACATACTCCGTTTAAATTTTGATGTCCGAGTGAGATTAAAGGCTTTATTTCGTGCTACGGAATCCAGGTATAGGATTTCATCCAGAGTGGTTATGCTCTGGGTGGGTATCTGTTCCAACACCTCCTGAATTAGGCGCGGGATATCCATGAATCCTATGTTTTTATGCAAAAAGGCATCCACAGCAATTTCGTTCGCTGCATTCATCACTACTGGAGCCCCTCCTCCGTCCTGCATGGCCTGGTATGCTAGAGAAAGGCATGGGAAGCGTTCATTATCAGGGGGGTAGAAATTGAGTCCAGACAGTTTGCACAGATTTAACGGCTCAAGTTCAAGGGGAAGGCGCTCAGGCCACGCCATGGCGTAAGCGATGGGAGCCCTCATATCTGGCACCCCCAACTGCGCGAGCACGGCGCCATCAATATACTCAACCATGGAATGCACAATGCTCTGAGGGTGGATATGCACATCGATGTTCTCAACCGGCATATCAAACAACCAGGCCGCTTCAATAACCTCAAGCCCTTTGTTCATCATAGTGGCAGAATCCACGCTTATCTTCCGCCCCATAGCCCAGTTGGGATGAGCCAGAGCCTGTTCAGGGGTGGCCTTGTGTAACTTCTGTTTATCCCATTGCCACAGCGCTCCACCAGAAGCAGTGAGGATAATGCGGCGTATATCTTCATTTCGCTGCCCCGCCATGGCCTGAAACACCGCAGAGTGCTCGCTATCCACCGGCAAAAGGCGTACCCCACTTCTTTTAACCGCACGCATCACCAGTTCACCGGCTGCGACCAGCACCTCTTTGTTGGCTAAGGCAATATCTTTACCTGCATCAATGGCTGCAATGGTGGGCACCAGTCCAGCCGCACCCACAATAGCAGATACCACCATCTGAGTGTCTGGGGTTACAGCACATATCCGCGCCCCATCGATACCAGTCAATACTTCGATATCGAGGTCTTTAACCCGATTGCGCAGCACTTTAGCGGCTTCGAAATTTTCTACCGACACCAAGCGCGGTTTAAATTCGCGCATTTGGCGCTCAAGTACATCGATGTTCTCCCCCACTACGAGGGATTCAACGATATAACGCTCTGGATAAGCGCGAACAATCTCAAGAGTGCTCGCCCCAATGGAACCAGTGGAACCCAGCACTGCGATACGCTTCGGTTCCATTAAAACACCAGCTTGACGAAGATATAGGCAAGAGGGAATGCAAACAAAAGGCTATCAAGGCGATCAAGCATCCCGCCATGCCCAGGGAACAGATGGCCAGAGTCCTTGATTTGTGCGGAGCGTTTGAGCAATGATTCAAACAAATCGCCGACTTGAGCAAAAACTCCGATTATGATGCCAAAACTCAAAGCCATAACAACGTTGAATTCGGGGAGGTAAATCCACTTTGATGCTAGAGCTGCCAGCACTGCACCACAGATACCGCCGAGCGCTCCTTCAATACTTTTCTTGGGACTGACCGCTGGATATAGCCGATGTTTGCCCCACCTGGTGCCAACAAAATATGCACAGGAGTCACACACCATGGTTAGCAGAAGCACTAAAAATACTAATTTATGTCCTTGAGGAAGAGCATGCAGCAGAACGATATGACTGAACAAAACCGGCACATATACCCATACAAGAAGAACTACAGCGCAGTCATTAATAACCAGGATAATATCGTTGAAGCGAAACAGATAAAAAATCCCTAACAGCAAGAACGCAACGCTGAAGACTTGGGCAATAAAAACAGGATACCAGCATATTGTAGTGTAGAGTCCAAGACCGCCGCACAAGACCAAACCCTTAAGAACAGCATCTGCCTGAGGACGAAACATATGCAACGCCTCCAACACTGCCAGCGTTACCACAACAAGTGTCGCAGCAAAAAAAACGCTAGTGCTGGAAAACAAGGTCAATAACACTACCAGAGGCAAGGCGATTAAAGCTGTTATAATTCTATCTTTAAGCACAAATATACCTTTAATATACTGATTTATTATTGAGGAAAGGCTTCGTTGCTTACACGTCCGAAACGGCGGCAGCGATTCTGATATTCCTTTAAAATCGCGTCTAAGTGAGCAAGATTGAACTCGGGCCAGAAGCAAGAACAGAAAAATAGTTCTGTATAGGCTATCTGCCAGAGGAGAAAATTGCTTATGCGCTGCTCCCCGCTAGTGCGGATGAGAATATCTGGGTCGGGCAGTGTAGCGGTGTCAAGGTAGCTTGAAAATATCTGCTCGTCGATCTGAGTGGGATCAATATCGCCAGCTACTGCAGCGTCACAAACGCGGCGCACAGCACGTATAATTTCGTTCCGCGCTCCATACGAGAGCGCCAGAGTGAGGGTCATGCCAGCATTATTGGCAGTCTGACGCACCTTCTCCTTTACCTTTTCTCGCAGTGGCGCAGATAAGCGGGATAGGTCGCCAATCACATTCAGACGGATATGTTCTTGCTGCAAAAGAGATATTTCACTTGCAAGATATGTATCTAAAAGCCCCATCAACGCCTGCACTTCTTCCTCTGGGCGCTGCCAGTTTTCTGAACTGAAAGCATACAGGGTGAGATATCTTATTTGAAGACGCGCGCATTCCCGTACAGTGCGCCGCACAGTATTAACCCCCTCCTGATGTCCAGCAAATCGAGGTAATCCGTTCTGGCGTGCCCAGCGTCCGTTACCATCCATTATAATAGCTATATGTTCCGGCATCCCCATACAGAATTCCACATGTCTTTGGATTAAGCGTTATAGAAGCAAATTACTCTAAGCTTTTAACATGTTCATACTTAAAGGGGCAAGCATTCAACCTACTCCAACGGTCTCATTGGCGGCAAACACTATTATAGCAACTTTAATTATAAACACGGGGCTTAAGTCAGTTTTGCACAGAATTGTGCGTTAAATATAAAAGGGGGGCTCTGAGCCCCCCTTTTATATACGACAAAAATGTTTAAGCGCAGGTTAAACCTCCATCAGTTCTCTCTCTTTAACAACAAACACTTCGTCAACTTTCTTGACATACGCATCTGTAAGATCCTGAATCTGCTTCTCTCCCTGCTTCAACTCATCTTCAGTTATCTCTTTATCTTTTTCTTGTTTTTTTAGGTATGTATTAGCCTCTTGACGCGCAGCGCGAATACTAATCCTAGCTTCCTCAGTCTTCCCTTTTATCTGTTTGACCATCTCCTTGCGCCGCTCCTCAGTGAGGGGAGGGATGGGGATACGAACCATATTGCCATCCGAAGAAGGGGTCAACCCAAGATCTGACTTGAAGATTGCTTTTTCAATATCGGGGATTATGTTTTTCTCCCACGGCTGAATAGTGATCAAACGCGCTTCAGGCACTGAGATAGTCCCAACCTGGCTCAAAGGCACAGGTGAACCGTAGTACTCAACACGTACCTCATCCAGGATATCAACAGAGGCGCGCCCAGTACGTACACGGCGGAACTCACGCTGAAGAGCAGCTATCGCCTTTTCCATTGCCTTCTTTGCCTGTTTCTCAACATCCTGGATCATAAGCTAATCTCCTTTAACAATAGTTCCAATATCTTCACCCATAACCACTCTTTTTATATTGCCCTTCTGAGTCAAGTTAAACACCAAAATGGGCAATTTATTGTCCATGCACAACGATGTGGCAGTAGAATCCATCACTTCAAGACCCAATTTAAGTACATCAAGGTATGATAAAGAAGAAAACTTTACCGCTTCTGCATCCAACTTCGGGTCAGCATTAAACACACCATCAACCTTGGTGGCTTTAAGGATAATTTCCGCACCTATTTCCATGGCACGCAAACTTGCTGCAGTATCGGTAGTAAAATACGGGTTGCCGGTTCCGGCCGCAAAAATAACCACGCGCCCTTTTTCCAGATGGCGCATGGCACGGCGGCGAATATACGGCTCAGCAATCTCACGCATCTCTATGGCAGATTGCACCCGTGTCTTCACCCCTACTTTTTCTAGGGCATCCTGCATCGCCAGGCTGTTCATCACTGTAGCCAGCATCCCCATATAGTCTGCGCTGGAACGGTCCATGCCTGCTGCAGACGCAGCAAGGCCACGAAAGATATTCCCACCGCCAATAACTAGGGAAATCTGTACCCCTAGGTCAATAACTTCTTTGATTTCAGAAGCAATCCCGCTGATGGTTTGGGGATCAATGCCGTACCCGTGCTCCCCTGCCAGTGCTTCACCACTGAGCTTGAGAAGTATAGTTTTATAGCGCGGTTCTGGATGCGTCATAGGGTCCTCAATAAAAGTTGGATCGTTAGGCTCAAACAAAACCGGGCATCTGCCAGATCGGCATAAATCAACTGGTCAGGTGCCCGGTTTAACAAAACTACAGTAAGTAGTCTGTATGGAAAATCACTTGGTCATAGATGCAACTTCAGCGGCAAAATCGTCTTGCTTCTTTTCGATCCCCTCACCAAGCTGATAACGTGTATAAGCAACAAGCTTAACTTCAGCGCCTGCATCTTTAGCCGTTTTTTCGAGCAATTTATTTACCTTTATGTCGGGGTCGACAACAAATGCCTGCTCAAGCAGACAAATTTCCCCGAAATATTTGTTTATCTGCCCACCAATTATCTTTTCCACAATATTTTCAGGCTTACCGCTTTCAAGTGCTTTAACACGCATGATCTCTTTTTCATTGTCTACCACGTCGGCAGGCACATTTTCGCGGCTCAGATATTGGGGTGCTGCAGCAGCAACATGCATAGCAAGTTGTTTCGCTACAGCCTGTACCGCTTCACTGTCAGATTTATCTGTTTGGAGTTCGATCATAACTCCGATCTTGCCCCCACCGTGAACGTAAGACTCAATAAGGCCAGCATCAGTAGCACGACGCTCAAAACGACGAATATTGATATTTTCGCCAATGGTGGCTATCTGATGAACTTGCTCTTCGCCCACGCTTCGGTCAGTACCTGGAAACGGCAGAGCTAGTAACGCGTCGATGTCAGCCGGGGCTTCTGCAACAACCACCTCAGCTATTTTGGTAGCAAAACTAATAAATGCATCGTTTTTAGCAACAAAGTCGGTCTCAGCGTTAACCTCAACCATTCCCCCGACTTTATCAGATCCCGTTACTACGACAAGTCCTTCGGCTGCGGCCCGCCCGGATTTTTTAGCGGCAGCTGACAACCCTTTCTTACGCAAGAAGTCGACCGCTTGGTCTAAATCACCAGCGGTTTCTGTCAGAGCTTTTTTACAATCCATCATACCTGCGCCAGTTTTGCTGCGCAGCTGGGCAACCAAAGATGCAGAAATTTTTGCCATAGATCAAATCTCCTGTGCTTTATATATTGTTCTGGGACATACGCCCATATACAGACATTCAAAAACAAACACACTAAGAGCGACCACAATGCCGTTCAGGTCGCTCTTAGATTCGCTTACACAATTATATACTAGGCTTCTTTAGCGGCGAGCTTTTCCTGCTCTTCTACTGGATCAGCACCTTCGTTCTCAGATACTGCAGCAGCCTGTGCCGCCAGCTTGCCATCGAGACATGCATCGGCCATGGTAGAAACAAAAAGGCGGATGGCACGGATAGCATCATCGTTGCCTGGAATGATATAGTCAATTTCATCAGGATCACAGTTAGTGTCCACTACACCCACAACCGGAATACCCAACTTTCTAGCTTCTTTTACCGCGATGGCTTCTTTTTTGGGATCTATTACGAACATAGCCCCAGGAAGTTTAGTCATAGACTTGATTCCACCCAAGCTGCGTTCCAATTTCACACGCTCGCGCTCAAGCTCCAGAGCTTCTTTTTTAGTCAACAGGTCGAAGGTGCCATCTTCAGCCATAACCTCAATCTTCTTCAGGCGGTCAATGCTCCCCTTGATGGTAGAGAAGTTGGTGAGCATCCCACCGAGCCAGCGATTATTCACATAATACTGTCCTGCACGTTCGGCTTCTTCACGTACCGCTTCCTGTGCCTGCTTTTTAGTCCCGACAAAGAGGACGGTCTCGCCACTTTCAACTACGTCTTTGATAAAGTCGTATGCGGTACGGAAGTAGCGTACGGTACGCTGAAGATCGATAATGTAGATACCGTTTCTGGCACCGAAAATATAAGGTTTCATTTTCGGGTTCCAGCGCTTGGTCTGATGACCAAAGTGTACACCTGCTTCGAGCAACTGTTTCATTGATACTTTTGCCATGTCTTTCCCTTTCCATGTAACAATATGGTGGTTTAGTCCTCCGCCTCATGTGCTCACAACAGCGCCATTTGCCGCAGCAATAACCTAGGCGCATGTCCACAAGGGCGTGCGTATTTACACATCAGAGCTTGATAGCACAGTGTCCTCGCTCAGCGCAAGGAAATTAAGCTAGAATCGATTTACAAGCTGACCTTATTGTAATACTATCCGCTCACGATGAGTGCATTCAGGATTCAAAAATATATTGCGCGTGAGATTGTGGTCAACTTCATATTAAGTCTGACCCTCTTCACTTTTATTGTGCTACTAAGCCGACTACTCAAACTTACAGACTTAGTAATAGGTAGTGGTGTCTCCATAGGTTCTGTGGCTGAGCTGTTTTTAGCTATGATCCCTTCATTCATGCTTATTACTATGCCCCTTTCTCTCCTTCTTGCGGTTCTCCTCACCTTTGCACGCCTATCCGCAGATAGCGAAGTTGTAGCAATGAAAGCGTGCGGTATCAGTGTGTACAAAATGGCGCGCCCAGTAATGATTTTGGCACTGCTTGTGTGCGGCGCTACTGCGTATCTTTCAACCTACGCAGAACCCACTGGACGCCGCACTATGCGAAGCATTGCAATAAACGTAGCTATGGATAAAGCTTCAAGTGCTGTAAGAGCGCAGGTTTTTAATGATGAATTCCCAGGGCTGACAATTTTTGCGGACAAGGTATTTAAGGACACCAACCAACTCGAGGGGGTATTCATAAGCGATAACCGCATCGGGGACAAACAGACTATTATTACATCTACAAGTGGAAAGCTTGTGACAGACAAGGGAAACAATACTCTGTTGCTTCACTTAAGAGATGGATCGATCCACCGCGATGCCGATAATGCACAGAAAGGCGGCTTGCAGATCATCAACTTTTCCACTTACGATATCAATATAACCATGGAGGACTCTACAGCTGAGACTTCAGGTGCTATTTTACGCCCTAAATTGCAAACCCTGTTGCAATTGTTTGCTTCATTGAAACAAAACACAGACCCACAGCAACACCAAGAACGGCGCGAGATCCTGGCAGAAATTCACGAACGCCTTATTATGCCTCTGTCGCCTCTGCTCTTCGGTTTGATTGCCATTCCACTAGGAATTAGCTCACACCGTTCCAACAAAGGGGCTGGATTTGCCCTCTCCCTCACGGTGTTTATGATCTACTACATGTTTTTAAGTATTGCCAAAACTCTGGTGGTGGAACAAGGGTGGCCAATTAGTGTAACTATGTGGTCTCCAAGCATCGGTTTTGCTATTTGTGGCGGATTTTTACTTGTTACCTGCGCTAAAGAGCGTCCCTTCAAACCTATCAGGAGCGGATTCTTCTACCTTAAAAACAGACTTGGGAAAAAAGATAAATAGCATGACAATTCTCCAGCGATATCTGCTTAGCACCTTTACCCGTATTGTAGTTCTTTCCCTAAGTTCGTTTTGCGGGGTATATCTGCTTATAGATTTTTTTGGGCGTGTGGACAATTTCCTTGAACACAATGCCAAACTATCCCTCTACCTGATTTACTTTGGCTTAAAAGTTCCATTAATAGTCTCGCAAGTTCTCCCTCTCGCAGTATTAATGGGAGTCTTTCTTACCCTGGGAGGATTTTCCAAAACCAACGAACTCACTGCCATGCGTGCAGGAGGCATCGGCCTGCCGCGCATTGTCACCCCAGTTATCGGGATTGCGTGTCTTCTTGGAATTGGACACTTCATGCTGAACGAATATGTTGTGCCAGCCGGGGTAAAAAAGCTCAACTACGTTATGCGTGTAGAGGTTAAGGGAAAGTCTGCTGCATTGGGAAAGCGGCAGAATTTATGGTTTCGTGATCGTGACACTATGTTTCACGCAGATTTTACTGGAAGTGACACCGAGTCTCTACATGGGATAAGTGTGTATAAACTCAACGCCAACTTTGAACACATCCGCTATATCAAGGCGAAAAAAGCAGTTTACTCCGACAAGACTTGGCAGGCACAAGAAGCGCTGATACGCGAATTTGATCCCACAACAGGACTACTGGTTCGCGAGTTTCGCGCGGATACGATAGATATTGGCCTCAACAAGACTCCGGACGATTTCAGTTCAACCGAAAATGAAGCGGAAGAACTAAGTTATGCAGAACTGCGCGACATCTCGCGCCAGCTGGAGAAAGCCGGACTCAACAACTCGAAATATCTTGTAGACATGCACTCCAAGATCGCCCAGCCGCTAGTATCCCTCATCATGGCTTTGCTGGGGATCCCATTTGCATTGCAAAAATCACGCAATGTCAACCTTGGACTGGGAATCTCCATCTGCATCATGATTGGAATGGCTTTTTTCGTCACTCAATCCACCCTTATCGCATTTGGTCATGCAGAGATCCTCCCTCCCGTGCTAGCGGCATGGGCAGCGAATGTTATTTTCCTGCTCCTGAGTATATTTCTGATCCTCTCCACCCGCGAATAGGTAATCAACCACAAAGCCCCGTAGAACTAACGTTCCGCGGGGCTTTGTGGTTAAGAATAGATACTAACTTAGATTAATAGCGGTAGTAGTCTGGCTTATATGGGCCTTCGACAGGGATATCCAGGTACTGCGCTTGTTTCTGGGTAAGGGTGGTCAGTTTAGCTCCCAACTTATCCAAATGCAGCTTGGCTACTTTTTCATCCAGATATTTGGGAAGCACATAGACCTGTTTGTCGTATTTAGAGTGGTTCAACCACAGTTCAATCTGTGCCAGAACCTGGTTAGCAAAACTGTTGCTCATAACAAAGCTAGGATGCCCAGTAGCGCACCCAAGATTAACTAAACGACCCTTCGCAAGGAGAATAATGCTTTTCCCGTCCGGCCAGACAATCTGATCTACCTGGGGCTTGATCTCCTTCACCTTCAAATTAGCATCAGAAAAAAGAGAATCTACTTGAATTTCTGAATCGAAGTGGCCGATATTACACACGATTGCCTGGTCTTTCATCCTGTCCATATGGGCACGGGTGATCACATCAATGTTTCCGGTTGTGGTCACAAAGATATCGCCCCAAGTACATGCTTCTTCCATATCCACCACGTTGAAACCTTCCATGGTGGCCTGTAGCGCACAAATAGGGTCGATCTCGGTGACACTAACCATCGCACCCATACCGCTGAAAGCCTGGGCACAGCCCTTCCCCACATCACCGTAGCCAAGGACCACGCAGCGCTTCCCCGCAATCATTACATCCGTAGCGCGTTTGATCCCATCAATCAGAGACTCTCGGCAACCGTAGAGGTTATCAAATTTACTCTTGGTGACAGAATCATTCACATTGAAAGCTGGGAACAACAGCTTGCCATCACGAGCCATCTGGTACAGCCGATGCACCCCGGTAGTAGTTTCTTCGCTCACACCGAGCATACTCTTATTGGTACGACGCCAGAAATTGGGGTCTTCGTCCAAAGTGGCGTTAAGGAGACGATCCACGGTTTCAATCTCTTCATGCTCGGTACAGATCTCGGGCTTAACTCCAGTGCGCTCAAACTCCAGTTCCCGCTCCAGACCACGGTGGATCAACAACGTAGCATCGCCGCCATCATCCACGATAAGATTGGGTCCCTCTGGGAAGGAGAGCGCTTTTTTGGTAAACGCCCAGTACTCCTGCAGGGTTTCCCCTTTAAATGCAAAAACCGGCACTCCTGTCTCTGCAATAGCTGCTGCTGCATGATCTTGAGTGGAGAAAATATTACAACTAGCCCAGCGCACCTCAGCACCAAGATCAACCAAGGTCTCTATCAAGACTGCAGTTTGAATCGTCATATGCAGTGAACCGGATATTCTGGCTCCAGCCAGAGGTTTCTGCGCTCGATACTCCTCACGCACCCCCATAAGACCTGGCATCTCCTTTTCCGCTATGGAAATTTCAGTCCTACCCCAAGGGGCAAGGCTCATATCTTTCACTACAGATTCATTGTTTTTACTCAAAGTTATTCACCCGTTTCTCTTCGAAATGACTAAATTTAATGTATGGATCAGGTTGACTGTCTACAGTCCTGCACGGCTTCTAAGCGATTCAATCCTATCTGTTTTTTCCCAAGTAAAGTTGGGCAGTTCGCGGCCAAAGTGCCCATAAGCTGCAGTTTCAGCGTAAATAGGCCGTAACAGATCGAGGGTCTCAATTATAGCTGCAGGACGCAGGTCAAATTCATCACGCACAATCTGCGCAATCCGGTCTGGTTCAACCACACCCGTACCAAAGGTGTTAATCATCACCGATACGGGATCAGCCACGCCAATAGCATAGGCAATCTGAACTTCACAGCAGCGCGCAAGTCCCGCCGCAACGATATTTTTTGCTACATAGCGTCCCATATAGGATGCACTTCGATCCACCTTCGACGGATCCTTGCCAGAAAATGCGCCACCTCCGTGAGAGCCCTGCCCCCCATAGGTATCGACAATAATTTTCCTTCCAGTAAGACCACAGTCTCCTACCGGACCACCTATAACAAACTTACCTGTAGGATTGATAAAATATTTGGTGTTGGTGTCAAGCAATTCTACCGGAAGTACCTTTTTTACCACCGCTTCCATTACCGCCTCTTCCACCATCTTATGCGTGGCTGCCGCAATGTGTTGGGTAGAAACCACAACTGCATCAATACGTTTTGGGGTGAGCCCTTCATACTCAATAGATACTTGGGCTTTACTATCGGGACGTAGAATATCCACAACATTTGTTTTGCGTACATCACTTAATTGTTTGGTAAGGGCATGAGCATACATAATGGGCATGGGCATTAACTGCGGAGTATCGTCGCATGCATAACCGAACATCAATCCCTGATCTCCTGCTCCTTGTTCCATACACAGACCCTGACCTGGAGTAACACCTTGGGATATATCAGGAGACTGGCGATCTAAAGTAGTCATAATTGCACAGGTATCAGCATCAAAGCCCATCTCTGAGCTCACGTAACCAATGTTTCGAATAGTTCTGCGTACTACATCTCGATAATCCACGTGAGCGTGAGTGGTAATCTCTCCGGCGAGAACCACAAGCCCGGTGGTGATAAGGGTCTCGCACGCAACACGGGAGTTTTTGTCCTGCTCAAGCAGGGCATCAAGAACAGCATCTGAAATTTGATCCGCAATTTTATCTGGATGGCCTTCACTCACTGATTCGGAGGTGAACATATAATCTGTCATGGACATTGCTTAAGTACCTTTCTTGTGTAATTGACGCACCTTACGGTATGTTTAATATGTTAATTTAGCCGGAATTGAGCAACACGCAGATCCAACACGCACTTACCTAGCTCAATAGTCCAGATCAGGATCAGCCTGAGGCAAATATTCTGCCAGTCTCTGTTTAAGCACCCGTAGAACGTCAGCAGCGGTCTTCTGCTCCATAAGATCGTTGAGTAATTCCTCACTGTGGGAAGTATCCCACTGGCGGATAAGCTTCTTCACGCGCGAGATCCCTTGGCTACTCATAGACAGGTGGGTATACCCTAAGGCAACTAGCACAATGCTGAACATAGGTTCAGCAGCCATTTCACCACACACACTTAAGTCAATTCCAGCAGAATTAGCACTATCGGAAATCCGTTTCAGCGCTCTCAGAATTGCAGGGTGAAAAGGTTCGTACAGGTCGGCAACATGTTCATTGCCTCTATCGACCGCGAGGCAATATTGAATAAGGTCATTAGTACCAATGGAAAAAAAATCAACTTCAGCGGCAAGGATGTCTGCCACAAACACCGCTGACGGGGTTTCCATCATAATACCAATTTCAATATTGCGGTTAAAGTCAATATTTTCAGCAGCGAGTTCTTCCATCACCTGCGTAACGATCTCCTTGCACGCTCTCACTTCTGAAAGGCCGGATATCATTGGAAACATCAGACGTACGTTGCCAAAAGCAGAGGCACGTAAAATGGCACGTAATTGAATATAAAACAGCTTTTTTTCCCATAGAGAGAGACGAATTGAACGCATACCCATAGCTGGGTTCGCTTCATCTTCTAAGCTGATATCGCTGATAAATTTGTCCCCACCAATATCAAGAGTGCGAATGGTAACCGGATACGGCGTGAAGAGTTCGGCAGCTTTTTTATACGACTGAAACTGTTCCTCCTCTGTAGGAGGGGTAGAGCGTGCCATGTACATAAACTCGGTGCGCAAAAGTCCGATACCCTGCGCCCCATTATTAAGCGCAATATCAGCTTCGGGCAGAAACTCTATATTTGCCTGCATGGAAATAATTTTGCCGTCGGCGGTTTCTGCTGGAAGTTCACAATAACTTCGCAGCTGTCTTTTATAGAATTCATAGCGCCGCTTTAACTCAAGATACCTTTCAAGAGTTTTTTTATCGGGATTACACACTAGCACCCCACTGTTGCCGTCCACAATTACTGGGGTATCGTCGGCGACCTGACGGGTGATTTTTTCCAGCCCAACCACTGCGGGAATCCCCATGGAGCGCGCCAAAATTGCACTATGCGAAGTCCTCCCACCGAGGTCGGTTACAAAAGCAACCACATGTTCCGCATCGAGTTGGCAGGTGTCAGCAGGGGATAAGTCGTGCGCTACTATCACAGAGCGGCGTTCAAGCTCTCCCACCTGCGCTTGTTCCATCCCGTGGATATTGCGAATTATCCTTTCTCCCACCAGCTCAACATCAGAACCGCGCTCGCGTAAATATTCATCTTCAATCTGATCAAAAACAGCGACAAAGCGCCGCAATACCCGCTTTAAAGCACCTGCTGCGTTGATCAATTCAGAACGGATGAGCTCCGTAGTTGAATCGATGAGCATCTTGTCCTTGAGAATCAGCAGCTGAGTATCGATAATATAAAAATGCTCAGTTTTGCTCTGGCGCACCAGTTCCTGCTGCACCGCTTCCAACTGATCCCGGGAGCGTTCAACCGCATCTAAAAAAATACGGCTCTCTTCATCAACTTGTGCAGCATTGATTTTCTGTTCTTGCACAGAAATCCGCCTACGATCAAGCAGGCGTACCTCGCCAATGGCTATCCCAGGTGAAGCAGCTACGCCTTTATATATAATTTGTTTCATATCAATCTTCACCAAACTTATCATCAACCAGCTTCTGCAAAGCACTCAACGCGTCTTGAGCATCATCCCCATCGAGACGTAGGGTTATCGGCGTACCTTTCGGTGCGGCCAGCATCAAGATTCCCATAATACTTTTTCCGTTTACCTCTTCACCATTCTTTTCAATGAAGATTTCGCAACTAAACTGATTAGCTAATTGAACGAATTGAGCAGCTGCACGTGCATGCAACCCAAGGCGGTTTTGAATAATGAGTTCTTTTGTTACACAAACCATGAAAACAAACCTTATATATGGATAAAGCGGTGACAAAGATTACACGATATAAGCGGCAGTGCAACACAGAACAACGGTCACCCCTAATACAACTACAACCGGGACATTACGCCGCAGCAAAAGGACATTTACTCCGACAAAAAGCAACACTAACGCAGCAAGAGAGAAAGAGTGCCTGGAGGTGAGATCAAGTTCGGTGTCGAGACCACGCCAAACAAAAGCAGCAATAATTCCAAGAAAGACCACATTGATCTGTTTTATCTTCACTGCCAAATTAGCTAAATGAAATTGTTGAATCAGAGCAACCACCTGCGCGTCATGTTTGTACCCAAGCACGCTCCCAGCAATGCGAACTATCATAGTTGGCAGGGTAAACAACCCTATCACTACAAATGGTGCCCACAAAAAACCCTGAAAAACTAATACGATAGCCGCCAAGGCCGCTAAAGGACGCAATCCGCCCCAAAATAGGGCATCGCCTACGGCAGCAACAGGTGCCATCACCGCTGCGGCAAATTCATCTGCGTCGATAACAACATATTCTCCACGCGCTTGTTTTTCGTGCAGCGCCAATTGAGCCGCTAGTACCGCTGGGGCACAAAAAGTATTAGTATTAAAGTACGCAACGTGCTTTGCAGGAGACTGCTGCGAACTAGCGTTGCTCTTTGCGGAGGTTGTGGAGCCTCTTTTCCGAAACGGTTGCACGATCCATGCACTCCCTACCCCCTGAAATACATGGAAATTCCAACACGCCTGCAGAAAAAGGCAGCGCAAATTTAACATAAGCAGTTTTTTTGCCAGTACGTACATACATTTAAACCAAGGTAAAAAAGATGGTTACGCCAAAGCCGATGCCGAACAAAACCAAACCATAACGTACTGTAATACTGACATAGACAGCACTAACTCCGGCTAAAAGCGCCGCAAATATTGGAACTTCAGATACTTGCCAGGGGAATCTGGCCAATAATGGTGTTATCAGAACGATACTGGACAAGGTTGCACATAAAATAATTATTTGACTGAACAGCCCCGCAAGGGCAAAGGTTGACAGCCCTGCAACATTAGCCCAGCGCAAGGCACAGGGTGAATCTGTACCAGAGGCCCGAACCAGCCTACTCTGCGCCAGGCGTTGAATCCTGCCATTCATGTGGCGTGCACCGATATCAATTAAACGCCCAATATATGCAAACACTGCAGCAAAAAGCAATACCACCGCCATCAACACCGATTCAGAGATCGGCGCATAGTGTTCAGCACTAAAACCGCAAAACAAAAACACTGCCGCGATGGTTGCCTGAGTATCATCAGGGGCTACCGTAGCCCCGACAGGTAAGCGCATCAGCCACAGCAACTCCATCAGCGCTCCCATCAACAATCCTGCAGAGTAATTTCCCATAATTAAGCCGCAGAGGCTGCCACACACAACAGGACGACATAATAAAGTTTGTGCCAAAGCGGTTCTATCTAGGCCGCAAATAAGGGAAAGAACCACAAGCCCCCCCCACTGGAAGGCGCTAAGTTCAGCTGCCCAGTTCATGGTAGGTACAATCCCATCGCTGGACCCTGTCACTCGGAACGCATTGCGCCGTTACCTTCACCCCCAGAGCCGAAAAACGATCAAGAACCTGTATATCATGTTCGTCTACTGCCAGAGTACGTGAAATAGAGCGCTTCCCTTGCGCCAGATGCATATTTCCAAGATTAAGGCGGGGAAACCTAAGCCCATTTTCGTAAGCGCTCAGGGCATCTTGTGGGGTTGCAAACAACAAAAGCAGGTTGTGACGTCGTTTGAGATGATGCAGTTCCATAGTGGACAATTCCTTCAGTGAACACACCTTCACCTGCAGATGGTCGGGTACACAGCCGAGCATAAGCTGCTTGCGAAACGGATCTTTTGCAATGGCGTCATTTACTACAATTATATAGTCAGCATTTACATGCGGAATCCACGCTTCTAGCACCTGCCCATGGATCAGGCGATTATCAACTCGCGCCAGAACTACTGACATCACCCCTCCATTCTGCCCAATATATCACGGGTATTAATAATGCTTTTCTTGCCGTAACGCTGGAGAAAATCGGCGAGGATCTCTACTGTCATAGAGTCTCTACTGCCACAAAACTTGAGCACCATCGGCAGGTTTACTCCGTTGAGCACTTCTATTCCTGGGATATTGAGAAAACGGTTGGAAATGTTTGCTGGAGTTCCACCAAACATATCGGTCATAATCAATACCCCATCTCCATCACGATCAACTTCAGTTATGGCGTGGCGCAACTCGTTATAGACCGCCTCCATATCGGCCCCGTACTCTATCGCTAACGCTAGAGCCTGTGGCAATGGTCCCATAATGGATGTTGCAGATCGCAGAATTTCAGCCGCAAGCCTTCCATGCGCGGTAATAATCAGTCCGACCATTATTTCTCCCTGACTAAATCCCGATGAGAAACTCTCACGCTGTATGCATCTGCCAACAATTCAGTATGGAGTTTTTCCGCGATTGCAACACTGCGATGTTGACCACCGGTACAGCCGATTGCGATAGTGAGATAGCGCTTCCCCTCGCTGCGGTACAGTGGCAAAATGAACTTTAACCACTCCAGCGTGCGCTTGAGGAACTCCGCACACACGGGCTGACTCAGGACATATTCGGCGACCTCTTTATCCAGACCGCACTTGGGGCGCAATGCCTCTATATAGTGGGGGTTAGGCAAGAAACGTACATCTATAACCAGATCGGCATCAACAGGCAACCCGTAGCGGAAACCGAAGGATTGCAGGCGCATCATCATGGTGGAACCAACAACGGAGTCGTTGTAGAGATGGCGCAGCACACTGGCTTTAAGTTCGTGGACCGAGAGAGAACTGGTGTCTATAATAGCAGTGGCTTTATTGCGCATAGCGGCAAGTAATTTGCGCTCTGCTGCTATGGAACTGCTTAACCCTTCGGTGTCGGAGAGCGGGTGTCGACGTCTGGTTTCAGAAAAACGTCGAATCAAAATGGCGTCAGAGGACTCAAGAAAGAGGATATCCAGATCATAGCCGGCAGCTGAAACAGCCTGAATACTAGAATCACTTTCTATCGAAAAATGAGGATTACGTACATCCATCACTAGCGCGATTCCAGCCGACTGAGCCAGCGGCTTGTCTTGATTAAGTTTGAGAAATTGCGGCACCAGCGCCAAGGGGAAATTGTCTACGACATAAAACCCCTCATCTTCAAGTACTCGTGCTGCCGTGGTACGTCCTGAGCCGGACAATCCTGTAATAATAATAAACCGCACCGGTTTTACTCCAGATTATCACCTATGATGTGTTGCGAATGCTGCTCTGTCACTTCAGCCATGCGTTTTTCCAGGCGATCTTGAAACTCGCTCGCACTATTATAACCCATCTCCTTAAGCAATTGATTGCGCGCTGCAACCTCAACAATTGAAGAGATATTACGCCCCGGGCACACCGGAACTTTCAAGAGTGGAATTTTAATGTTAAGCAGTTCGTAGTATTGCTCGTCAATTCCCAGACGGTCGTACAGTGCTCCACTCTGCCACTCTGTTAGTTCAATCGCCAAATCTATCTTTTTGCGTTCGCGAATAGCAGAAATGCCAAACAGGTGTTTGATATTGATAATGCCCAGACCTCTAATCTCCATATGGTAATGGAGCAACTCACTACCTTCCCCAAAGAGTACCTCCGGTAGCCGAGTGCGCACCTTTACCACATCATCGGCAACTAGGCGATGTCCATGCAACACGAGATCGAGAGCACACTCACTTTTGCCGATACCACTCTTCCCCATAAGCAGAACTCCAACCCCAAACACATCTACTAGTACTCCATGTACCGTAGCTCTGGGGAGAAGGCGTTCTTCAAGAAATTTGCTTATAAGGGAAATAAAGGTGGAGCTCTGCAACTGGGTTCGCAACAGAGGGATAGAGTATTTTCGCGTTTTATCCAGAAGTATCTGAGGAATTTCCTGCCCTTTGGTCACAACCATACAGGAAAAGCCTAACGAACAGAACTGCTCTACATTGCGTTTTGCAACATCTGTGGAGAGGCGTTTAAGATAACTAAGTTCCGTTGACCCAAGGATTTGAAGGCGTGAGGGGTGGAGAAAACTCAGGTGTCCAGCTAAGGCTAGACCTGGCTTTTGAATTCTGTGCGACTCAATCTCTTTGTCCAGCCCTTCAGCGCCTGACACAACCTCCAGATCGATCCCTGTTTCTTTTTCAGCCAGGAGGCGTTTAACACTGAGTTTATTCATGAGTTCCCCACAGATCAGGCGCCGTTTTCGGAACAAATTATTTTATATATCATCTCGGCATTTTCAGCTTCAAGCAACTGCGTACGTATTTGCTCTTTTTTTAACAATTTTGAAATGCGTGCTAGAGTTTTTAAGTGCGTGCTTATAGATTCTTCAGGGGCAATTAGCAGAAAGAACAAGTGGGCAGCTTTGCCATCCATAGAATCAAAGTCAACTCCCTTTACGCTACGCCCAAAAGCTAGATACATCCTCTTAATATTGGCAATCTTACCATGTGGGATAGCCACCCCATCACCGATACCAGTGCTCCCAAGGCGCTCACGTTCCTGTAGCACGCTCAACACTTGAGCGTAATCAAGATCTGGGGCCGAACGCAACATGACGTGGGTCATCTCTTCTAAAAGCGCTTCCTTGTTCTCAGCGCTAACATTGGGCTCAACTGCCGCATAGTCGAGAAATTCTGCTATATTCATATCACATCTTTAATAAAATGCCGGACAGAGCTACCAGGTGCTCACGTCCGGCATCTATTCTGGTTAGTGTTCAGGTACAATCAGACCGTAGTTTCCATCTTTACGTCGGTAAATAACATTTACCTCTTCAGAGGTGTCATCGGTAAACACAAGGAAGTCTTTAGACAAAAGATCCATCTGCATCACCGCTTCGTCAAGTGACATAGGTTTACTCGGGAAGCTATGGGTTCTGACAATTTTGGGTTCATCTGCCCCCTCATCAATACTTGCCGCTTCGATAATGGTTTTAGTAATTAGATGTCCCTTACCTTTGCGTGGGGAGTGTTCCTTAAGCTTTTCTTTGTAGCGCTTAAGTTGGCGCTCAAGTTTATCTACCACGGCATCTATCGAGGCATACATATCGTCGTTAACTTCAGCTGAAGCCTTTATGGTAATCCCTTTAGCGATGATAACAACCTCCGCGATATTGCGGATTTTTTTTTCCACCTCAAGCACAACCTGAACTTCGATGGGTTCATCAATATATTTCTTTACTCGAGCAAGTTTCTCTTCAACGTACTCGCGGACAGGGATGCTACTGTCCATATGACGAAAGGTTACAGCTATTTGCATAGATTAATCCTCCATGTTGTTAGAATAAACGCTTGCGCGCAGTTGATGATCCGATCCCGAGCATTTCCCGATACTTGGTGACAGTGCGGCGGGCAATTTTAATTCCGTCTTCTGCCAAAATTTCGACAATCTTTTGGTCTGAATACGGTTTCTGCGGGTTTTCTTCTGCCACAATATCCCGAATCCGGCTTTTTACTGACTCCGCAGCAACCTCATTCCCAGTCGAAGTACCGATACCACTGTTAAAAAAATACTTCAACTCAAACAACCCCTGAGGTGCCTGTAGATACTTGTTGGTGGTCACGCGGCTGATGGTTGATTCATGCATGCCGATATCCTCAGCCACATCGCGCAACACTAAAGGTTTTAAGTAGTTTATCCCTTTATCAAAAAAATCACGCTGAAATTTAACAATGCTCTCTGTAACGCGGTAGATAGTTCTCTGGCGTTGATAAATACTCTTCAGGAGCCATTGTGCCCCGCGCAATTTCTCCTGAAGATATTCATTGGTCTTCTGATCCAGTCCTTGTTTGGAGATATTTGCGTAATAAGAACTAATGCCGAGGTTAGCCAACCCGTCATCGTTGAGGCTTACCACGTATCCGTCTACAGTTTTGCGCACAAACACATCCGGGGTAATATATTGGACATCTCCACCGCCGAACACACTACCAGGATACGGATCCAGTTTGCTCAGCACGCGCGCCGCAGCATATATTTCCTCTTCTGTAACCCGGCACTGGCGCGCAATTACGCTGTAGCGTCGTGCTTCAAGTTCCTCGCGGTAACGAGTAACAATAATGTCTGCTAGCGACCCTTCTAGGTCAAGCGCTCTTAATTGCAAGTGGAGGCACTCGCTTAAATCTCTAGCGCCAACTCCAGATGGATCCAAATGCTGTACAATCTTTAGCGCACGCTTGAGGAGCTCTGCAGACAGGCTAAACTGATGTTGTAACTCCTCTAAAGGGAAACTGAGATACCCAGCTTCATCCAGATTACCCAAAATAATTTTTGCAGCTTCCAGCTCTTCATCTGGGTAGCGTCCCAACTGGAGCTGCCACAGCAAGTGATCATACAGGGTCTTGGTTTCACTTAGAGTGTTATCATACGCGGGCTGATCATCATCAAACCCTTCTGCAATGCTGCCACCCCCCTGGCTGTATCCTTGCAGATACGTTTGCCAGTCTTCGATACTGGCGAGCTCCTCTGGCTCACCCACTTCCGTAGTGGTTTCCGCGTCCGTTGTCTCTTTAGATGCCTCGTCCTTGCTCAGAACCTGAGATTCAGCTTCAATCTCCTGCGCGTCCACTTTTTCCAATAGGGGATTTTCTTCCAGCTCCTGTTCGACCACCTCTTCCAACTCAACACGGGAAAGTTGCAACAGTTTTATCGCCTGTTGCAACTGTGGTGTCATAACCAACTGCTGGCTGAGCTTAAGTTGTTGTCGAAGTTGCAACGCCATATGGCAATCCGATCATCAAATCCAGTTAATGTAAACCCAGTCGATCCCGGGACTTAACTCCATTCTAACAGTAACGGCCTACCTATACCTACACAATCCGGCATTTGCATGTACTAAAGGCGAAAATCCTCCCCAAGATAGATCTGGCGTGCCTTTGGGCTTGCTGCGATTTGCGCTGGACTCCCCTCCTCTAGCAGTTGCCCATCGTTAAGGATATACGCTCGATCACACACACCAAGGGTTTCGCGTACATTGTGATCCGAAATCAGCACCCCGATCCCTCTATTTTTTAAGCTAGTGATAATCTTTTGGATATCAATAACCGCCAGCGGGTCGATCCCAGCAAAAGGCTCATCTAGAAGGATAAAACGTGGATCAATAACCAACGCTCTGGCTATCTCAGTACGACGTCGTTCACCACCCGAGAGAGCATACCCGGGCGAATTGGCTACGTGGGTAAGGCGAAACTCCTCTAGTAACTCCTGTAAGCGTTCTTCCCGCTGAAGCTTGTCTGCTACATGATATTCGAGCACCGCCAGAAGGTTTTCTTTAACACTAAGTTTGCGAAATACCGAAGACTCCTGTGGCAAATATGCAAGTCCAGCAGCAGCCCGTTTGTACATAGGCCACTGCGACACTTCTGTTTCATCTAAAGTCACCCGACCGCTGTCTGGGCGCACCAAGCCAACGATCATATAAAACGAGGTCGTTTTGCCTGCGCCATTAGGTCCAAGCAATCCTACAACCTCACCCGAATCCAAGCTAAGGCTGACTCCCTTAACTACCTGTCTGCCGCCGTAGGACTTGACAAGCCCTTCGGCTTTAAGTTTATGCTTATTTGTCGCCATCATCATCCGGTGTAAACGTTGCCTGTACCCTCTCGCTGGCGCCGCCTTCAACTATGCTGCGCTTGTCATCAAGGTAAACGGTTATCTTTTCTCCAGCGATAGTATTAACACCCTGCACTACCGTGGGGGAACCAGTCAAAACCACAGAACCTTCTGCATACACGTATTCTGCACGCGCTCCGGTAGCTATACGTTCTTTCTGCACGATCCTCACTGCACCACGCGCCACAATTTTCTCAATACTACGCGCCTGAGAGGCATCTGAACTAGCCTTGGACGTGGATTTGTTCTTCTGAGTATAATATACATCTAATTGTTCAGAGTATATGGTAGCACTATCCTGTATCGCCACTACATTACCACGGAAAACGAACACCCCTTTTTTATCATCCACCTCAAGAGAATCAGAAGTGATATGGACTGGTTGGGAGGAATCGTGGTTCATCTTCTCATCCTGCTTGGTATCACTCTGCGATGGTTCAACTCCAGCTGGAGATATATCCTGCGCATATGTTGAGAAACTCCCCAACAGAATGACGCAACTCCAACTAACGCAAACAATTACTAAGTAGCTTTTTAGACTTCTTGAGAAACTCTGCATCGATTATCTCCTGCCGTAATCAGCACTAGTTTTGCATAGCACCAGTGGATGCGGCATTATCGGACTTTGTGTCGGGGAAAATACGCGCGCTTACATTGCTGTGAATTTGTAAAAAGCGCGATTCAAGCTGATAGGTCATGCCCACACCTTGAATGCGAATTTTATCTGCTTCGAAAGCAACTGGTTCCGCGGTATATATAACCCCGCCAGCTTCACTGTTTTCTTGGTTATCCCCAGCATTGCGCGGACGCTTGGAATATTCAAGCACTTGAGTTCTAAGGCGATATCCACTCGCAGTGGTTACAATTACATTGCCTCGTGCCTCAATTGTTTCTTCATCAAGGTGGGCTTCTGCCGTATCTGCAGTCATGGTGACACTCTCGTTTGGTGTCTCGCCAAAAAACTCGGCGTCAATATCTATCAGATTTGTAATATTCCGCTTCGCATCGTGGGTGCCCTGTTCTGCCTCAAGATCCCACTTCAACTGACCATCTTCGATCTGAGTATAGACAAAGCGGTTCAGCGCTGCATCAGCCTCTATCACAATGTCCTCAAGGATATCTTCCTTTTCTTCCAAGCCTTGGTGGGTGAAAATCACAATTCCCACACCAAGACTAAACATGAAAATAAGCCCCAAAAGAATGATACGGATTTTCTGTCGTGTGAGCATCATTGCACCCAGCTTGTGTCCGAGGGGGAAACGCAAAGCTTGAATATTGCTATATGCGCTATATGCGCTATTCTACACTTCAAAGTAACGTGCAGTGACCTGCTCCCACTTCCCGCTTTGCTTCAAAATAAGATCACACACTTCGCGTACTGCACCTTGGCCTCCAGAAGTACTGGTGATGTAGTCGACATATGGGCGCAATTCAGGGACGGCATCTGCAACCGCTACGGCAAAACCGACACGACGCAACACTGGTAGATCTATCAGATCGTCCCCTACGTAGGCTACTTGATGATCTTTGAAACCACTTTGCGTAAGAATATGTTCATAGGGTTCTAGTTTATTTTTAACCCCTTGGAACACACGGGAGACCCCTAACTCCGCCGCACGTTTCTCAACAATCGCCGACTTGCGTCCAGTTATAATTCCAACTTCAATCCCAGCGCGTTGCAGTAACTTCAGTCCATGACCGTCGCGCACATGAAAGCGTTTGGTTTCCACGCCATTATTGTCGTACGCAATCACTCCGTCGGTCATCACTCCATCGACATCTAGGAGCAATAACCTGATATCTTTCACACGTTGTTTATTCATACTACCCCAGCTTTCAGTAGGTCGTGCAGATGAACAATCCCTACAGGTACCGTTGCCTCTTCTGTGTCAAAAACAAAGAGTGAGGTTATCTTATGCTCTTCCATGCGTTGTAAAACTCGAGCAGCAAGATGATGAAGCAATACCCGCTTCGGATTGGTGGTCATAACCTCTGCAATACTAAACTCAAGACATGTGGCGTTTTCCTCCAAACAGCGGCGCAAATCGCCATCGGTAAATACCCCAGCCAGACTACCATCTGGCGCAGCAACCCCAGTAATCCCAAGTTTTTTATTGGTGATCTCGAACAGTGCTTCTTTAACACAGGTTCCCATTGGCACCATGGGAATTTCATCACCACTGTGCATGAGGTCTTCTACCTTCAGTAACAGGCGTTTTCCTAAAGTCCCGCCGGGATGGAACAGAGCAAAATCTTCAGCTTGGAAATTATGTAACTTCAGAAGCGCTACTGCAAGTGCATCACCCATGGCAAGGGTAGCAGTAGTGCTTGCGGTGGGGGCAAGGCCTAGAGGGCACGCCTCTTGTTCTACTGAAACATCCAGCGACACATCTCCAGAGCGCGCCAGTGTACTGGAAGGATTGCCACTCATAGTGATAAGTTTCAGTCCCAAGCGCCGAATAACCGGAAGGATTTTCACGATCTCTTCTGTTTCGCCAGAATTTGAAACTGCGAGCACCACATCTCCTTTCATGAGCATTCCAAGATCCCCATGAATCCCTTCTGCAGGGTGAAGAAAGAATGCTGGAGTCCCAGTGGAAGCCATGGTGGCGGCAATCTTCTGACAAATATGCCCGGACTTCCCCATCCCGGTTATCACCACGCGCCCTTCGCAGGAGGCAATTAATTTAACTGCCTCGCAGAATTTACTGTCGATTCGCTCATGAAGTGCCACGATAGCTTTAGCTTCAATATCTAAGGTATTTTGTGCATTTGCGATCAGTTCATTATCGTCAATCATAATTTTTCACCACTGAGTCAATTTTAAGCAACGGACGCAACATCATCTCTAGGTTATCTAAGCGCAGAGAGTTAGGCCCGTCACAACGCGCCTTGTCCGGGTCAGCGTACACTTCCCAGAACAGACCATCAATCCCCACCGCTACAGCTGCGCGGGAGAGTGCTGCCACATATTCGCGCTGACCGCTGGAACATCCTCCACCCCCACCTGGAAGTTGAACTGCGTGGGTGGCATCAAATACGACCGGACACCCCAATCCTCGCATGATAGGCAAGGACCGCATATCAACTACAAGGTTGTTGTACCCGAAGCTGGCGCCGCGCTCAGTAAGGATAATATTGCTGTTGCCGGTTGATTTTACCTTCCCTACTACATGTTGCATATCCCAAGGTGCTTGGAACTGCCCTTTTTTCACATTTACCACTTTGCCGCTATTCCCAGCGGCAACCAGCAAATCAGTTTGGCGGCACAAGAATGCGGGAACTTGAATTACATCGAGCACCTGCGCTGCCGCTTCAACTTCATGGGGAGCATGTACATCAGAAATAACTGGGACGTCGAACTCTTTTTTAATCCGCGCAAGAATCTCCAATCCCCTCTCTATTCCAGGACCACGGAATGAATCAACTGAAGTGCGGTTTGCTTTATCGTATGAACCTTTAAAAATCAGGCTAATACCCAAGCGGGAACATGTAGTTACTAACGCCTCTGCGATAGTGCGGGTTGTTTCCAAGTCTTCCAGCACACAGGGACCTGCAATCAGGACCAGCGGGTGCCCGTCCCCCATAGTTATATTGCCAATTTGCACCGCATCAGCACGCATCAGTCCCTCCTGACGTTTGATCTTTTTTCATAACCTTCATACATGCACCCACAAAAGATTCAAATAGCGGATGCGGCTCCATCGGGCGTGAGCGGAATTCCGGATGAAACTGACACGCCAGAAACCAACGATGCCCCGGTAATTCCACAATTTCTACCAGATTGTTTTTTGGATTTACGCCAGATATCATCAAGCCATCCTGTTCAAGCTTGTCGCGATAGTTATTGTTGAACTCATATCGATGCCGATGGCGCTCGGATATGGTTTTTTGCCCATAGATGCGCTGCGCTAAGCTCCCGTCGCGCAGATCGCACTGATATGCTCCTAGACGCATAGTTCCACCGAAGTCATCGAGATCTTTCTGCTCTTCCATGATATCAATAACTGGGTTTTGCGCTTCGGGTCTGAATTCGGCTGAATAGGCATCTTTTAGTTTACTCACATTGCGCGCATATTCCACCACTGCCATCTGCAGCCCCAAGCAGATGCCGAAAAAGGGGATATCGTTTTCACGCGCATAGCGTACTGCGGCTATTTTCCCCTCACTTCCACGTTCTCCAAAGCCCCCTGGAACCAGAATCCCGTCCACGTCGGTAAATACATCTCCAACTCCATGACGTTCTAGTGCTTCTGCATCCACATATTTCAGATTTACGCGACAATCGTTGCCAATTCCACCATGAATAAGTGCCTCCGACAAAGACTTATAGCTTTCGGTCAGCTCCACATATTTGCCCACAATCGCAATGGTAGTTTGGGCTGCAGGCTCTTTTACCCGGCGCACAATGTTTTTCCATGCAGTCAGATCCGGCGCCTTGGTCCAGATCCCCAGACCATCGACAATGCGCTCATCCAAACCCTGCTCATGATAAACTACCGGAACTTCATAGATCGATTCTACATCGCGCGCAGTTATCACTGCGTCTTCCTTAACGTTGCAGAACAGGGCTATCTTGCTTTTCATATCGCGGGAGATTTCGCGATCACAACGACACAGGAGAATGTCGGGCTGGATCCCAATCTCGCGCAACTCTTTAACACTGTGTTGCGTGGGTTTTGTTTTAAGCTCGCCTGCGGAAGCCAAATAAGGCACCAGCGTCAAGTGGATATAAAGCACATTCTCATGTCCCAGATCGGTGCGGAACTGACGAATAGCTTCCAAAAAAGGGAGGGACTCTATATCCCCCACCGTGCCGCCAACTTCAACAATAGCCAAATCGACGTCGCGCGCATTCTCAATGATTTTATGTTTAATCTCATTAGTGATGTGGGGGATAACCTGGACTGTTCCCCCCAGATAATCTCCACGGCGTTCTTTGCGGATAACGCTGTCATATACCTGGCCGGTAGTAAAGTTTGACTTACGCGACAAGCGTGCTGAGGTGTAGCGCTCGTAGTGACCCAAATCCAGGTCGGTTTCCGCCCCGTCATCGGTTACAAACACCTCCCCGTGCTGAAATGGACTCATCGTGCCGGGATCTACATTGATATATGGGTCAAGCTTCTGCATAGACACACGCAGTCCGCGTGCTTCCATCAACGCCCCAATTGAAGCAGCTGCTAAGCCTTTACCAAGGGACGATACCACACCACCGGTTACAAACAGAAACTTGGTTTTCATCGAGTGAACTCCTGCATTTTAAACGTCATCTTTCAGCGACAAGTGTTATTTTATTTCACCAGCAAAAAGGTGGAACTCTACACCTAAATGGGTGAAATGTAAAAAGCAAAAACCGGTGCACCTGCGCGTCGCACCGGTTCCTATCTGTATGAACCTAAACACCTAAACAGAACCTGCAACCAAGCACCGGCTTAAGGTGCCAGCGCAATTTTGACCTTTTCCAGGTCCTCCGGCGTATCCACACCCATACTCTGATGCGCAGTAAGAGCAACATGAATGCGATAACCGTGTTCGAGAGCACGCAGCTGTTCGAGTTTTTCTGTCTGTTCAAGTGGAGTTGGCTCTAAGTGTGGGTAACGCAACAAAAAATCACGCTTATACACATACAGGCCAATATGTTTGTAGCCATCTGCGCGGATTGCACCTGGGCCAACATCACGCAAATGAGGGATAGGAGAGCGAGAAAAATATAGCGCCATCCCCCGTTGGTCAGTAACCACCTTCACCACATTCGGGTTGACAAAGTCTTCCAGTGCATCAATGTGCGCCATCAAGGTTCCCATACTTATATCTGCATGTTCCAATAGCGGAGCGATAGCTGTATCAATCATCTCTGCTTCAATCATGGGTTCGTCACCCTGCACGTTCACAATCAAGTCGACATCTGGAAGTTTCTCTGCCACTTCCGCAAGACGATCTGTTCCAGTTTCATGGTGCACAGATGTGAGCATAGCTCGTGCCCCGAAGTTGTGCGCCGCAGCTAGAATACGCTCATCATCAGTAGCGATAATAACCTCGTCGACCAAGCTAGCCGTCTGGGTACGCTCGTACACATGCTGAATCATGGGCTTACCGTGAATATCCGCCAGCGCTTTAGCCGGAAAACGGGTCGAAGCATAACGAGCTGGAATAATAGCAACAACGCGCATGTGGTCTCCTAATAGCTAGCAATATGGGAAAGAGCTCTGCCCGCAGCAGAGCTCTAGGTGTCCTGACATTTTGGACACAGACCGTAGATCTCTAAACGCCGATGGGATAACGTATAGTTGTGTGCAGAGGCTGCGTTCTGCAATAACCAATCAATTTGCTGATCTTCAAATTCAACAATATTGCTACACTGCTCACAGATCAGGTGATAGTGGTGATCTTCCCCTGTATTGGCTTCATAGCGTGTCTGGCGATCGCCAAAGTGGCGTTCAGCTGCTATTCCACATTCAGACAGAAGTTTCATAGTGCGATATACGGTCGCATACCCAATATTGGGGTGTTTTTTGCGCAGACGAATGTACAACTCTTCAGCCGACAGATGTGAAGGAGAAGAAAGGAACGCATCCAGAATAATCTGGCGCTGACGCGTAACCTTCAGATTGTGTTTAGCCAGATATGCGCGAAACTGATCTTGTACTGAAGCCATCTATTCACCTGCACTAAAGAAAAAGCCCAGTCAAACCTTTGCGCGCCCTTTAGTGTCCAAGGATAATGTCCACGGGCATGCACAATCTGGGCTGAGGTTTTCCGAGTTTTATAGATTTTCCAGATACTCTACAACACTGGGCTGCATCCAATCTATTGCACCCACAACGTGCTCAACCACAATGCCGTTTCGATCTACAACAAAGGTTTCTGGATATTTGGATACATTATACAGGCGCTGCACTTGCGCTTGAGGATCAAATAAAATCGGGAAACTATGAGACTTGTCGCTAAGGAAGCTGGATACCGCCTCCGGACCGTTTTTCTCTACATTGATTGCAAGCATCTCAAAGCCTTGGTCTTTAAGGTGCCGATACAAACTTTCCATGGAAGGCATCTCCTGGCGACATGGAGGACACCAAGTTGCCCAAAAATTGACCAGCACCACCTTGCCCTGCAAATCTGAAAGAGTTACCTCCTCGCCCTGCATGTTTTCAAGGGTAAAATTGGGGGCAACCGTGCCCATATTTACCCTGCCGGCTGATCCATCTGCAGACCCACCTTTATCACACGCAAGCATCAACCCGCATAGCAAACATACCAGTGCAACAATAGCAGTCTTGTGCAAAAAACGAAGATACATACTTTAATACTCCTAAAACACTAAAAGAAATCGAAAACCAGTGTCAAACGTCTCCTTGTTGATCATAACCCGCAAACCGCTATACACAAAGGGGAAATTTTCCCACGTGGAAAAAGCCAACACCCTACAATCAATACCCTGCAATTTGTTCCTCATAAACTTAACTAGAGACTACAGGTAGCGGTGCACTAAAGTTACAGACCCATATTCGACACGCTCCATATCATGCACGTATAATACGTTGACCGTTAATTGTGCGGTGTGAAATACTCGCCCGCACCAACACCCCGTCAACACCGACCGACCTTTACAGGAGATCAAATGCAAGAGCAAATGCCTGAGACCTCTACAGGGCGCCAATTCAGCACTTTTCCTATTGGGAAACGTTTCAACATTGTGCCCGAAAACGAGCCCCCTCCAACCGATGCACGCATAGCCCTCATTATGGCGGCGGGAGCGTTTGGCTCCGGTGAACACGAAACAAGTGCCAGTTGCCTTGAAGAGTTAGAACAGATTCCAGCCCTGCAGGAAAAAACGGTGCTAGACTTAGGCAGCGGTACTGGGATTCTTGCCCTTGCAGCGGTAAAGCTAGGGGCGAAGTCGGCCTTGTGCGTGGATATAGAACCTAAGGCAGTGAAAACCTGTATTTATAATTGCGAGCTTAACCAAGTTCAGGACAAAGTGCGCCACCGCTGTGGCACCGCCGCGGATATCGGGGGGGAGACTTTTGAACTGATAATTGCCAATATTTACGGCGATATCCTCCTAGACATTGCTGACGATCTACTTATGCACGCAAGCCCCGGCGCCACGCTGCTCTTTTCGGGGATACTCTACGAATACAATTTCGATGTGCGGCAGCGTTACGAGCGCCTAGGATGCCAAGTGATAAAAAATCGCATGCTGAGCGAATTCAGCACCATATTGCTGCGATCTCCTCAGCGCCAAGGTGTAGTAGGCTCAGAGTTGCGTTAACAACGAAGAACAATGTCCCTGTACCAAACGAGTTGTTTCAGGCCTCGTCTTTAGTCGCAGCTACAGGCATAGCTTCCGCGCATGCTCCATCCGGTTTGGTCAACTCTTTTTCGGCCATAAACGCTTCAAATGCTGCCCGATCCAGGGTCTCTTCTGCTACCAGAAGATCCGCCAATTCACTGAGAACGGTGCGGTTGCCCGCTATGATTGCACCAGCACATTTCTCTGCCTGCGTAACCAGATTGCGCACCTCCTGGTCAATTATCCACGCGGTTTTATCACTGAAGTTCTTCTCCGCTGCGAGTTTGCGTCCCAAAAATGGATGTTCTTCTCCACGTGGATAGCTAAGAGCGCCCAAGACGTTGCTCATCCCCCACTGGCATACCATCTTCTCGGCCAGGTCCATCACTTGTTTCAAATCATTCTGTGCCCCAGTGGAATATTCGCCAAAGATCTCCTTTTCGGCCATGCGCCCTCCGAGCATCACACACATCCGCCCCATCAGGTAGCTGCGTTGATAATAGTACACGTCATCATCGGGAAGCTGTTGAGTCAATCCAAGGGCCTGTCCATGGGGGATAATAGTGATCTTATGCACCGGATCAGAACCTGGGATCAGGCGCGCCACCAGCGCGTGTCCACCTTCGTGAACCGCAGTAAGGTGGCGTTCGTCCACAGACAGAAACAGCTTTCTCTCCATCCCCATGAGCTGACGATCTTTAGCGCGTTCAAAGTGGGAATTGCTCACACGTTCGCAATCTTCCCGCCCTGCAATCAACGCAGCTTCATTGCACAAGTTCGCCAGATCAGCCCCAACCATCCCTGGGGTCCCTTTGGCAATAGCTTCAAAATCGATATCATCTTCGGTAGGGATGTTCCGGGTATGCACAAGCAGAATTTCGGCACGATCGCGCCAGTCAGGACGCCCGATTATCACTTGCCGATCAAAGCGACCGGCACGCAACAGTGCAGTATCCAGCACATCGGGGCGGTTGGTTGCGGCAAGAACAATAACTTCATCGTTGGGAGTAAAACCATCCAGTTCCGACAACAACTGATTCAGGGTCTGCTCACGCTCGTCATTTCCGCCCCCTAGACCGGTTCCACGTGCACGTCCAACTGCATCGAGCTCATCTACAAAAATGATACTGGGGGCGTTTTTCTTGGCATTCTTAAACAGGTCACGTACACGGCTCGCGCCGACACCCACAAACATCTCAATAAACTGTGATGCTGAAATACTGAAAAACGGAACGCCCGCCTCTCCAGCTACAGCACGCGCAAGATAGGTTTTTCCAGTACCAGGCGGGCCAGCGAGCAGCACCCCGCGTGGGACCCTGCCACCGACGCGCGTAAATCTTTGCGGGTCGCGCAGATAGTTGATGATATCAGACAACTCATTTTTTTCCTCTTTTAGCCCGGCTACATCCGCAAAGGTTACGCCGGTTTGCTCATTCACATACCGTTCCGCTCCAGACTGCCCAACCTTACCCATCACACTGCCGCCCATCCCCCCTTGACGCCGCATCCGTGCAATAAAAAACCACCACACTCCAACAATAAGCACCCAAGGGAGCAAGTTAAGCAAAATCTTCGCCCACAGGGGGGTGTCTTCTACTATGTTAGCTTCAATCTGAACTCCATGTTCTTCAAGAAGCGGCAGCAAGGTGGGATCTTCCACAGGAGGAAGGATAGTTTTGAAGCGCACATACTCACGCAGTTCACCTTGTCCATCCCCTTCGGTCCCGCTCAATAACGGCTTCGATGCCGAAGGTTGCTCCAAGGTGACAGCATCTTTAAACCGCCCATTAACCCGTTTGTTTTCCAAGGTAACTTCAGCGATTTGGCCAGTACTGAGGATTTGCTTGAAACGGCTGTAGGAGATAAGTGCCTGTGGCTCCTGCGAAGTAGAGGGAAACAGGTATACAAATCCTGCGTTGAGGGCGATAATGGCGAGCATAAACAGTACAACCCTGTTCCAACTTGATTTCATAACTCTTTTCTCCAAAGGGAATCTATAATCAACAGATCATGGCTTGCAATATGCCATCATGGTTATTATGTCAAGAATGCTTGCCGACACTTTCAGTACCGCGTTGATTCTAACAGAGAGCTTAACTGCAAGCCAAAGTGCGATTACACACATAGCTGACTCATCACGCCAACTGATGGCGCAACCAAGCCCTGTTTGGACTTGCACCTGCACCACATTAGAGGGTAGTTTTGGGCTAACATGAAATACCACTTATCCCCAACTAGCCGCACACTGAGGATTCATGTCACATATCACAGCTTTTAGCCATAAATTACTCATACATCCTATTAAAGCAGAGACTCTAACTAAAGAGCTAAACTTAACCGCCTTTAGCAGCGCAAAACCATCAAGGACGCAGCCCTTAGAATACATATGTTCACCTTGGCTGCGTTTGATATGTTTTTTGTTCTTAAGTTTTGGTGTTGCTCTTCTGCTGGCAACCCCAGCCCATGCCGTGGATCTCTCTCTTAGCGCTGCATTGGAGCAAGTCTCTACTCAAGCGACAGAGTTTCAACGGCTGCAAAAACAACAGCAACTCGCACGTGCTACCCACATCCGCTCTAAGCAAGCTTTTCTTCCCCATATCAGTGCTGAATCCACGTGGGTGCGTTCCGACGCAGATGCGCTTAAATATACTCCGCGACTTGATCTGCACGCTACCCCCCCAAGCATAACCACCTATGATTATGGCCCCGTAGAAGGGATGATAAGTGGAGTGAACATCATCCAGCCACTTATTCATGTAGAAGGTTGGATAGGTCACGCCCAAGCCCGTACCGCTGCACAGGCGCGGGCTGCCTCAACCGAGTGGGGGGCGCAAGTGCTGAAGTTGCAAACCGCACAAGCTTACTTTGGCGTACATATACAGGGAGCGGTTTTAGACGCAGCGCAACAAGCATTGCGCGCAGCGCGGCAGGTGTTTGAACACGCCAGTGCCAACTATACGCAAGGACTGGCGGGGAAGCTGGATGTTACCAGAGCCAGGGCTGAATTTCAAAGTGCGCAGGCACGCGTGTTTACGGCTGAAGCCGAAGTGCATAGAGCCAAAAACGAACTCGCGAACCTCCTCGGGCTAAACCCGGTGGAGCCAATCCGAGTTACCACTCCATTACCTCGCCCTCTTCCACCCGCTGAATACCCTCTTCCGCAACAGCAGCGCGCAGATATAGTTGCGACTGAACTCATGCAGGAAGCAGCATCTGCAGGGGTGAAAAGAGCACAAGCACGCATCCTCCCTAAGGTAAACTTTTTTGCACGTCAGCAATGGGTTAATGGAGATGCGCCACTTGAAGATTATGCTGACGCGTGGTTTGTAGGAGCCAACCTAAAGTGGGATATATTTGAAGGGCTGGATCGCAAAGGCGATATCGAAGAAGCCAAAGCACAGGCAGATCTGGCGCGGGTTGAAAAAACAGAGAAAATGCGTGACGCTAGCACACAGCAGCTTAATAGCTTAAACGACTGGGTTGCTTCTTGGAGTGCGTGGCAAGCATCGTGCTCTGCAGTAGAGGCAGCAGAAACAGCGGCCGATCTGGCAATACGTCGTTACACTGAAGGTTTGGGAGATCTCACTGAGGTTCTCCTGACCCGTACAGAGCTGTTTCAGCATCAGGTCAACGCTAGCCGATATCAGTATCACACCCTTCTTGCGGGGATGAGCTACTATCTGCATCACGGCTACAGCCCCCTGCAGGGGTTGCCGCCACAGATGAGATAGTTTTGGGACTCACCGAAACAGTATCCGCACACAACCACAACATACATACAACCAATGGATAGACACTATATGTACCTCTCACACCACAAATGGCTCTCAGGCACCTTGCCGCAGCGTATAACCTTGGCTAGGGACAGACGAGAAAAAGTGCGCATAGCAATGTGCGTTTTCGCGCTTATTTTGTGCAGCGTTGCCTTATGCGCGTGCCAACAAGAGCAACGTGCACCTGCTCAGCCTACGCCCACATCTGCCCCAAGCGAGAAAAATATCCCCGAAGTAGAAACTACAGAAGTAACCCTGTGGGAATCAGATATACAACAGCGCTTCAGCGGAGCAATTCGTCCCCTTAAACGCGCACTGCTGAGTACGCGCATGAGTGGCACCCTAACCCACCTATATGTTGCCGCCGGGGACGAGGTTGAAGCTGGTGCGCTACTGGCTCAGGTTGATGCGCGCGATATTGTTGCCGCACTGGAGGCAGCGCAAGCGCACCAGAACGCAGCGCAAAGTGCATACACTAAAGCACAACTTGACGTACAACGCCTAGAACGTCTCTACGCTGACGACCTGATTGCGCGCAACAATCTCGAACGTGCCGTAGTAGAACGCGACAGAACTAAAGCCGCGGTGGAACAAGCACGTACGCAGGTGCGTGTGCAGCAAACCAATCTCGAGTATGCCCGCATCAGTGCTCCATTTTGTGGAGTTGTGAGTGAAGTACCCATAGATCAGGGCTCATTTGTAGGTCCCGGCACTACCTTGGTGGTCCTTGAAGATCGCTCCTCTTTCCGTATTGATGTGCCCATACCTGCTGGCGTAGCTAACTCTCTGCAAAGGCATACCTCAACTTTTATGGTCAATGCTCCCTTTCTTAACCAGCCGTTAAAGGCAACGTATCAAGATACTGTCCCTTCCATGGAAAGGGGTGGAGTAGGACAAATCCTACGCCTAGAACTCGAAACAACAGATGGCAAAATTCGTCCTGGACAGGTGGTGGAAGTGGACATCAAAAACCTAGAACCTCTGGAGACATCAGAGGACACGGAGTTTAAAAACCCAGCAACAGCTATTCCCCGCTCTGCATTAATACACCAGGGGCAACTCACCAGCGTAATGCTTGTTGTAAAAGGTTCGATCCCAACAGACACCATTGTTCAAAAACGCTGGGTCGTTACCGCCTCTTCTGATACCCGAGCTCAAGCTAGAGACTCGTCCGAATCAATGGTAAAGGTGATCCAAGGGTTGCAACCAGGAGCGCTGGTGGTGCTCAATCCCACCTCTACTCTGGCTGATGGCCAAGTGGTGAACCTTAAGGTGGAGCCCAACTGATGGAACACTTAGGTCTTGCAGGGCGTATAGCAAAGCGCAGCATAGATTCCCCTTTGGTGCCGTTATTTGTCATTGCGTGCTTCATTTTTGGCATTTATAGCCTGATGGTCATTCCACGTGAAGATCGCCCTGACATTGATATTCCTACCGCCAGCGTAATTATCCCGTGGCCCGGTGCTGGAGCTGAACAGATTGACAATCAACTTGCGCGGCGCGGCGCAACCTGGGTACGCCGGCTGGCAAATGTCACCGAAGTGCGCAGCAGCAGCACGGACGATGCTACCCTTCTTCAGGTAGAATTTACTCCAGGAACAAACCAAGCGTTGGCTTTTGCGCGTCTCGAAGAGGTGTTTTCCACCCATGCCCATCTGCTTCCACAGGGAGCCGGCCCAGCCCAGATTGAAACTTATGGCGATGACCATTTGGTGATGCTATCTGCAAGTCTGAGTAGCAAAACCCGTTCTGCTATCGAGCTCGAACTCCTCGCCACCGAGGTGGCGACTGAACTCGAACAGATCGAAGGGGTACGAAATATCCGCGTATATGGGGGTAATCAGCGCGCGATAGAGATTCTTCCTGATATCCAGTCCCTAGCAGCACACAACCTTACCTTGAGTGACATCGCCGATGCGATCGGTATCGCTACGCGCCAGTTCCCAGTCGGACGGCTGGAGAGCGCTCCGGTAACCCTCATCCGCGCAGGTTCCCATATCGGCAGGATCGAAACTCTGGCGCGTATTCCCGTAGGCAGAGGGGATAGCGGTCCCATCTACCTTGAAGATGTCGCCACCATTCGCGATGGAAGTGTAAAAACTCATGATGCCGCGCTGTACTGGCACCAAGGTCAGGATGAAGCCTGGCCTTCAGTAACCATAGCGGCTACCACCCTCGACGGTAGAAATGTCAGTGATATTACTCGTGCGCTCAACGAGCACATGCATCAGTACGCAGTGTCGCAGCTTCCTGCAGATGTAAAGCTCTCTACCACCTACGATGCAGGCGCCGATGCCACTGCACGAGTGTACCGCGTTTTGAACCAGCTCCTCACCGGCACTCTAGTGGTGGTAGCAATTATCTGGCTCGGACTCGGGTGGCGCGCCGGGCTGATCATCGCCATGATGATGCCCGCATCGCTGGCGATTGTCCCGTGGCTATATAAGCAGATTGATTTCAGTCTCAATCCGGTATCTATTGCAGCTATGATCCTGGCTATAGGGGTCCTCTCGGACGATGCGGTGGTATTACTGGAAAATATTGCGCGCCGCTACCGCATAGCAGGAGAAAAGAGCCGCGCCCTCACCATCGATGCTATAAACGAGGTGGGCAATCCAACAATCCTCGCAGATCTCCTCATAGTTGTAACCCTGCTTCCCACCGCATATATAACTGGAGAGATGGGGCAGTATGTGCGCTCGATCCCGATAGGAGCCTCGGCCGCGGTGATGTTTTCTCTGCTGATCGCCCTCCTTATCTCCCCCTATTTTGGCTTTCGCCTCCTCAAGCTACCTCCACAAGCCAAAAAAGGAGCAGACCTTCAGTCTCAATCAAACACCGCTGCCGAAGGTGTGAGTCCAAACAGCGGGCAGAAAACCTCCATGAGTGTCACTTTATACTCCACCATAATGCGACCACTCTTAGGGCAAGGCAGCAGCATGCGTTGGTGCATGTATCTGACTTTGCTTGTGCTGTTGGGTGCAAGTTTTCTCCTCCCCGCGATGCGGATGATACAAATTGGGCTCACCCCTCTACTCGATCGCGAAACCTTTGCCATCAATATCGAGCTTCCTGCGGGAAAAACCCGCCAGGAAAGTCTAGAGGTAGTAAGTTCCCTGCACCGGAAACTAAAATCCTATCCAGAGATTAAATCGCTATCATCTTATATAGGAACCAGCGCACCGCCGATATTTCCCCCTTCCGAGATTCCTGATCCTGTTGCACAGAGCGGACCCCACAGAGCGGTTATCCATGTACAGATGCTTCCAGAAGCTGAGCGTGATCGCCTCAGCTATGAAGTGAGTCAAGAGATAAACTCCCTCCTAGGTGACTGGCTGAAACCCTACAACGGATGGGGGCATATCGGCAGGATCCCCTCGGGGCCATCGAGTGATCGGGATATAACTGCAGAAATATATGGCGCAGACGTGAACGCACGCCAACACACGGCAACACAGCTGGAACATTGGCTTCGCCACAGAGCAGGGGTAATGGGGACAGAGCAGATCCCACGTGCCCCATTACGCAATCTCACACTGCGCCTCGATCCTCAACGTGCGGCACTACACGGAGTGAACCCAGATACGTTTGTTCGCACCCTGAACCTTGCCCTTAACGGCGAGCAGATAGGAACCTGGCCCGATCCAGCAGCGCGCAGTGCAATACCTGTGATATTGCGTCTGGATGAAAAACAACGCCAAGACAGAACCGCCCTCACCGACCTATATGTTGCCAGCGAGACTGCCACCGCTGTGTCGCTCGCCGACTTGGTGGAATTCAAATATTCAGACGGGTTGCCTGCTCTGCAGCGTCGCGATCTGCGCCCAGTGCTCACGGTTGCGGCAGATCTGCATCGGGATATAGCGCTCCCCTTAAGTGTTCAACTCGAAAGTTTAGTACAGGGCAACACCATTGACGCTGGGGGGAGCGATATCCCCGTGTACTGGCTTGACATCCCCAAGCAGAGAGAAATATCCAGCACAGATGGGACCGTGGTTTATTGGTCTGGTGAATGGGAAATGACACGCGACGTGTACCGTGATCTGGGGGTAGCAAGTGTGGTGGCCATGCTGTTGATCTATATTCTCATCGCAGGGTGGTTCAGTTCCTATACTCTGCCGCTACTCATAATGCTTCCGATCCCTCTGATCTTTATCGGGGTGCTTCCAGCGCACTGGATTTGGGGCGTAGATATTTCCGGCATCGGCGTTTTGGGGTTAATCTCCCTTGCCGGTATTGTCACCCGCAACGCTATTCTTCTGGTTGACTTTGTAATACAGCGCGAAAAAGAGGGGATGGAGATCGGCGCAGCAGTGCTTCAGTCCGGAATTGAGCGTACCCGCCCTATCCTCCTCACTGCTGCCACAGTAATGTTCGGCAGTGGGATACTAATCTTCGAACCCGCCTTAGAACCCCTGGGGCTGAGCCTCGCCAGCGGCGTCTTGATCTCTACGCCAATCACGCTGGTGCTAATACCCGTTTTGTATTTCCACGTGTATCGCAAACGCTGGGGCAAGAAATAGAATTTTATGCTATCAACCCTATCCTGAACATGCGCTATAAAACCGGGCAGAAAGCCAATATAAAAAAGGCTAACCTGTTTTGTTTAGGGCTGCGGCAACCTGGTGAACATCTACTCCAGATGTGATCCTAATACAATGCTTTATCTCTGCATCCCTTAGCTTTTCAGCGGTTAACATCTGCTCATCAAGCACTTCCTCGCCGGCTTCCGACACTGCGGAGTTCTGGCTCTGACGCAGCCGAATACGGCGGCGCAGTTCGGTTTCGGGCACACAGAAATCCAGCACGGTCAAGCGCAGCTTGTGGCGCTGAGCCAGAGTCGCGAACAAACAGCGGTCCTGTTGCTTGAGAAAGGTCGCATCGACAATGGTGGTGATGCCAATATTCAACAGGTTTTCGACCAGAGTATGCAGGCGGGCATAGGTTTTGTGACTCGCATCCGCGGAATAGATGCCGCCGCGCACCGATGAGCGGCTACTCTGTTCAGGGCTAAGCCCGAACAGGCGCTTGCGCTCATGATCTGAATGCACGCAGATCGCGCCCAACAGCGGAGCCAGCTCATCGATAAAGGAGGTCTTTCCCGACCCGGAGAATCCGTGGGTAATAATCAGCTGTGCTTGCCGCGGGCGGGTATAACGCCGGGCAAGCTCCAGATAGCTGCGGACCAGATCAATGTCCGCACAGCATTCCTTCAAGCTCAGGCCGGTCTGGGCCAGACGCATACAGGTCACCTTAGCTCGCACCAGTGCACGATAGACTTTGTAAAAATCCAGCACCTGCAACCCTGAATAGTCGCCGTTGTTCTCCAGATAACGGTTGAGAAAACTCCAGCCGAGATCCTGCCTGCCGCGATAATCCAGGTCCATGACCAGAAAAGCGACCTCATTCATGGTGTCAATCCAGCGCAGAGCCGGGTTAAATTCGATACAGTCAAACAGCACCGGAGCATTATTGAACCAGGCCATGTTACCCAGATGGGCGTCACCGTGGCATTCGCGAATAAAGCCAGCATCTTTGCGTTCCTGCAATGCATTACGCAACTGCGCGTACATTGCCCGGCTCCAGTGTTCCAGCTTGTTGAGCTGTTGTTGCATCTTAGGGTCAGGAAGGTTGGCGCTAATCTGCTCAAAATTCTGCTCCATCGGTGCAAATACCTGCGCAGGGTTCCCGTAATCACTTGCGGCATCCGCTACCGGAGCCAGGCCATGAAATTCGTCCATGACCACAGCAAAGCGCTCCATGTGCTCAGTGGAGAGCGCGCCGGCGCTGAGCATCTCATCCAGTTGTTGCGCCTGGGGGAAACGGCGCATTTTAACGGCGTACTCAAGTACCGGATGGGCGTGGAGCTTGGGCATATCCGCAGTACCGCCTATGCTCACCACATCCATATAGAGTTTTGGGGCAAGGCGGCGGTTGAGGCGCAACTCCTCTGCACAGAAATACTGACGTTGTGCCAGGGTGGAAAAATCAAGAAAACCGAAATTCACGGGTTTCTTGATTTTGTAGACAAACTCTCCAGCCAGAAAAACCCACGAGATATGGGTTTCAATCAGATCGACCCGCGTCACCGGATGATCATAAACTGCCGGATCAAGCATGCCCTCCACTAACCGCTTATGTTCACCATGTGCTTGCTGTTCCATTGCCACGTAAGCTCCTCTGTCAAGCTCAGACTATCCGCCTGGATAGATACATTTTTTGGGTTTAAAATAGCTATTTTTAGCACTTAAAAGCACTTTTTCGTGGCTCAAATGATCATTGCAAGCACCTGAGACTTTGAGCAGAATAAAACCGCCGCGTGCAACAATTTTGCGTCCAAAGGTTCTACAGTTAAGTAGGATGTATTATCAGATGTATATCAGATATAAATCTGTTGTGTAAGGGTAGAGATGACCAGCTTGTCGCCTTGCTCCACGCATAATAAGTTTCCTAAAGTAGGGTTTCTAAGACAACAAAACTACGTTATCTTGGTCTAACCCCGTTTGTGTGGCGTTTATTTTAGACCAAGCTTAAGATCTTGCCAATAGCCTCGACCATCTCGTTAAGACATATCTTATTCGATCCTAAAGAAGCAAAAAAGCGTATTCACGCTGATTCAGAGCAGCATAATGCCGCGGCAAAGGATTTCACTTGTTACGCAAGATTTGGAGACATTATGCACAATAATTATTTTTCCCCGCGCCTCAGGGCTATACCAGGCAGACACACAGCCCTATTCTTCGTCGCCCTGATGCTGCCCATCATCACTACAGTACTGATGTGGGGCTGTGTCGCGCCCGCATCCTCTGCCATAAGCTCTGCTCCAACTCTGGATGAAAAGATCGGCCAGATGCTAATGGTCGGCTTTCGCGGGACGGAGGTCGACGCCAAGCATTTTATTGTGCAGGACATTCAGCAGCGCAACCTAGGTGGCGTCATTCTGTTTGACTACGATGTGATCAACGCAGAGCGCAACCGCAATATTGAGTCGCCCGCACAAGTCAAAGCGTTGGTATCCCAGCTTCAGCAGGTCGCAGCCACGCCATTACTTGTTAGTGTCGATCAGGAAGGGGGCATCATCGCACGTCTGAAGGAGGGCTACGGCTTTCCCCCTACCCGCTCACATCTGGATCTGGGCACGCAGGATGATCTGCACCGCACCTTAACCGCAACCAGCGCGCTCGCCACCACCTTGAACGACGCTGGACTCAACCTCAACATGGCGCCGGTGGTCGATCTGTGCTTCAACCCCGATAACCCTGTCATCGCCGCCTATGAGCGCTGTTTCTCCGCCAAGCCGCAACAGGTTACTGCGCATGCCTTGAGCTACATCGCCGCCCATCACCAATGTGGCGTGTTAACCACGCTGAAACACTTTCCCGGGCATGGAAGTTCGCAACACGATTCCCATCTCGGGCTGGTCGATGTCACTCAGAGCTGGTCTGAGGTTGAACTGCTCCCCTACCAGAACATTATCGCGGCCGGACAGGCCGACCTGGTGATGACGGCACACGTTTTCAACGCCAAACTCGACCCCGAATATCCTGCGACTCTCTCGCGTGCAACCATCGAGGGCATATTGCGCCAGAAACTTGGTTTCGACGGGGTGGTGATTTCCGACGATATGCAGATGGGAGCAATTGTCGATCACTACGGCTTTGAAACCGCCATCACCCAAGCAATTACAGCCGGGGTGGATATCTTGGTTTTTGGCAACAATATGCACTACGACGAAACTATCGTCACGCGCGCCATTGCCACGATTAAAGAGCTGGTACGCAACGGCACCCTGAGTGAAGCACGCATCGATCAGGCCTATGAGCGCATTATGTTGTTAAAAAGGCGCTTAAAATAACGCTGGAGGCGCTTCCACCGCGTCTCTGGCGGAATCTTGTTTAGTATAGCGATTTTGCTAACAGCATGCTCAACCTAGATGCTCGTGCTACAGCGCGGCCCTCCCGCACACAATTCTCTCACACTATAACCCATTCATGTTCATCCTGGTCGTAGCAGCTCTCTTCAGGCGAAGCTTGTCCGTGGGATATTATCCACTCTATCCTTACCTTATCTCTCACCAACAGGTTCTCGAATATTTCCTCCTTTTAGAGGTAAACCTAGGGTTTAACCCCTGCCCCTAAAAGTTACTCCCGAAAAATGTAGAGAGCAAGAAACGACGCTAGACAAAGCATGACAGCAAGCAGAGTAAACGAAGATGAGTGAGCAACTTAGACAAACAGCATAAAACCTTGGAATTGCGAGACTAGTTTAACGAATAAATACTGATGGACTACGCAAGACAAAAAAAGCCCCTGACAAATCAGAGGCTATTTCTTTTTAATGGTGCCCGGGACGAGAATCGAACTCGTACAGGATTAGATCCCGAGGGATTTTAAGTCCCTTGCGTCTACCAGTTCCGCCACCCGGGCTTTGCAATCGGTAGTTGTAATGCAAAACAGTGATGGGTGTCAAACAAAAATGCTGTTCATATAGGATTTACCTGTCATTGTCCTATGCTACAGAGATAAAGTTAAGTTCGGGGGTGTGGGGCAAGAAATTATACTTGTGACAGTAGCTAAAAAACAGCTTCAAACCTTCTATATGTAACTCTTCAAGATCGTATGACATGGCATGCCAGTAATCAACCAATTGTTGTGGGGTTATCCATTCGCTTTGGGGTTGGTTGCGACCCAAAAAACTTATGTTCTGCTCTGCGCGTTGACGTGCACAATTTAGTTGTTGGGGAAGCTGTTGAAGTGCGACCTGCTTGCACGGATCGATATCGCGGCGCGCAATCCACAGGGCAAACACAAAAGGGAGACCGGTGTGTTGGGTCCAGAGCTGCGCAAGATCATAGCAATGCCACTCTGAGGCAATAAGTTTAGTCCGGTACTTAAGGGCTTTATCCCCAATAAGAAGCACTGGGTGCCCCTGCTCCAGCACCTGCTCTGCCGGTTCTGTTGGCACAACCCCCTCTACCCCATCCCAATGATAAAATTGTTGCAGCAATACCTTAAGCAGGTGCACAGAAGTTGCTGATTCACCCGTTAGATAGATAGGCTGGTGCTTTATCTCTGCAAGGCTTTCCCTACTGAAGAGGATAACACTTTGCACCTGATTAAAGGCGCTGATGGAATGCCCCGGCACCAGAGCATAGTTGGTAAAGTTACGTCCATATTCAAACGAGGATGATGGACTAACGTCAACTACACCCTCTGCTAACATCTGGTTCAACTGTGCAGGCACCCCTTTTACTATTTCGCCGCGAAACCCACACTCACGCAAATAGTGAAAAAACGGTACACAGTTCAAATAGTCAATATGACCCAGAGTTAGTTCCATCTAAAATTCTCCGCGTTGACAGTCCGCCATGTAAAAGGCGGCAACCGAAGCTGCCGCCTTTTATCATGTTGTGCGTGAGATACAAGCTTTACAGGGTGGTACGTTCCAGAAATCCGGTATCGATATTCCCTTCGATAAAATCCTTATTGTTCATCATCTTGCGATGGAAAGAGATCGTAGTTTTGATCCCTTCGATAATATACTCCTCCAAGGCGCGGTCCATGCGGCGGATCGCCTGCTCGCGCGTTTCGGCATGCACAATAAGTTTAGCAATCATTGAATCGTAATAGGGTAATACCTTGTACTGGTCGTATACGGCACTGTCGACCCGCACTCCAGGTCCTCCCGGAGCATGGTAGCCGTCAATTTTTCCGGGACATGGGGTGAATGTCACCGGATCTTCGGCGTTAATGCGACATTCAATAGCATGGCCGGTAATCTTGATATCTTCTTGCTTATAACGCAGGGGTTCCCCCGCAGCGGCGAGTATCTGCTCCCTGATGATATCAACCCCAGTTACCATCTCGGTTACGGGGTGCTCTACCTGAACCCTAGTGTTCATCTCCATAAAATAGAACTTCATGTCACTATCAAGGAGAAATTCAACCGTACCCACACTTGAGTAATTAACCGCTTTTGCGGCGGCAACCGCGCACCGACCCATTTCTTGGCGTAGCTCCTCGGTAAGAACCGAGCATGGAGCCTCTTCAATAAGCTTTTGATGGCGACGTTGGATAGAGCAATCACGCTCTCCAAGATGGATGACGTTGCCGTGCTTGTCCGCCATAATCTGAATTTCCACATGGCGTGGGCGCTCGCAATATTTTTCAATATACACTTCGGGATTACCGAAACCTGCTTTCGCTTCAGAACGAGCTGCAGCAAACGCATTGGGAACTGAGGCAATGGAATGGACAATCTTCATTCCGCGCCCACCGCCGCCTGCGGTGGCTTTTATAATTACGGGGCAGCCGATCTCAGCAGCAATCCGTGATGCTTCTGCTGCACTGGTTACCGCGTTAGTTGTACCTGGCAAAATAGGTACTCCTGCTTTGGTTACAGTCTGCCTGGCGGTTATCTTATCTCCCATCAGGCGCATGTTTTCAGCGCTGGGACCTATGAAAGTGAGGCCACAATTATTGCATATTTCAGCAAATTCGGCATTTTCGGACAGAAAACCGTAGCCTGGATGAATAGCGTCTGCATCGGTCAGCTCTGCGGCGCTTATAATCGCCTTCGTATTGAGATAACTATCCGCACTTGCTGCGGGGCCGATGCATACACTCTGATCTGCAAGCTTCACATGCAACGCCTCACTGTCAACGTCAGAGTGAACCGCAACAGTTTTTATCCCGAGCTCTTTACAGGCGCGAATAATTCGCAGGGCAATTTCCCCACGATTGGCAATAACAACCTTGTGAATCATAGTCACTCCTGATAACAAAACTGCAGTCAGCTCAATTTGAGCGCGTAAAACTGCAGCTTGGGATAAAATCTAAATTCTTTCTACAATAAAAAGAACATCGCCGTATTCGACCGGCTCGGCGTTGGTTTTAACAATTTCAACAATCTTGCATTTAAATTCTGCTTCAATCTCATTCATTAGCTTCATCGCTTCAACAATACACAGGGTCTGACCAGAATCAACCACATCCCCTACTTTCACATATGGGTCAGATTCTGGCGACGGTGCTGCATAAAAAGTTCCCACTATAGGTGAAGCAACCCGCTCCTGCTTGTCGCCTAAGACGGCTTCAGCAGGCGGCGCAGACCCTTCGGGAGCAACCTGGGGTGTTACAGGAGCTGCTTGAGCAACTGCTGGAGCAGGGGCCGGAGCGGCTACATGTATGATCTCCGGCTCAGAACCACGCTTTATAAATACACGATCCTCATCTGTTTCCATCTCAAATTCTGAAATATCAGTGTCAGAAATAAGCTTTATCAGGGTCTTAATGTCTTTAATATCCATGGATAATTTCTCCTGTTTTGTTTAGTCAATCGGTAGTGTACGTAGAGTTTTAGGCACAGATGTCAATGCTCTGTAGCCATCATTTGTCAAAAGAACGGTATCTTCAATACGTACCCCTCCAAGATCGGGGATATAGATACCTGGCTCAATGGTAAAAACCATTCCGGGGGTAAGGATCACCTCGGAACGGGGCGAAAGTGTCGGTCCTTCGTGCACTTCAAGTCCTATCCCATGCCCAAGACCATGGCCAAAATACTCACCATAGCCACAAGAAGCAATATAGGCGCGCGCAATACGATCCACTTCGTACGCTGAGACCGAAGGTGCCAGTGCCTCAAGGGCAAGGTCGTGCGCCTGCAGAACACAGGCATATATTTCATCTAATTGAGAGCTGATCTCCCCCAGTGCGAGGGTCACAGTTTCGTCAGAAAAGTAGCCCCCCTTACGGGTACCAAAATCGATGGTGATCAGTTCTCCTGCATTAATTATTTTATCGGATGCAACTCCGTGCGGGTAAGCGCCACGCCAACCAGATGCAACGATAAAATCAAACGCCTTCTCTTCACCCCCGCAACAACGCAAGGCATACTCAAGTTCGAGAGCTATTTCACGCTCGGTTATTCCGGGTCGAATCAGTGGGAGTATTTTTTCAAATGCAGCTGCATTTATACTACAGGCTTGTTCAAGCAACTCAAGTTCCGCACAGTCTTTTACTTGGCGCAACTCGCCAAGATGTTCTAGCCCAATCCACTCAAACTCAGACTCTCGAGCACATAGCTTGTTAAACTCTGCTACACAGAGGGTTGAAGCTTCAAACCCAATCCTGCGCAAGTGCAAATCGTTCATGCGTGATAGCAGCTCAGGATGCTTTATTTTGTACTCTGCAACAGAGTCGGCTTTCACTTCCGCTGTAGCTTGGGCAGTATAACGGGAATCAGTAAAAAAAAAGCACCGTGCGTGGGTAACTATAAGCGCTCCCTCACTACCACTAAAGTTTGCATAATAACGCAAATGGATGGGATCTAAGAGCAAAATTGCATCAAGCTGATGCTTTTTCAGCTCGTTTCTGAGCCGATTTAGTCGCAAACCTAACATAATCAACAATTTTCAGCGAGAGTAAAATTGACAAAACATCTTAACGCGAACGGAGGTGCTGAACCAGACCTTCAAGCGCGAGAATATAACCGTAGCCTCCAAAACCGCACAGCTGAGCTATAGCGACCGGAGCAAGGTAGGAATGGTGTCTGAAGGTTTCACGGGCATGGATATTTGACAAATGCACTTCAACTACTGGCAGCTGGATAGCTGTGACCGCATCACGCAGGGCGACACTAGTGTGAGTATAGGCTGCAGGATTGATAATCACTCCATCCACACCATCTTCCGCACCTTGGTGCAAAGCATCTATCAACTCACCCTCGTGATTTGATTGGAAGAAAACTGCCTTTGCCCCAAGTTCTTGCGCGCGCAACGCAACGTCCCTGTTAATGTCAGCAAGGGTCTGAACTCCATAATGTTCGGGCTCTCGCTGGCCCAATAGATTAAGATTGGGGCCGTGGATGACCTTAATATACATTTACATCTCCTGATTCAGCCCAGCACGCAACCTTGGTGCCTCGCGCTTCAACAGGTAGGAGCCCTTGCCGCTCAACATTTGGGGCGGGAGAAGCAACACCACGAAATATTCCTCGCTTAGAACATGAACCAGCAAGGTGAGTTTTTCATAGCGAATTACAACCTCATTCAACCCCCCAGCTTCAAGAACCTCAGCAGTCTGACGAATTCCCTTAATCCCTGCGGCGAGCTCAACAACCAAAGCCAGCTGCTCATCCGCTGAAGTTAAATCTGCACGTACTTGATCGATAATAATACCATCGTCACCAAGCAAAAAAACTCCTAAGGCACCACTGCTTTCGTGCAGAATGGTTTGCAAAATAGGTTTAAACATACTATCTCCGTTGTTTTCGGTGCTCAACAGCACGCAACCAAGCATGTAGACGCGCCTCGACATTTGAAACGTTACCCTTGCGTGGCTCAAGCAGAGAAGCGCGCGCAGACAGAAGTCCATCGAGACGTTGGCGCAACAAATTATCGTGCGAATTTTGCGCTACCAACTGCTGCAAAGCTGCGATGGCTTTCTCCTCCATCCCCTGTTTAAGGTAAAGCTCAACCATGGTTAGCGTAACAAAGGGAAGGTCCACCTCGACCTCTGGGATTGCAGCCTGTTTACGTTCCAACTGGAGGCGCAACTTTTCACTCCAAGCTGACTGCGCAAGAGATTCGGCACGGTTGAGCAGGTTTTCTGCACGTGCGTAATTGCCTGTCGCTATTTCGAGTTCTGCTAAACCACATAATGGATCACTACAGCAGGGATCGGCAGTCAAGGCTTTTTGAAACGTATCTCGTGCCTCATCCTCATCCCCGCGCTGAGATTGGATCTGTCCCAGCAGCGTAAGCCCTTTGGCATGGGTGGGATAATTGCGCAAGCCCTGTTGCAACACGTCCGCCGCTGCATCATGGAGACCAATGTCAAAGTAGGCGCGAGCCAGAGGATAGAACGCCTCAGAGTGGGGTGCACTTTTCCACTGCTTCTGCAGTTGTTTTAGTTCAGTGTCGGGCATGGGTTACCTAACTACCAAGAGAGAAATCTGCTAAAAGTTGAGTAAAGTCCAGCATAGGGTCAGGAAGCAAATGGACTGCACTCGCACCTATACCGTGCGCTAACACCATGCGCAAAACACCGGAGCTCACTTTTTTATCTCGCATCATTGCAGTAACAAATTGAGTCGGAGTAAAACCTTGGGGAATATGTATATCCAGCCCATATTGTAGTAAAATACGGTCCAGTCTGGCAACATCTGCGCTAGAACACAATCCTTTTTGTGCCGACATCCGTGAGGCAACGGCCATGCCGATTGCGACCGCTTCGCCATGCAGGACAGTTCCGTAGCCACACAACTGCTCAATTGCATGGCCAAAGGTGTGGCCAAAGTTCAGCAAAGCGCGCACTGAATGCTCGGTTTCATCCTGCGCTACTATCCCTGCCTTGATCTTACAACAGGTCTTTATCGCATATTTAAGGGCGGAGGGATCTTTATCCAACAAACGGGACACATTTTGTTCCAACCAAGAGAAAAATTCAGCATCGGCAATAACCCCATACTTAATCACTTCAGCTAACCCTGCGCGGAAATGACGCTCATCCAGAGTGTTTAGGGTCGCAACATCAATAATAACACTGCGTGGCTGATAAAAGGCGCCAATCATGTTTTTTCCCAAGGGATGGTTGATCGCCGTCTTACCCCCGACTGAACTGTCCACCTGAGCCAGGAGGGTGGTGGGAATCTGCACAAACGGGATGCCGCGCATATAGGTCGCGGCTGCAAAACCAGCCATGTCGCCAATAACTCCACCGCCAAGTGCCACGATAGTGGTACTACGATCGCAGTTATTTTCAAGCATATGGGTAAAAATGGAGTTCAGACTGGCATCATCTTTGTGTTGCTCTCCGTCAGGGAGGATTACACAATCAACGTCATAGGTTGAATTGTGCAACAAATTCACCACCTGTTCGAGATACAATGGCGCAACAACATCATTGGTTACCACAACCAAATGCTTGGAAAGCTTAAGAGGTTCGAGCAATTCAACCACAGAGGACAAAATCCCTGTACCAATATGGATGGAATAACTTCTGTTATCTAGATCTACGTTTAATGTTTGCATGGTGGGGTTCGCTAGGTCGCAATTAAGTTTAATTTCAGACTTATTCATCTACGCAAAGGGCTTCAGGCGCACAATGAGTTGCGCTACCACCTGGTGAGAGGATAGCCCATGCGTGTCAATCTCAATATCGGCACCCCGGTATAGGGGTAAACGCTGTTGCCACAGGTTTGCCAGTCTTTCGGTACAACCCTGCCGCGCTAGAGGACGATCAGACACATTTTCCAGCCGCTGTTTCAATGTGTCCCATGGAGCATGCAAATAGACTACAGTTCCGAGTTGATGCATCAAACGCAGGTTTTCGTCCCTACATACTATCCCGCCACCGGTAGATATTACTTTCGGTGTCGCCGCAGGGGCAGCGTCCAGCTCCTGCAATACCAAGGTTTCGCAGACACGGAAGTATTCTTCACCGTAGTGAGCAAATATCGAATTAATATCCATACACTGACGCTGCACGATAAGTTGATCCGTATCGATAAAATCCAACCCAAAAGTGCGCGCCAAAAGCGTACCAACTGTAGACTTTCCTGCACACATAAAGCCAGTTAAAAATATATGTCTATGTTTCATTAAACAATCCAGCGGGAGTACCAATCAAAAAGGACAGGCATTAGCCTGTCCTTTTTGATTGGTTGAACTAACTAAGTGGATCTTTACTCAACAATGCGGGGAGTTATGAAAATAAGCAACTCGCTGCGGGTATTACTCTTATTGCGAGATTTAAACAGATGACCCAGCAACGGGATATCCTTAAGGAAAGGTGTTCCTGTTTCGCTACTCAGCTCATTCTCCACGTAAATCCCGCCAATTACAGTAGTCTCGCCATTCTGGAGAAGCAATTTTGTTTCTGCCTCTTTAGTGTCAATGGCTGGAGCGCTTCCGGCACCTGTTGACACGGTGTTACCCACGGTACTGTTGGAAGCAAGAATCTGAAGAATAATAGTATTATCAGGATTGATCTCAGGAGTTACCTCAAGAGCCAAGGTTGCATCTTCAAATTGGGTAGAAGTACCATCTTGACTTACAGATTGATAGGGAATGGATGTTCCCTGTTCAATTTTGGCTGTCTCACCATCCAAGGTCAGAACTTTTGGCGAGGAGACCACCCTGCCCTTGCCTGCAGTTTCCAGTGCGGAAATGCGCATATCCAGGACCAATGAATCAAACCCTGAGCGTCCAAAAGTTAGCGCACCACCCAGACCGGCCGTGCCAATCTGAGCAGGCAATAGGAATGCACCCCCTAGACCTGCGGAGCCGCTATCTAGACTAGAAGTACCAATAGATCCACTAGCATCATTATTATACTCAAACCCCCAGTTAATCCCCAAATCGATACCATCGGAGGTGTTCGCTTCAACGATACGTGCCTCAATCATCACCTGTTTAAGTGGTTCGTCAATTTGTTTTAAAAGGTCGCGCACCTCTTCAAGCTTCGAAGGGATATCATTAACCATGATCTTCTTGCTCCCCTTGATTGCGCGTACTTCACCTTGGGTTGAGAGAATATCTTTAATTACATCTTCAAAGGAATTTGCGTCTTTATAGTTTATAGAAAAAATCTCGGTTTTAGTGTCCTCTAAACGTTTCACTTCCTGTTTGGAACGTAGACGCTCCGTTTCCATTGCCTGAATTTTTTTCAGAGGGAGTACGCGCGCCACATTACCCTTTTGAATCATACCGAGTTCCTGAATGTCAAGAATCAGATCCAGTGCCTGATCCCAAGGAACATCCTGCAAGCGCAGAGAGAGGCTGCCCTGCACCTCCTGAGATACAATCAGGTTGATGTCACTTATCTCACTTATGAGACGCAATACTTTACGAATATCCGCATCGTCAAACACCAAGCTCACCGGTTCGCCGGTATAGACTTTAGCCGGTTCTGCAAACAAATCTGCACCATCAGCTTCACCTACTGCAGATAGCGACTCAAGCACTTCCCCTACGGTAAGATCTTTTGTGTCAGAATAACGGTCTGTTATAGGTGCTGCACTTAAGGTGCTGTGTTCCAAATCTGACCCCAGCACATCTACTGCGACTTGCGCATCCTCAGCCGCCATGTCGGCAAACTCTGCATTTGCACAGCTAAATTGTAACGTATCTCCGTTTAGTCTTACAGAATACTCCACATCACCTTTGAGCTGTACGGCAAACATCACGTTCCGAGTGCCATCAATAATGGTGGAATATGGAGTAATTTGGAGTACGGAACTGGGGAAGACCGAAGCATCGACAACACGGCGCAAACTGCGGGGTATGGCAGCATTTGCTACTCCGAAACGGATAATACCCTCTTTAGTGCGTGGCTGAATAAGCTCTAGCTGGTTGGTGTCGCCGCCGAAATTGGCATTAAACACAGAGGAGGAACCAACCAGGTTAAAATTAATCTCAGTGGCGACTGCAGGGGCTCCAGGTTGAGGGGAATATGACCTTTGGGCTGACACCAAGGAAGTTCCTGTTGCGGTGCGAGAGGCAAGATTTTCTGATTCTAGAGTGTTTTTTGCTCCAGACCAGTCCACTACAATCTCACTTCCATCCACATACACCTTTGCCTCGGGTAATTGTTCCCCACTGGCATCGAACACGAAACGGGTTTTATCCGCATAAAGCCCAACCCTGACGTTACTGAACCCCGAGTTAATGCTATATAAACGCTCAGAAAAAGCAGGCGTTACATCAATAACATCTACCACTAGGCGTTCCGGTGCTCCCAGAGTATAGGTATTAAACTTCGGATTCGCAGTGTCAGTGAGAATAGATACGGTGTCCACCCCGAGTTGCACTGCCGTAACGGTATTCAACTGCGCGTGTACATTTTTTTGCAAATTAGGTAGCAACAGGAGTGCAAGCATAAAAACAAAGGACACTGTTGGCAGACAAGCTCTATATTTCATATTTACTCCCCTTCTCCCTGAGAAAGCGTCATACGTTTGATTTCAGTACGCGTGGTTCCAACAAAATCGCGAAAACGCTCCTCTACAATTACTTCCTCCGGGGTGATCTCCTGTACAACCCCTTTATTTCTTCCGATTTTAATCCCACGGGTAACGGTATAAGCTCTCTTATCGGGAGCCATAACCATAGCCCGCGGCTCCCCTTTACCAATAACAATGGCAATTAAACGGATCTCTTTAAGACCAAACTTCTGCAGCGGAGTCAGTGGCTCTGCCTCGCTTTCCACTGGATCTTTAATTGCAAGCAGTGAGGTAAAGGGATCGCGCCGACCATCTTCTGCATAGACAAACACTGGTTCTTCAGGCCTTTTCACTTCTTCTTCAGAAACAACTTGGTTATCTGAAGCAGAACCACTAGGTGGAACGCTACTTCGAGTTTGGACCGGTTTTAACTGTTGTGGCTTGTCTTCCGAACATCCACTTAACATCCAAGGTAGCAGCAATAGGAAGAAAAGTACGTAACGTCGCATAACTATTTCCCTTTCTCTGCACTGGATGATTCAAGAAAACGATAAGTAACAGCCCTACACGATATCGATAAAACAGTAGCACTACCATCTTGCTGTGGCTTACTTAACCTAATGTCTTTTACATTAACTATACGCGCCATTTTAGAGACGGACTGACAAAAAAGCGCCATCTGGTGGTAGCTACCCTTCAGATCCAGACTAACAGGCACTTCGGCGTAAAAGTTTTTTGCAATTTCGTTCTCAGGTTTGAACTGCAGCACCTCTAAGCCATTATCACGTGCAAGACCAGCAATATTTTTAAGCAAAGAGGGGATCTCTTTTTCGTTCGGAAGTTCATTCAATGCCAAGTCAAGTTGCTTCTTCATCGCTTCATATTCCGCTTTGAAGCGTGGCAGATTGTTGGCAATACGCCGACTCTCCTGTAATTCAACCAGTAACTTTGTATTCTGGGCTTGTTTGGAGCTAAGTTCTTCACGTGCAGGACTGTATACAAAGTAAACAAAAGCTCCCGCTAGTAGCGCCAACACAAGCACCAGCATCAACACCCGCTGATAAAGGGGCAATTTAAGGATTTTCTCAACCTGCGGATTCATGACTTACCCCCCTTATTTATCGGCATCGGCCAGCACAGGGCTTTGAGCCCGACACGAAATATCGAAATTCTGCAACCGCAAACCGTCTTGAACCTTCTGTTTGGTAACCTTTAGTTCTACACCGGTGTAATATGGCGAACGTTCGAGATTAGTCATAAACTTAGCCACATCGTTTTCTGTTAGACCTACACCGCTGATTTGTATGGAGCCACCCTTTTCGGTGAAAGATGTGATCCAGAGTTTTTCCGGTAATGCCTCTATAAGCTCATCTAGTAGATGTACAGGTCCAGATTTCGATGTGCGCAGCTCTTGCATGATTTTTAGCTTGTTCTGCAGCTCTTCTTGAAGTTTCTTAAAGCGGTTGACTTCGCCAATTTTCTTTTTGAGTCTACTTATCTCTTGCCGGTTATCCTGAATCTCGCGTTCAACAGCAACGATATCGGATTTGATGGAAGAATAAAACACATAGCAAACTCCACCTACAAGCAACAGCATCAATGCTGCAACAAGAAAATTATTCCGTGCCTGAATCTGCTTCTGAACCTGCTTTACCGGTAGAAGGTTTATTTTAATCATAGCTTGTCTCCAAATTTTCTTGTAGCCAGGCCAGCAGCAACGGCATAAAAGGGTGCCGAAGATTTAACAAAGTCAAGGTCAAAATCGCTCTCCTTAACGTTCACCCTACTAAAAGGATCTAGAAGCGCTACGGGAACTTCAAGAGACTGTTCAAGTTTTTCTACCAAACCAGATGTTTGGCTCACACCGCCGGTTAGATATACCTTCGAAGCTTTGTCATCGTCAAATGTCGCAGAAAAAAAGTCCAGTGCTCGAGAGAGCTCCTGGACAAGATTAACCGTAACCTGTTCAATAATGGCGCACGCCTCATCTGCGTCAACGCCTTCATATGAACCATTGATCTTCAACATCTCCGCTTCTTCATGGTTGAGACCAAAGTTTTTTTGCAATTCATCGTTAAAAGAATCCCCACCAATCTGAATTTCGCGCGTGAACACAGACATATTATCTTTAAGAACACTCAACTGCGCTCCCGTTGCACCGATATCAATCAAAGCGACTGCGTCGAGCATCTCTTCTGGATACAAGGTGCAGTAGATATTTTCTACTGCAAAACACCCTACATCCAGCACTATAGGCTCAAGACCACACTCTCTGATAACTCCCGTGTATTCATTGACTAATTCGCGTCGGGCAGCAATGAGAACCACTTCCATCTGACCCTGGTCGGAAGGATCCGGACCGATAATCTGGTAATCGAGGTATACATCTGCGATATCAAATGGGATGTACTGCTCAGCCTCCCATTGAATTGATGCATCTAACTCATCCTCCGTCATCAAGGGAAGAGAGATCTTTCGAATTATTACAGAATGTCCCGATACCGCAGTGGCTACTTCAGCATTTTTGCTTATATTATTGCGCTCAATCAGGCTACGTATAGCTTGAACTACAGAGCTTGAATCCATTATGGAACTATCCACTACCGCTTCTGACGGTAGCGGCTCAAGATCTAGCGCTTTGAGAGTGTAGCCAGATTTAGTCTCCTTAAATTGAACCAACTTGACGGCGCTGGCTCCAATGTCAATCCCTACGACAGTTTTTTTTGATCCAAACATAATTACACTTCCCTCCTAAGACGGAGACATCCAGACTTTACAACCGAAAAATCCTATGAAAATATTATCACAAGTTAGAATGGAAAAATACCACATAAGTGTAGTCAATGGTTAAAGAACGGCACTTAACCAAGTGATTATTCAAGTGGGCATTTACGCCACTACGCTCAGGTAAGCCAAAATACGATATGGTGCCACGTGCTACAGGTTAGAAGCAGTCAATGCAAGGAAAGTTAAAAGGCTACTTTAATACCCAGAAAAAACACTGAGCTAAGCACATTAAAAGTATATTCCTTGTTAGCTTCATAGCACAATTGATCCTATATTACCATCAATTAAGCCTGGTTTTGCCGAATTGAAAACAAATCGAAACCGAAAGCCTCGCAAAGAGTGAACACCACCAGTATTAGTTTTTATTTTTGCGGTTTTGCACACATTTAGTACACAAATAGATCCATATACCAATTGATCAGTTGAGGGCCGGCGAACAAATATATGGTTGCAGCTAAAGCAAGAAATGGACCAAATGGGATAGCGTAACGTCCGTCGGCTTTTTTAAGTAACATCAACGGCACTCCTACAAAAGTACCCAAAAGAGAACTGATAAAAATAACCGGAAGTACCGCTTTATACCCAAGAAAAGCACCAATCATGGCTAAAAGTTTTATGTCGCCCCCTCCCATCCCCTCTTTGCCGGTAAAAAAAGCATAAAGGTATGCCACAGCGAATAAACTTCCACCCCCAAGGAGAATACCCCAAAGCGAATCGTGCCACGACACCGATGGAATGATAAACGAAGCACAAAAACCCAAGATAATTCCAGGCAAACTAATCACATCGGGAATAATCTGATGATCAATATCTATAAATGATATGGTGATCAGAGCAGAAATAAAGACGAACAATATCAATGAAGTAGGAGAATAGCCGGAGGCATGAAACACTGCAAGGTAAAACAATGCATTCAGAATTTCTACCGCAGGGTAGCGCCAGGAGATTCGGGCATTGCAAAAGCGGCACCGACCTCTGAGAAACAAATAACTTAATACAGGGATATTGTGATACCAGCGTAGAGTTGAGGAGCACTGAAGACAGTGAGATGCAGGGAAGGCAATAGATTGCTCAAGGGGCAACCTATATATACACACATTTAAAAATGAACCAACTATGGCACCAAAAATAAAAGAGCCCACGTATCCTACAGCGTAGGCAATATATTCCTGCTCAAACATAAAGAACATTCCTTCACATTGCATGAAAATTGCACGTATAAATTATTTATGATGTTTGGTTCAAATTCAAAATAGGAAGAGTTGTTTACAAGAAATTACGCCAAATAAACAACATCACTACGTGACCCAACTGAGCAACTCTATGTATCTCTGTTTAAAGACCGCATTCACTCAACACCAAGCTATTAACCTTGAGGCATTATTGCACAATCTGCGTTCAAGACACAGCATGTTTAATTGACATATATAAAAAGCCGCCCCACTAATCGAAGCAGGACGGCTATCTGCATTAGCCTTACATTAAATTACAGTTTTATTCCAAAACTATTATTAACACATCTTGCTGCACCTGAGCCCCTTCGCCAAGAAGGATCTCCTTCACCACGCCGTCAACCTTGGCGCGCACATTGGACTCCATTTTCATCGCTTCGGTTACCAGCAGGGTATCTCCGGCCTTTACTTCATCACCCACGGACACATTCAGCTTGAAAATCTTGCCCGGCATCGGTGCACCAACATGTTTGTCATTGCCTGGGTCGGCGAGCACGATGTCCACAGCATCGGTATCGACAGAGAGGTCTTTTACCGTGACCTGACGTGGCTCACCGTTAAGCTCAAAGAATATACTCCGAGTACCATCTTTACTTACTTCACCGATGGCAGTCATCTTTACCATCAAGGTTTTCCCCTCTTCAATCTCTACACTTACCTCATCACCAGGCTCAAGTCCGTAGAAGTACAAGGGGGTAGAAAGAACAGAGGTATCGCTGTATTTTTGCCGATGACGATCAAACTCCTCATACACTCCTGGGTATAGCACTGCAGAAGTAACGTCGCGATCCTTAACCTCGTGGCCAAGTTTCTTTTCCAGCTCCTTTTTCGTCGCCACAAAATCGACCGCCTCTAGGAACTCACCCGGACGATGGGTAAAAGGATCTTCATCTTTAAGAATGATCTGCTGCAACTCCTTAGGGAATCCACCGTATGGTTGCCCTAGCATCCCTTTAAAGAAATCAATTACACCCTGAGGAAAGGTAAGTTCGTGACCACGTTGCATCACATCTTCAGGCTCAAGGTTGTTCTGCACCATAAACATCGCCATGTCTCCAACAATTTTAGACGATGGAGTAACCTTGACCAAATCGCCAAACATGTCGTTTACCTTGCGATACATCTGCTTACACTCTTCCCAGCGGTGCCCCAGTCCTAGACCTTCAACTTGAGGTTTGTAGTTGGAATACTGTCCTCCCGGTATTTCATGGTCATAGACCTGGGCGGTGCTGGCACGCAGCTCAGATTCGAAAGGCTCGTAATAGGTGCGTACGGTCTCCCAGTAATTGGCGAGCTGTTGCATACCAGCTTTATCTAACTTCGGGTCCCACATGGAACCCTCAAAGGTAGTTATCAGTGCGTTCATACTGGGCTGAGAGGTAAGCCCAGAGATAGAAGAAAGAGCCGTATCGACAATATCCACCCCGGCCCTGGCTGCCATAATAAGCATGGCTCCACCATTGCCAGAAGTATCATGGGTATGCAGATGGATAGGAATTCCCACCTCTTCTTTCAGGGCTTTAACTAGCTTTTCGGCGGCAAAGGGCTTAAGAAGTCCGGCCATATCCTTGATGCCAAGGATATGCGCCCCCATTTTTTCCAGCTCTTTGGCCATGCTGACATAGTATTCCAAAGGATACTTATCCCGTTTAGGGTCGGAGATATCTCCGGTGTAGCACATAGCAGCTTCACAGATGGCGCCCTCTTTCTGTACTGCCTCCATGGCCACCTTCATCCCTTTGGTCCAGTTTAGAGAATCAAAGATACGGAAGACATCAATCCCTCCGGTAGCAGCCTTAGCAACAAAGTCCTGTACTACGTTATCTGGATAGTTCGTGTAGCCCACAGCATTGGAAGCACGTAGTAGCATCTGGAACAAAACGTTAGGCACTTTCGCGCGCAGTCGATCCAGACGTTCCCATGGATCTTCGGTCAAAAAGCGCATTGCCACGTCAAATGTTGCTCCCCCCCACATCTCCATCGAGAACAATCCTCCACCGAGATGGCTGGTAGCCGCTGCAACCTTTTCCAGGTCGTAGGTACGTACCCTAGTTGCGAGAAGTGACTGATGGGCGTCGCGCATGGTGGTGTCAGTTATGAGCAGATGTTTCTGCGCTTTAGCCCACTTCGCCAGCCCCTCTGCCCCTTTATCCAAGAAGATGTCGCGTGTACCACGCGGGCAAGACGCATCCAGGGATATTTCCGGCACATGCGCGTCACGCAGGTCGGTAAGACGCAGACGCTTTTTAATATTGGGGTACCCATTAACCGACACATGCCCGATATAACTAAGCAGCTTATTGGCACGGTCTTTTTTCTCAGGGATATTAAACAGTTCAGGATTGTTATCCAGATAAGAGGTGTCACACTCCCCCTTCATGAAAGGCTCGTGGGTGATCACATTTTCAAGGAAGCCAATATTGGTTTTAACCCCCCTGACCCTGAACTCTTTGAGGGCGCGGTTCATAGTTCGGCACGCATCGAGAAACGTTATTCCCCAAGTGGAAACCTTAACTAGGAGCGAGTCGTAATATGGCGTGATCTCAGAGCCAGCAAAACCATTGGCTGCATCTAGACGCACCCCAAAACCCACGGCAGTCCGGTACGCTTTAATAGTGCCGAAATCGGGAGCAAAATTGTTTGCCGGATCTTCTGTTGTTACACGGCACTGAATAGCGTAGCCACGCATTTCAATGTCACTTTGTTTTTTAATCCCAATCTCGGGGTCGGAAAGCTTGTATCCCTGTGCAACCAGAATCTGGGTCTGGACCAAATTCCGCATGGTGATCAATTCGGTAACTGTGTGCTCCACCTGAATACGTGGATTAGTTTCGATAAAGTAAAACTTGCCCGCTTTATCCATGAGAAATTCCACTGTGCCAGCATTGACATAGCCAACTTCGCGCACAATCTGCATCGCGTACTGGCACACTTCATCACGTTTCTTACTGCTCAGCGACGGGGACGGGGCGAGCTCAATAACTTTTTGATGGCGGCGTTGAATAGAGCAGTCACGCTCAAAGTAGTGGACTATATTGCCGTATTTATCGCCCATGATCTGTACTTCGATGTGCTTGGGATTCTCTAAGTACTTTTCCAGAAACACAGTACCATCGCCAAAAGCTGCTTTGGCTTCCGATGCTGCGGACTTGATACTTTCCACCAACTCTTCGCGCTTGCGCACTACGCGCATCCCACGACCACCACCGCCTGCGGCTGCCTTTACAATAATAGGGTAACCACACTCCTTGGCAAAGATCAGCGCCTCTTCCTCGGTCTTGACCGGCTTATCAGTTCCCGGCACTATCGGCACTCCGGCAGCGATAGCAACCTCACGCGCAGCCACCTTATTACCCAGACGCCGCTGGATTTCAGGAGTGGGTCCGATAAACGTAATCCCGGCACTCTCGCACGCTTCCGCAAAATCGGGATTTTCAGACAAAAACCCATAACCTGGATGAATAGCGTCAACCCCTTTGGCACGCGCAAGCTCAATTATCTCATCAATGCCGAGATATGCATCAATGGGGCCCTTCCCCTTGCCTATCATATAGGCTTCATCGGCCTTGTAACGGTGCAGCGCAACCTTATCTTCTTTCGAGTAAATAGCTAGAGTGCTTATACCTAACTCTGTACATGCACGAAAGATTCTGATTGCGATCTCGCCGCGGTTCGCGGCCATGATTTTCTTGAATTGCTTTACAGCCATACTGCCTCCATTCATGCTAAAAAACGTCTTTAATATCAGGAAAAAAACATCCTCGTTTTTTAGTCATACTTTAAAAACACGTTTTATTTCAAATACTTACGCGAATAGAACAGGATTTTGCTCGCGATGTCAAGCTTAAAGAATTTTGAACTAGGCAGAAACGAAATACCTTTCATTGCCAACAATAACAGATATCTCATGATTTTCAGGCACATACAGAGGGAAAATCTGGTAAAAGAAATCTCAACCTGCTATCTTAGTCAAAAATATGACGCTACAGAAATAACCCTACCCATGCCGGAGAGTTTAAGTGGAACCACAAATACAGATTCTGCTCATCGATGACGACATACAGAGCAACAAAGTTCTCCGCACTGCGCTAGAACGCACCGGCTACGCAGTAACAAGCGCCCATAGCGGTGAAGAAGCTCTGCAAGTCCTGGAACGTAACTCCTATGCGGTAGTGGTAACCGACCTCATTCTCCCGGGCATCGGCGGTCTTGAGATCCTGAAACATCTGCAAGAGGGCTCCCCCGATACCAACGTCATTCTGATTACGGGGAATGCCTCTGCCGAAACAGCGGTAGAGGCTATGAAGAATGGCGCCTTCGACTACATCACCAAACCTCTTAACATCGACAAATTGAAACTTATAATTGCAAAATCACTTGAGAAACAGCAGCTTATCCAGGAGAATCAGCGCTTGCGCCTGCAACTCCACCACAGACACAGCTTTTCCAATATCATCGGCACCAGCGCAGCGATTCAGAAAGTTTTCGCGCGTATGGAGAAAGTTATTGACACCGACTCCTCCATAATGATTTTAGGAGAATCTGGCACCGGGAAAGAACTGGTTGCGCGTGCTTTACACTTCAATGGCCCCAGACAGGATAAGCCTTTCGTGGCTATAAATTGTGGCGCCATACCGCAGGACTTGCTGGAAAGTGAACTCTTTGGTCACATGCGTGGCTCGTTTACCGGAGCAACAAAAACCAAGCCGGGGCGTTTTGAGCAGGCTAATGGCGGCACCATATTTCTGGATGAAATTGGCACCATGTCGGTTCATCTGCAACTCAAGATCCTCCGCGTTCTGCAGGAACAGGTGGTGGATCCCGTGGGCGGAACCCACTCGATTCAACTCAATGTCCGCATCATCTCTGCCACCAATACCGACCTTGAGGAGATGATTGCCCAAGGAACCTTTCGCGAAGATCTGTTCTACCGTCTTAATGTGATCCCAATCAATCTCCCCCCTTTGCGCGAACGGGTAGAAGATATTTCTATTTTGGCGCGTCACTTTCTTAAAAAGAGTTGCAGTCAGCTTAAATGCGGGCAACTCAGCTTCGATGATGAAGTATTTGAAGTTCTAGAGAGATATCCATGGCCGGGCAACGTGCGCGAACTAGAAAACATCATTGAACGTACCGCAGCGCTATGTGACAAGGATAATATCGGCACTGAGGATCTGCCTTTGCATATAACTGGTATTAAACGCCCGCAGAGTCAGATCCCTATCGCCTTGCCCGCAGATGGACTGGACATGCCAGCACAGATCCAACAGATAGAGAGGTGCTTGATAAAGCAGGCGCTGGCACAGAGCGCGGGGGTAAAAGCAAAGGCTGCAGCCATGCTCAACGTAAAACGCACCACCCTAGTGGAGAAGATAAAACGCTTAGGAATAGAAGCTTAAGCTTCCATCACAAACCCCGGCTCCGGCGTTCTGGACAACACTTCGCCAACGATATCCTCACGGTAGGGACATTCTTCTTAAAGCGCTACAACATATTCGTATATTCGAAATAAAATAAACACCTCACCCAATGCGCACTCCACCTTCTTACGACCACTAAGATTACCCTGACATATTTAAGTAGGGAATGGGCCAAACATGCACCTGGAATCCCCCTCAAATGACCCTACACTGCACTTCCACCCTCGCTTGTATTCCCTACAGTGACCAGCATGCTTAGCAACAAGCACAAAATAAACCCCCATCAATCACGTATATATGCAAATTCGAGCTATAGTTACAAAATAGGTTGCTGTTTGGCCAAACATAAATCGCATATTGACTTGAATGCCAAAATGTTACTAAGATAGACATATGTCAATCCATTATCAATTTTGACAAAAAGAGAGACATATGTACGTAAACGTAAAAGAGACCGCGAAACTGCTGTCTGTTTCAGAGAAAACTGTCTATCGCTGGATAAAGCGTAATCTGGTTCCTACATACAAAGTGCATGGAAGCTACAGATTTAAACGCGCAGAACTGCTTGATTGGGCGACATCTAAACGGCGCCATGTGGTTGAAGAACCGTTTGAGCCCAGTACCCATGAGAAAGAACCTCTGCCAAAACTTGCTGACTCCCTTAGCTCCGGTGGCATCGTGTACCGAATTGCAGGTAATTCCAGAGATGCGGTGCTCGCTGATGCAGTGAACCATTTGCGCCTGCCTGATGAAGTTGATCTGGAGATGTTAAAAAAGGTGATGATAATCCGCGAAGATCTCGCCTCAACTGGCGTTGGAGATGGCGTTGCCCTGCCCCACCCACGGAATGCAGTGCTCGACCACCTCACCCGCGCGAAGGTAAATATTTGTTTTCTGGAACAGCCGGTAGACTATGGTGCATTAGACAACAAACCGGTGCACACCCTTATCATTGTAGTGTCACCGTCGCTGCGAGTGCAGCTTCATCTGCTTTCTATCCTCCATTATATTTTGCGTGATCCGGACTTAAAAAAAGTACTTGCTGCACAACCAGGACGTGATGAAGTTATTGCGGCAATCCTTGATGCAGAAAAACGTATCGGAGCCGAATAATACTGATATACATTCAATTAATACCGTTAGCCTCCAAACTGTAGGATCGCCCAATGTATTTACACCTAGCTCACCTTGGAGTACTTCTTGCTCTACTTTCAGCAGTAGCTCCTCTACCGGTGCGCCACGTCAACGTCGGGGTGCGCCTCGCGTTTACCCTCCTGGGGCTATCTGGCCTTACCAGTGCGTATGCAGGGGGGGTGGGGATGCTGTCCGGTGCCAGCCTGCATGTAGTCCTTCCCATCGGCTTGCCATGGCTACATAGTCACCAACACCTTGACCCTCTAGCAGGATTATTTTTACTCCTGGTTGGTGGAGTAAGTGCGGTTGTGTCACTGTATGGGCCAAGCTACGTAATCAGTAGCGGCACAGATTCAGCATCAGCGCGTGCTCTTGCTATATTTACTGGGTTGTTCGTTGCCGGAATGTATCTAGTGATCTTAGCTGCAGATGCGTTTTCATTTATGGTGGCGTGGGAACTGATGTCTGTGGCCAGCTATTTCCTCGTAGCCCATGACCACGCGCAGAAAAAAAATACCGACGCTGCGTTTTTATATCTCCTCATGGCACAGGCTGGGGGATTATTTATTCTTCTTGGCTTCGGAGTCCTCGCCGGAATTGGAGATGGTTTCACCTTTAGTGCGATGCAGAGCGCCTCTCTCGCCCCCCACTGGGAACACATAGCGTTTGGACTCGCTTTTATCGGGTTTGGGATGAAAGCCGGCATTGTCCCTTTGCATGTCTGGCTCCCGCAGGCACATCCAGCTGCGCCATCCCACATCTCCGCCTTGATGTCGGGAGTAATGCTGAAAGTCGCGGTATATGGTTTTATCCGCTTTTGCTATGACTTGGTGGGAACGCTCCACTGGCAATGGGGCATGATTGTTTTGCTTGTGGGGTGTGCATCGGCACTGCTGGGGGTACTCTACGCCCTGATGCAGCACGATCTTAAACAGCTGTTAGCGTACAGTAGTATCGAGAATATTGGCATCATCTTTATGGGACTTGGGCTTTCATTTCTATTTGCGAGCAGTGGGGTCCCTACCCTCGCCGCTTTAGGGCTCTTAGCTGCCCTGTATCACTGCATAAACCACGCGCTTTTTAAAAGTTTACTGTTTCTGGGTGCCGGTGCGGTAATTCAACAGAGCGGACGCCATGATCTGAACCATATGGGGGGACTGCTGCGCCTTATGCCCATTACTGGCGGATGCTTCCTAGTTGGATGTATCAGCATTTCTGCTCTCCCCCCATTTAACGGCTTTGTGTCTGAATGGCTCATATTTCAAACTGCTCTACAGGGAGCCGAGTTGGAAAGCGGGGTAATAAAATCTTTGGTGGCAGTTGCAGCCGCCGCACTAGCTTTGACAGGAGCGCTTGTGGCGGCATGTTTTGTCAAGGTGTTCGGTATTGCGTTTTTGGGTAAGGCTCGCACCGAAGATATGTTGCGCTCCCACGAAGTATCTGCAGGGATGAAATGGAGTCAGGCTTTACTTGCCCTGGGCTGCCTTCTCCTCGGGATATTTCCCACCTTTATAGTTAAAAGCATGCAGACGATTCCAATCGCGCTGCTGGGCAGCGGACTGGACTCGATGGGGGCAAATACTTGGCTGCGACTCACTCCAATTTCAATACGCGCTTCTTCGTATGGCGCCCCCATGGTGCTGTTTGGAATTTGTATCGCATGGCTAGGAGCGTATATTTTGCTTCATCCGCGTCGGCGTAAAACGAAGGTACGCTTTAGCCCCGCGTGGGACTGCGGCTTTGGCCCTCTTGGTCCGCGTACTCAGTACACCGACTCCAGCTTCTCGCAACCGATTCGGCGGATATTCCGCCCAGTATGGCACATTGATGAACGAGTGGAACCTCCAACACCAGAGGCCAGAGGTGGCAGATATATCCTGCATATTGGCGACTGGGCTTGGGACAAGTTATATGTACCCCTTGGACGCGTAATTCAACGCAGTGCCAAGATAGCCTCTAAGATTCAAGGGGGCAACATAAGGATATACTTAGCCTATTCTTTCTTTACCATCATCGTAATGCTGTGGATTGTAACATGAACGCCTGGATTCTTGCCCTTGTACAGACGACTCTCTTATTACTCCTAGCCCCCCTGCTGAGCGGGTGGGTTAAATGGGTAAAGTGTAAACTGCAGTCCCGGCGCGGCCCGGTACCGTGGCAACCCTACCGCGATCTGGCGAAACTTATGCGCAAAGAGATGGTGCTGGCAGAACATGCTTCTCCAATATTTCGTGCTACCCCATATATTGTGCTCAGCGTCACTGCGTTGGCCTCTTCGGTAGTACCTGCGTTTGCCATCGGCCTCCCTACTGCGGCTATTGCTGATGTTATTGTCATGGTTGGATTCTTTGCCCTCGCCCGTTTTTTCCTCAGTCTTGCAGGGATGGATATTGGTACCGCTTTCGGGGGTATGGGAGCGTCACGTGAAGTCACTATCTCATCTCTGGCAGAACCGGCGATGTTGCTCTCTATCTTCACCTTGTCCATGACCTTTGACAGCACCAACCTAGACAGCATGGTGCATTTCACCCTGACTCAACCGTTTCACATATATCCATCTTTTATATTTTCTGGCTTGAGCCTCCTGCTCATAGCCACTGCGGAGTGTGGACGGATCCCCATTGATAACCCAGCCACCCATTTGGAGTTAACCATGATGCATGAAGCGCTGATCCTTGAGTACAGTGGCCGCCATCTGGCTCTGCTGGAACTGGCATCAATGCTTAAAATGTTGATATTCGGGGTTCTAATCACCAACCTGTTTGTTCCGTGGGGAATCGCCCTGGCCCCTGGAGTTGCCTCGCTTGCTATCGGTACGTTAAGCATGTTGGTAAAGCTCATGCTGATTGGGGTAGTTCTAGCGGTGTCGGAGTCGGTATTGGCTAAGATGCGCTTATTTCGCGCTCCAGAATTCTTAAGTTTGGCGTTTGTTCTTTCCTTACTCGGCATGCTTAGCCATGTGATTCTGGAGGTGCACTGATGGATATAGTGGTGTTTACTCTCGCAGAACAGTTGATCCTGACCTTGGCAGCGCTGATGTTGTTTACCTCATTTCTGCTTCTAGCTCAAACTCGTCTGCTCACGTTGATCCACATCTTTGCCCTCCAGGGTGGGCTGCTGTGTGTAACCACGCTCGTAATTGCGTTTACCTACGGACGCCATCATCTCCTCATTTCTGCTGCCCTCACCTTGGGGCTTAAGGTGTTTTTCATCCCTATTTTGCTCCAAAGGTTGGTAGCGCGTCTGGATATCAAACGTGAGGTAGAGGTAGTGGGAAATCCAACGTTGATAATGCTTGGCGCCGCTGCGTTAGTGCTTTTCAGCTATTACGCAGTTCTTCCCATCCGTGAACTTTCAATGCTTGCGACACGCAACACTATTGCCATCTCACTGGCAATTATATTGCTTGGGATGCTTCTTATCATCTCACGTCGCAAGGCGGTTGTGCAGGTAGTAGGGTTTATGTGCATGGAAAACGGTCTGTTGTTTGCTGCGGTGGCAGCAACCCAAGGGATGCCTATGGTGGTAGAGATGGGAGTAGCGTTGGATGTTCTGGTAGCAGCTATTTTGTTTGGGATCTTCTTTTTCCAGATTCGGACCGAGTTTGGCTCCCTTGATGTTGATAAACTCAACCGCCTGAAAGAGGTGGACTGATGCATAATCTAAACTTCTCGACATATTCAGCTCTGTATCTGACCCTGATTATCCCTCTAGTTGGATCTGGGGTGCTGGCCCTGTGCGGACATCGGCGTATCGCGGGCAGTCTCAATCTGATCTTATGCAGCGCCACCTTTATTACTTCATTCATATTGGCGGTAGAAATATTTTATTCTGGTTCAATAATTACTCCGTTAAATTTCTTTTACGTGGATGCCTTTAATGTATACCTGGTACTGCTTAACTCCTTTGTGGGGCTAACCACGGCCGTATTTTCTGGTCCCTACATGGCACACGAGCAGAAAATTGGGCGGGTAAAAAATGCAGGGATGCGTTTATACCACAGCATGTATCAGGGCTTTCTGTTCACCATGCTCCTGGCCCTTACAACCAACAATCTCGGAATCTTGTGGGTTGCGGTAGAAGGTGCCACCTTAGCTACAGTGCTGCTGGTAAGCTTGTATCGAACCCCTGAATCGATAGAAGCGGGGTGGAAGTACTTTATCCTTTGCGGCGTTGGCATCGCACAGGCGATGTTCGGCACCACCTTGATCTATTTTGCCGCCGTGCAGATCATCCCAGACTCAAGTCAGGCTTTGATGTGGAGCGTACTGTACGCGCACGCCTCCGAGCTTGAGCCAACAGTACTGCTGCTGGCATTTGTGTTCCTGATCGTGGGGTACGGCACCAAGGTTGGTCTGGTGCCATTACATAACTGGCTTCCAGATGCCCACAGTGAAGGACCAACTCCCATGTCTGCCATCCTCTCCGGTCTGCTACTCAACATTGCCCTGTATGCGGTGGTGCGCTTTAAAATGCTTATCGACCCAGCACTGGGTACCAACATAGCTGGGCATATTATGATGGGGTTTGGCTTACTCTCCTTTATGGTGGCAGGCTTGTTATTACACCGCCAGCTCGACATTAAGCGGATGTTCAGCTACTCCTCCATTGAGCATATGGGGCTGATCACCTTTGCCTTCGGGATTGGCGGCCCGCTGGCAACCTTTGGTGCACTTCTACATATGATTGTCCACTCGCTGACCAAATCTGCAATTTTTGTCACCGTTGGACACGCAGCGCAGTTGTGTAAAACCCAGTCAATTAACCAGATACGCGGCCTCATAAAAATCCAGCCAGAAATTGGCTGGAGCCTCCTGATCGGAACTGTAGCTATTGCCGGTCTTCCCCCGTTTGGGGTGTTCACAAGCGAGTTTCTGCTGTTTAGTGCCACCATTAAGAGTTATCCCTGGCTTGTTATCACCCTACTTGCAGGGTTGTGTATCGCATTTGCGGGGCTATTTAAGCACGTACAGCCTATGGTATTCGGGGTCCGCTCACATGGGGTGATAAAGATAAAAGCCAACATGTGGCCAGTTGCATTGCATTTTTGCATCATCCTGTGGCTAGGGATAGCCGTACCTGAAGTTCTTGCTGGCTGGATCGATCAGGCCACAATTATGATCAGCGGAAAGGGGGTTCTTTGATGTCAGGCTCCGACAGCCAATCTAGTCCGCAGATTATTAACACTGATGCGGACCACAACCAGGAAGATCACGCCAAGATTGAAAAATGTGTAGAGCATCTGCACGACGCTAATTTAACCACGAACATATCCTCCATAGCTCCTGTGGGTGCATTTATTACTGTAAGTATTGATGCCCCGTGCTGGAGCGATGCTGCTGCGGTAGCGAAATACTGCCACCTGCGCTGGAGCGCCCTATGGGCAGAACAAACTGCAGACACAATTGTGGTGATGGCATTATTTGGCGGGAAAGATGGACATCTACTCCTTACGACACAGTTGCCCAGCGCACACCCTGAGTTACCTTCTCAGGCAGGGGTATATCCTAATGCTGACCGCCCAGAACGGCATCTGCAGGATATGTTTGGCATCCGCTTCAGTCACCTCCCATACCCACGTCGCTGGACACGACATCAAGCTTGGGATGCCACGCAGTTTCCTCTGCGCAAAGAATTCCCACTAGCGGGAGCTCCTCCCGCTGACACCCCTACTGACCATACCTATCCGTTTATAAAGATGGAGGGGGAAGATATTTACGAAGTGCCGGTGGGGCCGGTACATGCAGGTATCATAGAACCGGGACATTTTCGTTTTCACACTATTGGTGAAGATGTGCTGCGGCTAGAAATACACCTTGGCTACGTGCACAAAGGGATTGAAAAGATTGCGGAAGGTCGAGATCTTTCTGGATTACTCCGCCTCGCGGCACGCGTGAGTGGCGACAGCACCATAGCCCACAGCTGGGCGGCGGCGCAGGCAGTTGAACACGCACTGCAGATTGAAGTCCCTCCCCGCGCCCTCTCCATACGCGCCATCCTTGCAGAACGGGAACGGATCGCCAACCACTGCGGTGACATCGGGGCTATCTGTAACGATGTCGGCTTTAGCTTTGCAATGGTGCAGTTCAGTGCCCTGCGCGAACGGATTCAGCGCCTGAATGTGCAGCTGTTTGGGCATCGCCTGCTGATGGACTGCATTCAGATTGGTGGAGTAAATTGCGATCTAGACGCTAACGGGATTGCCGCAATAGTGGCTGAACAGAAAATGTTGTACACCGAAGTGGCTGAACTGATGCCGATGATTCTGGAATACCCTTCTCTGCAGGATCGGCTGCGCACCACTGGGATCCTCCCCTACGAAACCGCTATGCGCCTCGGAACCTTAGGCTACGTTGGGCGCGCCAGCGGAATCGATTACGATCTGCGCCGCGATGCACCTTATCCTCCTTACCATGATCTGGAGATAAAAGTACCGCTGTATTCTGAAGGGGATGTTGCGAAGCGCACTCGCGTGCGCGGAGATGAGATTCTGCTCGCAACAGAGTTGATTACAACTCTGTTGCACACGCTGCCAGATGGAGCCATTGTAGCTGACAACATATCTGAGTACCGTGACGCTGCCGGGATCGGAATGGTGGAAGGGTGGCGGGGAGAAACCGTGGCGTATGTGCATCTCAACGCTGCAGGCAAGGTGGAACGCTACTTCGCCCGCGATCCAAGTTGGCTCAACTGGCCCGCGCTAGAAGAGCTGATCCACGGCAATATAATCCCTGACTTTCCGGTATGTAACAAGTCGATCAACGGTTCATACTCAGGACACGACCTGTAACCCAAAGCAAAAGCTCAACCCAGAGGAATAACAGGATATGCTTTCGATACTGAATAAAATTCGCCGCACCGGCATTTTAACTGAATCAATAAGTGCTGCCGAAGAGGAGATCGTTACCTTAGGCAAGGAGTGTCAACGCCAGATCGCCACTAAGTTTAGTCGTAGTTTGGCTATCCGTATGGTGGATGCGGGATCGTGCAACGGGTGTGAATTGGAAATGCACGCCGTAAACAACAGCTTCTACGACATCGAACGTTTTGGGATTCAGTTTGTCGCCTCACCACGCCATGCAGATATGCTTTTAGTGACCGGGGTGGTTTCGCGCCATATGCAAGAGGCTCTCAAACGCACCTACGCCTGCACCCCGGCACCTAAATTAGTTGTTGCCATGGGTGACTGCGCCATAAGTGGAGGGGAGTTCGGCACCAGTTACGCCAGCTGTGGCGGTGTGGATAACGTGATCCCTGTGGATGCCTACATTAAGGGGTGCCCCCCTACCCCCCTTGATCTGATGCGTGGAATTTTGGAACTGTTACAGAGAAAACCTTCGTAAAAGCGGTTGTGCAGGAAGCATGCCTCATGGGCTGCAGGTAATTTTCAGCGCTGCGTTAATCCTAAGCGTGCAAAAATTTCCAGGGTTGGCTCAGCACTGTTGAGCGTGTAAAAGTGGACCCCACTAACTTTGTGCTCCAACAAATCGCGCACCTGTTCTGTAGCCCAATCCAGCCCGATCCGTTCCACCGCTGCTTCATCCGGCGCGTTAGCGACCTGGCGCAGCAATGGTGCGGGAAAGCGCGCTCCAGCAGCAAGTTCGGCCATCCGCTCCATCCCTTTGCGATTCCGCAATGGCATTATCCCCGCAATGATGGGAACCTCAATTCCAGCCAGCCGACACCGTTCGCAAAAATCATAGAAATCGCGATTATCAAAAAACAGTTGGGTGACTATGTAATTCGCTCCCGCATCTACTTTCTCTTTTAAATACTCAATCTCCAGCAGACGGTTCGGCATCTCCGGATGCCCTTCGGGGAATCCCGCCACGCCGATACTTGTACCGGGAAACTCAGCACGGATAAAACGCACTAGATCAGCAGCATATTTAAACCCATCCGCCGGGGGATGCCAGTCATCTTCTCCTACTGGTGGATCGCCGCGCAACGCCAGCACATTATCCACTCCAGCATCGCGATAACGTTGCATAATGGTGCGCACTTCAGAGTGTGTAGCGGCAACGCAGGTCTGGTGCGGCACCACTGGGACCTTACATTCCTGATGGATGCGCATCACCAGTTGGTTGGTCTGACTGCGCGTAGAGCCGCCAGCACCATAGGTTACACTTACCGATGAGGGCTTTAAAGGCATGAGTTTATCTATATTGTCGAGCAGATTATCCCACCCACGTTCTGTTTTAGGGGGGAAAAATTCAAAGCTAAGGGACGTTTTTTGCGCGTTGAGTATCTCTTTCATGATCTTAACCTTTTATCCTATTCTTTTGTGTTTATCGCGTATATATCGGAGGCTGAATCCACCTGGAAGCTTATACCTTGGTGAAACTTTTTAACCTTGTCATGATTGGATCAAATCTGGACGGCGCCACGCACAACTATATCCAAGCTTTTGCAACAGAGCTATCCCCACGTCAACGCCACTCCCTACGCTGGTAACCCCATGTGAATCATCTCCAGGTAAAATATCAATCCCCATTTCCAGCGCCTTTTTAAGAATTGGGCGTGAAACATATGGCTCTGCTGCCCCTTTAAGCAGTGCGCGCATATTAAGGTCAAGACATAGATGGTGATCACGGATGTAGGTAAGGTTGCGCTCAATGCGCTGGGTTACCGCTGGTGTGCTCAGATGCCTTGAATAATCTGGATCATACAGACGGATCAAATCAAAATGCCCTACTACGGCAGGATTCAAGAACTGGAGCATCTCAAGTTGTTCATCAAAATAGGAGCAATAGAGTGTATCTATCCCTCCACACACCTCAATCGCCCTAGCATACTCAGCAGGACTGAAATCAAAATTGACCCCCTGCACATGGTGCACGGAGCCGACAATATAGTCTAGAGCGTATCGGCGCTGCAACTCTAAAGCACTCTCAAACGCACCAGGATAACATTCCGTTTCCATCCCCACCAAAAGGGTAATTTCATTACGATATTGCTTTTTAAGACGATGCGCAGTCTCAACATAGTGCCCAAACTGCTCCCGCAAAGCGGCACTGCTGATGCCCGCCTGACATTCATCGGCATAGCGGTACTGGTTGTGCACTGGGGGCATATGTTCGGTTATTCCAACCCAAGCAAACTTCTGCCTGATGTATTCCTGCACTATCTCCTCCAGATCGTCCTGAGCATGGAGACAAAACTGTCCGCTGTGCCCACCATGTGCAGAAACTCGTGCAGGGTTATATCTCTCTCCCATTGCCAAATCTCCGTTCCCCCATTAGTGCATATTGAGGTAGAAGCTTATCTACTAACTACCTGCAGATATGGTGCTTTTTCGTAGAGAAAAAATGTTTATATTAACTTTTTTGTATAGCGTAAGCCTGTTTGTGTGTCGCTACAACAAAAACGCGATTCTATTGCAGCCGTTATCGTGTATACTTAAAGAGTGTTAAATGTACCATCTCCTGCGGAATAAAATCTGCCCATTTAGACGGGTAAAAAGATAAAAAACCCTTAAACACAAGCAATACAGATGCAATGGAGGATAACTTTTTTATGAAAACTGAAATCACTGCTAAATCAGCCCCCCAAGCCATTGGCCCCTATTCACAGGCAATCAAGAGCGGAAACCTGGTGTTCTGTTCCGGTCAGATCCCTGTCAATCCACATACTGGGGAACTTTCCGCTCCCTCCATAAAGGGGCAGACTCATCAGGTGATGCAAAACATGAAAGAGGTGCTTGCCGCCGCAGGGCTCACCTTTGAGCATGTGTTAAAAACCACTATCTACCTAACCGACATGGATGATTTTAATGTAGTCAATGAGATCTACGCTGAATATATCGGTTCCCCAGCGCCTGCGCGCGCATGTATTCAGGTTGCCGCGCTACCTAAAAAAGCAAAAATAGAGATAGAGTGCATTGCGAGTACCGCTTAGGGGATAAATTTTTATTGTCAAAATTCGGGGAATAGTTCCACCGTCTACTCTGTCTGACTGCGTAGGCGCTGCGTCACCTGTTTCATATCGCGCCACAACTCACGTTTACACTTTGGATTGCGGAGTAGGTATGCCGGATGGAATGTGGGCATAAGGTCGATACCGTTGTAGGTGCGCCACTCACCACGCAAGTTACCGATGGGAGTTTTATCCTGCAACAGGGTTTGTGCGGCAAATTTTCCTAGTGCAACCAATATGCTCGGATTGATGGCGTCAAGCTGGCGTTTCAGAAAAGGCTCGCATGCAGCAATCTCTTCGGCTTCTGGGTTGCGATTCTGTGGGGCGCGGCACTTGATAACATTGCAGATATAGACATCGTTACGCTCAAGCTCCATGGCAAACAGAATTCTATCTAGCAACAGTCCTGCTTCACCTACAAACGGCTCACCTTGTTCATCCTCGTTGCGCCCCGGCCCTTCTCCCACAAACACCAGACTTGCTTTGGGATTTCCCCGCCCAAACACCAAGTTGGTACGTGTGCGCCCTAGGGGGCACCGTTGGCATTCACCCAGGTCTGCGCGAATCTCTTCGAGCGATTCTGCACGGCACGGAGTTGTCGCTGCCGTAGCGGGATCTAGATTGACGCACAGGGGTATAGCTTGCTGTGGGTTAGAATCAAAATAGAGCTCTTCAACCCCCCAACGCTGCAGGTCCTGTAGTGCAGACGCGGCACTTGCACGTGCGCGCTGTATAAGTTGCGTCCGATTATCGACCATATCCTTTACATCCGTCTACGTATGGCTTTATCTTAGAAAAAGTATTATGTGAAAGTTTAAGTGCCACAAAAAATGGTGCGGAAGGTTTATGTATGTGTAAGTGGATAACAATGCTTTACTGTATGTGTTTGTGCCTCATCCCGACTGATGTATGGGCATGGGGATTTGGAGTACATCTGCAACTGGGTAACAGTATCTTGGCACAAGCGGCGCATTTACCCGCGCATGTAGCGGCAGTGCTTAATGCATTTCCAAACGACTTTCTCTACGGCTGTATTAGTGCCGATATCACTCTAGGGAAAAAATACACCCACTACTTAAAACACTGCCACAGTTGGAACATGGGCAACAAAGTTCTGCACGAGGCCAAAACTGATGCGCAGCGCGCATGCGCCTACGGCTACATTGCCCACCTGGGTGCGGACACCATTGCGCACGGCTTCATGGTACCGTACGAAATGGTGCGCAGTTACAATACGGTTTTTCTCAACCATGCCTATTGGGAGTTACGTTTTGAAGCACGTATTGATCCGCAGACCTGGATTCAAGCCAAAGAACTTGCACACCACGATTTCAGCGAAAACGACAAGCTGCTTCGGCGCGTGCTGGTGCGAACCCTGTTCTCTTTTGGCACCAACAAACGTATGTTCAACTCCATGTTGCTCATCAGCCGTATCCAGCGCTGGCAGCGCATTCTAAAGCATCTAGATGAACGTTCGGTGTGGAAGCTTGAAGAAGTTGAGCGCCAAGAATATCTGGATCTGGCGCTGGCAGCGAGTTTTAGCGTCCTCTCCGACCCAAACAGTTCATATTTTAATGCCGACCCCACCGGAGAACGTGCCCTGCAAACTGCACATAAAATGCGCGCTAGTCTAAAGAGTCTGTGGCAGGATGGGCGTCTCTCTTCTGAGCTCAGTGTTCCAGTTCTTGACGACATCAAAGAGCATTTTCGCTCCAATGTCACCAATCCGCTACATAATATTTAATGTATGCAAAAGTGCCTTACCCGTCTCCACATCAAAGCGTACGCCGCGCAAGACGGATGCTAATCCGATCCAACAGAGCATGCGCAACCTCTGCCTTGCTCTGTTGGGGCATATCTTCTACTGTGCCATCTGCGTGCAGAAACTTAACGATATTGGTTTCAACGTCGAAGCCCGCTCCCGGAGCAGTAACATCGTTGGCGACCAGAATATCCAAGTTTTTGCGTTGCAATTTCTCTTGGGCGTGACGGAGAAGATCGTGGGTTTCTGCCGCAAATCCGACCACAATTTGACATGTTTTCTGCGCCCCAATCTGCGCTAGGATGTCCGGATTGGGCTCCAACTCAATACTCATGCACACGTGATTCTTTTTTATTTTCTGTCCTGCCGCGTTACAGGGGCGATAATCGGCGACAGCTGCTGACTTGATCACCACAGTTGCTTCGGGCAGTTCATGCATCATTGCTGCATGCATCTCCCTAGCACTTGTCACAGATATGCGCCGAACCCCAATCGGTGCTTCCAGCGCTGTTGGGCCACTCACCAACACCACTTCAGCTCCACGCTCCCATGCCGCACGCGCGATGGCGTACCCCATCTTACCAGAGGAGTAATTCGAGATATAGCGCACTGGGTCGATCTCTTCACGCGTAGGGCCGGCGCTAATCAAAACCCGCTCTCCAGCCAGATCGGCACTAGTTGCTATCCGTTTAATCCACGCAAGAATATGTTCCGGTGCCGGCAACTTCCCTTTTCCATCCCAACCACATGCGAGGGCACCAACATCTGGCTCAATGAGATGAAAACCGCGCTGGGATAAAACCTGCAAGTTGTGCTGCAGAGCCGCACTTTCGTACATATTGACATTCATAGAAGGAGCCAGAACCACTGGAGCCTTGGTAGCCATCAGGGTTGTGCTCAACAGGTCGTCCGCAATCCCGCCGCTGAGCTTACCGATGATGTTCGCAGTTGCTGGGGCAACTATACACAAATCGGCCTTATCCGCGAGAGAAATATGCCCAATCTCTTTTTCCTGATATAGATCAAACATGTGCGTATGTACGGAATTATTCGACAGAGTCTGAAACGTCAGTGGTGTAACAAACTCACATGCATTTGCGGTCATCACTACTGAGACCTCAGCCCCTGCTTTTGTGAGCAAACGCAGGAGTTCTACCGCTTTATATGCCGCAATTCCTCCACACACTCCTAGAACAATCTGTTTCCCCTTCAGCGTTGCCATATCTTACCTTCCCAGTCGATAATGCGGATTCGGATTAACACATTTAACAACAGCATCAAACGTAGTCGCCATTGACAAACGGATTGGAGCTTTGCTCGGCACCAATGGTAGATTCGGGTCCATGTCCCGGGTGCACCACGGTAGATGCAGGCAAAACCATAAGCTGGGAGCGGATATGTCCGAGCAGTTGCTGCATATCTCCACCGGGAAGATCAGTGCGCCCTATAGAACCGGCAAACAGGGTGTCTCCAGAGAAAAGGTGCCCTTCTCCGTACAGACAGATACCGCCGGGAGAGTGCCCCGGTGTATGGATCACCTCAAAACTTAAGTCACCAATCTCCAGCAAATCACCATTGTGGAGCAACCGACTCGGAGCGGGCGAATCCACTGCGGGCAATCCATAACTCGCTGCCTGACGTGAAGCCTGCTGCAGCAAAGGGAGATCGTCTTTGTGGATACAAAACTCGATCCCGGTTTTTTCTATAATAGCGCTATTGCCCCCGACATGATCGAAATGGGCATGAGTATTTACTAGCATTTTTGGTTCTACCCCTTCCTGTTCAATCACGCGGAGGATATGTTCAGCTTCGTCGCCCGGATCGATAATCAGCGCTTTCTTAGTGCGCGGGCATGCCACGATATAGCAATTTACTTGCAAAGGGCCAACAGGCAGGGTCTTAATGATCATGTTCTTCATCCTCTCTGCGTTCAAACAGATCCAGGGTTGCGCCACTAAGCTGGTCGCCAAGGGAAGTGCGCAGGGGCTCCTGATATCTTTTATTGCGTATGTTCTGGTTAGTGGGGGTAGATTCTTTTTTCACGCGCTGTGTTGGAGGTGATGGTGCAACCTCTATTTCAGGTTTCGTAGCTGAAGGCGGGTACCCCTCAGCCTCTATTTTTTTTTCGTGTGCAGGAGCGTAGAAGTAGCGATCAAATAACCGGTGGTATGAGGTCCAGTCAGAGGGGTTATGCTGCTCGCTGTCGATGTGTAACCCTATACCGTTGATCTTCGCATCCATATCATCCACAAAGTTCAGCACTACAGCCTCAAGGGTCTTGGGTCGTTTGGGTGAGCCGTAATCATACTGGCCATGATGGGAAAGGAGCATGTGCTTGAGGAGCATCGCCTTTTGTACTGGGAATCCAGGACAGCTCTTGATCTTCTCCTCCAGCATTTCAACTCCCATGACGATATGCCCAATGAGCTTCCCAGCGTCGGTATAATCAAAACTGCGCGCATAACGCAACTCTGCAACCTTACCAATATCGTGCAACAGTGCGCTGCACACCAGAAGGTCGCGATCGATACGTGCATAGCGTGCACTCACATCTTGAGCCAAACGCGCGACGCATAGAGAGTGCTCTAGCAACCCCCCAAGATACACATGGTGCATAGACTTCGCCGCCGGTGCCTTAATAAACAAGCGGATAAACTCAGTGTCAGCGCTAAACGCTTCAAGGAGGCGGCGGTAATCTGGATCTGTTATGTGAGCAATTATTCCCCGCAGTTCTGTCAGCATCTCCTGTGGGTCATTGGCACTTACCGGGAGGAAATCACCCAACTCAACCTGGTGCTCATCTATGCGCTCAATGGTGTTAATGATAAACTGCATTTTCCCCATGAAGAGATTGGCTTTCCCCCTGACGTGGACAAAATCGTCTTTATCGAATTGGGTCGTGAGTTCATCCACCCTATCCCAGATTCGTCCGTCAACTTCGCCACTGCGATCCATCAGTTTCAGGTTCATATACGGCTTGCCATTTTTGGCCATAGCCATATTTTTATCCCGCACCAGAAAGACGCTGTTGATGGGATCGCGTTCGCGAATATCTTCAATATAGGTTTTCTTCAAAAACACTGCTCCTGTTACACGCTCCGCTATGGAGATAAATGGATTCATAGTCAGATTTAATTATGTGGTTTGGGGGGGCTAGTATATTCTACGCAGGCGTTAAAGCACTTGGTCGTAGACAAGCACCTTACCTTATACCTAGCCGGTAGAACAATTGTGCTGCAGTGTATATGTTCTGCACCACTGACCACAACCCCTATGATAGCTTCATGCTCAATCTTTGAATGCGCATGTGAAATAAATTATTCCATGGTTGATGTAGTGCTGAGTCTAAATCAAGATCTACTTCATATCCATATCTGCAGCACACTCATGGGGAAGAGGAAATTTCATGTAGAAATTCGCCCCTCTGCCAGGTTCACTTTCAACCCGTATGTTACCGTTACAACTTTTAACTACACGTAACACAACCGAAAGGCCAAAACCGGTTCCGGCACTCTTGGTGGTATAGAAAGGATCAAAAATTTTAACCAGGTTATCCTCTGGGATTCCGGACCCTGTATCTCCAACATGAACTAGAGCAATGCCCTGTTCTACCTCTAAATCGATACTCAAGGTACCCGAGTTTGGCATTTCGTGCAGGGCGTTACTAATCAGATTGGTAAAGATCTGCTCAACTTCCCCCTCCATAGACATAATATATACTGGGGCTGGATGCAGATTAAGATCTAGATTAACTTTCTGATGTTTAATCTGTTCGCGAAATAGCTCTAGTGCTGATTCAATACAACTCTGTAGACATACCAGGCCAGACTCACCACAGGATTTATGTTTGCTTGCACCGAGCAATTTGCGCAAAATGGTATCGATGCGCTCCACTTCAAATAGGATGCTCTGCGCATACCCTAAAGCCGTCTGATCTGTTTCTTCGTCGCACTCCGACTGGAGCAACTGCGCAGTCAGAGCGATAGAGTTGAGCGGGTTACGGATCTCATGCGCCATCCCTGCTGCCAGCTGGCCAACGGTTACAAGCTTTTCTGCCTGAATCACCTCACGATTTGCCTGCCTTAACTCTCGCGTTTTCTTCCGCACCCGAAACTCGAGTTCACGATTCCACAGTTGAATTTCATGTTGCAGCTCCTCGCGCTCCTGCTTAAGGCGCCGATTAACCATCTCAATGCGACGAATATGGAGAACATTTTCAATGCGATCAAATAGATCTTTATTGTTAAACGGCTTTAGAATGTAGTCACTTGCTCCGGCTTTCATAACTTCAACAGCTACCGGCTCGCTCCCTTTACCGGTAAACATCACGACATAAATATCTTTGTAGGTGGTTTTTACCTTGCGGAGCACCTCCATACCGTCCATCCCAGGCATCATATAGTCAAGCAGGATTAGCGCAGGCTTAAAACTCTCGATCAGACGCAACCCCTCATCTCCGCTGCTCGCAACTCTTACCTCGTACCCCCTACTCTCGAGAATGATCCTACACAATTCCAGAACGGCAAGTTCATCATCTATGACAACAATTTTTTCTTGCATGGATAGTTTTTGCATTCTCTTTAACCCTACCGCAACCCTATCAAAGATACATAGAAAAAGGGCAAGCCCTTTTTATGGCTTGCCCCAAATCTGCTGATTCTACGTAGTCTGAAGAAAAGTGCCTATTTACGCAGAGGCACTGAAAGTATCGGAATAGCCGACTTTCGGATCACTTTTTCTGTAGTACTGCCAAAAAGAACATGATCAAGGCCACTGCGCCCATGGGTACCCATCACAATAATATCGGCCCCAACATTTTTCGCCTGTTGGATAATTTCTTCGTGTGGAACTCCAGAGATCACCAGAGTGCCATAGTTGTCCGCTTCAGTTAAATTCTCTGCACAGAACTCTTCCAGCATCTTCTTGGCGCTGGCTTCTATCTCTTTAGAGAGGGCGTCAAAGGACACATGTGGAACGTAGAATCCACGTAAATCCACAGGCTCACTAATGGTGTGGATAATCTCAAGACGTGCCCCGGCCGCTTTACAAAGAGCATACGCATACTCAAAGGCCTTAGCGGAACATTCGGAAAAATCGGTGGCGAACAAAATGGTCTTAAAATTCTTCATAACAAACCTCCTAAAGAGAAAAACAACTAATCACCAACCACGGCTAACTTTTTCAATACCAGCCTCAACTCTTCAAACTTAATTGGTTTATGCACAAAATCATACGCCCCCAGATTGGCGGACTCTAGATACATGTCCACCTCGCCATGCGCGGTCACGATTATAACATAGATATCAGGGTATTTTGCTTTAATCTTCTTTAGCAAACCTATTCCATCTAACCCCGGCATCCGTATATCACTCAATACGAAGTCGACATGTTGGCATTGAAGTTTTTCCAGCGCTTCGTATCCATCGGCAGCGCAATCCACCATATAGCCTTCCCGTTCAAGCAACTTCTCTAAGGAGTGCCTGCTATTCTCCTCATCGTCAACCACCAGTATCGATTTTTTATTCTGCATGTTTTGGGCTCTAGCACTAGAGTATACATCAATCCGCACGAGTTTATTCTACCTGCCTAATGCGAGCATAGTTTCCATGCTCTGAGAATAGCACCGGCTATGCTGAAGTCAAGAATGGGAAGGTTTCTCTAAATGTAGCTTACAACCCGCTGCATACACAGCTTTTATTCCTCGAGCATCTTCAGGTACTCGCGCGCTTCTTTGCCCAAACTGGTTTGATCTTCGCGGTTAGCAATTTCGCGAAACTCTTCTCGTGCCCTATCGTTTTCCTCTTGTTTAAGCAGGGTTTGCGCGTACTCAAAGCGCACAACATTATCCAAAGGATCTATCTCCAGCACACGCTCAAAGACTTGCTGCGCAAGGGATAACTTCTCCATCTTTACGTAATTCTGTCCCAACAGGCGCAGCACTGTCAGATCGTCGGGGAACTGCTTGAGTGCTTCTTTATACGCCATTACCGCTTGGGTATATTCTCCTCCACGATGATATGCCAACCCTAAACCGGTCAATGCACGTACAGGATACCTGAATACCAGGTTATCTGCCGCCTTGCGAAAATAGGTTGCAGCTTCATCCCAGCGTTGCATATCCAAATATAGCGCAGCCAGATTGTTCTGAATGTAGGGGTCGTCCGGTTTTAACTCAAGCGCTTTTAAATAATGGGTTTCTGCTTGCTCAAATGCCGCCTTGTGCTGGTATGCCTGGGCGAGAAGGTTGTGTATATCAGGATTGCGCGGCTGCAAGCGTACCCCTTCGCGCAATTCCTGCAATGCACTGCTGTAGTCGCGCGTTGCCATATAGGACTGCCCCATATGATAGTGGGATTTTGCCATATCCTCTTTAGAAGGCCCTGCAACAGCGCAACCAGAGATACAACAGATTACAACAAACAAAGTAAGCATTCTGAGCATGGTTCTCTCCAGTTCCTAGGGTTAATCCACCCCTTTAAATTCGGTGAGCAGCTGAAACTTACGATACCGATGGCGTATCTGTTCAATGTCCAGAGAGCGCATGCGCTCCAAGCTGAACTCTTCTACGTTAAACGATGCCAAAACACTGCCAAACACAATAGCCTGACGCACAGCTTCATCTGACACATTATTGGTACTGCTCAAGTACCCCATAAATCCGCCGGCAAATGAGTCTCCTGCTCCGGTGGGATCAAAGACCGACTCAAGCGGATATGCCGGAGCGGAAAACACACTATGAGCAGTAAACATAACTGAGCCGTATTCACCTTGTTTTACCACCAGAGTAGTTGGACCCATTGCAAGCACCTTATGTGCCGCTTTCACCATGTTGGGTTCCTGCGCCAGCTGGCGTACCTCCGCCTCATTGATCAGGAGAATGTCTACGTACTTCAAAGTATTGAGTAGCGCGTCACGTTTCCCTTCAATCCAGAAATTCATGCTATCGCACGCAACAATCTGTGGCCGTACCACCTGCGTTAGTACCTTTAACTGCAATTCCGGATCAATATTGCCAAGAAACACATATTTGGCATCGCGGTAGTGCTCTGGTATCTGTGGATCAAAATCTGTCAGCACATTAAGCTGAGTATCCAGTGTAGTGGCTTCGTTGAGATCAAAGCCATACGAACCCTTCCAGCGAAAGGTTCTACCTGAAGTGCGCGTTACCCCAGCGGTATTGATCCAACGTTGTTGCAGAAATTCAAGGTGTTCAGCAGGAAAATCTTCCCCCACTACTGCTACCAAATTGACGGAAGTAAAAAAACTAGCTGCAACGGAAAAGTAGGTGGCCGAACCGCCCAACACGTCCTCAGCCTTGCCAAAAGGGGTTTCCACACTGTCAAACGCAATAGAACCAACGGCTAAAATACTCATGTCCGCCCTATTCCTTAAAATACTTGCCAATAATCAGGTCAAGCTTTGTGCGCGTTGCAGGGTTAAACTGAGCTGGAGAGGTCATAACACAGTGTTGCGCAGCATTGGTGCACGCGCAGGTTCTAGCACCACTTATGTTCTCTACTGTTGCGGCGATAATCTTTTTTGCCATCTCAATATTTTCGTGCATAATCGCCACCACCGCTTCTACTGACACATCAGCGTGAGCCTCGTTCCAGCAGTCGTAGTCGGTAGCTAAAGCCACGGTGGCATAGCATATCTCCGCCTCACGCGCCAGACGCGCTTCGGGAAGATTAGTCATGCCGATAATATCCACCCCCCAACTACGAAACAAATTAGACTCCGCGCGGGTTGAAAAAGTAGGTCCTTCAATACAGATGTAGGTTCCTTCGGGGTGTACCGTCGCACCCACTTTTTTAGCTGCCACAGCCAAGTTCTGTCTCAACTTGGAGCAAATAGGGTCGCCAAACTGCACATGCCCAACGATACCTGCACCAAAGAAGGTGTTGTCGCGCTTCCCGGTAGTGCGATCGATGAACTGATCTGGGAGGACAATATGTCCAGGGACGATCTCTTCCTGCATACTTCCAACGGCAGAAACTGAAATTATTTGCTCAACTCCAAGCATCTTCATGCCGTAGATATTAGCGCGGTACGGCACCTCAGAAGGGAGGTAGCGGTGTCCACGTCCATGGCGTGGGAGGAACACCAGCTTCACCTCACCCAAAGTACCCGTAATATATGCATCTGAGGGTTCACCAAAGGGGGTTTGGAGCCGCACCTCTTCAACATGCTGCAGCCCTTGTAGTTCGTACAAACCACTCCCGCCTATTACGCCTAGCACCGGTTGCGTCATCTACTCTGTCCTTTCAATACACTTGGTGTTGTGAGGTTGAGGTTCCAGCTTACCCTTAAGTTGGCCACAGGCTGCCGAGATATCCTGCCCTTTACTTGCCCGACGGATAGCTACAATGTTGCGCTGCAGCAAAAAGCTCTGAAATGCGTTAATACTCTCCTCCGTAGGGCTTTGGTACCCAGAACCTTCGTGCTCGTTGAACGGGATCAGGTTAACCTTTGCCTTTACCCCGTGGAGTAACATCACCAAGCGGCGAGCATCTGCAATGGAATCGTTTAGATCACGGATGAGAATATATTCAAAGGTTATGCGGCGCTTACCGTGGAGAGGAAAATCACGACATGCCTGAATAAGCTCGCGCAAAGGATAGCGTTTATTTACCGGCATCAGACGGCTACGCACTTCGTCGTTGGAAGCGTTGAGAGAAACTGCAAGGTTTACGTTGATACGGCGCCCCAACTCCTCCATCTGCGGCACCAGTCCGCAAGTAGAAAGGGTTATTTTACGCGAGCTGTAGTCCATTCCGGCGGGATCGTAGAGGATCTCAAGGGCGCGCACCATATTGTCCAAGTTATGCAGCGGCTCTCCCATCCCCATCACCACGATGTTGTTGATATGGTGTTCGCGCCGCACCGCACATACCTGATTGACAATTTCTGCCGTGGTGAGGTTGCGTTTCAGCCCAAATGTTCCGGTGAGGCAAAAATCACACTGCATGGCACATCCCACCTGAGAAGAGATACACAGGGTGGAACGTCCGCCCTCCATGGGGATGAGGACAGTCTCGATGCTCTCATTATCCGCAAGGCGAAACAGGTATTTCCGCGTTCCATCGGTGCTAACCTCTTCAGCCTCCGGAGTCCAATCTGAAATGTACGCACGCTGTTTCAGTTCCGCACGCAGATCTTTGGATAAATCAGTCATCTGACTGAAGTCAGACACATTCTTTTTATACATCCAGCTCATCAACTGCTTGCTGCGAAAGCGCTCTTTACCCAACCCAGCTAAAAAATCTATCAGATCGGCGGATGTAAGGCCGCGCAAATCTACTTTTGTGTCACCCATTGCTATAATTTCACTATCTCACTGAAGTGGTAAAACCTGCACGGATATACCACTCAACAACACCGAAGCAGGAAAAAAAAAGCCCCACGGATTGTATCCGAAGGGCCCTTAATCCTCAAGCACGATTGAGCTGACTGATTACAGCAGCTCCATACCGGAGAAGAAATATCCAAGCTCAAACGCTGCAGTTTCAGGAGCATCAGAGCCGTGGGTAGCATTTTCTCCTATGGAAGCACCGAACTCACGCCGCAGAGTACCTTCCGCTGCCTCGGCAGGGTTTGTTGCACCCATCAGGTCGCGCCACTTCATGATTGCGTTCTCTGCTTCTAAAGCCATAACTATGCAGGGCCCACTACTCATAAAATCGGTAAGTTCACCAAAAAAGGGACGCTCTTTATGCACATAGTAAAACCCCTCAGCTTCAACTTTACTAAGATATATTTTCTTGAGCCCCAAAACCTTGAATCCTTCTGCATAGATGCGATCCAAGATTTTGCCTGCGTATCCTGCCGCAAAAGCGTCGGGCTTTATAATTGCAAATGTCTTTTCCATGGAGCGTGTTCCTTTCAATGATCAATTTAAATAAAAACACCAGATCCCGCCTGAAACGGAAAATAAAGTTTAAGCGCTTCAATCTTCTTAATACCGCACCTTCTGTGCTGCATCAGGGAGTGGGCTTTTACCATTCTGGCGCGCAAAAGTCAATGCGCGTTTGCGCGATACCCGGACCTAACCCCAGAAAGTAACCTGATTGCGTCCCATTTCAATGGAACGTTGCAATGCATTTTCTGCCCGCTCCAGAGTTTTATCTAAGGACTGTTTATCTTCAACAGATACGGCACCGATACTTGCGCTCATAACGAAGGGAAGATCGAAGCAAGTCTCCTGGTGCAAATTGTCTAACACCATGTTGGCAACCTTAAGAGTTGATTTGCGGTCAGAGTTAGACAGAAGAACAATAAAACGGCTTACTCCAACCTGCCCAATGATATCTGAGCGGCGCAGGGATAAAGCGATATTGGCAATAACTTTGTTAATCATTTCGTCTGCAGCAGCTTCGCCGTAAATAGCTTCAAAATGGGAATAGTAATCCACTTCGAGGCTCAAAATTGAAAAGATATTCTGATAGCGCTGATAGCGGTGCCAGTCACGGTTTAGCGCATCATAAAATGCTGCGGCACCAAGAACATTGCTGCGACTTCCGTCCGCAATAGATATGCCCGCAGATAAGCTTAAATTGGCACATTGGGTATTACAAAAGGCGCTCTCCACTCCCGGAGCGGTGCCTACAACTCCCAGCAACTCACCAGAATCAGCATAAACCGGGGTACAGATGAAATCTACTTTCCCCAGGGAGCCTTCAAGATGAATACAAAACATCTGTTCTTTCGTACCGGAAGGAGAACTAGCTACATTGGCTTGGAGGTAGTCGCGTACTATAGATGCGCTGGATGTTTCCAGTTGCTGCCCACAAATCTCGGGCTTCAAACCGGACTGCTCCAAGGTTTTTCCCTTAACCGCAGCGGATGTGAAACCTGAAAGACGTGCGGCTGCATGGTTCCACACTTGTACAGTGGTCTCAACGTCTACAAAAAAAAATGCTGTCGGAAGTGCCTCAAGCATCAAAACGTACGCTTCAGTGTTTATTGCCTCTATTTTACCCATCTTTAACACCCATCCCCATTCGTCATTTGCAATTGTAATACTCACATCATTTTATAATTAGAATATAGATCACTAGGATTGTCAAACAGATTGTTGCAAAAATTCCACTACTTGCGCTAAAGCCGCGCCGCGATGACTTATGCTGTTTTTCTCTTTCATGCTAAGCTGAGCCAGCGTTTTCTGCTGTTGCGGGAGCCAGAACAATGGGTCATAGCCAAACCCGCCACTCCCTTCAGGCTCCAACAAAATTGTTCCGCGAAGCTCTCCTTCAAACAGATAACACTCACCGTCGGGCGCGCACAACGCCATAACACACACAAAAGCGGCAGATCGTTCAGATACAGGAACGCCCTGCAAGCATTCAAGCAGATAGCGATTGTTTTCTGCATCGGTGGCTTCGGCATGGGCAAAACGCGCCGAATGTATCCCTGGGCGCCCCCCGAGAGCCTCAACAACCAAGCCCGAATCATCCGCTAAGCACAGCTTACCACTTTGGGTCGCAATAGCCTCAGCTTTCTTGCGCGCGTTCTGTGCAAAGGTATTTCCATCTTCCACCGCAGGGATCCATTCTGGATGCGCACCCAATCCCTCAACCCTTACACCAGCATCTTGCAAGCGCGCTCTTATTTCACACAACTTCCCCTGATTGGTAGTTGCTACAATCAGCTCCATTATTCTTTCTCCAGCGCTAGCTGTTGCAGTTGACTGATTTCAGCACACCCCTTGAGGGCAAGATTGCGCATGGAGTCAAGCTCTGCTCCACTGAAGGGACGTTTTTCTGCAGTGCCCTGAACTTCTACAAATTGCCCAGAGCCGGTTACTACAAAGTTCATATCTACATCAGCACGTGAATCTTCAACATAGGCAAGATCAAGAAGAGAGATGCCGTCCACAACACCAGTACTGATTGCAGCTACGGAGCCCACTAGTGGACTCTGCTTAAGTACACCCTGTTTAAGTAGAGAATCTAGCGCAAGTTGCAGCGCTACATAGGCGCCGTTTATCGCTGCTGTGCGAGTACCACCATCAGCCTGGAGCACATCGCAGTCGAGCTGGATGGTGCGTTCTCCCAAAAGATCAAAATCTATCACTGCACGTAGCGCACGGCCGATGAGGCGCTGAATCTCATGGGTGCGTCCACCAACCTTTCCCTTAGTTGATTCGCGCATGTTGCGGGTATGGGTGGCACGGGGCAACATAGAGTATTCTGCTGTGACCCAACCACGCCCTTCCCCGCGCATAAATGGAGGCACCCTCTCCTCCACTGAGGCATTACATAACACTACAGTATTTCCTGCGCGTACCAGGGCAGAGCCTTCAGCATAGCAGGTAAATCCAGTTTCAAAACTCACAGGACGCAGCTGATCTGCCCTACGTCCATCTTCACGTACATTCTGTTGCATTAAAATCTCCTATCGCCACTTAACCAGAGGCATTTTGCGGAATTGGGATTGGTTTGTTTAGACGCGATCCAGTCAATTTCAGAGCAGTGGTTCCAGGATATCTATCAGATCCGCGCTGAACATATGAAAATTCAGCTCACATGGTTTCGAGGTTTTGGTGAAAATCCTGCACCCCTTTTAGTAACGCAGCAGCCAAACTCTGACGCTGTACTGCATCGGTGAGGTTTTCCACATCGTGTGCATTGCTTAAGTAGCCAAGCTCTACCAGTACTATAGGTATCTCACTGCGTGGTAAAGGCAACAACGTGGTGCTGCTCACTTCGTGTACCTTAAATCCGGCCTCACGCAGCGCACTCCTTAGGCGCAATGCCAAGGCCATGCTACTTCCCTGACTGAACGATGCAAAAGAATCCATATCTTCGTTAGTACGTACATATAGATGTATCCCCTCTTGCTCCGCGCTCAGGCCCGCTTGGGCGTGAAGCAGGAGCAACAGATCAACGGAATTTTCCCGTGCAACTTGCAGGCGCTCACTGTCTTGCAGGGTGTAATCTTCATTTCTGGTCAAATGCACGGGGATACCGAGTTGCATTTTTATATGCCGACGCAAATCGAGTGCTACATCCAAGACCACATCTTTTTCCTTAATCCCCTTGAGCCCCATCACGCCGACATCATCGCCTCCGTGCGCTGGATCAATCATTATGCCACGTAGATTCTGGCGATTGGTGGAGAATTGCTTATGCAGCAGGAAGGAAAAAAACTGATCTTGATCAGTGGGCACTTCATCGATATTGTGAGTTATCCCCTTTAGATTGCGATAATAGATGTTGTAAGGAAGCTGATCCGCGAGTTGGTTCAGCACTACCTGCTCTGCAACCCGAAGGCGCCCATCAATAAAGCGCGCGGGGCGATCAAGCATGACGTATCGCTGTCCGTACTTCATGTAGGGGCCGCCAGGATACAAACTGGCCTGGCCTTGGGGTAGGTTTATGAAATAAAGATGTTGCGTTGAATGCCAATAGCCTGAAAGGCCTATGGCGGGGAGAAGATCGTCCAGCGCCAAGTATGCTGCACCGTCAACATTGTAAACCTCTTTAATCAAATGGGGCCTGTGTCCCTGCCGAGACAATTCAACCTCGGCATTGGCCTCCACGGCGGCGAAACAGATGAGTATAAAGAGCATAGAACAGAGGAAACGCATGGTATCGATTCTCACCTCGGGGCAAGCCCGAGCTATAAGGAAAGGTTAGGATATGTGTAAAAAAAACTGCAATATAGCTCTGCAGGAAGCCCTAAATGAGCGCCTGCCCCTCAACGTTTTCATACTCAAACATCTTCAACAGGCGGGATGTTAGTTTTTGTTCCAGCTCTGCCTGTGCTTCACGTGTGTCACTAACCCCTTTTATTTGTCCGCCAGCAATCATGCCGTGTCCGCCAGCAGTACCTAACCCGTCAAGCAAACCTCGGATAACCTTCCCGGCATAAATATCTTCACGGTCGGTACGTAACGAAAGCACTTCCCCTTTTTTGATACACCCAAGTCCCAGAACCAGCCCCACCCCCTCAGTGCGCAACAGAAAGTCGGCCATCTCTGCCACGATATCGGAGTGATCAATGTTATACAGATTGAATATAAGGATATCGTTGTACATGCGTGCCGTCCGCAACGCTTTATCAAAGCTGGCAAAGTAACTACGCGGTACTTTAGCTTGAGAGATCTCAAACAAAATCCTGTTGTTGCTCAGGGATAAAAGCTCAAGATACGCGCGGCGGTCCGGAGCTACCCATTCCCGCCCGAGATCCTGCGTTTCAGAGCGGATAGCGTAGAACATCGCCGTTGCCAGCCTTGTGCTCAGACGGATCTCCTGCGCCTGCAAGTATTCAAACAAAATCGTAGCACAGGCACCGTAATCTGGACGCACATCATAGATCATATCTGCGGAGGGGACTTCGTTGCGTATCGGGTGGTGGTCAATAATCACATCAAAAATGCATTCCGGACTGATGCTACTGTTCCCGGTTCCCGGCTGTGCATCAACCATACACACATGATCAAATTCGGTTGGGTCCAGCTTTTCAATCTGTTCAATAGAGATCTCAGCCTTTTCAATCAAGGTGCGGTTTTCGCGCCGCCCGACCACCCCACCACACGCAATCACGGCTTTGACCCCTCGCGCCATTTCAAATAAATAACTCAGCGCGTAGGCACTGGCAAGAGCATCCGGATCCGGATTGTCGTGGGTGACAATCAACACCGTATCTTCCGGCGCAATCCGCCTCAGTAACTCGGTACTGTATTCGCGGGAGCGATCTTCGTACATAATCTGACACCTCCATGCGCGGTGCCCTGATGCAAGGGTGCATCAGGAGTTAAAACTGCACCTAGCGTATCGTGTAGCGTAAAGCCTTTCACTGTACATCAAACCTGAGCACATTTCTACTATACGCGCGGATGAGCTCACTTTTTTTAAGCACCCCCTTAACCCTACGGGGAGAGTACACGCTCACAACCGGTAAGGTTGAGATGTTCTTCCCTTGGAATAGCTCAAAAGCCTTTTCCAGGTTGTCATCAGGGGTGATGGTGATAACATCGCGCGTCATTATCTCTGAGGCAAGAACCAGATATGCCAACTCCCCCATCTCGCCAAGACAGTTTTTCAGATCGTGCATGGACAACATCCCAACCATCAGCTTATCCTTATCGTGCACTACAAAGTGGGGATATTCGCTCTCCTGCGCCATTGTAACCACCTGCTTCAAAGGGAGACTTTGGCTGATGCTCTCAAAATCGGACTCCATGTAGCTAGCCACCTTCAGGGACCTGAGCAGATTGACATCGCGTCCGCGCACAATGCTCACCCCTTTGCGCACTAGGCTGGTTTCGTATATGGAGATGCCGTACCCGGTCTGCACTACAGTCAGGCTTGCGATACATCCAACCATTAAAGGGAGAATAATTTCGAAATTATAGGTCAGTTCAAAGATGGTAAACATCGCTGTGATAGGTGCCAAGGTCGTGCCGCTGAACATAGCTGCCATTCCCACCATGGCATACAAGGTGGCCGATGTTGGGTCAACCTGTCCCGGTGCTAGTATCTGTACTCCCAAGCCACATAAACTTCCTATGAGCGCCCCCAAAAACAGAGAAGGGGCAATAATCCCACCGGAAAAACCAGATCCTACACAGCACGCCGTTGCGATAAATTTGGCTATCAAGATGGTTACTATCAAAGCAGGGATCAACTCAGTACCTAGCGCTTGGTTGATAGTGAAATACCCCACCCCGAGCACATGTGGGCACCACAGCGCCACCGCACCGAGGATAAACCCCCCAACTGCAGGGCGAAACTGCAGCGGAACTTTGCCTGCGTTAAAGCTATCTTCCACTCGACTGATAAGTTTTATAAGTACGATAGAGAGCGCTCCCGCAAGCAGGCCCAAGAGCAGGAACACAGGGATCTCCCAGTAGTGCACTAACGACACCGATGGGACATCGAAGGTGGGGAGGTCCCCAAGGAATTGATGGGAAACTACGGTCGCGGTAATAGCTGAAACCGCGATCTGACTTAAATACCCTACTTGAAAGTCAATCAGGATAATCTCGGCGGCAAACAACATCCCTGCCATGGGGGCATTAAAGGTAGCAGCGATTGCTCCGGCAGCACCACAGGCGAGAAATACAATCTTCCACTCCTGTGCCACCCGTAGCAGCCGCGCCACCGCTGAGCCTATAGACGCTCCGATGTGAACCATAGGACCTTCACGCCCGACTGAAGCTCCACAGCTTAAGGAGACTAAGGTGGCGAGCATCTTATAAAACGTAGTGCGGTGGTGAATATCTCCCCCCCGCTCTACCATCGCCTCAATCACGTCTGCCACTCCAGCGCCACGAGTTTCAGGAGCGCGGGGATAGAGGATCAGCCCCAGAAACAGACCAGCGCCAACGGGGATACTCACCACAGCATACGCAGGCAGACCCTGGGCTGCGGCAACAAGGTTATATGGCGCCCCCCAAATCACTTCAGTGCCTTGCAAAAGCAAAAAACGAAATGCCACCGCAAGCAGGCCAGAAACAAACCCTATTACAACAGCAGCAAGCAGTTGAATTACCAGCCGGCCACGCACAATTCTCTGGGCTATCGCTTCACCGCTCATGTAGCTCCTCTACACCCAATCAAACCTAACATCAATTGGGATTATTTTGACGCTGATGCTTAGCAATGCTCATCTGCGTGGGGTTGCCGAGAATACACACCCACAGTAGTTCTGACGATAAAAATTGAGTTCGCGGGAGATCTCCACACTGCGCTTGTATCCGTTGTGTTTCTTAAAATTGGCCGCATAGAACTCTACCCCGTAACAGCGTCCGAGTGCCACTCCGAGCCGATTGATATGAGTGTGGCGCTTGTGGGGGGAGATAGAAAGAACAGTGCTGAACAGATCGTAACCATGCACGCTTGCATACTTGGCAGCATGCTGCAGGCGCAAACGAAAACAACGGTTACAGCGCCTACCGCGCTCCGGCTCTTGCTCCAGTCCTCTGACCTGCTCCATCCACTGCTCGGGAACATACGCAGCAACCACGCAGGGAACTGCGGCAATGTTGTCACACCAGTTTTGTAGCTCGTCTCGGCGTTTAACATATTCCGCGTATGGATGGATATTGGGGTTATAGAAGTAGATAGTGATGGCGTAGTTGGCTGTAAGTCGTTCCACCACCGCAGAACTGCACGGAGCACAACACGCATGCAGCAACAGGCGGGGCTTCATCTCTTCCTGCGTGGAAGATGGAAAACCGGTTGTGGAAGCAGATTGGCTCAAAGGTTTCTCCACTTAATGCGTCTTCTTGCACATAATACACCCTGCCGAATCGAACAGTTGTTGCTCAGAAGTTAACACTGTTGCTATATTGTGCGCCATGAAGGATATATTTATTGCTGATGCACATCTGAAAAACCCCTCAGATGAAAACTATATACAACTCCTTAAGTTTCTAACACAGAATCGCGGCAAGATTCGCACGCTGATTCTACTTGGAGATATTTTCGAGTTTTGGCTTGGATATCGGCATTGTGTCTACAGTGCATATCTGCCATTACTCCACGAACTCCACGCCCTTAAGCAGAATGGAACCAAGATTGTGATGGTAGAAGGGAACCATGACTTTAATGTTGGGCCATTTTTCTCCACTACCCTTGGTGCCAAGATTATTCCAGACGGCGCCTGCATAACCCTCGATGAAACACACATCTGGGTAGAACATGGCGATCTCATCAAGCCCAAGCGCACCTACCTGTGGTTGCGCAAGTTCTTTCGCAGTCAGGGCGCGAAAATATTAGCCAGAATTATCCATCCAGATCTACTGTGGGACATTGCCGCACTGCTCGGGAATTGGAGCAAAAAACAGCGCTTACGCAAGCAGATAAACAAAAATAACTCTCCAGCAACAACATGCTCCAAAATGTCTACTGCCTTACCCATCCCCCAGAAAGAGATTATAGCTGCTATGCAGCAACGTGCTGAGATGGGGTGCGCTGCGTTAGTCTGCGGCCATTTCCATCATAGCTGGCACCATCAATGTGCCCAGGGGGATATCCTAGTTGTTGGCGATTGGGGAAATTTTGGAACCTACGCCGAGTACTCCGCCGGTACTTTTGCCATACGGCAATTTACCTCACCTCTTACAGCAAATCCTGCGGATTAATATTTTTCACTTCCCTGCCGCGCGCTAAATTCGCGATGGTTTCCTCATCTATCTCTCCCACTAAAATTATCGCTTGGTGTTGAGGGTGCAAATATTTTTGCGCCACCCGCTGCACATCTGCAACTGTTACCCTGCCGATGTGGTCGCGATAGCGGGTGAGATAATCTTCCGGATATCCGAAGAAATCATACTCCATCACCCTAATAACCAAGCTGTGCGGATTTTCAAAGCGGAACACAAATGAGTTTATTTGGCTCTGCTTGGCAAGTTGCAGCTCCTCTGCAGTAATCCCCTCGGTACGAAGATCTTGCATAATTGAAGCAAACAGATTAACCGCTTCCTCGACTGTCTCAGCTTTAGTTTCACACCCAGCATAAAAAGCCCCCTGCAAGCGCCGCCCCACAGAGAAATGGGAGAAAACTGAGTACGCCAGCCCGCGATTCGAGCGTATTTCACGCATCAGACGCGAATTAAACCCTCCCCCACCGAGGATAAAGTTCATGATCTCTACTGCATATACATCAGGATTATTCTGCGTAATGCCTCGTTCAACCAAGCGGATCGTGGTCTGACTCAAAGGACGTTGCGCTACGACAACTGGGCCGAGACTTTCCATTCCAGACGTCTCCTTAAGCGCAGGCACTTCAGCGTGCTCTGTCTCCTGCTCCCAGGTTAAAAAGCTTTCTTCCATAAGCTGCACAGCTTCATGTGCGGCAATATCTCCAGAAACAGCCACATACATATTCCCTGGACCAAAATAACGCTGATGCAGATCGAGAAGGTCGGTACGCTTTATATTGGCGAGGGTTTCGAGGGTTGGTTTGCGCCCCAAAGGATGGTCAGGATACAAATGCTCTAACATCAGTTGCCCTGCAATTGATTCAGGATTATCCAGCCGCCGTCGCACCTGTTCCAAAAGTTGCTGCCGTGCGGTAGCAAATCTTTCCTCCTCAAAGCCTGGATTGCGCACCAATTGTGCTAACAACTCCATCCCTGCCTGCAGATCCTCTTTGAGCAGCGACATTTGCAGGGTTGTGGTGTAGGGCCCTGTATCAACGCTGAGATTGATAGCCAAAGCATCAAGCTTGGCATCAAAATCGGATGCTGAAATATTGTGAGTACCCCCATTTTCCAGCGCACGCGCAAAGAGCTGTAGAAGTCCAGCATTGGCAGCATCCTCTATGCTACGCCCTACCCCAAACATCAAAGTTATGTCTATCAGGGGCAATTCTGTATTGTGGTGGTGGTATAATTTAGTCCCATTTGCAAGAGAAATTCTGTCTGGGGTCTGCATGCTCCAGCTCAGGGGCTCAAAGGTCAGGTGATCTGGACGCTTGTTGTGGTCATATTCCTCCCCCCGCCCTGCAGTGGCACCACACAGCATACACAACAGAGCAACAACACCGGTAAACCTAGTTAACATATTACTGTGCATCTATCCCTCCATCCAGACCGGAGTTATGTGTGAGTTCACCTGAGGGTTTCAACGTAACAACGGTGCGGTTTTCCGGCGTAATCCATTTCTGCGCTGCTTTTTTCACCTCATCAGGCGTAATAGTGCGCAAAACTTCATCATACTCAAGTAGATATTTCCACGAACCGGTCACAACCTCATAATGAGTCAGCATGGAAGCCAGCCCTTGATTACTGCGCAGGTGACGGATCTGGTCTGCGCGCAGACGCTTGCGTGCATGTTCCAGTTCTTCAACACTGACCCCCCCCTGCTTAATCTGCTCCAGTTGAGTGTAAATTGCCTTTTCTACCTCCGCACTGGTGTGAGGATGGCGTGGAATAGCCTCGATCACAAACAAGTTAGGATAGCGCGAACCAGGCGCCGTATATACCGACACAGAAGTAGCTAGGCGCTGCTCTAACACCAGGGCACGATGCAGACGCGATGAAGGGCCACGACCGAGGATGGTGCTCAACAGGTCAAACGCGTAATCATCCCGATGGGGGAACGTTGGTTTATGGTACCCCACCAGCAAACTCGGGCTGGCATCAAATACCACCTCAGCGCGCCTCTCTCCACGCTGCGGTGGCTCCTGCGCACGCACCTTTGGCACCTTAAGCCCCGGTGGGATATCGCCAAAGTACTGCTGCACCAACTTAAGTGCCTCTTGCGGGTTCACATCTCCTACCAAGGCAATGACAGTATTTTGCGGCATGTAATAAGCGTGCATAAATTGGCGCGTCTGCTCCTTGGTGATGGCACGGATATCAGAGTTCCAGCCAATAATAGGATGACGGTATGGATGGACCCTGAAGGCCGTTGCCAGCAGAGCTTCATACATCATCCCGCGCGGACGAGTCTCGTAGGAGCGCCTTCTCTCCTCCAGTATCACCTCTTTTTCTGTGTAAAACTCACGTAAAACCGTATTCTTCATACGGTCTGCTTCCATAGACACCCAGAGTTCAAGCTTATTACTCGGTAGAGAAATCAGATAGGTAGTGAGATCTTTGCTCGTGTAGGCATTAAACCCAACCCCACCATGGCGCGCATATATCTGCGCGGCTTCATCCTTTACCACGAGGCTACGGTGTTGCGTCTGGAGTTCTTTCAGATTCGAGTTCAACTCATCCAGCGTCTTTTTTGTGCAGGATTCACTTTGGCGGCACACTTCAAGCTGCGCTACGCATGCATCAATTTTGAGCAACAGATCCTTCTCCGCTGCGTAATCAATTGTCCCGATGGCTTGGGTACCCTTAAAACGCATATGTTCAAGTAAATGAGCAATACCTCGGTTATCTTCGTGCTCGTTTACCGAGCCTACCCCCAGAGTAATAAAGGCGGTAAAGGTTGGGATATCGTGGCGCTGCGCTATCAACAACGTAAGGCCATTGTCCAACTTGTATTCCACCACCTTATCCTCAAGCCCATTTGTCTGAAATGTATGCCCAAAGGTGGGGAGAAAAAGGAACAGCAACAAACTTACACAGAGAAAAACCTTATATCTGTTTATTACCTGCATATAGATTCCTGATAGTTATAATTTTATTTTGACCGCCTACAAACCAAAAAGGGAAAATCCCCAGACCCAAAAAACCATATAAAAAAGACCCTCAGTTACAACCCTATGGTATTGTTAGATTGCTACACCACAACAATAAACAGAGCGCTGATTTTAGTTCTGAACCTCAGAAAGAAGGGAGAAAGGTATCATGCTTAATAGGAACAATCCAGCATACAAGGGGTGTGGGTAGGAAGCAAAAAGGTTGGGAAACTGTTCGTACAAAACATTAGACACACTTATTTCCTTAACTTCATTTCAGTATCTAGCTCGTGCCTACACAGGAAAACTGGCTTAACGCACTAAGTAAAAGCGTGTATGCTGTGGTGAAACATATTCTTTTCTACTTCACCAAACACCCTAAACACCTGAAACGACTTTCATGCTTAAATTTTTTGCCAAACCATGGGTTCCCTACGTCTTCCCTTTCCTGCTCACCCTTATTTGCGCAGAAGCCGCGTGGTTTCTACCTCAGTGGCGCTACCAATTAATAATCATGGGTGGGATAACTGTAGCGACTTTGCTGTACCTGTGGCGCGATAGAGTAACATCTGACGCAATAACCACAACCCGCGCTGCCCACGCCTTGGTGGGAACAGGTTCTGGCTTCTTCCTCGCCGCAACATGGTATGCGTTTGTGCACATGGGGATCTCAACTTCAGAACCTCTGCAAATAGCCCAGACTTGGTCTGGGGTACGTAAGTACATCATACTTATATTTCTAACTGGTGGTTTCGCATTAGTAATTCCAGTCGTCTCTGAGCTATTCTGGCGTTCATTCCTCCTCAGATACTTTATAAAGCCTGACTTCAAGTCAATTCCACTCGGTACATTCAATCTGTTTTCATTTATCATGGTTGTAGTGTTAGGCTCGCTCCCCACCAGCAATCACAGCGTATATCTGTTTATATCAGGACTTATATACACCGGAATAACCCTCTGGAGTAAGAGCGTGTATTCTAGTATTATTGCTCATATCACAGCCAACTCCTGCATCATAGGATTGGCGTTGTCTTTGGGGATATCCTTTTATTGAATAGTTGACACTTGGAGTAGTTTTATGCGCACACACATTTATGTGGCTTTTATACTCGCAGTTACACTTTTTCTTACTGGGTGCGTAGAACCGGGGGAATCAACATACAATCAAGGAGTTAAAGCGTTAAACAGTGGGAAGACAGCAGAAGCACGCGTGCTGTTTGTTCGCGCGTTGGAAGAAAACCCGCACATTGCTGAAGCCTATCTTAACCTCGGACGGATTCATATCAAGCAGGGGACATATGCCGCAGCAAGAGAAAAAACCCTTATAGCCCTCGAGATGCTGGAGGAAAACCAGAAAACAATCATCAGCGGTAACTCATGGAAACAACAGGCCGCTCTTGCATGCAATAATATGGCATCTATTGCATTTCAGCAGGGGTTGGAGCTGAAGCAAAGCGAAGAAAGTGATCCCGCAGAATATGCGCGCTTATTTGATGAGGCAAAATCTTGGCTGGCGCAAGCGTATGAGTTGGACCCGAATAGTGAGTTAATTCAGAAAAACAGGGCGTTTATCCAGAGGTGGGGACAGAATCAGTAACACCTCCCCTACAGCGCCGGCCAAGGTGACACCTAAAATAGCGCACAGACTAGAGTGAACTCTTTAACTATCTTCCTGTTGCTGTTCTAGCTTCCGTAACCAGGCGATAGAGAGCAGAGCTAAAACCAGGCTTCCACCTCCCCACAGCAAGCCGCCTTCCTGGTAGATCCCGGTGACGCCAAGGGAAAGTACAAAGCTTAGGCAACTGCACGCTACACAGATAATAGCGATTATCTCACGCTTACATTTATGTCTATAACTCACCGGTTCAACTTGCACCCGCAGGGTGGTATCGCACTGCAGACACTTAAGCGCACGCCTTGCTACTGGCATTCCACAATTGTGACATTTGTGGTTAAAAAACATCGTTACTCTCCATAATTTTGTATCTGTCTTGCTAGTGAAGTTCGTCCATAGCTGGTGCTGTTAAACTTAAATCGAGATGTTACACACATACTACGGGGTGTTGCCGCTGATTTTGTTAACCAGTGCGGTAGTGGAACGTCCGGTCACAAATGGCATCAGCGCTACACGTCCACCCCATTGGCGGACAAGTTCAGCACCAACTACCTCTTCTTCTGCATAGTCGTTTCCCTTTACCAGAACATCAGGCTGCAACAGTGAAATCAGTTCAAGGGGGGTATCTTCCTCAAATATTACGACATAATCTACACACGCCAAAGCGGCAAGAATCACAGCGCGATCAGCTTCCGGAACCAGGGGGCGAGTCTCCCCTTTGAGACGCCGCACAGAGGCATCGCTGTTAAGGCCTAAAACTAAAAGATCTCCAAGTTCTCTGGCACGCTGCAGATAACTCACATGTCCAGCATGAAGAATATCAAAACAGCCATTGGTAAACACCACTTTACGCCCCATCTGACGCAGACGTCGCAACACTATCTGCAACGCATGCGGATCGCAAATCTTGGTCTGACTTCCGGCAATCAGAAAGCCTGCTGCCTCTACAAGTTCAGCCGGGCTCGCGGTCGATGTTCCAACTTTCCCCACCACAACACCGGCAGCAATATTTGCCATAAAAGCTGCTTGCTCTAGTGAAAATCCGGCCGCAAGACCGAGCCCCACCACTGTGAGCACAGTATCCCCCGCACCGGACACATCGTACACCTCGCGTCCACGTGTGGGCAGATGTACTGGTTCTGCATTGTGTTGAAAAATGCTCATCCCCTGTTCGCTGCGGGTCAACACTAGGGCTTCAAGCTGTGCCATCTTGAGTATCTGTGCACCAGCCGCACATAAAGTGCTGTGATCTTTAATATTTATCCCCGTTGCAAGTGACGCTTCTTTGCGGTTCGGCGTCAAGAGAGTGGCACCACAATATCTTGTATAGTCAGTCCCTTTCGGATCCACAATTACAGGTGTTTTATGCTTTTTAGCCTGTTCGATTATCCCCTGAATAAGGGTTTTAGACAGAACCCCTTTGCCATAATCGGATAAGTAAACTACATCCGCAGCAGCTATTTTGAGGCTCAATTTCTGTAACAGTTGCGCTTCTACCTGTGGCTCCACTTCCTGCGTGCTTTCGCGGTCGATGCGCATCATTTGTTGGTTCCCGGAGAGGATACGGGTCTTGCGACTGGTAGTGCGCCTGTGATCATGAACCAGAGCGTCCACATCGACCTGAGCGCGCTGGAGCCGCTCTCGAATAACCTCGCCATCCTGATCATCACCCAGAACTGAAGCTAGGGCAACTTGTGCTCCTAACACTCGAAGATTGTTCACCACGTTACCGGCGCCACCTAGACGCAGATCTTCACGCCCAACATTTACAATCGGCACTGGAGCCTCTGGCGAAATGCGTTCTGTAGCGCCCCAGAGATATTCATCCAGCATAAGGTCGCCAACTACAACCGCTTTTATGTTAGCTGATTTAGCTAAAAACGTTTCAATATCTGAAATATCTACTGCATGAGTATTCATAGGATTAACCTGCGACAAGCCCCTTGATAGAGCCGTAGAATAAATGATCGACACAAGATGTTATGTTCAGCCTTTGATGCCAAGGCAAGATTAAGATGTTCCAGTATCGGAGTATTTACGCTGGTAGCGCGCATATAATTTAATACTGCGCTTCTCCACCTGACGCCACAGGCGTTTATCCTGCGCCAGGCTTAGCCGCAGTGGCTCTGAGGTGTATGTACGGATAAAGCGCAGACAGTCGCGCTGTGTCAAACCAACATCAAAAGCGGAAAAGTAGATGGAGGCAAGATCTTTTATCTGCCAGCGCCGCGGCACCCGTTTGCGAAACTGCACCCGATGTAGATCGATAAGAAATACGCGCAGCTTGTCTGGATTTTTAAGATAAGCGCCACAGGATGTATCGAGCAGGAAATGGCACAGATAGTAATCGCGATGATTGATCCCGTGGGTGTGCATTTTGCGGGTAACCTCCGCAATGCGCTGGAGCAACGCTCGTTTGAAGTTCAGCGGCGGAGGTTTATACTCCCAATTACGACATACTTCTTCCAAACTCTGGGCAGGGTTAAGGTCAGCGGTAACGATAAAAGATTGGCGCGCAACGGGGTTGCGCCCCCGCTCGCCGTACGCCACGGTATTCATGGTATCGATACCAAGTTCGGATAAAACTTTAATCGCAAGCCACTCGTTATACGCCGAAAGGACCGGCGGAGTTTTAAAGCTTAACAAGCTTTTGCAGATGCGCCCCCATCCCAGCCCTGTGTACATTTTGACAAAATAGCTCTGGCCTAGCATGTCAAAGCGTAGCGTGCGGCGTCCATCCATGTTGCGATATTCATCCCCTTGCAGGGATAGGATCCAGTCAAACCAATCTACTTTATCGCACGCATCCTTCCACTCCTGCGGAATGATCAGTACATCAGGGACAGTATGCTTCAAGACCTCTCCTGTTTGGCAAACAACTCCTGCTCCACCAGATCACACAGGATATGTATCATGCTTAAGTGAACTTCCTGAATGCGTGGGGTTTCATCTACCGCAACCGTGAGATTCAGATCAGCGTAGAGAGCCATTTCCCCTCCATCTCTGCCACTTAGCGCGACAATTTTGCAGCCCCTACTCTGCGCCAGTTCGAAAGCTGCCACTACATTGGGTGAGTTTCCGCTAGTGGAGATCCCTATCACTACATCCCCGGGATTGGCAAGCGCCTCAATCTGACGTTTAAACACTTCGGCGTAGCCAAAGTCATTGGCTACGGCAGTTAAAATTGAGGTGTCTGTAGTAAGTGCTATGGCAGGTAGTGCCGCACGGTTAAGCATAAAGCGCCCAACCAGCTCTGCCGCCATGTGTTGTGCGTCCGCGGCGGATCCGCCATTGCCCATCACCAAAACCTTGCCACCAGCCCTGAAACAGGCACACAGAAGTGCAGCACATTCCCCTACTTGAGGCGCCAGGGGGAGAAAAAACTCTTCAAACACCTCAATATGCCGCCGGATATGGCGTTCTATGCAGGCTTGCATAATCTGTCCCCTTTTTTTAATCTATTAATGTAACTATTCAGCTTTACTAGCAGGCTGCGCTTGTCGCAAACAGCAGGGTTGTTACTTAAAAGTAGGGGCTTGTGATACCCATTCCAAGGGCACCACAAGTTCCTACTGTCAGTGGAGATGAGAGGTTACTCTATTATTTTCTCGATAGCATCGAACACATCTGCAACCCGAATTGAAGTAGAACATTGGGCATCATATTCACATTGTTTACGCAGACATTTCGCGCACGGCATAGGGGTTTGCAAGCGGATATGCTTCTCCCCCTCTGGGCCGTTGCGCAACGCATCTGTAACTCGATACATAGATACCGTTGGTGTTCCTGCTGCGGCAGCTATATGCACTGGTCCAGTATCGCATCCCACCACGAGATCAGCGCGCGCGAGTAGCGCAGCAAATTCGGGCAGGCTGACTCGGGGCCAGATAAATACCTCCTCAGCTACGTAATCGCGAATCTGCTCGGCAGCACGCAGCTCATCATTACTCCCCCACGTCAAGACTACACGTGTGTTGGGGCGCTGCAGCAATTTTGCGGCCAACTGTTGCCACATAGACAGATGCCATAACTTGGTATCCCACGTGGTGCCATAGTGAAGGATAATTACCTTATCACTATCCCACTCAAGTTGATCCATGGAGCGCTCAATTTGTTTTTTGTGTTTGTCCTCTATATGCAGTGGTCCACAAAGAGGTACTTCTCCCCCTCCCGGAAGGGCTGCCTTAACTACAGCAAGCGCGCGACGCGCAACATGTTGCTCTTCAGGGCTTGGTTGAATCCGATGTCGCGTTGCAAGTATATTGGGCAGCTCGCGCACAGCATGGCGGGAAAATCCGTATTTATCTCCCCCTTTACTCAACAGGGTAAACAAGGCACTTTTGCTGTTACCTTGCAAGTCGAATATATAATCGTAACGCTGGCGGCGTAAATCTTTCCCAAAAGTGCAGATCTGACGCATCATCGCCCTAAACGACATATTGCGCCATGCACGGGTGTTCACCCGTATCACCTGATGGAGCAGAGGGTGCTTTTCTAGAATTGGCGCAAAGCTTTCTTCAACCAACCAGTCTATGTGTGCATCGGGATAGAGTTGCTTGATATAGGCAAGAACCGGCAACGCATGGATGACATCACCAAGAGCACTGACTTTAACGATCAGAATCTTCATCGACTCTTTCCAGTAGTTCAATGGCAGCTGCAGTTACATCGCTTGCGGTGATGTTTTTCATGCAACGGTGATCTGTCGGGCACTGACGCAGCAAACATGGAGCACACTCAACCTCTTTACGCACAATTTTAACCTTGGCCGATGCTGGGGAGGTGGTGGTGTGATCAGTCGAACCGAACACCGCCACAATTGGGATATCACATGCAGCAGCTACGTGCATCGGACCAGAATCATTGGTGACAAGCAGACGGCTGGCAGCAAGAAGTGCCATCATCTGACGCACATCGGTCTGCCCCACCATATTGATACAATCACATTGCATAAAGGCGGCGATATCTTCTCCGATTTCGCGTTCTCCAGGTCCGCCAGTAAGGAGGATGGTCGCACCATAGCGCTGTGCAAGGGTATCTGCTACTACAGCAAAACGCTCCGGGAACCAGCGCTTTGCCGATCCGTAAGCAGCGCCTGGGTTTATCGCTATGACATTGTCACTCTTTAGGATAGTGCGAGCCCAGTCCTTTTCTGCAGAGGTAACCTGGAGGCAGAGTTTTGTATCTTGTGCTTTAAAGCCAAGGCGGCGCAGCAAAGTAAGATAGTATTCAGTATGGTGGAGGGTCTTATCTGCCTGAGTCAGCTCAGCCACATCGCTTAAGAGCAAACGTCGTGCATCGGTAGGATATCCAGCGCGACACGGGATGCGTGCGGCAAAGGTGAGAAATGCCGCTTCAAAAGCATTCTGGAGCAATAGCGCCGCATCAAAGTTCTCTCTACGTAGCTCACGCGCCATGCGCAAAAACCCACGCATCCCCTTATGCTCCCCTGTGCGTGAATATATAATCACGCGGTCTACCGCCGGATGGTGCTCAAACAACGGGGCAACTAATGGATTAACGAGCAATACAATTTCTGCATCAGGACGTTCTGCGCGTAAACTCATCAGCGCCGGAGTGGTCATTACTGCATCTCCGATCCAATTGGTTCCCCGCACCAGAATCTTATTTGCCCTAAGTAGCTTATCCACCGCCATCAGAACGAAACCGCTTCATCCTGCAGCATCCGCGGGATGCCATCTCTTATCGGATAAGCGAGCTTACATGCGGTGCAATTCAGATAATGCTGCCCATCCACAGATTGAGCTACCAGCACCCCTTTACACCTAGCGCATGCAAGCAGCTCAACAGGTACGCTCATAGGTACAGCCGTACTGGCTTCGCTCTTTATATCCATATTATGCGACATAATATATTTTTCACTCCAGAAATAGCTAGCGTGTCTTTGGTAGCGTAAGCACGCCAAGCAGTGCCTGTTCCAATTTTTCCAGCTCCACCGGCTCAATTTCCAACGGCACATAATAACATGGCAGCGTAAACAACTTAGGATCGAGTTTTACCGCATCTTTTTCCGTGGTTATAAACGCATCCACACCCTCGCAGCGGGTATGAATATAGTGCACTTTTTTTGCCGTGTAGGATACATGATCGACAAGTGGAACTGTGGTAAATGGTTGTATAGCATATCTGTGCAGCGATGCAAAAAAATCATCTGGATCTGCAATCCCCGCAAACGCCCCCAAGCGCAAATGGGACAGATCGCTTAGAGGGATTCTGGCTCCAGACAGATCAAGCGCATAATGTGCGAGGCGAGAGGAAACATGTACGGTCTCTTTAGGCTCTCCATGCTTCAGGTTCATCTCAGGTATAACAACACCTGGATGATAGCGCGTCATAAGGAGCATATCTGCACGCTGCAGCGCACTGCGGCGTTCACGCATTAAACCCGCGGGGAGAACATGGCCATTTCCCAGAGGTTTGCGCGCATCAAGCAGAACTAAATCGAGATCACGCTCCAGCGCAAGGTGCTGAAAAGCATCATCCAAGATAATGACATCTACCTCGTGGTGGCGCTGAATATAACGCACGCCATCTACACGCCGCGGCGCTACCACTACGATAGTTTCTGGATGGCGCAACGCAAGGAGTACAGGTTCATCGCCATAGGTTGCGGCGGCATGTGCTCGGTCATGCGCACCTTCGATCTTCACTTGGCGCGCTTTCACAGGTGGATCCGCTCCAGCAGATGAAGCATAGCCGCGACTGATCACCGCAGTGCGATAGCCCCGTTGCCGGAGACAATCGAGGATCCAACTCACTACTGGGGTTTTCCCCGTGCCACCCACAACCAGATTTCCTACACAAATAACCGGCACATGCGCTCTACTCGTGGATAAAAATCCGCGTTGATACAGCCACACCCTGAACTGCCCGATAAAACCATAGACATATCCGCACGGGATGAGAACCAGCATCAGGAGATAATCGTACCAAAACCGACACCCATCGAGGGCTAAACGTCGATAGAAGAGCGCTATTTGCTCCCGCATCTTAAGGCTCCAACAGCTTTTTCATTACAGTGAGGGTATGTGCAGTAGCACCAGCATGCTGCTGCAATATCGCTGCCCCATTTAAACCGGCAGTATCAGCCACCGCAGGGTTTTGCAGCAGGCAGGTTACCAATTGCTCAAGCTCAGCTGCATCGGCAACTTCGCCAAAACCCTGCGCCGCAGTAACATACTGAGCAATCTCTTTAAAGTTCTGCATGTATGGACCAAAGAGCACCGGCTTATTCACCATGGAGGCCTCAAGGATGTTGTGCCCTCCGACAGGGACAAGGCTTCCCCCGACAAACACTACATTCGCAAGAGTATAAAAATCCAGCATCTCCCCCAGCGTATCTACCAGCAATACTCCACCAGGCTCAAGAGGGGTCTTGCTCACGCTTGAGCGTAGCCGCCACGCCAGATCCTCCTGCGTAAGCAGTTCGCCAATGTGGCGACACCGATGTGGATGCCGGGGCACAAGGATCAGAATCAAATTTGGGAATACTTTAAGAAGATTGCGATAGGTACGGATCACAATTTCATCTTCACCCTGATGTGTGCTGCCCGCTACCCAGACTTTTACTCCCTCCTGCAGAGCAAATTTTACCCGCAGCTTTGCAGCATCAAGGGGTGCTGGGGTGCTATCACCTTGATCAAATTTCACATTCCCAGTTATCTGGATACGCTCGGAAGGAGCACCCAAGGCCTCGATTCTACTCGCGTCTTGTTGTGACTGCATACAAAACAAGGAGATCTGGTGTAAGACTGGATGCAACAGAGCCCCCAACCGTTTGTAGCGTGGGAAAGAGCGATCGGAAATCCTCCCATTGACCAGCATAACTGGGATAGAGCGCTGGTAACATTTGCGCACGAACTGAGGCCACAGTTCTGTTTCCACAATCAGCACCAACGCTGGTTTTATCGCGTCCAATGCACGCGCCACCGTTAGAGAAAAATCCACCGGAAAGTAGATGAACACATCTATTTCTGCGATAGATTCTGCAATTTGCCGCCCAGTTTCGGTGACATTTGAAAGCACTAGAGCCGTATCGGGGTAAACACGGCGCAGTTCTTTGATTAAGGGGATCGCGGCGCGGGTTTCCCCTACCGATACAGCGTGAATCCAGATTGTCTGCCGCCCACTTATCTTGTCTAATTCGGCAGATGAAATAAATCCAAGACGCTCACGTAACCCTTGGCGCACTTTTCCCCTTATACATCCACGCACAAGATACCAAGGGATTAAAACCACCATGCCCAGGAGTAAAACAATGTCATACAGCAGATAAACCATGAGTCTCCAATTTATTTCGGGCCTGTGTTGCACATGCGTCCATAGCTGCACTGAGGCGATGGTGAAAGTCTTCTGCGTTTTCTTCCTTAGAAAAATATAGAGGCTTACCGTACACAAACACCAGCCGTCCAAATGGATACGGCAACAGAAAACGATCCCACGAAGCAAAGCGCTTTCCGCGACTACATGCCATTGTCATGGGCACAACTGCACGTTTGCTCAAGCGCGCCAAATGCACCACCCCTTCTTTAATTTCGTGCCTTGGGCCACGTGGTCCATCGGGTGTAATCACAAGATCGTAGGGCTCGCGCGCTAAACGCAACAGCTGTTTAAATGCGCTGCTTCCACCGCGACTGGATGAACCGCGCACAGCTTTTTGCCCCATGTAAGCCATCGCACGCGCAATCAATTCTCCGTCACGTGATGCACTGATAAGTATTTGCGCTTTATGGGTATACGCCTTTGCCATCAGAAGCAGTTGATCGTGCCAAAGTGACAGAATCACATGTTCCCCGCGCGCCCACATGTTCTCAACCTCGGGATCCACTTCTATCTCTTTGCGCGAGCACAGATAAATCAAGTGAATACACACCACTGCCAGGGGAGGTACAAGGTGGATAAGGATAAATTCGCGTATTTGTTTCATATCTATCGCTTACTTCACTGCCCTTTGAATTGGGTCTGATGCAGATCAAAATAGTGTCCACCACGAGCAAGCAACTCTGCATGGGAACCACGTTCCACTACCCTTCCATGCTGCATAACCAGAATTTCATCTGCACGCATCACTGTGGAAAGGCGGTGCGCAATCACAAATGTAGTGCGCCCCCGCATGAGATTTTCGAGAGCATTTTGCACCACGGCCTCACTCTGCGTGTCCAATGCACTAGTAGCCTCGTCCAGCAGAAGAATAGAAGCATCGCGCACAATTGCACGTGCGATACAGATGCGTTGGCGCTGCCCACCTGAGAGACGCACGCCCCGATCACCAATGATGGTTTCAAAGCCCTGTGGCATCTGTGTAATGAAGTCATCCGCAAACGCCTGCTGAGCCGCGCGCACAACTTCCGCGTCTGTAGCTTCAGGTCGTGCATAGCGGATATTATTGGCAATGGTATCGTGAAACAAAAAGACCTCTTGGTCCACCAGGGCTATCTGCTGCTTCAAGCTTTGCTGGCTGACCTGGGCGATATCCTTCCCATCGATGGTGATACTCCCACGCAAGGGATCGTAAAAGCGCGCGAGAAGCCCGATAACTGTAGATTTCCCTGCCCCGCTCGCTCCAACTAAGGCCACAGTGGTTCCGGGTTTCACATCCAGACTAAAGTCATGCAGCACCAACTCTTTTGCATCGTAGCCAAAATAAACGTGGTCAAACACCACGTGCCCTTTTACCTTCTCAAGTTCAGGGGCATTGGGGATGTCGTCAATATCCACAGGGGTATCCATCATACTGAACACTCGCTCAGCGGCACCAACTGCTTTTTGAATCACATTATTGGTTTTTACCAAACGCTTCAATGGACCGTACATCATCCCCATAGCAGTCACAAATGAGAGCAGTTCACCCTCACTTATATGCCCCTGCATAACGCGATTGAGTCCATACCACAACACCCCAGCTGCCCCTAGGGAGGACAACAGTTCAATTATGGGGGCGCTGGCGGAGTCGTAACGGATAACCTTGGCGATACGCTTATAGTAGTTGTAATTTTCGGCCTCAAAACGTTGCTGCTCTTTTTCTTCGGTACCAAACGCTTTGACCACCTTAATTCCGCCAAAGGCCTCCTGCAATATACCAGTAAGGTTGCCAATATTGGATAAACTCTTCCGCACATAACGTTTGATCCGGCGGCCGATGTGGTTTGCGGGCACCACAGCGAGAGGAAGAACGACAAAAGCTACCAGTGCGAGGCGCCAGTCGTTGTAAAAAAGCAGTGCTACCAGGCCGATCAGGGTAAGCCCTTCGCGTACTACGGCTACCAACTCATCTGCAGCGGATTTTTGCAGGGTAGCTACATCGTTTATAATTCTGGATACAACAGTTCCGGACTGAACCTTGGAATAAAACCCCATGGAAAGGCGCAACGTATGCTTGTAGAGATCATTGCGCAGATCTTGCACCACCAGTTGTCCCGCTGTCTTGATAAAATACTCCTGCACATAGCGCGATCCACCCTTGAGCAGCGCTAACCCTACTACAATAAAAGGAACCAGATTTATAAGCGCATCCCCACCAGGCGTCAGGACATGATCCACCAGTGGCTGAATCAGTTTGGCTACAGCCACGTCACTGGCAGCGACACCTACTGAGGCGGTCATTGCGATAAGTATTCTGCTTAAATAGGGGCGGGAATAGCGTAACAAACGCTTATAGACAGCTAGATTATCTTTTTTCAAAGTCAACTTTCTCACTTAGTTCCAGCACCATGCGCGCTACACGCTCCGCACATCCGGGGGTTCCCATCCGGGCGCGAATATCAGCCAGACCCGCCAGCATGGTCTCCCGATAGCCGGCATCATCAATAATACGCCCAATTTCTGCAGCGATAGCGGCGGGGTTAGCCTCGTGCTGGAGCAGCTCCTGAATAACTGTGCGTCCGGCGACAATGTTAGGCAAGCCAAAATGGCTTATAGATACCAAACGCTTGCCAATAGCGTAGGTAAACGGAGATCCCTTATAGATTATTACCATAGGAGTCTGAACTAATGCTGTCTGGAGTGTTACTGTACCCGAAACAGCAATAACTGCATCACATGCCGCCACACTGGTATAGATGGTATCGTCTACCAACTCTACCTCTAGGCCACTAGCACTGATGGGACCCTGCAGCAATGCCTGATCCAGCCCAGCAGCAACAGGCATAAGAAAACCTGCTTGGGGATAGCGTTTTTTTAGCAGTTGAGCCGCCTCGAGAATAGTGGGTAAAGCATAGCGAATTTCATTGTATCGGCTCCCGGGCAACAAACCAATTACCGGTTTGGCTTCCTCCAGATCATGATGGGAAAGAAATTCCTGCGCAGGGGTTTCAACTACAACTTCATCCAAAAGAGGATGTCCCACATAACGCACATCGATCTTTAATCCAGCATAGCATTCAGGTTCAAACGGCAGTATCGCTGCGAGCTTATCCACATCGCGGGCAATGGTGTGTACTCTACCTCGGCGCCACGCCCATACTTGAGGACTAACGTAGTAAAGTACTGGTATTCCAGCCTTGCGCGCCAACTTTGCGATGCGAAGGTTGAAGTCGGGAGAGTCAATAAGAACAACTACATCTGGCCGCGTATCATCCCCGTTCAAAGCACGTTTTATATCGCGGTACACACTCCATATTCTGGGGAGATGGCGTACCACTTCGACAAGCCCCATCACTGCCAGATCAGAGATTGGACGCAGCAGAGCACAACCTGCGCTCTGCATACGCTGCCCCGCCACCCCATAAAAACTGAGTTGCGGATCAAGCTCTAATGCCGCACGAATCAAGTTCGCACCGAGAATGTCGCCAGAGGCTTCCCCTGCAACAATTAAGATTTTTCTACGCATCGTAGTCACAGGTTTTCACCTTAAACTGCACCATTATGCGCGTGCAATCCCACGCTCACTCTGACGCACAAAGTCCACCAGATTCTGCACCGGTGCTGGGACATCAGCCCACGCTTCAATTTCTTTGAGGGCTTCCTCCTGCAGCATTCCGGAACGGAACAATAATTTGTACGCCTTCTTTAACGCACTCAACTCATCGTTGGCAAAGCCGCGCCGTTTAAGCCCAATAAGGTTCAAACCTACCGTTTTGGCCCGATCACCTTGCACAATCACATAAGGCACCACATCTTGGGCAATCATAGAACCACCACTGGCCATTACATGTGCGCCGATGCGAGTAAACTGGTGCACAGCTGACATCCCACCAAGGATGGCAAAGTCGTTCACTTCCACATGTCCGGCAAGGGTAGCACCATTGGCAAGGATTACATGATTGCCAACTACGCAATCATGGGCGACATGGGTATACGCCATAAACAAATTGTCATTGCCGATGACGGTCTTCCCCCCCCCATCTTCGGTGCCGAGATGGATAGTAGTAAACTCACGGATTTTGTTCCGGTCGCCAATGGTAAGGAAGCTCTCTTCTCCATGAAATTTCAAATCCTGCGGAATGGCTCCAATCGAAGCAAACTGAAATATCTCGTTGTCACATCCGATGGTGGTATTGCCCTCAATAACAGCGTGAGGACCTACTGTGGTTCCTGCTCCAATGGTAACTCCAGCGCGGATAATACTATACGCACCTACACTAACATCAGCAGCCAGCTGCGCTCCATCTTCGATAATGGCGGTTGGATGAATATCTGCCACAGACTACTCCTCCCGCTCGGCAAAGGTTGCCTTCAACATGGCTTCAGCAACTAGAGTTTTACCGACATAGGCTTTCCCTGAAAACTGATAGATGCCCCGCCGTTTGCGGATCAAGGTCATATTCATCTTCAGCACATCACCGGGGCGTACCGGCTTGCGGAAACGCGCTTTGTCAATCCCGGTAAAGTAGGTGACCTTATCTTTCCCTATCTCATCGATCATGGTGGCAAACAAGCCGCCAACCTGAGCCATAGCCTCGATAATCAAAACGCCAGGCATCACGGGATGTCCAGGAAAATGACCCTGAAAAAATGGCTCATTTATTGTGACGTTTTTAACCCCAACAATAGACTCATCTGGGGTGTAGGACTCAACTCCATCTACCAGCAGAAACGGATAACGGTGCGGCAAGCGCTGCATCACCTCAGTTGCATTCATATACATGTTTTTACTCTTTCGATAATTGTTCTTCTAGTTGCTCAAGTTTTTGGCGTAAAGAAGTTATTTCACGGCGCATACGGGGAAGGTGCGGAAATGCCATGGAAGCTTTTAGCCATTCGCGATGTGAAAATGCTGGGGCGCCAGATACAGTCTGATTCCCCTCAGTATTGTTGGCGAGGGCACCGCGTGCCCCAACCACAAGATTGTCGCCAGTCTTGATATGTCCTGCTGTGGCCGACTGCCCCCCGAAAGTGCAATGACGCCCCAACTTACTGCTCCCCGAAATACCTACCTGGGCGGCCATAACCGTATGTGCACCTACCGTAACGTTGTGGCCGATCTGAACTAAGTTATCAAGTTTACTTCCACGCTCAATTATGGTTTGCCCCATAGTCCCCCGATCCACGCAGGTATTGGCTCCAACCTCGACGTCGTCTTCGAGGACTACATACCCAATCTGAGGTATTTTATAGTATTCCTCTCCATTGGGTGCAAAGCCAAACCCATCAGAACCGATAACTGCGCCAGGCTGAAGGATAACCCTGTCACCTAGAATCGAGCCTTCACGCACCATAGCCCCTGCATGAAGAAGACATTCGGAACCGATCTTCACATCCGCGTAGATCACAACATTTGGATGAATTGTTGTGCCAGAACCGATGTATACACGTGCGCCAATTACTGCACCAGGGCCGATGGTTACATCGGAACCGATAACAGCTGTTTCAGATACCACAGCATGGGGGGAAATCCCCTGCGGCTTGGTTTTAGGTACGTGAAGATATGTAAGCACCTTGGCAAAAGCCAGATAGGGATTGGGACACACTAGGTAAGTTATGTCACTGCGCTCTAACACGCGATCTGTTATTAACGCTGCCATGGTACTGTTGTTGACCGCTTTAGCGTAACGTTTATTGGCCAGAAACGAAATTTCGCCCGGCCCCGCTTTATCTAGCGGGGCAAGGGCGTGAATTTCGAGCTCTGGATCTCCTACAATTTCAGCTCCAGTGAGCTGTGCAAGTTCTGCTATAGTAGCCATAGGATGTCCTGTTAGTGATTTTCTTTGTATTCGTTGTCATATATTTTAATGAGTTTATCTGTATAATCAAGTGCAGGGTCTGCATATACGAGCTGGCTTCTTTCCAGCATCATGCTTACCCCCTCTTTAGTGCTCATACTTACAACTTGTTGCCCCAGATCACGTAAAATCTGTTGCGTATAGCGCTCTTCACGTGCCTGCATTTCATCCTGCTTATCTTTCACATAACGCTGGTAATCACGCACACGCTGCTCAAACTCAAGCTGCTTCTCCTCTTTGGCCTCAGCGGAGAGCATGCCCAGCTGTTTTTTCAGCGAGTCCTGCAACGCCTGAAGATCTTCCTGGCGCTGCTTAACCTGGTCTTCGATCTGTGCAATCTCAGTTTCCATTTTCTGCTTTGCAGCCTGCCCCGCTTTAGAAGTGATCAGGGCTTTTTGCAAATCCACATAACCGATCTTTACTTCAGCAGCAGAAACTGAAGTTGCAACAAACAGTGCTGCAACCATAAGGGCTAAAACAAATACACGTAAACGGTTCATCATTTACTCCTTTGTATGCATGAATTTAACAGTTACTCCCTAAAGTATAGTACTAACTTAAGGGATACTTATACTGTGGGTTTAAAAGAATTTTCCGATGGAAAAATCGAACACTGAATTGTCTTCATACTCGTAGGGATCGAGGTTGTAGCCCCATTCGAGGCGCAGGGGTCCAAGCGGACTCTGCCAGCGGATCCCCACCCCGACACTGTAACGCATATCGGAAAAATATTCTTCATCTTCATCCCACGCATTACCAATATCGAAGAAAATAACTCCCTTAAGTTTTGCTTCTTTAAGTAGCGGAAAAATCAGTTCAAGATTCGCATATGCCATCTTTTCGCCGCCAATATAATCATAGTCATTCTCTGCCGGGACAAATATAGGTTCGCCGTTTGCATCGGTACCTGCGTATCTGCGCCGCAGTTGTTTTGGCCCAACTTCACGATTTTCAAACCCGCGGATGGTGTTAATCCCCCCAAGGAAGAAACGCTCATCCAGAGGGACATCTTTCCCACCATAACCACTCACATAGCCGATTCGGGCATGAGGAGAAAACACAACCCCCCATTTAATGGGGAAAAAGTGGCGGTGGTCCACAATAGTTTTGACAAACTTCTCCGTGCCTCCAAGACCGGCAAACTCTACTGATAGCTCCGACATATATCCGCGACTCGGGTCGGGACGAAAATCTGTGGTATTGCGTGAGATAGAAGTGTACAGAGATGAGATAACTGATCTCCCTTCCTGTTCACGAATATACCAGGAGGAGAAAGGACTAACATCGTAGATATCTTGCTCTTCGAGCTTGTACACAAAGAACAAGCGGTTTTCATAGCTAAGCGGAAGTCCAAGCTTCAGATTGCCTCCGGTGGACTTTATCGAGTACTCATCCCATTCTCGGTCGGTCCGATATGCATCAAATCCCAAGGCTAGGTTCTTATCCATAAAATATGGATTGAGCAACCCGATGCGATAGTTGGAATAGTCGCCCCCGAGAGAACCAGCTAGATTGAGCTGCAGCGCCTTCCCAAGGAAGTTGTCCTGACTTATCGACCCTTGCCCGATAAAGCCATCGGTAGATGAATAGCCAAACCCGACACTGAAAGTACCGGTGGGCTGTTCTTTGACGTCCACATCCACATCCATAACCGCAGCATCATCTTTTCTGGGGATGGAATCTACGTTGACTTCACTAAAAAAACCTAAGTTATTGATCCGTTTTTTACTGGTTTCCAAACGCCCCGAGCTAAACAGCTCCCCCTCGGCCAAGGTAACTTCGCGGCGGATAACTTTATCCCTGGTCTTGGTATTGCCACTGATGTTGATGCGTCCGATCTCAACCTGTATCCCTTGTTCAATATTGAAATTCAGACTGACCTGTTGTGTTTCATCATTGATAAGAGTCTGGGGCACAACGTTTACGTAAGCATACCCGCGATTGGAATACAGGCTATCGAGCCTGTCCATATTTTCGCGCATCTTCTCACGGCTGAACACCTCGCCGGGGCTAAACTCAAGGAGGTCGAACATCTCCTGTTTATCCATAAGAAGATCACCTTTAATATCCATCGAACCCAGACTGTATTGAGGGCCTTCATCTATTTCGATAAAGATATCCATCTTTGTACGATCTTCGGACAGCACAATGTGAGGCTGTTTAACCTCCACCCGAACATGACCAACATTGAAGTACTGATCCTTGATAATCAGCAAGTCATTCTGCAACATCCCCTCATTGTACTTCCCACTGCTGGTGATCCAAGAGAAGATGCCCCACTTCTTAGTCTGGATAAACTTGCGCAGCTTGCGGGCGGAATACACCGTATTCCCTTCAAACTCAATATTGCCGATAGTTACTTTCTTCCCTTCAGTGATGTCGAAGAAAACGGTCGCTTCATTGCTGGAATCTACATCCACGCGGCTGGACACCTCTACCGCATAAAACCCCTCTTCTTTGTACATTGCGCGGATAGCTTTCTCGCTCTCATTCAGATCCCGGGCACGCAAGATTCCGGGAATTCGCAGAGTGAGCACACCACGGATTTTAGAGCTTTTAAGTTCTTCGTTGCCAACAGTGCGAATCTTACGCACCAAAGGGCGCTCATCCACCGCATACACCAGGGTTTTCAACTCCCCGTCGCGTTCCAAGCGCGCCTCAACATCCTTGAAATATCCCAGGGAATAGATGGAACGCAGATCTGAGTCGATAGCTGCCATACTCGCAGGATTTCCAGAAGTGACTCGCACAGCTTCTTCAACTACGGCCTCATCAATACGCTTTACCCCGTCAATACGCACCGCATCGAACGTTAAGGGTTCGGCACCTATATTCCCGGCCATGAAAAAAAGTAAGACAAATAAAACCAAAATGCGTTGTGGCATCAAATAACGTCTCCTGAATACACGTACTTAGCAAGCCCACGCGGGGCCACACGGGGATGTGCATAGCATTTGCGCTGTGCAGTTACTTGTATTCCGGCGCCCTGCGAGCGCTCTTCTAAATTTTGTGTAGATAAAACCTAGGCATTGTAGGGAAAGCCCAGGGATAGGTAAACAGCAAATCCCGTAATAGTGGAGTTTATTTCCCGTGTTGCGCGGTATGAGGGGCAACTCTCTCACACCGCAGCCAGAACTCCATCTTTAAGTTGCAGAATCCGATCCATCTGTGCCGCCAGTTCCATGTTGTGTGTAACCAATACCATGGTCAGGTTATATTCAGCATGGAGAGCATCAAGTAAAGCGTAGATACCGGCTGAAGTAACAGAATCAAGGTTTCCGGTGGGCTCATCTGCTATCAAGAGCTGCGGACGCAACACCAGCGCACGTGCAATAGCAACGCGCTGCTGTTCACCGCCGGAAAGTTGTCCAGGTTTATGTGTCGCACGCTGTGCCAACCCCACCTGATCAAGCAATATTTGCGCCTGTTTTCTCGCAGCGCTCTTTTTTGACCCGCTGATTAGGGCAGGCATCATTACATTTTCCAGCGCATTAAACTCACCAAGCAGCTGATGGAATTGGAACACAAACCCCATATATCGATTGCGAAACGCATCCAGGTCTGCGGCTTTGTAGGCAAAAAGATCTTCCCCATTGAACCGGCATTTGCCTGCGCTGGGGCGATCTAGCGTTCCAAGGATATGCATGAGGGTGGTTTTGCCTGAGCCTGACTCTCCCACTACAGCGACACGCTCACCGCGCAAAACAGAGAAATTGATGCCGCGTAACACATGTACATCTTTTCCGTTAGCACGGAAACGTTTCTCCAGGCCACTTACTTCCAGCAATCTGTGTGTGTGCGTCATTTCCCTGTACCTCTACTCATAGCGCAGTGATTCAGCGGGATCATTACGCGCGGCGCGCCGCGCTGGATATATGGTCGCGAGCAAGCAAATGACAAAAGCTGTTATTACAATGGTTATGACGTCTGAAGCAACCACCTGCGAAGGGAAGTGATCCATGCCGTAGACCGCAGTATCAAATATGGTGACATTTAACTTTTGTTCGATCCAAGTGATGATGGCGTCGACATTCAATGCCAGAGTCAACCCGAGGGCACTCCCCACGGCAGTTCCCGTTATCCCTATCATCAACCCTTGCACCATAAATATATGCATGATGCTGGATGCTGTTGCTCCCATGGAGCGGAGAATAGCGATATCTTTATGCTTATCCATAACAACCATTATCAGGGTGGTGCCGATATTAAACGCTGCCACCACCACAATAATGCCTAAGATAATGAACAGCCCCAGTTTTTCCAGCTTCAGCGCAGCAAGAAAGGAGCCAAACATATCCTGCCACGATCGAACCGAGTATGGATATTCCAGTTTCTGGCGTAAGGTTTGCGCAATAGTGGTAGCCTGATCAAAATGTTCCACTTCAACCTCAATGCCACTTACCTTGCCCGCTTCCCCGACGAAGTTTTGCGCCTGTTCCAGGGTTATAAATGCATAGTACGCATCAAGAAAGCCCCCCTTGTGGCGGGAAATAGCGACAACTTCAAAAGGGCGGATTTTGGGAATAATGCCATAAGGGGTCAGAGAAAAATCGGGAGGTATCACTTGGATTTGATCTCCTACCCCTACCCGTAAGATTGCAGCAGTATCAGCGGCAATCACAATGCCAGGGCGCGACTTGGTGGTATCAAAAAGTGCACCTTTTACCCCGAGCGGATGAGAATAGACACCGGTATCGTATTCAAGTTGCAAGATCCGATTGCTCTGCCGTATCCCCTTGATGTTGGCCGCGGCGACATTATCCCCCGCAAGGAGCATCACCTCTTTACTTACAAAAGGTTCCACCTCCTTCACCATTGGTGATATTGAACGGATATGTTCCAGCCTCTGTTCCCAATCCGGAATATCCGCCCCGCGATTCTGCACCAGCACATGAGGGACATTGCCAAGAATTTGCTGGCGCACCCCGTCATGAAAGCCGGTCATAATTGCGAGCACCAAAATCAACGCTGCAACACCCAGAGCTACCCCGGCCACCGAAATAAAACTGATAACCGAAATAAATGTCTGTTTGCGTTTAGCTTTTAGGTAGCGCAGACCAATCAGCCATTCATATCGCATCTGTTTTCGACTTTCATATGTTTGTATACCCAGCGCCACAGTAATTCGACGCGCACGTAAAAGCGCAGAAACCACGTGTATATCTGGGATTAACGATAACGGCTTTAGTGATTTTCGCGGCGCAACTGCGGGAACAAAATCACATCACGAATTGAGGCGGAATCGGTTAGGAGCATAACTAAGCGATCAATGCCAATCCCTTCCCCTGCGGTGGGGGGCAAACCATACTCAAGGGCGCGCACGTAATCTTCGTCCATAGCATGAGCTTCTTCATCGCCAGCTTCTTTCTCTGCCAGCTGACTTTCAAAGCGTCTGCGCTGATCTTCCGGGTCGTTGAGCTCTGAGAATGCGTTAGCCAATTCACGCCCAACCACAAAAAGCTCAAAGCGGTCCACAACTTCGGGGTTGTCATCGTTACGCCGCGACAGAGGGGAAACCTCGGTGGGATACTCGGTAATGAAGGTGGGATCCCAGAGCTTAGGTTCCGCTACTTCATCAAAAATCTCCGTAAGCAACCTGCCATGCCCGATGGAGGAATCAAAGTCAAGCCCGAGGCTGCGCGCATACGCGAGGGCCTTAGCGTGATCTTCCAGGTCCTCTGCGCTGATATCTCCGTACTTAATGATGGCTTCACGCACAGTCAGCCGTTGCCAAGGCGCCTTAAGGTTGACTTCACGTCCCCCATAAGTGATGGTTTCACTGCCACACACTTCGCGGGCAATGTGGCAAATCATCTCTTCAGTCATATCCATCAGATCATGATAGTTGGCGTAAGCCTGATAAAATTCCATCATGGTAAATTCGGGGTTATGCTGGATAGATATCCCCTCATTGCGGAAGTTGCGATTTATTTCAAAGACACGCTCAATTCCACCAACAACCAAACGCTTAAGATATAACTCCGGCGCAACACGTAGGAATAGATCCATCTTCAAGGTATTGTGGTGAGTTACAAACGGCTTAGCTGTCGCACCCCCTGCAATTGGCTGCATCATCGGTGTTTCAACCTCCAGATAGCCTCGTTCCTGCATAAAGATACGCATCAGACTGATAATTTGACTGCGCTTGACAAAAACTTCCTTTACTTCGGGATTGACAATCAGATCGAGGTAGCGTTGGCGATAGCGGGTCTCAATATCTTTGAGACCGTGCCATTTTTCTGGCAAAGGCTGGAGCGATTTTGTCAGCAATTGTAAGTTTTTCACCCGCAGGGACAACTCCTGGGTCTTGGTGAAAAATGGGGTTCCGCTGACCCCAATAATGTCTCCTATGTCAAGGCTTTCGAAAACCTCGAACATCTCTTCCCCTATTTCTTTTTTTGCCACATACAACTGCAAGCGTCCGCTTCTGTCCTGCAATTGGACAAAAGCTGCTTTCCCAAAACTGCGCCGCGCCATGATGCGTCCTGCAATGGTATAGAGCTTTTCCTCTGCATCTTCTTCAGCTTCTGGGGTTGGATTGTCCTGCTGTACGTCCACAGCGAGATGTTCTACCCGAAAAGTATTGCTATACGGATCAATGCCCTGCTTTCGCAAAGACGCAACCTTAGTTCGACGCTGAGCGACCAAATCATTCTCATCTGTACTTTGCATTCTCTTCTGTTCTTCCTTTCTTATCTCAGTTCAAGTGGCGTATACCGCTCCACCTGAAACTATATGCCAGTCTAATCTATCTATTTCAATGTCTGACCGCCTCATGTCATCGTGCCAAGGGCAGTACTTAAGCCCACCGAATCAGGTTAGTTCATGGCACCGGTAACATACACAGGCGCAAGCGTGGCTAAAAGCGTTAAACCCACAGTTCACCTCAAGCATGGGGCAAGCTTATCGCTTCCACACCGGTGATACACTAGCACCTAATCTTCCATCAAGTAGTGCTCAATGAATCCTTCAATTTCCCCATCTAAAACAGCATCTGCATTGCCCATCTCAAAGCCGGTACGGTGATCTTTCACCATGCGGTACGGATGAAGCACATAAGAGCGGATTTGGCTTCCCCAGCCAATCTCTTTCTTATCTCCAGAGATGGCGTTGGCTTCCTCCTTTTTCTTCTGCTCCTCCATCTCATACAGCCGCCCTTTGAGCTGACGCATAGCTTCAGCTTTATTGTTGAGCTGAGAGCGCTGATTCTGACATGACACCACAATCCCCGAAGGGATATGGGTTATGCGAATAGCAGAGTCAGTCTTATTGACATGCTGTCCCCCCGCACCACTGGCGCGATAGGTATCAATCTTGAGATCGTTTTCGTTGACCTCAATTTCGATGCTGTCATCAAGATCTGGGAACACAAATACAGAACAAAAAGAGGTATGGCGTTTGGATGCGGCATCAAATGGTGATATGCGCACGAGGCGATGAATTCCCATTTCAGAGCGCAACCAACCATACGCATAATCACCTTCAACAGTAAAGGTGACGCTTTTTACCCCAGCGTCATCCCCCGCTTGATAGTCAGTTATTTCAGTCTTAAACCCTTTATGTTCACAGAACCTCAGGTACATCCGCAGCAACATCTCAGCCCAGTCCTGCGCTTCTGTTCCCCCAGCCCCAGCATTGATACTGAAGATGGCATTGCTATCGTCGTGCGGACCGGAGAGCATGCGGGCAAACTCGATCTTAGCCACTTGCTCATTGGCGTTTTGCAGCAGAACCTGAGACTCGGAGCGGACGCTTTCGTCCTTTCCCTCTTCACCTAACTCCACAAGAACCTGCGCATCTTCATAGTTTTGGTACGCCTGGTCCCAAGATTCGACCACGCGTTGAATCTTATTGCGCTCTTTCAAGCGCTTTTGCGCATGCTCCTGCTGATTCCAAAAATCGGGCTCGGCTATTTCAGCTTCAAGCTCCTCTATCTCTTCCCGTTTGGCATCCAGGTCAAAGATACCTCCTCAGCTCTTCCAGCTTCGCGTTAAGTTGATTGAGCTGTTCTTTTTCTTCCCGAAACATTAAACAATTCCTCCTGCAATCAGTACATTGTTGCGCTTTAGCTCAACTGCCGCATGAAATGCTTTCCTCAAAGTGACAAAGCCAGACATAGTGCCACAGCTACCCCTATGCTGACAGCCTTTTTTTTCGGCTCTGCCACATCCATACGGTTAGGGTCGCAAGCGCCATCCACGCCAGCACGTCGCCATAGCGCGTATAAAGGGTGATTTCCTGACGAAAAGCCACTTGTCCTGCGACAACTCCAGCAGTGAAAATATCGGTAGGATTATGTACTGTCCCGTGTGGATCAATCAGTGCGGAGACTCCGGTATTGGCACAGCGCGCCAGCCAGCGGCGGTTTTCCATAGCGCGGAAACGTGCCATGTGCAGATGCTGATGTGGAGCCGGAGTATTTCCAAACCAAGCGTCATTGGTGAGATTGAACAGCAACTCTGCGCCCATAGCTACTTGAGTGCGCGCCAAGTGTGGGAATATAGCTTCATAGCAGATCAACACTCCAGCTTCATGCCCGGCCAGAGACAACAACCTGAGATCTCCTGGGCGAAAATCTCCCACACCAACCGCCATCTTATCTACAAATCCAAGCACTGATCGCAACGGGACATATTCCCCAAACGGAACCAGATGCACCTTGTCAGTGCGTCCCACTGATTTCCCCTGATGATCGAGGAGGTACGCACTGTTCAGATAGGTATATCCATAGGGGGTGAGTTCTCGCGCTGGGCTGCCAAACAGCAGATTCAGTTCTAGGTCGCGCGCCAACTCATCAACGGTACTCGCAAAATTTGAGCCTTCAGCATAAAAAAACGGGGTAGCGCTTTCTGGCCACACAATCAAGTCTACTGCGGGGTGCCTGCGACTCATCTCGGTGTAGAGATTGAGAGTATGGACAAGATTGTTCCTGAGCCACTTCTGGTGCTGATCTATATTAGCCTGAATCAAGGCAACATCTAACGTTTGCGTCGCCCCATCCGCACCTGCAGTAGCTGCCGTCGCATTGCTCCCCTGCTGTTCATACTGCTGCACATAGACCCCATATCCAGCATTGACTATGAATGCACACGCAGCAACGGCAAGGGGCAACCACTGCGCTCTAGTGCGACCCAACTTAGGGGAGGATGAGCTTTGCCACACAGGGCGAAGCGCTTCGGCAAGCGCACAATTTACCAACAGCAGCACCAGCATCGGCACCCAGATCCCCCCAATATCTACGCTCTGAACCAGAAGCGGGAGAGCTGCCTGCGAGTACACAACACTTCCCCAGGGGAACCCGGTAAGAAGCTTGCTGCGTAAAAACTCAAAAGCTATCCAAACCACGGGGAAAACCACGGGCAAGGGCAAAGAGCACTTACTTACTATACGTGTAGAACACCAGCAGCTTACCCCCCAGAACATGGCCAAATATCCAACTAAAAGCAGATATAACCCCACCGAAGCAAGGGGATAGAGGCCGCCGAAGTCAATCATTACATGATTGAGCCAGTATAAAACTGGGGCAAAAAAGCACACCCCCGCAATAAAGCCGCGCCGTAAAGGTTGGTCACTACTCACCAACACTAAGAGAGCAAGACTTACCCATGCAACCGCTGCAATCCAAGGGGAATAAGTCCAGATAAAGGGGAGAGCCGAGAAACCGCCGGCAAGCGCCGCTGCTATGTCTAGTTTAAATCCCTTCAGCAGTTGAGGACTCTGCATTCGCATCATCTATCTTGGTTACCTTTACACTATGAATGGCGCGTTTATCGCTATTAAGCACTTCAAATTCCAACCCACTACTGGTAATGGATTCACCAACTTCAGGTAGACGCCCAAGCTCGTGGAGCAACAAACCACCTACTGAATCGAACTGGGCACGAGGTATTTCATCCATATCATAGTGATCTTCAAGTTCACACAAATTCAGGCGCGCATCCACAATTACACTTCCATCTTGATCTTCTACCAGCAGATCTTCCTCTGCATCGTACTCATCCTTGATATCCCCAATAATCTCCTCAATAAGATCTTCAAGGGTTATAAGACCCGAGGTTCCACCATATTCATCAATAGCTATCGCAAGATGTACCTGCTTGTTTCTAAACTCATGCAGCAACTCTTCAATGCGCTTAGTTTCAGGAACAAAATAGGGGGTGCGCATTATATCGCGCAAGCGCACTTCAGCATCGGACTTGCCCCAATATTTAAGGAGATCCTTGGCGTAGACCAGCCCTACAATCTGATCAATAGAGTTTTCATAGACTGGGATGCGTGAGTGCCCATAGCGAATAATTACATCAATCATCTCGCTCAGCGACGCATCCACCGCGCAGCAGTGCATCTCAGTACGCGGGATCATCTCCTCACGCACAATGGTATCGCCAAACTCTATGATGGAGCTGAACATCTCACACTCTTCGGCGTTGATCAGCCCCTGCCGCTCGGAAAGCTCGATCAGCTCATGCAGTTCGTCCTCGGCACTTACATTCCGGCGTTTAAGTCCGAATAAGTTTTTCCAGAAAGAGCTGCGCCTGTCACCTGATTCATTTTCGTCCATCTAACATACCCCAATAAACATTATTGTTTACCAAACTTCCTACCCATTCCCTATATCAGCCCTTCGGCCTGCAACAGTGTATATATTTCTTGTTCTTTTTTCTCCATCCGCTCTGCCTCTTCTGCAGTTCCACGTTCGTGGTCGTAGCCGAGCAAATGAAGGATTCCATGTAAAAGCAAAAACACCAGTTCCGCGAACATCTCCCCACCAGCTTCTTGTGCATCGCGCCAAGCCGTATCTGCCGATATCACCACATCTCCCAGCAGCCCCTCGGCGCCAGGCGCAGCAAAGGTTTCCCCCTCTTGTTGGGAAAAAGATATTACATTGGTAGGACAGTCGAGCCCAAGGTAGTCGCGGTTAAATTCCTGAATAGTGGGATCATCTACAATGAGAACCGATAACTCCGTTGAATCAGGACATTCCAAGGCGTTTAAGATCCTCAATGCTATCTGTTGTAACCTCTCCTGGTTGAACGACCGGTTCTGCTGGTTCTCTATGAATATCTCCACTATGTTGCCCCTTTTGTTCGTTGGGCGTGCTCTTTTTATCTTCTTTGACACGCTCTTTGTAGGCTGGTTCCGGGTACTCCACGCGCTGGTGAAATATCCCTACCAAAATACGGTTAAAACTCTTAGCTATTTGGTGCAAATCCTTCAGGGTCAGATCACATTCGTTGAGCTGACCATCGATAAATATTTTATTTATGATCTTCTGCACCATCCCCTGAATACGCGCTGAAGTGGGATTAGGCAGAGTTCTCCCTGCAGCTTCAACCGCATCTGCAAGCATAATAAGAGCAGCCTCACGGCTCTGAGGCTTCGGCCCTGGATAGCGATAATCTTGTTCATTAATCACTTCATCCTTAGCCTGTTGCTGCGCTCTGTCGTAAAAAAACTTGATCAGAGAAGTACCGTGATGCTGGTGTATGATATTTATCAGGACATCACCCAACTTGCACTCGCGCGCCAGCTCCACCCCATCCTTAACATGCGAAGTCAAAATCAGGGCACTCATAGAGGGCGCAAGCTTATCGTGTCTGTTACTTTGATCTTTTAAGTTCTCGGCAAAATAGAGGGGTTTTTTAATTTTACCGATATCGTGATAGTACGCTGCCACCCGAGCGAGGAGTGGATTCGCCCCAATAGACTCTGCCGCGTTTTCCACCAACAGCCCCACCATGATGGAATGATGATAGGTACCCGGAGCCTGAATCATAAGTTCACGCAAGATTGGGGTGTTCATGTTGGCAAGTTCCATCAGTTTGAAATCGGTTGTGTACTTGAACCCCGACTCCGCCAGCGGGATGGTTCCATTGACCAAAAGCGCACTGATAAACCCGCCACAAAAGGCAAACCCCATCCGGTACAGAAACTGAGTGTCGTACGGTTGCGTTGCGACTGCGTATATAGCACCCACGGTAGCCATATTGACCACCGACAATATGAGTCCAGCTCGAAACAGACTACTACGCGACATGCAGTATTTAACGCTGTGAGCTGCGACAAGGCTTCCGATTAAAACATAGATGGAGATAAAGATATTGTCGCCAAACAACAATCCAATCAGAAGTGCAAACAAAACCGAAAACACCATGGCGGTTTCAGAATTAAGAACAATCCTAACCAGCATCGCCGCAGCAGCAAAAGGAAGAGCATAGTAGTAACACACCGAATCAATATACGGAAACGCGCTCTGCATTGCGCTAGAGATAAAAATGCCTATCTTAGCGAGGATAAACGCAGCAACAAACACACTGGCAAGAAAGAGCATATCGCGAGAATCTGGGTCGTATTTGCGAATGTTGACGCGCGCAAACTTGTGCATAACGTAAAACAGCAGCACAATTGCTAGCCACAAACCTGCGCCAGTGCGCACCGTCTTCAGGATATCCGCCGACCCACCCCGTAGGACATGCAGCAGGCGCACCTGTTCGGCGCTGACGCGTTCCCCTTCACGTACAATCATCTCCCCACGCTTGACTTGGGAGAGTACCGGAGAAACTGCGGCGGCACTCGCCTGGCGTCTAGCTTCAGTTTCGCTCTGATTGAAGGTAAGATTGGGGCGCAGAAGTTGGTGAATAAGATTTAGAAAAGTGCTTAAATCTGCCTGAAGCTCTTCTGGCACCTCAAGTTCAGATTTCAGGGCGACCACAACTTCAGCACGGCTGCGGATAGATTGGATGTTTGTAACTAAATCTTCCTGCCCAGAGGCAAGATTTTTTAGAGTTATAACTCCGCGCCAGTTAGCAAAAAAAAGGTCTGTACTTTCAACGATGTAGCTGGATAGAACTTCGGTAGCAGCTTTGTGAAACTGCGACATAAACTGAGCTAAAAACTGAGGGTCAGCACTGAGGCGAAGCAGTGCCTGGTGTTGCTCAGTATTCAATTCAACTCCGAGAAGTTCCGCCACCATATCCTGCTGCTGCGCCAGTTCTGCTGGAGAACGTAGCGGCTCGGTACCCTCTGCAGCGGGCGCATAAAGCTGCAGCACTTTGCTTACCCCCTGCGCCAACGCGCGGCTCGGGCGCCTGTCATAATCATATACTGGAGCCACAGCACTTGCCGCCTGCTGACGCTTTTCCTGCGTAAGTTCCGGCACTGGAACCAGAAAATCGCGCGGCGCTTTGATATCACGCGTGGCTATATCGCCGGGAGTAAAGTAGTCAGGGACAAAACCTCCCGTTGGGACAATGATCAAAGCAAGAACCAGGGCGAGAAGAAACAGCATCGCATAGCGTTGGTGACGCAGAAAGCTGTCACTATCAGGCTTTTTACGCCATCTTTTGCTTGACTTTTGCTGCGCAACAGGGCTTTGCGCAGTAGTTTTATTCGACATAATTTAATTAATCCAAGGTTGAATACGCCCGCACGATGCGCTGCACAATCGGGTGACGTACCACATCTATATCTGTGAAGGTGCTGATTCCCACCCCTTCGATATTCTGGAGAATTTCCAGCGCTTGCAGCAGTCCAGAGCGTTTGCCGGTGGGCAAGTCAATCTGCGTTGTATCTCCAGTTATCACAGCCTTGCTGCCAAACCCAAGACGGGTAAGAAACATCTTCATCTGCTCTGTAGTGGTGTTCTGGGCTTCATCCAAGATGATAAAAGCATCATTTAGGGTTCGGCCTCGCATAAACGCTAGAGGTGCAACCTCAATAAGTCCGTCATCAATCAAGGTTTGCGCTTTCTTGACTTCTAGCATATCAAATAGAGCATCATAGAGGGGTTGTAGATATGGATTAACTTTTTCCGCAATATCACCAGGGAGAAAACCGAGCTTTTCCCCCGCTTCAACTGCTGGACGCACCAAAACAATGCGGCGCACTTGCTTTTGCTGCCACGCTGCTATTGCCAGAGCCATAGCCAGATAGGTCTTTCCAGTCCCTGCTGGTCCCACCCCAAACACAACATCAAATGAACGGATCGCATCTATATACTGTTTCTGAGCCAAAGTTTTAGGTGCAATGTACTTGTTGCGGGCTGAGATAAGGATAGTATCAAAAAATATATCTGCTAGATTTACAGACGAATCAGTGCGCAAAATATTCAGCGCGTATTCAATATCGGGAGGATAGAGGGGATAACCTCGACGCACCAGATTGCGAAGCTGATCCAACAGCGCTTGTGCTAGATCGAACTTATATGGATCGGAGGCGAAGATATTAATCTCACTCCCCCTAGTTGCCAATTTCACCCCCAACATAGTTTCAATCTGCTTAAGATTGCAGTTTTGTGCTCCAGCCAGTTGTGCAAATAGAGCGGGATCATCCATGTTGCAGGTTGCTTTATACGTGTTACCCAATTAGTATCCTTTCGAGATTCAGATAGAATTAACTCCAACATAAATATAGCCAACAAAAAATCACGAAAACAGGCGTAGCTGTGATATAAAATACAGCGCGAACTATACTACATATTCACGGGAACAAAAACACGGTTTTCCCTTTTATGGCATTAGTCAAACCTAACTCTGCAAGGAGGTAATATGAGTGGCATTTCTGAAATTTATGCACGTGAGATTCTTGACTCACGCGGCAACCCCACGGTCGAAGTTGATGTGTACCTAGAAAGTGGCGCCATTGGGCGTGCATCGGTTCCCAGCGGCGCATCTACTGGCGAACGTGAAGCCCTGGAACTACGTGATGGCGACATGAATCGCTATCTAGGCAAGGGTGTCACTCAAGCGGTAGATAACGTAAATCGCACCATTGCCGACTCTCTGATCGGGTGGGAAATAACTGACCAAGCTGGAATCGATGCAAAACTTATAGAACTTGATGGCACTGAAACCAAAGCCAATCTTGGAGCTAACGCGATACTTGGGGTTTCGCTGGCGTGTGCCCGGGCTGCCGCCGACGAGTCTGGGTTAGCCTTGTTTCAATACATCGGTGGACCCAACGCCAAAGAGCTGCCAGTCCCGATGATGAACATCCTCAATGGCGGTGAACATGCCGACAATAACGTAGACATTCAAGAGTTCATGATCATGCCTGTTGGGGCATCCACCTTCAAGCAAGCCTTACAGATGGGCGCAGAAATCTTCCATACCCTGAAGAAGGTGCTTAAAAACAAAGGCTACAGTAC
>JAVERS010000018.1:0-49904 GCA_034007015.1 Desulfuromonadaceae bacterium
TATAAACATACTATCCTCCTAATGCCACTTTTTTGACACTCGTTTCATCACTTTTTGCCACTTTTCTATAAAATATCAGTTTCTGTCAGTAACCAAACAATACTCACAAATATATCCATAGAACCCATTATAATAATTATCATTAAAAAATCAGTGTAAAATAAATGTATTGCACTTATAAAAACTAATATTTGTGCTAATATAAGAGATAAGGCTATCAATACTTTTCTCATATTTATACCAAATACGCCAATGAATACGATATATCGTTAGGTATGTTATTTTCCCATACATAACTATTTACTAAAATATAATTATTATATGTGCTTGCTGTTTGGTTTGCACGCATTTTTGCTTGATTAGCCCAACTTAATTGTTCGCTGTCTTCACTATCTTTATACTGTAACCAAATAATCAATATACTTATAATAAAAACTAAATGCTTTATCATACCCAAACTTTTCCAACTCTTTTAAATCCACGCCATCTTTTATTTTTAACATAGTTTACTCCTTCATTGGTGGAAGTGGGCGGATTTGAACCGCCGTTTATAACCACTTACTATCTACTAAACTATCACGCATAGCGTAATGCTTCAATAAGTAAATAATTATACCAACCTTTCACTCCCTTAGTAGTGCTTTCTACTTATATACCGCCGAAAGCACACGTCAACCGAATTGCAAATGCGGTGTATTAGTCTAGCCTACATAATATTATTCGTAAAAGGCTTGCTTTTTTGCAATAATTTTTTTAAAGGCACATCATATGTATACACGCCTTTTAATTTTCTCACTACAAATCTTTCAGTATATTCATTTTTTTCTAAACTTAATAATATTTCGCTTTTTTTCTCATTAGTATCTCTATATACCATAAAGTTATCTGCTTGTCCTATTATTTCTGCCAAATCTATATCTTGTGATATAATTTTATATCCTTTTTCATTAAATACTAATAAATCGTATTTATGTACTTTTAATACTTTTATTAAATCATCCCATTGTTGTATTTTACTATCAAATAATATTTTTTTCACGTGTTTCTTACCCCATTTTATAATTTTAAATTTTTTATCGTTTTTTCTTATAAGTCCTATATCATATTCTTGTTCATTTATGAATATTTTTCTTTTATTTATAGAACAATTATTCGAATATAAAAAAGATAATATATCTTGTTCATTGTAAAAATAAATATATTCATATACATTATGAAACGTTATATAGTACTTTAAAAAATCTAACACTATTTATTTCCCCTTTCATATAATCTGATACGTCTATCTATGAATGCTTTTATATCAGGACTAAATTTATTATACCAATTTTCCCATAAAGATATTTCTTCTTTTGTTATAGATTTTGCTATATCTACAATTTCCAATATTAATTGTATATTATCAAAGAACGATTTGGTATGTAATGTACCTGTAAATAATCTAAATTCAACTGTATCACGTGATTGTATATTAAATGCTTTATATCTAAGGTCATGTACGTTACAACGGTCATATACAGTTACCACTTGTCTAGCCTTATCTAACATATTATAATCTGGTAAACCATATAATCCTGCATATCTTAAAGCCTTATTTTTATCTCTGTTTGCTATTCTTATTAAAATATCAAAGAACTTTTCATTAAAATATAACATATTGATTATTGCTTCTCTAGTTAATGATGTTCTACTTATATGCACGTGTAAACCGCACGTGTCTATTTTAAAAGACTTATACCCGTTTACCAAAAGATATTTAAAAGTTTTATCCCAGTTTAATTGTTTTAATCCTTCAAAACTATTAGGATAAGTTACTATTTCCAGACCTTTATTTAAACTACCATCTCTCATTACATATACTTTATTGTCTAACATTTCTATTATTTTTTTAGATACTTCATTTTTTTGTCCACCGTTATCTATTTCTAATTCCACACCTATACCATTGAAATTCTCAGATGAAACTTTTATATTATCTTTATAGTATGTTAGTCTTATTGGTTCGTGATACCGTTTAACCCTAAAAGAATCAAATTTAGATGTGCATCTATCACATATATAATCATTATCTGTAGTTAAATTATAATGTCTATCACATAATTCACCACAATATACACATTTATGTATTTTTTTAATACATTTATCACAGTAATAATGGTCGTGTATTTTTTTAATTTTAGAAGATATATATCCACATTTATCACACGTTTGCAATTTATTTTCTAGCATACATTTAGGACAAATACTTCTATTTTCATTTTCTTTATTTTTAGACGGTAAATATAATAATAAATCTACAATATGATATTCATTACAGTAATCGCATTTATATACTTGTTTTATTTGATTGTCTATAAATATTAAATCGCTCATCGTCATCTTCTCCTTCATTATCATACGATATTTCACTATCTATGTTGAATTTATGAGTATCATAATTATAAATATAAGATACGTTATTGATAATAAGTCTATCGTTAATAGTATTATATAATATGTTTCTTTTTATATTATAATATCCGTAAGGAGTTAGCAAATATTCTAAAGACATATCCATATTACGATAATTATTTTTAATTATAAAGGACGATACTTCTATGTATTTAGTATTTATTTTATCGTCTGTTCTTACTATTTTTTTAGAATCATATAGTATACTATGACTATCTTTCACGTATAAAAGTTTATCGTGAATATAGTTCCCATAAATAATTTTCATAAACAACCTCCATAAATTTTTTCCATAATATAGTATAATCTTCTAAATCATCCCATTTAGTATATACATTGTCTTTTGTTAAATAACCGTGTATACTAATAAATTTGTATTCTATATTATCTATAATTATGTTTTTTATCATTCCATAAAATCTATTTAATGTTTCTTTTTTCTCTTCTTTTTGTTCTTTTTTCGGTGCAGGTAATGAGGGTGTATTAGTTCGTACCACCACATCGTGATGTAAATTACTATATTTCACGCCTTCTTTGTCTTTAAAATCACCAATTAAAGTTATAGCACCATCATTTGTTAAAATACATAACCTATTTTTTATATAATATGCAGTGTTTCCTATTGATAATTCAATCAATTCTAATATATGTTTGTCATTATAAAATGATGTGCTTTTTATTAACTTACTTAAATAGTTAACAATATATAATTGCGTATCACTAGAATTAGTTTCTTTTAAATCTTCTAAACTGCTAATTACACCATTATGTGTTACACCTATATTTACAGAGGCATTTAATAATTTAGTATCTTCTAATTTATTTGAGAATACAAAAGGGTGTGTATTTTCAGGTGTTGTACCTCCGTGTGTGGTTATTCTAAAATGAAATACATAAGACAAATCATCACCTATGGATGCTCGTGTTTCACTAAAATCATTCCAGAAATCATCAAAAGTCATAAAACCTTTACGTATATGTACTTTTTTATTATGTGTATACATATAACCAGCCCCATCAGGATTACGTTTCCACGCCTTTTCAAACTCTTCTTTTGTGGGCATTACTACACCCTGTGCTTTTGCTATTATTACGCACATTTTATATGTCCTCCTGTTTTTTTAATTTTTCAATAAAAAGTACACACTCATCATCATTCCAATAAAGGTATGTCATAGCAAACATCATAATTGCTCGCTCTTCTGTTTTATTTTTTGGTATTCTACTAATGATTTTGTAATCACTAATATAGGCTATAATACGTTCATCTTCGTCATATAGCAATCTTTCAGTATCTGTAATGTCATCACCTTGTATAAATATTTTATCCATCTATTCTTACTCCTTTTTCTATTACATATGTTAAAGTTTCTTTTTTACAACCTTTTAACCATTTTTTCCAATTGTCTGTATCTTCCCACGATATTACTTTACTATTTTTACATATGGTATTTATAATATCTAAACTTGTTTTAAATGTTTGTAAATCTAATGTTCCTCTATTATATCTAAATTCAACAGTATATGTTTTATTAAAGTTTAACGCACCTCTATTTGAATAAGTTTTAGACATACTTTTTGCGGTATCTTTATTTGCGTTTACACTATTTTTACAAGCCCACGAACGCATTCTTTCAGGTGTACGTCTAGATATTTTTATAAAATCTTCATATTTGACATCAAATAAATATGCTAATTTAGATAGTGCTTCATTTCGTTCATTACTGGTAGTACCAAAAAATTCTCTACTAACGTGTACGTGTAAACCTGCGTTATTTGCACCATTTACATCATATCCTTTTTCTTTTAAATAATCAAATAACTTATTCCATTCTATTTTCATAAGTTGATTATACGTGTGTGGATGTGTTATTATTTCGTAACCTTGCGATGATAAACTACCATCGGTGCTACAATAAGTATGATTTTTAGTTATTTCTTTTGTTTTTAAGGCTGCTTCTATTGGGTGTAAAGAAACATTATGTATACTATCTATTTCTAATTCTACACCGAAACCTTTAAATGTACTTTCAGTTTTCTTTCGACCATATTTTTTCAATATTATATTAGGGTGGTATCCGTGAATTATTTTTTCCTCATTATTATAACACCACCAGCATCTGTTATGTGTTTTGTCGGCAGTTGTATTTAACATTCTACTACCACAATGTCTACAATGCATTGTATTTTCGCCTATGCAACTATTACAAACGGGTTTATTTTCAACATACTCTACCTTTTCTAATTTATTACATACACTGCAATAATTATATCTGCTTCCGTTATATATATTCTTCTTACTTATATATATATTATCAGCAGTTAATACTGCATTTCTTTTGATTACCCATTTGTTTTCATATGTTGAATACACGTGTGTTTTTTCCATACAATGTTTACATATTATTTTATTATTATATGCTATTAAACTATCTGTATGTCCGCATTTTTCACATTTTAATTCTAACAAATCTTCTATTTCAGTAGCATTTATTACTATATCAAACTCTTTTAAAGTTTGTTTATCTTTATGTTTGAATGTATATCCGTTTATATAATGATAATAACTACCTTTAGTACTTTTATAAGGTTTATTATCTTTATCTGAATCAGACCAATTTCTTTTATATATTATAGATATATATTGCAGAAAATTATAATATTGTTTGTCTGTTTGAAATCTTATTTTGAAATATTTTTCGCATATTCCTTTAAGTAATATAGGTTTTAATATATCTTTGTCTACTGTTTCTTCTTTTTTAAATTCATACAAGTCAAATAGATTTATTATCTTAAAAATTTTTGATACGGTATCATAAACTATAAAACGTGATTTTTCTAACTGACCCATATAAATATACTTATCATATTTATGATATAATTTTAAATCAGAAATTGAATATTTAATTTCTACAGGGAATAATTCAAAATTATAATCCCAATAAAAACTAGTAGTTTTTGTATAACTATATATATTTAAATCCGTTTTTCTCTCAATAACAACTATATCACCAGTTGAATGTCCACCCCACGAACAATAAGGATGTTTTTTAACAATATATAATTTGCCTATTTCAGGCGTACTAATAGGTTTAGTATGTCTATATATAATTTTTTTAATATCACTATCTTTAATTCTCTTGCAATTATTGTAAGATTCATTTACGTAGACAACATAGTAATCATCTTTTTTATCTACGATTACTCTTTGGTCATCATTGTTTAAAACTACAAAATCACCTATATTTGCCATATTTTATTCCTCCATAAAATGCAATATTTCTTTATATTTTAGAGTATTCCCTGTTACTCTATACTTTTTAAATATCCATTCATTTTTTTCAATTATTTCTTTTTCTAGATGGTACTGTTTATCTACTATATATATAGTAACACGAGCAGTACATTTTTCATTATAGAAAGTTATCATTTATATATACCTCCTTAATTTAGATAATAAATATTCATCTGTTGGTGGTGTACCTACTACTATATACATTTTTAAACACCATATGTTATTTTCTAATGATTCTAGTCGTATTTCATATTTATAGTTTATATCAGTAGGAACTGTATCTACCCAAATACGATATTTTAAATCTTCCGTGTAAAACATATATACTCTCTCCTTTTTTATAATGTAACGTATTACAGTATGAAAAAAGAGAGAGGAATAACCTCTCAATTTTTTATGAAATTATTTTATTGTTTGTGTCAATGATGCCATAATTACGTAAAATGTCAAACGCCATTTCAGTAGTACCAGTGTCGCCATTAGCACCTAATAAAGCCACAACCTCTTCGTATGTAGATTTAATAGATTTGCTAGTGTCTGCGTCTGCTAATTTAGATTTAAGTGTAGCAAATTCTTCTTGTGTTAGTTTAACATTGCTTAAATCAAATTCGCATAGTGTAGGTCTATTAGCCTTAGTTAGTTTTTCGTTTGCTTTTGCAATTGCAGTAGCAACAGGTGTAACGATAGTTGCGTACTCACTACTTGCTCTGAAATCACTTTCAATTTTAGCAAGATTTGCACGATTAGCCTCCATTTTTCTGCTGTACCATAGGTCAATTACGTTTTTTCCTCTCATATTCTGTTCTCCTTTTATTTTTTTATTTTTATATATATCATCAGCCGAAGAGGTGGCTGGGGATATCAAAATTAAATTGGCAGTCGGTTTTACTGTATACCATCTTTGATAGCACTTTAATCGTAAAGTACCATCTGCATATATGTTAGTAATAGTGTAGTGTTGCATACCGCCTGCGTATTTTACTACATCACCTATATTCCATTGACTTGTAAAGGGTAAGTGTACTATGTGTTCTTCTAAACACCTATAATATAAACCGTCTTTTCTATTATCTGTTTTAATATAGAATACTTCTTTAAAAACAAACTCAACGGCTACTATTACACCTCGTTCATTTGTTTTGGGTATTCTAACTCTATCTCCTACTTTAAACATTTGGTTCATCTCCTTTTATATATTCTAAAATATCATCTAATGTTTCTAATTGTTCGTTTTTGTTTAATTTAGAAAATAAAAACATTACTTGTGATGTTACTTTTAAGTATGTATTCCAAATCTGATGTTTGTCATCATCACCAGAAAATTTAACGGTACTATAACTTGCATTCGGTATACAATGAGTTATATAACCTATTTGTCCTACAAACTCTTTGTCTAATTTATCATCATTTGGTAATACTAATACAAATTCACCTATCGGGTTTTTATCAGTTTTTATAAATTCTGTTAAAAGCATATAACAATTCCCCTTTATCATTTTCTATTTCTATTAAATCTATATCATTATTATTTTCTATGGCTAATTTACCATACTTTTTAGCATCTTTTAATTTAGCATATATTTCTTTTGTTAACTTATTACCGCCTTTACCTATATAGTACAAATGATAATCACTCATATTACACCTCTCTACTTTCTATATAAATAAACTTACTAGGCGTATCTTGTACGTCTAACACAGTTTTATCATTATAATACGTAATACCGTGTATATAATGTTTGTGATGTGGTTCTACATACATTTGTGTATTCATATCAAATATTTGTATAGGTGTATTTATTCTTTTCAATGCGTCTAATAATTTACATTCGCCTTTATATATTGTTCTCATCTATATATTTCCTTATATATTCTTGTAAATAAGACAAGTCATTCACAAAAGTGCTTAATGTAGCATAACCACCTAAATCACTCATATCTGCATAATAGTTTTCTAAATATTCAAACATTAACTTTTCTTGTTTTTTGTTTTTTATTTCTTTTAAAAATTCTAAGTCATTTTTATCTTCTATTATATCTATTAAATCGTCTATGGTGTAATTTTTAATAGTAATCAATTTCATCACCAAATAACCTCCCGTTTAAAAAACTTGTATAACTGTCATCTTCCATAAATTTATCGTACAATTTGATTGCTTTTTTTCTAGTAATTCCTTTTTCATACATAAATAATTGAATACAAAATTCTTTATGTCCTAACTCGTTTATTAGTTTTTCTACCATTTTAATTTCCTCCTGATAACCATTGACTATATACATAATTATAGTCTACTTCCATAAGTTCTGCTAGTTTTTTAAATATTCTTTCACGCATTAAACTATCGCCTTTGGATGACATTCCAAAAAGATATGTGTATACGTCTTTGTAGCGGTCTAATGCCTCAAATAGTCCCATAAATGTTTTTTCAGGCAAAAGTGATTGTCCCTCTGTGTCATCAGGATAAGTTTTTGTGTACCATTCTTTAATTTCTTGTTCCATCTTCTACCTCCCATTCTTTACCGCTGTACCACAGTTTTCCACATTTTTCTTTCGTTAAACGCATATTAGTTTACCTCCATTTCTTCTATATAAATATACGAATGACAATAATCATAGTTACCATCCTCATAAAATTCGTATTCTTCTTCATCTTCTTGTAATATATAACCTTCGTCTACTGTTCCATTCTCATTTAAATAATTGCTTGTTATAAATTGTTCTTTTTCTAGTTTAACACATTCTTCATAAAAGGCTTTTGCTTTTTCTTTTGTGTCAAATAAATTGATTTGATTATCGTGTTCGTCATAATTAGCCCAATCTTGTCTTACTGCATATACTTTTTTCATTTTTTACCCCACAAATATATAATATTTTACATTATCTTTTTCTATTACATTTATATAATCATTTGTTAGTAATTCACTTTCAAATGTGGCTTTATTACTTATGATATTCAATAAATAATACACATTTTCTTGATTGTTTAAATCGTCTAACATTACCATTTCAAACATATGTCTTGCTCTATCAGAATAATAATTAAATTCTTCACCTATAAGGGCAAATAAATTTTCCATAGTACTATTAAATGTTTCAAGTTCTTTTAAAACTTCTTTTTCGTATATATTAGTTAAAAATCGTTTTTTACTATCATATAAAGTGTAGTAAAAGTCCTCGTTTTGATTTGCTTTTTCATAGTATAGTTTAATGTTTTTATTTTTTAATTTTATCATATTTTACTCCTTTTTTATATGCTATTGCGGTGGTATACAATAGCACATAAAAAAAGAGAGGACTATGCCTCTGTTTTTACTGCTGTTTTGTTAAGTTTCTTTTGTAGGTTTTTAGCAAATTTTAAGGTTGCTTCGTCTACTTTTTTGTACCAACATACTTTTTGTGCGTGAAAACGAAACTTTGCTGTTTTCAGTTCTTTGATAGTGTCTTTTGATGGTTTTTCATCAAAATATAACTCTACCCCTTCTTTTTCTTTGTTTTGTTTAATGTTTAGCATAACTTTTTCCTCCTTATATGCTTTTTATTTTTATATATTCTTTATAAGTCATACCTATTTCACGTGCTATATATTCATCTGTTTTATTAGAATACTGTTCTAACAAAATTAAAGTATTATATAGTGCAATTTTAAGTTCTTCTTTTGTCATATGTCCTCCTAAACTAACTCACTTATTAGTGGTTGCTCGCTATATATTATACTCTCTTGATTAAATGTGGTTTTAAGGTCTTGTATAAGGCTTTTAACGTGTGTATTAGTGTCTGTAACTATTTCTACCTTAATACTATTTTCGTACGTTACAGTGTTATTTGCGTGCTTGTAATAGCCACGTTGAGTTGTTAATGTAGCACCATTATATAATGGTTCTAATTTCTTGAATAAGATGCGTGTGGCTTTTTTAGTTGATACTTTTTGCTTTTTAGTGTCTTTATCGTTTAAGCCCAAAATCAATGTTATTAGTTGCATTCTACACCTCCTAACGTACAAATGCGTCTATGATTTTATTTTTAGTACCTAAAATCATTTTGCATATATCTGTTTTACCGTTAATTGTTGCAATAGCAAGTGTGTCAAAAACTTTTCTTGCTTCTTGTTTACTGTATGTAGAGTAAATTTCTTTATCGTCTACATAAATTACCTTTTTTACCATAGTTTTACCACCTTTTTTTTGTTTTTATATAAAATGTATAATTATGCAAAAAAATGTATAATTATACATTTGATATTTTATGATTTTTGATTTTTTATGATTTTTAATTTACAAAAGTTGTTTTTTTTACAAAAGTTTTTACAAAAGTTGAGGGTAAAAATTCAGTGTTTACTGGCTAAAATCAAGTTTTATAAAAATTTTTGCGTAAAAGTTTTTAAATATATATACTATATATACGTGCATACTTATACATACTATATATTATATATAATATTTTAAAAGTTTTAATAAAATATTTTATAAAACTTAGTTTTAGTCAGTAAATACGGGCATTGTAGAGTTTTAAGTTTTGTAACTTTTTATAAAATGTTGTTTTGAAAATTTTCACAAAATGTTTCACAGAATGTTTCACAGGAAATTGTAGTTGATTTTTTTAGTTTGTGTGTTTTCTAGTTTAGACACAATAGGTGCTTGTGTAATTTTATCTTTCTTGCCTGCAAATATAACTTTCAAACAAGCAATAGCATCATTATAAGTCATCTTATTATACCCTTTTCTAATAAACACACTAGCAAGAGACACACTCTTTGGTGTACCTTTACGCAATAACTCTTTTATATACTTAATTTGTTTTGGTGTTGCCATTCTTTTTTGTTCCATATTTACCTCCCATTAAGTCCTTTAAAAACTTTTTAGTATCTTTTTTAATATTTGGCATTAAATCTATCAATTTATTCATAATTACCACCTTTTACCATTTTATAATAAGGAAAAAGGCTAGTCAAAATGGAAAAACTAGCCTTTATTTTTTATTATGTGATACTTGCGAGGTTTAGCCTCGTTTGTATCAAAAAACAGCCTTTTTACAGGCTGTTAAAATCTGGATGTTTTTAATTATTTTTTGTGCCATATGCTACTCTTCACAGTTGTTGCAATACAACCGCTTTTATATATTTTAAAGTCCTCACTTCCGATTACTCTATATATATTTTACATATTACTCACTTATCATCATACAAGTTGCTTATGCTTGTACTTGTGTTTGCTATCTCACTCAGGTCGGATGTCACCCTTATTTAATTAGGCAAACTCTAATATTACTTGAGGCACTTTTCAATCCTCCCGTGTGTACTTAGCCACATCGCAATTTCATCGTGATAACTCGATGGCTTATGTTTATGTAACATAGCAAAACTTTATAAAGGGCTTTTGCGTGCCTTTATTGTCCGACAATTCGACGCTATTTGTAACTTTTTAGCAAAAATTACATTAGTAATCATCCCAAACCTTCCCAAACTCACTAACACTTGCTTTTACTAAACTTTCGCAACATCTTGACTGTTGCTAATCGTGTAGATACTCACTCGTTGTGTTGTTAAGTCGTGTTTGTTAAACTGTCACACTTAACACTCAAAACCGTATTTTTTGCGATTTTTCATTGCACGTTATATAAGTTCAATATGTACTCTAATGTAGTTTAGAGGTAGTTATTGCGTATGCCTGTATGTGCCTACACATTATGCACGCTCGCATTATGCACACGCACGTACGCACGTACATCACCCCCACCCGCATCGCATAGGTCGGACGTACATTGTATTTTGAAACCACCCACACCCCATCTAAAAACACCCCTACCCACTTGCATAAATATAAAAAAAACTGCATAATTATAAAATAAAATTGCAAAAAATGCATACTCATTCGAATATATATTATAGAGAGGAATATATGAATTTTACAGATTTTATGAATAATAACAACGAAATACAATTCTATTATAAGGGCGTAATGGTACTTAAATGCCGTCAAGAGGATAATCTGACATTTATTATACCATTGGAAAATACAACCCGCTATGGGCACATAACGCTGCCTAATCTACCATTAGACCCTAAAGGTAGAGAAACAATGATAAATTTATACTACAAAAAAATAACGGAGTTTATAGATAATGAGCAAATCACAACTAACCCGTCTAGAAAACGACAACTTTCTAAGAACGGGAACCCCAATGAAGCGTAAATTAAAAGAATTGGCAAACGAAATGTTTGACCGTCAAATTACGTGGGAAGATATAGAAAATAACGAAAAAACCAAAGGTGTAGCCGATATGCTACAGAAGACAGGGACAACCTATGCTGAATTGGCATTGGCACAGCAAATGTATAGGGCTGCGTATAAGGCGGACTTAAAATCTTTGGAATTTTTACGTGATACTGCGGGGCAAAAACCTACAGAGAAAATCGAGCAAACTGTTAAAAACAATGACTACGACTCGATACCACTAGGTGAGTTAGAACGTAGACTCGAGTTATATAAAGAACTAGAAAAATCACACGAAAAAATATCTGAATCTGAGGGGGACGATATAGATGATTAGTGAACAATATTTACAATATATAGAAGAATTACTTAAAAGAATAGAAGCCCGTGTACAAAAATTAGAAGACAAATTAAATTACCCAGAGATATACAAGGAGTAACAGATGGATTATAATCCTTTTACCGAAGCCAGAGAAACTCTGGAAGAGGCTATACAAATACGGAAAGCACGAACAAATTATTTGGAATACGTTAAACTTACAAATCCTATTTTTATAGAAACAGAGTTTCATAGGTTTCTTACTCGAGAAGTACAAGACTTCATAGAAAGAGACACTGGTAATGCGGTGGACATACTACTTATATCAGTGCCGCCGCAACACGGGAAAAGTATTACTATTACAGAGGCACTGCCAAGTTGGTACCTTATGAAAAACCCTGACCATAAAGTTATTATTGCGAGTTATAATGAAGAATTTGCTAAAACTTTCGGTAGAAGGAATAAAGAAAAGATTCGTGACTGGGCACAGAAAATGTTCCCTGAGGTAGAGTTAGACCCGTCAACACAAAGTAACACACATTTTGGTATAAACAACCGTAGAGGTGCTTGTATCAGTCGTGGTATTATGTCTGGTATTACAGGGCACGCTGGTAATTTAATTATCATCGATGACCCTATTAAAAATAGACAGGAAGCGGACAGTGCTACTACTAGAGAGAGTATTTGGTCAGAATATTTGAACTCTATTCGTACACGTTTTCAAGCCCGTACTAAATTAATTGTTATACAAACACGTTGGCACGAGGACGACTTGTATGGTAGATTAAAAGAGAGAGAAAAAAACGTAAAAGTTATCAATATTCCTTGCGAATGTGATGATGAAGAAAACGATTTATTACATAGAAAATTAGGTCAAGCGTTATGTCCAGAGATAGGCAAGGGACAAGCGTGGTTAGAAGATTATAAACACGCCTATCTAACAGAAGAAGGTAGTAGGGCTTGGCAGGCATTGTTTCAAGGGCGACCTACTGCTATGGAAGGCAACTTATTTAAAAGAGAATTTTGGAAATATTATTCTCAAGAAGAAATTTCAGACCTTCCTTATAAAATTATTAGTGTGGATGCCGCTTTTAAAGGTGGAGAAGAAAATGATTTCGTGGCAATTCAAGTGTGGGGTAAAAGAGATAAAAAATATTATTTACTGGATCTGCTTAAAGAACACTTGACATTTACAGAAACTATTAAGGCTATTAAAAACTTTAAAGTTAGGCATCCTGATACACTATATATCCTGATAGAGGACAAGGCGAACGGGAGTGCCATTGTAGATGTCCTAAGTAAGGAATTCACTGGAGTATTGCCAGTACAGCCTGAGGGGGGTAAGGAAGCACGAGCAAATGCAATACTACCCACAGTTGAAATGGGCAGAGTGTTCTTACCAGAGTATGGAGGAAAAGACATCGCTGAGTTCATACAAGAATGTTCAGAATTCCCGCATTCTAGTCATGATGATCAAGTCGATGCCTTCACTCAGGCTCTTAGTCGAATGATTTTTGTGGACGCTAATATAATAGACCCGCAAAAAATAGTATATAGAGAATGGACAGAAGATATGTTTCAAGATTATAACAATGCTTCTGCTAATTTAGAATTACAAAACGAAATGCTGAAATTATGGGGACATCCTAGTAATTTCGAATACGAATACACAGAAACAGAAAAGGATGACACACATTATGATTATTAAAAAAATAAGTGCTTTATTAATGATTACTGTAGTTTTATTATTTAGCGGTTGCGGAATTGCATTTACAAAAAAACAACGAGTATTAGATTATTTTGAAACAGAATATATCGAATCTCCTAGTATAGAAATACAAGAACAAGATATAGAAAACTTATACGGTGTAGATTTTGATATATTATTTGGTAATTTTAATTATATGGGGTCATATAATTGGATTACTAACATAATAGAAATTAATATTAACTTACCTTTAGAAATGTTCGGTACTACTTATGCACACGAAATACAGCATAGTCTAGGCACACATGATGAAGCAATGACAAATTATTTAAGTTATATTAAATTATGGGAAAGTGAAATAGAATATTTAAAATATCAAGTATATTTAGATATATATTATATGACTGAAGGATATTATTCAGAAGAATATATTTGTATAAACGAATTAAACAGATATGTGAAGGAGAACAGATAATGATTAAATTAATATGGAACGCTTTTAAAATGTTAATGTCGATTACAACTATACTTAGTTATATAATGTATGAAATATTATATATAAATGTACCAGAATGGTTTCAGATTATAGGTTTTGGATGGTTATTACTTTTACCTATAATTGTTATAGCAGAAAGTGCGACCGCTTTTTTTGAGGAGAAATAATGACTAAATTAGAGAAATTAAATTATTGGCAAGAGAAGTTTCAGTTTGCTGATTCATATTATATGAATAATTATAATGAAAAAGTAATTCGTAGACAAGAAAGATATGATGGTACTTCGAAAGTATATATGGACAACGGAAGTGTTTCTAAAGTGAAAGCACCTGCTGTTAGTAATATAACATTTGAAATGATTGAAGCACAAATAAATAATGGTGTTCCAGCACCTAAAGTTACTGCCAGAGATGCAAAAAACAGAGATTTGGCACAGAAAATAGAACATTATTTAAAGTATGAAATGGATAGAATGGATTCGGAATTATTTAATGATATGTCTGAACGTAATACTTTGATACAAGGGACTTCATTTTTTCTAGTAGGCTGGGACAATAGTAAAAGTACACCTTTAAGTGAAGGTGAACTTTTTATACAAGAATATGCTATCGATAGAGTTAGACCGCAACCAGACGTAACCGATATTAAAAAAATGGAATATATTTTCTTTATAGATAAAGTATCTAGACGTAAATTATCTATGTTATATAACAAACCTTTAAAAGATATACCAAAAGACCCAGAAAATGAAGATTTAACAGATTTAATAACTTGTTATTATTTTAATGATAAAAATAAATTAAGTCGTTATGGGTGGATAAAAGATACTGATTATGTAATTTTTGATGAAGAAAATTATATGTTTAGAAAATTTAGAATATGTAAATATTGTGCAACAAGAACTACCGCTGAAGTTTGTCCTGTTTGTGGTTCTACAAGTTTCGAATATGAATCTAACGATAAAGAAATATTAGAAGAAGATTTAGTTGCTGTGTTAGACCCACAAAAACCACGCAAGAAAACTATATTGGTTAAAAAAGGTGATAAAATTAATTATTATGAATTTAATGAGTTACCAGTAGTAGTACGATACAATATTAGTAAAAAAGATAGTTTTTATGGGGTCAGTGATGCTGATTTACTTGAAGAAGTACAAGCAACAATGAATAAAATAACTACTAAAATTACAGAAAATCAATTAAAAGCAGGTTCGATAATTACTAAACCTAGAAACGTACATATAAAAAATACAGACCAAACTTTAAAAATAGTTGATGTAAGCAATCCTAAAGATGTAGAAATGATACACGCAATTAATATGCAAGCGAATACACAACAAGATGATATATGGGGTATTCGATTATATGAATATGGTAGACGTAGTTTAGGTATTACAGATAGTTATCAAGGAAAACGAGACCCTACTGCTGAAAGCGGAAAGGCTAAAGAAGTTGCTGCTGCACAAGCAAACGGTAGACTCGAATCAAAAAGACGTATGAAAGATGCCGCTTTTGCTAGGTTATATGAATTAATGTTTAAATTATTGTTGGCTTTTTGTGATGAACCACGTGATTTCATTCTTGAAAATGTAGAAGGACAAATAACTCGTGGTAAATTTAATCGATATGAGTTTTTAGAAAAAAATATGGATACTGACAAAGTATATTATAATGATAGATATTTATTTAGTGTTGATAATGCTAGTATTTTAAGTACTAATAGAGAAATGATGTGGCGTGAAACAACAGGTAACTTCCAAAGCGGAACATTCGGTAATCCTGCAGATCCAAATACACTTATGTTGTATTGGAATGTAATGAGAGAACTAGGATACCCATTGGCAGATAAAGCACTTGAAAATATTAGAAATAGAACACAACAATTACCTCAAGAGTTACAACAAGTTATAATGCAGAATCCAGATATTTTAAATGCAGTAAAACAAGTGTTGCAACAAAAGGAGGGGTCTGATGTACAAAATAGTCAACGATAAAATATATATTAGTAGGGGCGAAACAGCCACTTATGATAATTATGTATATAATTTAGATGGTTCTCCTATGAGAATACCATATGGTGAAGATGCATTAGGAATTCAATTTGTAGTAACAAAAAGTCAATTCAGAACATCGGCTATTATATTTAAAAAGACACTATTAGATGGAAATGATTTTGAATTAAAAACATTTACTAATTTAGAATTATTGACAAGGGCTGGGGGCTTAGATTTTAGTACACCGCCAACAGAAAGTGAATATTTGGCTGACGGAGTATATAGTTATAACGGAGAATATAAATATCCTAGTATAGTACCAGACAGTGACCCTATAGAGTATGAATGGTTAGATTATTTTTTTAGAATAACATTTCCATTTGAAAGTGAAGATACTGAAAACGCAGAACCAGCAAGTTATGTGTATGAAGTAACAGTATTGCGTGGAATATATGATTCTGAAAATGGATTTACAACAATTAATGTAAAAATACCTTTAATAGAAGGTAAAGAATTTAAAATAGGAGGTAGTACAAGTGGCAGATAATAGTAAAATTTTAATACCAGTAAAAAATTCAGCACCAGTGGTATATGTGCCACAGGCTACTACAGAATATAAAGGTATGGTGCAGGTAGGTGACGGGTTAGATATAGATGCTCAAGGTATCTTATCTGTAGATCCATTTATTCAATTAGAATTAGACGATCACGAAACAAGACTAACAGAGGCTGAAAGTAATATTGATGCACTAGAAACGGAAATAGATGATATACAAGATGATATAATAGTTTTACAAAATAATAAAGTAGACCAAGATTTAATCATTTATCCATCAGCGACATTAGTAGGCACGCAAGAAGTTTATATAAATGACGCTGGAATTGCTAAAAAAGCGACATTAAATCAATTAAGAACTTTTGTAACAAAAGACTTAACTGGTATTGGTAGATTTGATGTAGTAACAGAATTGCCTTTAGTAGGAGAAAGTAATGTTGTTTATTTATTACTAATAGATGAACCAGATACTGATAACTATTATGAAGAATATATTTGGTTAACAAGTGAAGAAAAATATGAACTAATAGGTACTACTCAAATTGATTTAATAGATAGCAATTTAACAAATACTTCTACTAATACTGAAATTTCACTTTCTACAAATCAAAAAGAAGTAAACGAACATTTTGCTAATTATTCAACAATGGTATTTAATATAGCAAGAACATATAACGAAAACAAAATAGTTGAATACGCAGGAAACTTTTATAAATCATTGCAAAATTCAAACACAGGAAATTTACCTGATGTTAGCCCTACATATTGGGAACAAGTAGGTGGTTCAGTACCTAGCGAAAGGTGGATAGATTATGCGGAACAACCTAGTGGAACAGGAACAAGTGTTGACCCTTATCTAATTTACACAGCGGAAGAGTTGGCGTGGATTGCTAAAATGACAAATACTATATTAAATTGGACTACCGATGCTCCTATTTTTCCTAATTTTAAAATAATGAATGATATTGATTTAGGCGGAAAACAATGGACTTCAATAGGAAGAAATTTAAAAGGCTATATGTTTAATGGTAAATTGATGAGTAATGGTGGCGTTAAGCCTGTTATTAGAAATTTAATACAAACAAAAGGCTATGAATATTCTGGCGAAAGCGAGGTTTATGGATTATTTGGGAGTATTGATACTGGATTTTCTGCTGAAGCACAATTCCCAGATATTATAGATTATTTTATTTATGCGAAAGGAAGTAATAGCATTTATGCTGGTGCTTTTTGTGGAGATTTTAACAGTTTTGCTTTAACAGGAGTACCAAATGGAACTAGCGATAATCATCAAAAATTTAAAGGTACAATAATTGTAGATAGAGCAGATACTATAACAACATATGTCGGTGGATGGATTGGCAGAACGAAGGGGAGTATAATATATGAATATTTAAGTGGAGATATAAATATAACAATATTAAATGGTGGATATGTTGGTGGAATTATTGGTGGGAATACTTTAATATCTACTATAAGGTATAGTTCTTCAAAAGGTAATATATACGCATATAATGGCGTAGATGCGAGCGGAATAGGCTCATCACGAGTAAATGCGTATTATTGCTTATCTAATGTAAATATTACAGGAACATATAGTCGTGCTGGTGCATTTATAACGACTGGTACTGGTGATGGAAATAATTATGTTGTTTCAAACTGTATAAATTTAGGAAATATTATAATAACAGGCGAAGTATCTGTTTTTGGAAGACTTACAGGCGGGAATTTAGCAGTTACAAATTGTTTAAATTTAGGAAAATTAGTAGGAACAACGGTAGGAGCAATAACAACATATCCTACTGCAACAATAACCTCTTCATACTATTTAGAAAACACAGTAAATGGAACAAATGACGCAACAGGACTTGATAGGACACCAAGCGAATTGCAACGAAAATCAACATTCGTAGGCTGGGACTTTGATACAACACCTACTTGGAACTTAAATGTTAGCGAAACAGGTTTTAATGTACCAATGCTAGAAGTGTTTAAAAACTTGAATTTAAAGCAACCTGAATATTATACAAGTGTTTATAATGCGTGGTTTAATTACAGCAGAAATACTTATAATCAAACAAGTATAGTGACTTTAACAAATCCTACTGCTGAAAGTATCTTTAATGGTGGTTTTGGTAATAGAATTATACCTGCAAATACTTTAAGAGTGGGGGACAAATACTTAATTAAAGTAAAGGGAACATACACAGCAACGGCAACACCTACAAACACTTTAACTTTACAGTTAGGTGGTGTAACATTAGCAGAGAGTATTGCTTCAATAGGAAATGCAACAGACGAAACATTCCAATGGGATATGACACTTACTGTCAACGATATAGGAGCAACAGGAGAGATTGTTGGTTGCGGAATAGCAATAGGAACAACAGGTGGTTCTGCACAAAACAGTTTAGTTGGTAGACAAATACCGAAAGTAAGTCCTGCACCTGTGATTGATACGACGGCTGATAATGCTATTGAAATATTATACACAAGTGCTTCAACTACTTTAAATGTAGAATGTATTTTAATAGAAAGGGTAAGGGTAAAATAATATGGAATATAAAAATAAGTTTAACGGTATCATATACGATACTGAAAAAGAAGTTTTTGTTGTGGCTAGAAATAGTAATCTGCAAAGACCTAGAGTACAAAAGGTTTACCCTAAAATAAAAGATAATCCAACTGCTTTAAAAGAAATACCAGAAGATGCAACCGAAGAAGAAGTTCAAGCATTAGAATCGGAAAACGAGCAAATTACTTTAAGTAATATTGAATATATCGTGAGAGAGTATGAATAAATATATAAACGCATTAAATAATCAAATAGTTGAAAAACCTAAATCTTTTTGGGAAGCAGAAATAAAGGAAAGAGAACTTGCAAAAAAGAATAATACAAATACTAATAGTATTAAACCTAATAACAATAAGTCTAACTAGCCTATTTATTTATCAAGCCACACGATTTGATGAAGTTAGTTATACAGGGACTGATATAATAAATACTATAAATTATTTTCATACGGATTTTACCATAATGCCACCGAAATACCAACAAATACAAGTAATTCGGGAGTTATATGGTAAAAATCCTATTATAATAAATAAGTATTTTAAAGATGCCTATGGTAAAGCAATACCTATATTAAATCTTGTTATATTAAGTCCTGATATACCTGTCAATATTTTTAGTAAAGTATTCGCACACGAATTAGAACATTTACGATTTGAATTTAAAGAGTACTTGGTAGAATATAGAGCCATTATTAGATTATGGGAAAGCGGTATACCTCATTTGAAATATCAAGCGTATTTAGGTGCAAAGACGGTGCTTGACGGTAGACTTGGAAAAAGATATGATTGCACTGATTTATTAGTAGAATATATGAAGGAGAATATATAATATGCCTTTTATGAAATGTAAATTACCTAATGGAAAACAAGGTTGGAAATGGGGTAATAGTGGAAAATGTTATGCTACAAAAGGTCAGGCAGATAAACAAAGACGAGCAATACAAGTTAACAAACGTGATAAACGTTAGTTATATATGGCTGCAAAACGGGATTACAACCCGAACCTCGCCAACAAATAAGTAAAGGAGATTCTTAAATGGAATTAGAGAATAAGGCTGCTAATGTTGATGATTTAGAAAATACGGCTGAATCACAACCTACTTCGCCAGTAGAAAAAAAAGAGTTAACAGAAACTCAGGCTGTAGCCAAACGTATTAAAGAAGAAAAGGCTAAAGCGAGAGACGAATTCGCTAGGTCGTTAGGGTATGAAAGTGCAGAGGATATGATCGCCCAAAGTACTAAGAAAACACTCGAAGAACACGGTCTAGAACCCACACAAGCACTGGAGGTATTTACGAAATTGAAAAATACTGACCCAGAGATTCAAGAACTTAAAAAATTTAAAGAAGAGCAAATTAAATTGGCTGAAGAATTATTCGCCAAAGAACAATTACGAAGTGTCAATGAATCTTTTGGAACAACATTCAAATCGTTAGATGAATTAAAACTCTCAAAAAAAACAATTTCTTTATTTGAAGAAGGAAAGTTATCTTTAGAAGAGGCTGTAAGATTAGATAGACAAGATTTACTAGAAAAAAAATTGTCGAGTCAATATAAACAGAACGGTAAAGACCATTTAAAACAAATAGAAGGTAACGGAGGAACTGACCAGAAGAACGTATACGTTAACGACCAAGAGTTGAATATTGCAAAACGCTGGTTTGGTAACAATATGACAAAGGAAGAAATTGAAAAACAACTAAAGAGTGCTTAATTTACAAAAATAAAACGGAGGACTCATAATGAAGAATAGTTTTTCATTTGATCAATTTTTAGAGGGTACATACACACGTGCTATTCCTGTAGTTACTCCAACAGCAGATATTAATGCTGGTGAATTAATTTATATGAATAGTGGAGACCCAACTGTACTTGCTACAGAAACATCAGCGGGTGTAACAAAATATTTGGTAGCAGAAGCATTTGACCACGATAACGATACAGAAATCATTGTATACGATTTAAACGGACAACATCGTTTAATTGGTGCGTGCGATGATGATTGTGTTGCTGGTGGTAGATATGAAGTAGATTCTAGTGCTATCACAGATGGCACAACTGCACCACAAGTTGAAATTATAACAATTAAAGACAACGGCTTAGCAGTATTTAAAATTTTAGATTCTACAATTACTATTGTAGAAGCAGAAGCGTAAGGGGGATAGAATAATAATATGGGCGTAATAATTAATATAGATGAAGCACTAGAAAGATCGGTTTTTAATATTCTATTAAAACCTTACAAAGTGCTATTAAACAAATCTGTAGAAACATTTGAAAAAGAAAATGTATTAAATTATATTTTTAAAGAAATGGACACAGACAGATATCAAGAAGAAATTAGGTCTAGACGTAAACTAGGTAATTTCGAACCTACCACAGATATGGGTAAGGCTAAACTAGATAGTTTCGAAGAAGGATATGGTAAGGTATTCCAATGGGTAACTTGGAAAAATTCTTATGTAATTTCTAAAGAGACTATGGAAGATAATCAATTAATGACAATTAATGCAGACACTTTAGGTTTCCTACAAGGATTTGCTAGAACAAAAGATACTTATGGATTTAAAGTATTGGCTGCTGGTTTAACTGGTAGTTTCCAATGGGGTACACAAACATTTAAAATCAATTCATATGATACTACTGATGGTACTATTGATGGAACTAAACAAGTTCTATTTACTAATGCACATAGACCAGCATTAAGTGCTAGTTCGGCAGACAATCAAAGTAATAAATTCTATCAAACAGTAGCCGCTGCAGATTTAACAGAAGAAAAATTACTAGAAATCGTTGGTAAAGTAGAAGACGCTATGTCTAAGTATAAAGATGACGATGGCAACATAGTATATGTTAGACCTACTGTGATTGTGATTCCAAAACATTACAAACTACGTGATCTATTTGAAAGAGCGTTAAATACTAAATTAACAAGTAAAATGGGTGACAATGGTATAAATACTGAGTACGGTAAATGGACTCTAGTAGAAAGTACTACTTTATCTCAACAAACAGGTTTTGCTGCTTCTAATAATGCATTCTTAATGATTGACCCAGAATATAACAAAACTTGGAACGGTGGTTTATGGTTTACTCGTATTCCATTAACTATCAGGTCATATCTAGATAATGCTACTGAAGCAATGGTAACAGAAGGTCGTTCAAGATTTAGTGCCAACTTCTACGATTGGAAATATATTTCATATGTTTCTATTCCAGCAACAGGTACAGTAGCAAATGCTACAAATGTAGCACTACTTTAGTGTTATAAGTTTTTAGGGGTATCTTTCAAAACCCCTTACCATTAAAAAGGAGAATCTTAAATGATTAAATGGGATGATATAAAAGAATCCGTACTTGATGAATTAAACATAACAGAGTCGGAGGCTATTCAAAATAAATATCTTGAAAAAATGAGACGTAGTTTTAATAAAGGTTTAGGTATAATATCAAATGGTTTATATGAATATATAAAAGAATATACTTTTACTACTACAGCGGAAGGTGACATTGTAACAATGCCTGATGATTTTTTATCTTTTACAGATTATGTAGATAGTTTTTTATTATACACAGATGCATATGGAAACACACATACTTTTATGAATCCTACAGGTATAATTTATATAGGTGTTAATAAATTAAGATTAGGTTTAATCGGTACATATACTATATATTATAGGGCTTATTTTGGTACATTAACTAAAGAAGACGCAGAAGATATTACTTTTGATTTAAGTACCTTAGCACCAGTAAACGTACTAAATTGTATGCCTACTTATATAGCATCTGATTTATTAGTTGAAGATGACCCAGAGAAACATATATTATTATATAATCAATTTGAAATAGCAGTTAGTAGATTAGATAACAATATAAAAACAAATAATAAATATTTTATGAGTGAAAAAGGATGGTATTAAAATGACACAAAAACAAGTGTTCAAAGTTACTAAAAAAAGTGACGATGATTATGAAGTTATTATTAAACCGACAGATAATCCGAACGATGTAACTATTGGATTAGTATATCTATTATCGGTTATAGAAGAACATCAAAAGAAAAAAGACCCTAGTTTTAGAATAGAGGGTTATATAAATGAAGTATTAGCATGGAGAAAGGAATTATGGCAAGAGTAACAAGCAAACCAATTAGATTGAATTTACCGTCGGAATCAAATATAAAAATAGGCTCTATAAATAATTTTAAGGGTCTTGATTTGAACGACAATCATTTTAATGTGGATGCTAACTCTGCAAAAGACATTCTAAATTTATACGTTGATGACGTAGGTGTGTTAACTCATAGACCTAGAATCGTTGAATATCTAAATATAGATGACGTTTTAAATTTTAAAGAAATATATGGTGTTTATCCTATATCAGATGGTAGAAAACAATATATATCAGAAAGATATATAATACATTATAAAAGTACAACAGATGTAATTACTATATCTATAATAGGTTATCATAGTGTAGTAGGCTATTTTACACTTGTTAAAACGCCTGCTAGACCTACTGTATTAGGTACAGAAAAATTAAGAATATATGAGTACCAAAATAATATTTACATATTAGATGGATTAAATTATTATGTAATAACAGAAGATATTAATGGAACACCTCAAGATTTAGAATATGTATATGACCATTCAGATACATATATACCTACTAAATACGTGGGAAGCACATATAATACAAAAGGAACAGAATTAGAAGAAGAAAACATATTAGTATCTAAATATAAAGAAACATTTTTTTGGAATAAAGATCAGCCTATTTACGATATATATAATTCTGGTACAGTAGTGCAAAATGATTATTTTACTATAGAAACTGAAACTAAAGTATTCGGTGCATTAAGTTATTATCCTTTGGATGCTAAAAACGGGGCTTTACTATATATAGAAGATAATGCGTTATATATCAAGTATGACAATATCATTACAGAATTAAATTTAGGTTATACTATAAATATAGAAACTTACGGTAAAATATCAGAAGATTTAAAAACAGCAATTATAGTGGACACAGGATATTCTACTGCTGATTCCAATGTATTTATAATACGAGATTTGTTGTCATCTGCACCTATTATAACTAATGTGTTTACATCATCTACATTAGACTTAATGTCTGTTGTAGATATAAATTATAATGGTAATATAGCGACTTTTGTAGAATCAGATAAACAAACTATACATAGAATAGATTATGATGGTACAGTTTATACAGATACTACACATTCTATATCGGGATTAGCACAATATTTGATAGAGTTAGATATGGATTATACAGGAAATATTGTAAGTTTAATAACAGTAGATTCAGCCACATCAAATATATACAGTGTATATTATACTAACTTGTTCGGTACTACACCTACGTATAGTAATTTAGTTATCCCATATGATTATTCGAACACATCGATTGAAGGTGTACTAAATTATGATGGAACAAAATTTATTGTTAATATAAAAAGTTCTGATAATAACAGTCATTTTCTGTTATTTAATAATTTTATAACAGATAATACGGATTATAATGAATACAGTAAAAGTGCAGGTTATGATTTCAAATTATCTATAGACAATAATAAAGCATATTATACCTATGCAGATTGGGATGGTATAAGTACTTTTACTATAAAAAGATATATAAATACTGAATTTATAGATAAGCCAGAAAACTTTATTTTATTAGATACGAATGAAGTATCGTATAATTTGCTACGCAGAATAAACATAATAGACTTTTATAATTTAAGTATATACGAAGGTTTTAATAGTTCTGTATATAATAGGGTTAAATATAATGTAATATATACTTACAATATAAACAATCAAATTATAATAACTATAAATAGTTCACATACAGATTTATATAATATATTAAAAACAAGCATAATAACAACAAGATTTGATAACAATTATTGGTTTGCAAGTGGTAACAGAGATTATTTTAGTAAATATAATAATCCTACATATTTCCCACAAAATCAATACAATGATTACGGTGAAGAAAATGATAGTATTACAGGTTATAATGTTATAGGAGACAGTATACTAGCAGTATATAAAAAAAATTCTATGTATGTAGTTACTCAAACGACAGTAGCAGATGTAGAGACATATTTATATACAGAAGCAAAAGCACAAAAAGGTAATTTTGCTAAAAATCAGGCTATAGTAAGTTCACAGCAAGATATACCATTGCAAATATATAAAGATGGTATATATGCTTTACAAATAGATAATGCTATAAAAACATCTGAAAGAAATGCTATATTATGGTCTACCAAAATTAATAAAAAATATTTATCAGAGCAACATAAAGAAAACTTTATAACACACAATCATATATACTGGACATATTTTATCATAGAAAATAGAATGTATGTATTAGACAATAGGACAAACGAATGGTTTTACTGGGAATTACCAGATACACCATTGACATTATGGGAAACAGATGACAATTTAACTTACTATTCTACAGCAGATGGTTATATACGGTATCTTACAGATGAAGAATATATAAATCCATTTTCTGAAAGAACAGAATTTAAAGACTATGATGACCATAAAATACACATAAAATGGGAATCGCAAATAATGTTTTTGGGAACTACTATAAACTATAAACAATTAAATAAGACAGGATTTATATTTGTAGATACAGACCAAGAAGACGAATTTGCTTTAGATTATTATTTTAAAGTATATCGAGATTCGTTAAGTCAAACTTTTGAAACATCAGTAAGTAATAATATTAATTTGGCTAGAAGTATAATGGAAAGAACTTATGTTCCAAAATTTATGTCTATTCAAATAGTAATAGAAGATACACCAGACGAAGATATAAATAAAAAATTAAATCTAGTCGGTATCACATACAAATATAAGATTTTAAGAACGGAGGTTAAATAATGTTGGAACGTGAACAAGAAACAATAAAAGAAGTTTCTAGAGAAAGTGTAAATAAGAAAAGAATAGACGAATTAAAACACTGGCTTCGTTATGAATATTCTTATATGTTATTAACATTAGAAAGGCATAGAGATTTAGGGATAAACCCTATTTACTCTAAACGTGAGTTACAATTAGAGGCTCACAAAAAAGAACAAGAATTAAGAATGCTAGAGGGAAAACAACCATTGTCTGACCCAAAAATAGCAAAAATAATATAGGAGGAAATTATGGATTTTATAACAGATATTTGGCTAACTTATAAGGCGGAAATTATACCTTTGTTAGTAACATTACTTACAGTTTTTATTACTGGATTTACACTTTGGTTAAGGTCTTATTTTAAAAAAGAAACTATTAAAAATCAAGCACAAATTGAAATTATGCAAGGTTTATCAGAAAGAGAAGATTATAAACCACAATTAAATGACCAAAAAAATCAATTAGATAATTTAATGACAAATCAAAATTTATTATTAGAAATGTATAATTTAGTATTTCAAAATTCAGATTTATCATCTGAAACAAAAGAAAAATTAACATATTTAGCAAACAATATTAAATACGGAGAACAATTTAATAAAAATATTGAATTACAAAAAGAAATTAATGAACTTAGAGAGCAATTAGCAACTTTAAAAACAAAATCAGTTCCTGTAGTAGAAGAACAAATTAGAAAAGTAAGGAGATAAATTATGAAAAAAGGAAAACTTATAATTCTTACTATTGTAGAATTATTAATAAGTATTGTTCCTTTAGTTGTTTATTTTGTTTATAATTATAATGATTTTTTACAAAACGATACTCAAATAACTATACTTATATTAGTATTTATGGGTACAATAGCATTACTTGTATTTAAAGATTTAACATCGAAATGGTTAAAAACACCATCTGCATTTAAGTATGCACTTGTAATGTTAATTTTATCTGGACTAGCATTGTTATTTGGAGATACTTTATTTGAAATCTCTTTAGTAGCAACTTTATCTTTTGGTGCAGCAAGTATTTTAAGAACCATAACAAATTATCTTGGTAAAAAAATAGAAGATGACACTATGGTACAAAAAATGACAGAAATAGTAACTAAATTTAAAGGGGAATAATATGAATAAAAATGATATTAAAAAAACACTAGGGTGGGTATTTTTATTTCTAACTATAGGTATATTATTTCTTGTCCTTTTTAGTGGTATTAAACCAAGAGATGTATGGGACACATTCTGGCTTGAATTATTTATAGCGTCTATATTAACTATAACAGATAGAGCATTTTTTGTAATGACCACTGAAGAAAAAGTAGAACCAGAACGAAAAGCATTACGAAAAGAATATAATAAATATTACGATGATAATGTGAAAGATATTAATGCTTTTGAAATTCATTTAGAAGAATTAGATGCAGAAAATAAAAGTGATTATATAAAACAGAAAATGGGAACAAAGACAAAAGAGTCTCACCCAAAATTGTATGCTAAAGTTATAAAAAAAGCAGATAAAATAAAACCATTACGTATTACAGACTTTCAAAGTGCTCAAAAAACAAGATTAAAATATGATAGTAGAAACTATTACGGAATAAACAAAACTATATATCAATTATTGTTAGCAATTGTAAACATTGCTGTAAGTGCACTATTAGCATATATAATGTTTGATAAATTTGGAGCAACGTGGGAAACATTTGCTAGATTCATGACTTATACTGGAAGTTTAATAATAGTTACTATTTTAACTATTAATTGGACAAGAAATAAAGTTATTAATACTACAATAGAACAAATAGAAAGATTACAAATTATGATAGATAAATATGTTCATAAAAGAAACAAAGGACATAAATTTATAAAACAAGAAGAGGAGAATGTCGATGGCGAATTATTACAATAATGTAGAACGTTTAGTAACTGATTCAGATTACACAGAATCATTATTAAACGTAGAAGAATCTAAATATGCTCAATCGGCGTGGCAACAATTCTTGAAAGGGACTACTGAACAATTTCAATCAGAGTCAGAAGCATTAGAACAACAAAGTCAAATAAATCTTAGTCAAGCCTATGCAAATTATGCACGTGGACAAATGGCTATTAAGTCAGCGGAAGAATTAGGAACTGGTTTTAGAGAACAACTTACTGAAACTGCAACTCAAAGTCTAGCCCAAGAACAACAAGCAATAACACAATCTATGACTAAAGACTATTCAAAATTATTAAGTGAATATACGGGCACAATTATGGGTGAAGCAGAAAAAGTAGAAACATCACTTAAAAAATTAGACGAACTGGCTTTACGATATGGTGAAGAAGAATTAGAATTAGATACACGAGATGTTATACGTTCTATAGAAGATGAGACAGAATCTGAAAGAGGTCAATTATTCTACGATAGAGTGTTTAATACTATTAGAACTACAGAAGAATTAGATAAAGGCGGAGAAGACTTTGCTGATTTCTTATTAAGAGAAGGCGGAGAAGAATTATACAATTTCTATTACCAAAATCAAGATTTGGCACGTGGTCTTATTGGAGGACTTGAAACTTCTGAATTTAATGTAGAAAGAGAAAGTAGAGTCGAAACACTTAATAAAATAGAAACATTAAAAGAAACTAGAAATGTTGTAGATACCGTTAGTATACCTAGAAAAGGAGAAATACCTGATAGAATGGTTAGTTCTGTAACAGGTAAAGTATATATTAAAGATAAATATATATTTGAAAAATATCAACGTAATGTTGCACTAAATCTAGCAAATACTCTTTCTGAAATGGCACCTAACGCTATAAAGAACGATATTATAGAATATAATGGGACACCGTATTTATATTTAGGTAAAAAGGTGTTTATAGAACTTAAGGAGAAATAATGGCTATAAACGTACAAAAAAAATATTTTAATACTGAAGAATATTTATACGATACTGTTAAGACGAGTTCTTATTTTGATGAACAAGCATTTAAAACAGCAGGAGCAGACCATTTAAAATTGGTCGCTTCTTTGTCTGGAGAAACTAGCGAATTATATGATGAAAATACATATAAATATTTACCAACGGAATATAAAAATGATTATTTGGTTAATGCTTTTTATAATGAAGATTTAGAAAATGCACATGCTAATTTACAACAGTTTAAAGATTTAGCAGAACAAAATAAAAATTTAGAAATATTCAATAGTTTAGGTAAATTTGAAAAGTTTGTATATTCTGCTGGATTAACAACTTTGAATGCCGTTGTTAATGCTACAGTTGGGACAGTAGAAGGGCTTATAGATTTAGGTGCATTAGCAGTAAATGTAGTAACAGGTGCAACAGAGACAATAGCAGATTGGATATACGATCCATCTAAAATAGGTACTTTTAGTAAAGGTGCTGATTTAGGTGAATTTATAGCACAAGACACAACTGGTATTGCTAAATTTAATCAAGAAATGCGAACTATATACGAAAAATATACATATATAGACAAAAACTTTGCTTGGAAAGTAGCAGATATGGTTGTTTCTGGTATAGCACAAATGACTCCTATTATAGCCACTGGGGGTGCTTCTGCAGGTATAAAAGCCGCAGGTAGTGCTGTTTACTGGGGGTCAATGGCTGGTAGAAGTTCGGAAGAATTATACAGAACAGCACCAGATGCTAGTTGGCTTAAAGCGGGTGCATATACAGCGGCACAGTTTGGTGTAGAGTATATGTCCGAAAAAATGTTCGGTGACGTAATATTTGGTGATGGTTTTATCAATTTTACTAATTTTAAAAATTCAGGTTGGGTTAAACGAGTATTTTCTGAATTCACAACAGAAGGTATTGAAGAAGCAGTATCTGAATTCGGGTCAGCATTAATTAATAAATATATGCTTAATCAAGAATTTACTGATAAAACATTAGAAGACATAGGTTATGCTTTTATTGTAGGTGGTATGATTGGTGGTATAATGTCAGGTGCTAAAATAGCAACTACTACACCACTAGAAGGAATGACAAGAAATCAAACATTAGGTTATGGAGATTATAAAGCACAATTAGAAGATATATCACGAAATTCAGAAATCAATAAATTACAAAGAAAATATAGTAAAGAATCTAAACAACAAATACAACAAAATCATGCAGAAGAATATCAAAAAGCAGTATATAAAGATAACCAAACAGTACAAAACTTATTCAGAGTACAAGCAGTAATGATGAATGTACAAAAAGAATTGGGTGATGAAGGTCTTGCTAGTGTTATGGAAATAGTTGATAGTACATTTAATTCTCAAAGAGAAGGTCTATTAAAATATACTGCCACACAAGATTTTACTAATATACCTGTTGAAAGTATTAAGGATATTGCTAAATCAAATACTAAACGAAATACTAAATTTATACCTAAGATTAACGAGAATTCGACATTCTTAAATGCTAAAGATTTATTAAAGAAAAATTATGGTATAACGTTAGTTGGTGGTGATTTTGTAAATAAAAAAGGTGCTGTTAACGAAAAAGGCGTATTATTATCAGAAAGAACAATGTTAATTAGCAATAAACTATTTGAAACAGAATCATTAGAGTTTATTCAAGAACAAGTAATTAAAGAAGAATTAATACATAGACTTCAAGTACTAGGCGGAGTAGAATTAAAAACAGGTATTAAAAATCTTAAAGATGCATTATATCGTTATTCTAAAAAACCATTTGTAGGCGACCCCGCTGTAGAAGAAGATGTCAGAAAATTATACGGTAAAGAATCTAAAGTTACAATAGACGCAGAAATTCAAGCAAAAACATTAATGAATAATATATTATTTGACGACTTTACAATAGATGTAATGTTTGGAAACCAAAAAAAATTAGGTTTTATGTTGTTTAATAAAATAAAAAATATAGCGAAAACAATATCACTAAGTTCTAACTTTGGTAAAATACGTTATAGGACATTAAATAATATTTTAAATAAATACCGCACAGCGGCTGTGTCAAATAGTTCAGATGTAGTGTATTTGGCTAAAATGTTAAATGAAAGCGAAGAACGTATTAAAGAAGAATATCAAAAAATACAAAGTAAATATAATTTATCTCACTTTGTCAATACTAGATTTGAAACACCAGAAGAAGTACAAACCTTAATTAAAGCAGAAGAATTCTTATTATCTCAAACATTAGATACTGTAGATTTGAATTGGGATAGAATATATGACGAAGATTATTATTCAGAAGAATTTGTTAAATTAGTATATAATTCTAATACAGAGGATTTACCTTTCGAAGATAAATTAATAGATTATATGGCTTCTAAATATTTCGTTATACTAAATCAAGCAAATCGTGCTATGTTTAAAACAATTGATTTAAACAAACATATTAAAAAAGAAGTGTTAGTAGATTTAAAAAATATGTATGACTCTATACAAAATTTAGAATATACTACAGATGAGAATTATGAAAAAAGACCTGTTTTTCCTAGAGAAAAAATACAAATATTAAATGAATATGGTAATAAAGATTTTGAAAGATTGTATTCACGTGGTTTGATATCAGAGAGAACATATGCTATATTAACTAATAATGTTGCTTATTTTGAAGAGTATAAACCTTTTTTACCTATAAAAAATACATCTACAGAGGCAGTACGTTTAAGTAATATTTTCGTTGATAAATATAAAGATGATACTTCTCTATATTTGAGTTCTATTTTTGATGATATTTTAACAAATAAAGTAAAAACCTTTAACGATACAGAAATACAATTTATATATGATAAAGAATCAGATAATGCAGGTAATTATAATAGTATAGATGATATTATAACTATAAATATAGGAATATTATTAAATAAATATCATACTTTTGAAAGTTTTATTAATACTTTATTTCACGAAACAGTACACAGTATTGCTAAATCGCAAGGATTGTCGCAAGGTAGTAGTCCTACAATGATATTTAAAGCATTACAAGATACAAAAAACGAGGATGCTTACTTAACGCTACGTGATTTATTTATGATAAATGCAGACTTATACACTACGTTCAGAAGAGAAGTTTTTGCTGGATTTTTTGATGATATAGATCTTGTTAAAGAAATAAAATATATGTCTAGATTTATATATGATAGAACGCTAGGTGAAATGGAAGCCAATGATTTAGGTGGTAAATATGTATCCGCTGGAAGTTATTTTAATGATTCTTGGTATAATGCTGAGGACGGATGGCTACGTGGTCAAGGTGCTTTTAAAGGTATAGATATATATCTTGGTGAAGCATATGTGGCTAGTCAAAAAGTAATAGATACAAAACCACAAACAGCAAATGATTTAATTACCAAATATAATTTAACAGATGAAACTCAAATGGAAAAATACGATTTGTCATTAAGATTTCAAGAAATATTGAAGTTAAAAGGCGAATTAAACGACACTGATATAGCCGAACTTATAAATACAGATGCTATTACAAATACACCTAATGCTTTTCAAACTGAATTCTTAAAAATGGTTAATCCAAATACAAAATATAAATCAGTTAAAGATATAGACACTGATGTCATGTTAAGAGTTTCTAAGTTAATATATAGAAACAGTAAATTGTATGATACATACAGTGAATTATTAGCATCAACGTCTATCTCAGAAAGTACTCTTAGAATGTATATGTTAAATAACGTGACCGATTTTAATTCTAATCCTAGTGAAGAATATATTTCTAGTCCGTTAACAACTGTCGATAAAGATATTTTAAGAAATATTAAATCTCAACTTACATCTACTAAGTTTAAGAAAAAAATATTTACAGATTTAACTGACAAAACTTTAGAAGATAGTAATATTGAAGAAACTATTACTGCTACAGAACAAGGACAAGTAGAAACAGAATTAATACAACAAATAGAAGGTGACATAATAGAAGAAGCACCTGAAATAGAATCTATAGAATTCGATAAAGTATCTGATTATTTTGTGAAAAATGTATTCTTACGAGATACTTTCGGTGAAAAAATAAAAACAAATGATTATCGTGCATTATATAATTCTCGTAGGCGTTGGTTCGACAAAGATTCTAAAACAGGTAAATTGTCTGAAGAAGCACAAGTACAAAAGGCTAGATTTGAAAAACAAACATATGAAGGTGCGTGGGCTGACTTACGTAAGAATTTTATTACTCCGTTAGTTAATAATGCTAAACCAGAAGTAGTAAAGACTATAGAATCAAAAAAACAACCTGTGTCAGACGCTGTGAGAGCCGTTTCTGAAGAACAAGTTGAACAATTATCCATAAAAGAAATAGAGCAAAAAATAGAAAAAAACGAATCTATTGAAAAAGAAATATACTTATTACCTTTTGATAATACACGAACAAAAAGAATCGAACAAAAATTAAAAGAACAAAAAGAAGGTCTAAAACAAGAAGTAATAGATAAAATTATTCTAGATTATAAGGATAATATTTCTATTGGCGATAAAGAAGTTACATTAGAAGAATTTACTGAACAACCTGAAAAAGAAAAAACACAAATTATTATAAATCGTAATTTAAGTGTTGCTACAGGAAATGAAATAGCAGATGACCTTACCAAAACGATTAAAATCAAAGATGCAGAAACAGATAGAGAAATAGTTAGGTTAGATGAAAATTATGAAGTAATATTAACGTCCCTTGCTATAAGTGAGTCTATGCTTGATTTACAAAATAAAATAGAAAGGTTTGTAAATAAAGATAACGTAGCAAATATTGTAAATGCTCTTAGCCGTGCAAACGGTACTATAAATATGGCACGTCAATTAATAGTTATCAATGCTATTTATGATATGGCTTTAAATAATACTATAATTATTGGTAATAAAAATATAAACGCATTAGCGGAAAAAATAGCAATAGAATCTAGTGCCGCTGGTTCGTTATTAAATGCAACAAGAATATATTTACAAGAATTAAATTCATTGACCTCTTTAAAAAGAAGTCTGAAAAAAGACCATAATATAGATGATTATGTGTTTGAAATAAAAGATGCTAGTTCTAATAAAGAAATAATGGATAATTTAAAATTATTCTTTGGAGAAGAGTTTGAATTAGAAAGTAAAGATATTACAGAAGGCACATTACAAAAATTATTACAAATTGCTAAAACTGAAAAAAATTATGCGGCTGTAGCATATCTTAATTCATTAGTACAAGAACACGTTATGTCGGTTATAAGTACTATGTCTGACCGTAATGAAATACTAAAATTTTTAGATAAAGTAAAAGCATGGAGATATTTTTCATTATTATCAAAACCATCAACTTGGTTTAAGAATATAGTTGTCAATTTAACAAAAGCACCTTTACAAAAAGCAACCGATAGATTATCTAATTTTATTTTTAATACTTTTGCAGAAGAACCAGAATATAGAGTTGAAAAATTACCTAAAGGCAATGTATTACCTGACAAACCAGAAGTAAATGTATTATATGAATATGACAATGGTTTACAATATTTATGGGATGCTTCAGAAAGAAAATTTGTATTCTATGAAAAACAAATATCTAAAACAGTAACAGATAAAGAATTAATTGATAAGTACGGTAAAGAAAAAGTAGATGCTATAAATAACAAAATTAAATTGTTATTTGCTGAATGGAATGTTAAAGACCGTGCAGAAAACGATAATAGAGGTAGTAAATTCGGTAAGAAAGAAGCAAGTGCTATATACCAAGATACTATGCGTGAATTAAATTCTAAATGGTTTAAAAGTATACCAGTAATAAAACAATGGGCAAAACTAGAATCATTCTTCTTAGAAACATTGGATAATACATTTATCGTACCAGAAGTTATTAGAAATCTACAATTAGAAATAAAATCCAGATTTATTACAGAAGACGGTACATTACGAGAAATAAGTGATTTTGAATATGAAAGAATGTATAAAAGAGCAGAACAAAGAGCACTTAAAACATATTTCAGAAATACACCGAATATTACTAGAACCTTACAAAAATGGATAAACGACCATCCTATATTAGGATTTCCATTAGATTTAAGAGTACCATTTGTAAGAATTGGTTTTAACTTATTACAAGATATTTGGGATTATTCACCACATCAAGTTTTAAGCGGTTTCATTAAATTAGCACAAGCAAAAAACAAAAATGTATTAGCACAATCAGAATTATTCCTTGCTTCTGAAAATATCGCAAAAGGTGCGATAGGTACAACACTTATGATAACTGGTATTATATTAAGTGCTATAGGTTTCTTAAATCTTGATATAGACGAAGACGAATTTATGGGTGTAACAGTATCTAGTGGTAATTGGAAAGCCAAAGTGTCGGATTTAGCACCCACAATTACACCTATGTTATTTGGGGTAGCACTTGTAAATGGACTAAAAAGCGGTGACGCTAAATTTGCTAAAACAATGTCTAATATGTTTAACATTATTGGTGATGCAACTATACTTGGTACATTAGATAACTTGTATAGATATGGTGGAGACCCATCAGCATTAATTACTGATATACCTAGTGATATAACTGGACAATTAGTTCCTGTAGTATTAAAGAGTCTTGTGAACGCTATTTATGGTGATAAAGTCAAAAAAGACTATTCTAATAAATGGATATTGGCATATCAAAATATAGCAGAAGTAATTCCTGTATTAAGAGACACTTTACCTAAACGTATTAATCCTTATACAGGTGAAAAAGAGTCTGACACTGTATTAAGTAATATATTAAATCTTGTATCACCTGTAAAAATAGTAATTCCAAAAATATCTAGTGTTCAAAACGAAGCACTTAAATATGCTACTACATCAGGTGCAACTGGTAATTTTACTATTAACGATAAAAAATATAGTTTAGATGGTAAAGAGCGTGAGCAATTCTCTGTACAAAGAGCAAAATATGTGAATAGAGAATTAGAAATATTGTTTAAGACAAATGAGTATAAAAAAGCAACCGATGCAGAACGCACCAGTAAAATAAAAGGTATTTACACTAAAGCAACAGAATTCGCTAAAGTTTGGTATTGGACTAATAAAGGCGGCTCATACTACACTAGCAATAGACTTGAGTACGGACAATTAAATAAATATTTAGACAATATCAAATATAGAACAAGTGTTTCTGGTAGTAAGTTTAAATAAAAAAAGGAGAGTTATATACTCTCTTTTTTAATGAACTCTTTTAATAGAAAAGGATTTAAGTCGCCTTTACCTCGTTTTATTATCATTAGTGTAAATTGGGGTATCTCGCTTTCAAAAACATATCTCTTTTTGGCTATTCTATCAAAAGCGGATGTCTCTACTATTTTGGATTCCCATACTCTATGTATTAATTTGTGATTTTTTAATATAACACAATAAAAATATACTGCTTGTTCTAAAGTTCTGCATATTCTTCGTATGACAAGAGTTTTACCTCTATACATTTTTAGTTCGTAATACATTATTATACCTCTTTCAATTCTACTAATTTATTTTCTGCAAAAGCCACATACCATTCTCTATCTAACTCTTTTGGAATATCTTTTAATTCACCATTTACCAATAAACAATGTTCTGGTATCTCTGCTATTTTATCCTCTCTGTCTTTTAAACCTTTTTCGAATGTTTTTAAATGTTGTTTTCGTAATTCTTCTTCTGTTTTTTTACTATTTGTGTTTTCTAAAATATAATCAAAATATTCTTCAAAATTAGTGTATTTAGATAAATATTTTACTTTTTTAAGTGTACCTTTTTTCTTATCTGTAGTAGCAACAACTCTGTTTACTTTATTCACTATATGTTTTTTCTCATTCATAAAATATATAGTATCTTCGTATGAGCCGCCCATTTTAGTAGTAAAACAAAATTTTAAAAGGTCGTTACATTCATAAATTGTTTCTCTTATAGGTTTACCTTTAAGATAATAATTTAATAACGCCTCGTGAGTAATTATAGCGTTTAAATTGGTCATAGGACGGTCTTCATCTGCCTGATTAGCCCACTTACCTTTTAATTTTATTTTATCTTTCATATTTAGTTCTATATAATTATTAACGTCTCTTTGAAAGAATATCTTAATAGGATCAGTTTCCATAACAAGACCTGTTGTTTTTTCCCATTCAGTAACGATATATTGTACTAAATCTTTATATTGTTCTGGATAATATAATAATACACCGTCTGTATTTGTTTGAATTATTTTTAAATTAGGTACTTCTGTATATAACTGATTAGATAATGCTGATAATAGTATTTGTCCTAAATAACACGTATTAGAAGCATTATAAGGGTCTTTTAATTTATTAAATTTACTTTTCTTAACGCCATATGCCGAGTTTGACGCCAACTTATAAGGTGCTCTTTCTTTCTTTTTTCCTTCTTTCTTTAAGGTACTACTTTTAGAAACAATATCTTTAAATTTTTCAGGATATTTTGCATTACGTGATATATATTCGTATATAATATCCATATTAGGATAGTATGCCTCTACGTCTCTATTTTCAAGTATCATTCCTTCTTTTCTTTTAACCAATAGATTTTCAGAATAAGTAGAATGTATTCCACCTACACCATATACTATATCATTATCAAATAAACGAACTTCTTTTTTATTACCGTTTATTTTTACAAATAATTTCAATATCTCTTTTGGTAAATGTTTCTCAACATATGGTTTCACTCTCTCTGGAATTGTAAAAGTTGTTGGTTGTGGAAAATTAAGACCTTGACCACCTAATATTTCAGCCAAAAGACTACCATTATTTCTTTTTAATGCCTCGTTTACAGGTATATTATTCACTTCTGCTAACGCTACTTTAGCATCATAGTCATTTTGTCTATATTTAAACAATTCAGTTGTACCGTATATATCGTGATTACAATAACCTATAATAAGTTCTTTTTCTTCTTGTGTTAAAAATTCTTTATCAAATGGTACGGGACATTCTTCTATAGACAATCCGAAATTGGCTTCGAATTGTTTTAGAGAGCCTTTTAACCAATCATCTATTAAATCATAAAAATTAAATTTATTCCAATATTCATAATTATTTAAAAAATGCGGTGTTTCTTTAGATATAATATTTTTACTTAACTTATATATTGTTTGCGGCGATAATCCTCTTATCACTGCATTATATATTTTTAAGTCGTAGTATTTTATATTGAACCCGATTAATAGATTTCCGTATCGTAATTCATCCAGAATTTTAACAGCCTGTTCGTTGTCACTTGTTACAGTAACAATAGTGTTGAAATCATCGGGTTCAGTATAACTTACACACCACCAATTGGGGTAAACTTCAAAGTCGAATATTACTTTTTTCATTCTTTTAACATAAACCTCCATTTTTGCATATCCCCGTTAAATGTGGTGGCTTTTTTATCTAACGGATAGAAACTTGTTATATCATCTATAAAGTGTTTTTTGAGTAGTGGTTGATAACCTGCTTCTCTAGCCCATGCACAATATTGTAAATAAGCATCTTTTGTAGGTACGCCGTGTAAATCTTGTGCTACAATCAATTCATCATTTAAGAACTCTATTACACTAGATTGACTTTGTTTAAATTCTTCAAGGTCTTCATTTAATTGACTATAAGTAGTAATTCCAGTTCCACGTTTTAATGCTGCATTTACAGCAACAACTGATTTATAAAATAAGTATTCATAGTCTTCGGGTGTAAGATTTTGCATAAAGAATACATCTGGATTTTTAATAGGTGTATTCATTTCTATAATTAATAATCTACGATATAAACCTGTTGTTTTATCACTGAATGATGGCATTTGGTTTGCAGTGTAAATTAGTTTAGCAAAGTTTTTAAAAGCAAACGGTTTACCATATATTTGTCTAACATTCACATAATTACCAGTAACTAGATTTTTAAGTGTACTAGCATCTTTAATTCTTTTAAAGGAAATATCATCACCAACGTTTACAAGTTTACCAAATAATTCCGCTGGTTTATAACTTTCATCTAAATCGCTTAATGATAAATGCTCTGTATTTTTTTCTCCTACTAAATTGGTTATTATTTCTAATAAAGTAGATTTACCAGTTGACCCATCACCAACAAAAAGGAAAAATTTATTAAATACATTTTTTTGTAGAAAACAAGAACCTATCATTTCTAATACCATTGTTCGTTTTTCTGGTATACCATTAGATATATGATTTAGGAAATCATCCATCACTTTACTATATAACCCGTCAGGAGCATCTAATTTTATATTGTGGTCTATATATACAGTGCTTAGATGAGATGACGAATGTGGATATAATTTTAAGTCACGTATGTCTAAAATTCCATTTTTACATACTATAGTATGCCAGTCGTTGTTTATTTCATCTGGTTCTTTTGTAGTTTTTAATTTTAAGAAATTGATTAATTCTTTTCTATGTCTTTCTTCTAGGCTAGCATCATATTCAGTATGTATCATTAATTCAAGATCACTATCGCTTATTTTTTTATAATACACACCATTATATAAATATGTTATTCTATTAACAGTAATCATTATTTTACTATCTAGTATTTTTCTAGCCATTTGTTCTAATGTTATTTTAAATGTCTGTTTTTGTTGGACTGGTTTGTCTATACTTTCTGGTCTTAACACAGTATCGTCTAGTTCTTTTGCTGGTATACTTTTTTCAAATAAATATTTATTAATTAATTTTATACTTTCTACTTTGTCTTCTAATTCTATTTCATTTGCATAATCTTGTAGGTTTTTAAAGTGAGTAAATAATGCGTTATTTCTACCATCTCCCTCACCCATTGTTACAAAATCAGGTATGTTATTTTTATTTAGATATTTTAATGGGTATAAGAATTTAGGTATGTCATCTACGTCATTAGTTAAATATTTAGGTAACCATGCTCTCATAGAATCATTATGTGGTAAAATAATATAACCTGTCCCCATTGACCTAATATCTAATTTTATACCTAATGCGTTTATCTGACCAGCCGTAGTTTTAACTTGGTCTGGATTTTTAAATACAAAATGACCGCCTTTATTAGTAATAAAGCAAGTAAATTTAATGTGTTCTCCAACTAATAATTTGAATATTTTATCAGCATCGATTTTATTGTCTATATCCACTACGACATATTCTTCAGGAACAATCCAGCCTACACGCCCATCATAATCTTTTATATCTTCAAAAGAAAATATTTCAGTTGATATAGGTGCTTTACTTCTCTGATAATTAGCGTATTCTTCTTTAGTAAATTCTTTAGGTAAAACCACTTCTTTGTGAATTTTCCTGTATTTACTATTTGGAAATTGCTGATTAAACAATATCAAATTATTCATATCTGAACTCCTCATTTATTATATAGTCTAATTTATTATAATAACGGCGTCTAAGTTTAGCCCAAGATTTATACATTCCGAAATCATCACATAAGTCATAAACATAACCTTGTTTTTTATTTGGAGTGTATCTACTTACTCTACCACAACTTTGTATTATTGTAACTTCATCTTTCTCTGGTGTAGCCAATATTAAAGACGATAATTCAGGGTAATCAAACCCTTCTTTTAATAATTTATAAGTGGCAAAGAGAACTTTTATTTTACCATTTTTAAAATTTTCTAATGTTTCTTCTCTGCTTTTACTTTTAATACCTTTTATAAAAGCACTATTTTTAGTATTGTTATGTAAAAATTCTAAATGTGCTAATCTAGAACTTAAAACTATTACACTATCTGTTTCTTTTACTTTATGTATTAATTTTAATAATTTTTCATTTCTTTTTTTATTTGTTGTCACTTCGTCTAATACTTTATGATAATCTATAGTGAAATCTGACTTAGTTATATTTTGTATTATAGGTTTAAATTCTGTATTTATTATTCTAACTTCTATAGGTACTTTCTTGACATCATCAACTACTTCATATACAATATCACCTATTAAAGCCAACATTGCTTGCGTAGTACCATCTGTTCTTTTGGCTGTAGCGGTAATACCATATCTATATCTTGCTTTTAAACTTGTCAATACATTATAATACATTGTGACATTAGTTGCGTTACCACCTACGTGTTGACATTCGTCTATTACAATTACATCCCAAATATCTGCATAATTATGCAATGCTAATTGATATAAGGTTTGAATGGTGGCAAAGGTTATCTTATTGCCGATATCTACTTTACCATTAGTGATTGTTCCAACATCACCATTATAAACATTAAAATTATCAATATATCTTTTTTTACTTTGATTTAATAAATCTGTAGTATGAGTTATCCATAATGTTCTTTTACCTAATCTAGCAATTAGTTCAAGTCCCATTTGTGTTTTGCCTGAACCACAAGGTGAGACTAAAATACCGTTATTATGTTTTAATACATTAGTAACGGCTTCTTCTTGATTATCATATAATTTAATTTTACTTATATGATTTACATTATGTGAATCTGATAAATCTTCTGTTATTTCTGGTATTATTATAGACGTTTTAATTATGTGTTCTAAATAATTTCTTGTACCATAAGGAAACAAATAGTCATTTCCTATTTTTTCATATAGAAAAATTCTTGGAGGCGTGTTACCTAGCCATTTGTTTTGTTCTAATTTTTTTACAAATTCAGGATTAGTTATAGTCAACACATTACGGGCATAATCTATAATTTTTTGTGTTGGATTTTTTATATGTATTTTATTACTGTAATGTATTTGCATTAAGCACATCCTTTAATGGTTTTTCTCCTGCTATAACTTGTTTGTGTCCATTATATACAGAAGTTATTATTTTTTCACTAGGTGTAACCCAAAAAGTACCGTCTATTCTTTTAAATACAAAATATTGATTTGGAATATTCAAAGACGATAAACCTTCATAAGCACTTATTTGATTATCTTCTACTCTATCTAATGGAAACATATTATTTTTATTACTTATTGTTTTACATTCTAATAGTAAACTTACATTGCCTTTTTTCGCTTCTATATCAAAAGGTTGACTACCGTCAGGGGCAGGGTACATTAACCTTGCCCACCAACCATTTGTAGCCAGAAAGTTACATATTTCTTGTTCAAAAGAACTACCTAACTTTTTATTATTTGTCGGCATTCACCTATAAATCGTCCTTTACCTTTATTGTTTTTATTGTGTATATAAGCAAAAGAGTCAATGTATTTACTAAAATTAGCATAATATGTTTTCATTTCTAAGTCGTCTTTTTCTATAACAAACGTGAAAAACATATCGTATAATCTTATATAATCTTCTATATTTTTTAATGTTTTATTTTCTATATTAGAAAAAGAAACTAAACCTATTGTTGGTACAGTATTGATATATTCTAAAAACTGTGCGTTGTCTAAATCTCCTTGCACGATAGCATATATATCAGATTTATTATGTATTTTCATAACAATATCTGACATATTATTAGTTCTGCTAATTACGATTAGATTTTTCATATTAAACTGCTTTTTTATATTTTGTAATTTTGTAATATGTTTTTTCAGGAATTTCAACATATTCACCAGTAGCCAAATCTCTACGTGAACTTGCTGGTACAACTTCGGTCTCTACCGTACCTATAAATTTTCTACCTACTGCGTTTGCTTTAATTTGGTCAGTGTCGATAATACCTTTTACATCAAAACCTAAAGCACTTGCAAAGGCTTTATGATTCCATAAAGATGCTTCTGTTAGATAGATAGTAACAGATGATTTTTCACCGTCTACACTTTCTACATTAAATTTATGGAATGGTGTATTTTTATTAGCACTTATACCTTCTTCTACGCCTGTTACTTTAAAAGTAAAGTCTCCTGTTTTATCAATAAATTTCATTTCTTTTACTTGACTTGCATCATATTTCATTTAATTTTCTCCTTTTATTCTTCTGCGAACGGACTTGTGTCCTCGTCAATATCTGTATTTTTTGGTTCAATAATATTAGTAGCGGCTAATTCCTCTTTTGTTTTTGTACCATTACGTAAAGCATTTAACTTTTCAAAAGTACAATCTTTAATAAAGAATCCTGATTCGATTTTCTTATCTACTGTTCTAAATTTAGTTAAGATAGTAGGCATAGCACCAATGTAACTATAATATCCTACTTTGATTTCACCATCATCATCGATATAATTCTTACGTGTCATAAAGATAATGCTTCGTGCCTTTTCTGATAATTTATCGGCATTATTTCTTGTTAATTTAGGATAAGTTATCGAGTATTCAGTGCCATCCATTCTATCTGTGCCTTGAACTATTTTAGAATGTAGTACGGCAATAAATATAGTATTTCTGTCTGGTCTAGATGACAAATCGGCTATTTTATTTTTAATTAATTCCATATAACCACCTACTTGTCCCCATTCTTGTTGACTTAATTTTTTACCTTTTTCTTTTTCTAGTTCGCTTACACAAATATCTTGTATAGCACTGTACGTATCAAATACAATAGTTGCAAATTCTTTGCCGTTTTTATCTATTTCATTCAGTAAATCTAATACATTTTTAATAATATTATCATCGCTTGGTATAGCAATTCTTTGAACTTCTTTATCAGAATAATTTTTAAGAACCGCTGAACCACCATCTGCACCTATTTCAACCAAAAGTAATGGTTTAGGATAAGTACCTATAAATGTAGTTTTACCTGAACCAGCAAAGCCATGCACCAATTCAAACCTGTTTTCAGGTGCTGTACTGATACCTTTTAAATCATTTAGTAAACTCATTTTTTCCTCCTTTTTTTATTTTTGTTTTTATATTGTTATCGCCTATTTGACGGGATAACCTTTTTATTTGTGTTCGGTAAACTCTATAATATGTATTTTATCTGCTATATTTTCACTGAACAAAGGTAACCTATTAGTAAACATAATATAATATTCGTTATGATTATCTAATAAATTATTTATGGTATTAGTATCTAACATATGACAATCATCTATGATTCTCAGATTCTGCATAGGATGACCTATCAGAGGTAATATTTTTAATAATCTTTCGTTAAATAAAGTTTTACCTGTTCTTGCACCACCATAAATTATAATTATTTTTTTAATCATAAATATTCCTCCCCCATAGGTATTGCGTGACCTTCTTTACTGTTGATTACTATGCCACACCCAAGTATTGGTTTTTTAAGTGCATATTGTCCATATTCCATCGCATAACTATCATAATCTACACCGCAACCTACACTCATTCCAAAGTATCTATTTAATCCATTATCTATATACCATACACCAAATTGTGCGTGTAAATGTCCTAAAATAACAGACCTACCTAGTAATTTAGCCATATTTTTAGCCGCATTTTCACCACCTGCTCCCATTCCGTGCATATATCTAGGAGCAATCATTTTAGGGTTTGTAATGTCTAAATCAAAGAAATCGGCGATTTCCCACGTATCTGGTAATTTCCATATTTCTTTAATATCTTTTACAAATATAGATGGTATACCTATAGTAGCCGCTTGTCTTGCTACACGAATATCATGATTACCACGTATAAATTTGGCTATAGGAAATTCGGTTTTCCATTTTTCTAGTGACTGTAATGCTTTATTATATTCTGCTCTTATACCATCAGCATCTGCTGATTTTGGGTGTGAACTTATAGCGTGATTATCAACTATATCACCAATAAAAACTATATCCGTTACTTTCCATTTTATAAATGTATCCACTATAAATTTAAAATAATTAGGATGTGTAAATGGTTCGTGTAAGTCACCTATAACACCTACTATTCTCTGCTTTGTTTTTTTATGTTCAGATAACAACCATAATTTTTGTGATTTCTTCTCTTTTTCGATTACCCACCCAGTGTATACTTTACGTAAAGTATCTGTAAATTCTGGTACTACATCTTTTATTTGAGAATAAGTCATACCTTCTTTACGTAATTGATATACTGTCTCTAATATTTTTTCTTTCATACTTTTAATCTCTCTTTTGCTATATTAAAATATTTTTCGTCCAATTCAATTCCTATAAAATCTCTTTCGTATTCTGTACAAGCAACACCTGTAGTTCCACTACCCATAAATGGGTCAAATACCACATCACCTTTTTTAGTTAAAACACGTACTAAGTATTTCATTACTTCTAAGTCTTTCATTGTTGGGTGCAATTTACTAGATTGTACTACTGCTGGTATTATACATCTTTCTAACGGGTTTTCTCTATTAAATGTCCATCCTGTAGGTTTTCCTTTTGAGTTATAGACGCCCCATAAAGCAAACTCAACATCATTAACAAATAATCTATCTCTATTAAACGGTGCGGGATTTCGTTTTGATAACACTAAACACCTTTTAATATAAATATTATTTTCTTCACATATACGTTCTATTTCTCCCAAATTAGACCATGAATTGAATATGACAACATTTGCGTTTTCTTTAAGTATTCTTGGTAATTTTTGTATAAAAGGTTTTATATCGAAATTTTTATCCCATTCCCCAAAATCCATGCCCTGTCTATTACCACTAGCCATAACATTAAAATTAGTTTCTTTACTAATATTATAAGGTGGGTCAGTTAATACACAATCTACACTTTTTTCTTGCATTTCGTCCATTATTTTTAAATTATCATCGTTTATTAATATCACTATTTCCTCCATATCGTACACTTGATTTTAAAATATCATGGTAATTTAATATATTCCCATATTTTTCATTTTCTTCATATATTAGTTTTAACGCTCCAATATGGTCTTGTATCTCTTTTTCTGTTATTATATTATGTGTTTTTAAATATATTATAATACCTGCCAATATAGGTCGTCTTATTATACCTTCGTCCATTATTTCCTCCTATGCAAAAAAGTATCTATTTTATTTTCATATTTAAAGGTTAAATACATAGTTGTTCCTACTAATATTATACCTAAAATAGACAGCCATATAGGTAATAGTGTAAGTGCTTGTAATGAATATACTGTAGTTACAATTCCAGCACCTTTACCTATTATTAATATCGGTATATATTGTTTAAGTGGCATTTTACCACTACCGCATAACAACATTATAACTTGGTCTAAGGCTACAGGGAATAATATTGCTAAAAATATAGTATATTTACTTTTGGTCATAAAATTTTCCCATTTTATATATGCTTCTTCATTATTTTCTAATATCCACATTATTACTTTCTTACCTATTTTTAAACCCATTAAATATATCAATATACCACCTATTAACGTGGCTATACTGCTTAATAAAATTAGATGTGGTGCGGTAAATACTGTTTTACCTACTATTATAATTGATATTACAGGTAAAACTAATGATGACATTAATAACACGTAAATTAAAACATATATAATATTGCCTACAAAAGTATTAGAAAAATCGTAAAAACTGGTAATAGTATTTAAAAAACCAGAAAAATGTAATATTAAATAAAGGCATCCTAAAATACCTGCTAAAACGCCCAATGCTATAGTTATTCTTATTATTTGTATTTTATATTTTGACATTCTTGCATACCTCTACAAATGGACAGTTTCTACATTTATAACTGTCAAATACTTCTAGTACATATCCTTTTTGCATATCTTTAATTACATTCATTATATTTACAATCACATTGACAAAACGGTCGTAATTTACGCCTATTGTTAATGTGTTTAATACTGTTTTATTTTTAATATCATCTAATATATCTTTATAATCTTCGATATTAAGTCCTAATTTTTCTATACTTTCTAAATATAAATTATATGTTGTTTTTTGTGCTTTATCTTTGCTTAACGCACCACTTTTTAAAACACGTGGTGGTAAAAGTTCATATTTAGGAATAGATATATAACCTATATTTACATCTAAACTTTTATTACCTGAATATTTTTGCCATAAATACACATAAACATATAATTGTTGGTCTGTCTGTATATCTATTAAATCTTTATAATGACTTGTAAATTTATAGTCTAATAATGTTATTTTTTTAGTTTCTTTATGTTCTACTACTAAATCAATTACACCTTTTAACTCTTCTGTTTCTACATATAATTCTCTATGTAAAATATTATAATCTTGTAAAAAAATATCTAGTTCTTTAAAAATTTGAGTAAAATAATTTTCCCAACTCGCAATACCAAAATAATCTTTTAATTCAGGATATAACGCTTCATTTGGTATTTTACGTGTTTCCAATACTTTATGTGCCATTGACCCAAAGTCAAAATGCGGTGTAGTGTAACTAGCACCTTTTATATATGACCATTCGTGTTTTTTTTGACAATCTAAATAAGTTTGTATTTCAGTATATGATATTTTTTTCACTGTAAAATTTCCTTTTTAATTCTTTCTTTATAAAAATACAACATTCGTTCTTTAATACCTAATTCTTTTTGTATCTCATCATCAGAATAACTATCCATCAACATTTCGTAAACCTTTAATAATTTACCTTTAAATGACATTCTTAATTCTAAGTCTAATATAGAATAATCGCCATCTGGTTTATCATCAATCCAGTCACCTTCTATAAGTGGTGTTTTTATTTTTCTATTATGGTCTATAACTATATTTCTAATAGTATTGTATTGTACATTTTCTTTGTTTCTAATATTTTCTGGTAATTCATACAATGCCAGCATTATATCTTGATATAAATCTTCATCTGACTTACCGTAATTAAACCGTCTTATTAACGCATTTATTCTTTTCTCGTTCATCACGTTACTCCTTTATAATTATACTTTTTAATAGTGCTTTTAGTAAATTTTCATTTACACTTTCATTTATTGTCTTACGTAATTTAATTTCTATTTCTTTTATTTTAGACATATAACTTTGCTCTACTTGCTTTATCATACTCTGTATTCTTTTGTCTACTAATGATGTAATCATATTCTCTATATATTGTCCTGTTATTTCTTTTAAATGCTTATTGACGTTTTCAGATATTATATCCCTAACTTTACTTTCAAAATTAGACATACCACTTATATAACCATATTTACTACTGGTATTCATTATATGATCTATTGTTGGTTTTAATTTAGCATTTATACTATTCTCTAATTTTTCGTGTATAGTTGTCTCTACAATGGTTCTAATTTGATTAGTAGTCAATGCTTTTACAGTGTCTTATACGGCATCTAAAATTTCTTTACTGTCCACTTTAATTTTTAATTCTGTTTTCATAACTCTATCTCCTATCATCTGCTAGTAACGCTATACCACCTAAAACAGTTAAACTTATTTTAACCCATAACGGAAGTGAGTTTACAGTAGTCCATATAAGAACTATGCCAATTATTGCACTTATACTCATAATTTTATTTAATACCTCCTATATTAAATTTGGTCCAAATCTCAAGTTTTTCGTTATAAAAATAACTAATATTATTTATAGTGACAGTATAATATTTTCTATTTTTTGTTCTATGAAAAACACCTATTTTAATATTGGAGTCTTCATATATTCTTTCAAGATAAATAGTTATACCTCCCTATATCTAAAAAAGTGAGAATGCGAACCATAATCAATATGCTTCCACTTTCCATAATCTAATATTCTTTGGTAATAAGAATGTTTCACGCGATATCTACTGCGTATAGCGAGCCACATTTCATTTTCCTCTTGATATTCTCCAACTCTAACGAAGTCTCTATCAATATACTCGCTTTCCTCGAGAACGAATTTTATACCTACTAATTTACGTATTGAGTCTGTACTATAGCCAGCCAATTCTAATAATTCTTCTTCCATTATTTACTCACCGCCATCACTATTAAAATAATAAACCATACGACAATTATAATAGTCACTATTTTAGAAAAAGTTTCGTCGCTCATTATATATCCTCTTTTGATTTATCTATTATAGCATCGTACTGTCTATCTCCTATACAATCATCACAAAACGGACAAATGTATCCAACACTTATTTTAGTGGCTGGCTCTCCGCACACAATGCAAATATTTCTGCTCATTTTGGTGTACTTATCTATTATGTCGTGTACTCCTTCTGGTGCTCCAAAATCATACCATCGTAACTCTCCATATTTTTCTTTTATTTGAGACACACGATACTGTTTAGAATAGTCCCCTAACGCGTTACTTAATTCTTCGACCATTTGTAAACCGAAAGCCTTTCTCCACCCAGTAGGTATTTCATCTAATTTAGTCCAAGAATAATCGTAATCGTCTACTATTTTACCAGTCCATACATTTCTAGGTGTTAGAAAAGGGTATTTTTTTATTAATTCTTTATTATTCATAATTTTCCTCCTTATATCTGAAAAAGTGTGAATATGAACCGTAGTCTACGTGTTTCCATTCTCCAAAGTCTAGTATTCTTTGATAATACGAACGTAATATTTTGTATCGACTTATTATAGCCAGTTGTAATTCTTTTTGTGTTTTGTACTCACCACTCTGGTA
>JAVERS010000019.1:0-49539 GCA_034007015.1 Desulfuromonadaceae bacterium
TAAAACACTTAGCTAAGTATGTGTTTAATATCGCTTCCCTACGCCGGTATAACCCGGATCAGGTTCCAAGGGTCGCTCAAAAGAGCTCTCAGTGGAATAGTCCACTCCCCCAGCTTCTAGTTGTTCGGTCACCCTAAGACATCTATGGGAAGGTGTCAACTGCCTGCGTAGAATAACTTTACACCTGTCGATGCAACATGGTACAAGAAACACCATTCGATCAGGGGGGGAAATCAGTTCAAATAGAGCTGTGCTCCCGCTCTCTAACATGCTTATTTAACCCTTCAGTACATATCATATCTGACCATGCATTATGCGCATCGCCCCACCCGGGTAGAAATAGATCTGGCTGCTCTACGATATAACTATATGCAGCTTCGCAGGCGCACTGCCCCTGATGTGGATATTTTGGCGGTGGTGAAGGCCGATGCATATGGGCACGGCGCGGTTTTTGTCGCTCAGACTCTGCAGGATGCTGGGGCATCCATGTTCGGTGTTGCCATCGCCGAGGAGGGGCTTGAACTGCGGCGCGCGGGGATAATAAAACCTATTCTGGTGCTGGGGGGAGTGTGGCCAGGGCAAGAAGATACTGTCTTGACCGAGCGTATGCACACCACGGTGTTTGAGTATGCCCAGTTGGAACGCCTTAACAGTGCGGCAAAACGCCAGGGGCGTAGATGCGCGTGCCATATCAAACTTGATACGGGGATGGGTCGCCTCGGACTTCAAGCAGAAGATCTTCCTCCGTTTCTTGCGCAACTCAAGCATTTTCCTCACATAGATGTGGTAGGGGTGATGAGCCATATGGCTCTGGCAGATGAGCCGGAACACCCCCATAACGCCACCCAGGTTGAGGCGTTTGTGCGCGGAGTGCAACAGATTCGGGCGGCAGGATTTACACCACGTTATATCCATACTTGCAACAGCGCCGCCAGCTTTGCGCCTCCTACAACCATGTGTAATCTACTGCGTCCAGGGATATCCTTGTACGGGGGACAGCCTCTCGCTGCTACGCGGCTTGATTTGCGCCCAGTGATGAATTTTCGTACCCAGATTGCGCACCTAAAGTGGCTCCCGTGCGGGAGCGGTGTCTCCTACGGACAGCATTTTGTCACCACTCGACCCACCCTGGTTGCAATAGTGCCGGTGGGATATGCAGATGGATACAATCGTCTGTTATCCAACGGTTTTGAAGCTATTGTAAATAAATGCAAGGTACCAGTGATTGGCAATGTGTGCATGGATTGGACCATGCTGGATGTAACCGATGTCCCAGAAGTTGTAGAGTACACCGATGTCACTCTGTTGGGGTGCGAAGGGGATGTGTGTGTGTATGGCGAAGATTGGGCCGAGCGTATTGGAACTATCTCCTATGAGGTGTTTTGTCAGGTGAGTAAACGGGTACCGCGCGTGTATCTGCCCAGCACTGCCGCTGACAGCGTCTCCAGCTCAGAGTGTGAAATGTGCGGACACAAGAGTGTAGAACAGCCTGATGCTCAGGGGAACGGTTGAGATGTGCGGGGCTAATGATGCACTGATGGTTGCCCTCGATATGGGTACCACCACCCTTGTGGGGCAGCTTATTGCTCAGTCTGGAACTGTGTGCGCGCAAACAGCAGTGTTTAACCCCCAGCAGGCATATGGTCAGGATATAATTCGCCGTCTCGAACATGCCACCACGCCAAAAGGTAGCGAACAACTACGTGAGGCGCTGATGCGTGGCGTAACCGAGGTGCTTAATCTTTTGTGTCAGGATGCCGGGGTTGAAATGTCGGCGCTGCACCGGGCGGTTGCGGCAGGAAATTCAGGTATCAGCATCCTTGCCCAAGGAGGTAATGTTGCACCGCTTCTGCGCCCCCCGTATCGTCCTGATTCATGCGCTGGAATTAATCTGCATGTGCCCGGACTACAGGTGCCGCTGTATCTGTTTCCCCTGGCGGGTGGCTACGTGGGGGGAGATTTGCTTGCGGTACTATATGCCTTGGATAATCCCACGTCTGGCTCCTTAATCGTAGATGTGGGAACCAACGCAGAAATGGCACTTTTTGACGGCATACGCTGGCTGGCAACCTCGGTTGCAGCAGGGCCGGCATTCGAAGGTGGCAACCTTAGCTGCGGCATGCCGGCTCGGGCAGGTGCCGTACGTGGCGTACGCGTTGAGGATGAGCGCTTCTGCCTCGATATCATTCCTGCAGCGCACTCTCGTGGCAAACATGTGCCCCCACTGGGCCTATGTGGCAGTGGAGTGGTGGAAACCCTGGCGACAGCATTGGAACATGGTCTGATCGGGGCTGATGGCACCATTGCCAATCCAGATGCGGTGGACACCAACCTGGTGCGCTACATAGGTTTTCAGCCTGACAAGGCAGAAGGTTCACGCGCTGGAGCTGCAGAGGAGGGGCAGGCCTATATACGAGTGTATCGGGATGCGCGGGTGGATCTGCGCCTGACGCAGGAGGATATCCGCCAGTTTCAGCTCGCCAAAGGGGCAGTATATGCTGGAGCAGAGTGCCTTATGCAGCGCGCTGGGCTCGAACCCGCTGCGCTCCAACGTGTATATATCACTGGTGCTCTGGGAGGAGCGATCCGCCCACAGATGCTGAATACAATTGCCCTGCTACCCGAATACATGATAAAAAAGGTTGAGTTTATCCGCGATGGGGTGTTGCACGGACTGGCGCGGTTTCTGCGAAGGGAACAGGGAAGCTGCGAGGTGGAAAAACTACAAGCGCAAATCAAGCTCTATCCCCTCTCTGGAACTCCCGCATTTGAGAGCGCCTTTGTCAACGCCCTGAACTTCTGAAATCTTTTTTATACTTGTAACTCGATTGGAATCCGGAAAAACAAAGAGACGATTCTAATTAAAGCTTTCGTCGCTAGCGTTTAAAAACTATATTGCAGCGTGTGGAGGCAGGATTTCTCTTGTCTGTTCGCGTATAAACACGTAAACATAAGCGTCCTAGTCTGATTTGACGCAAAGCGTACCAAATTCAATACATTGGGAAAGGATTCAACATGGCTGTTATCAAACGCGCACTTATAAGCGTTTCCGACAAAGAGGGTATAGTAGATTTTGCCCGCATGCTGGCTGATTTCGGGGTGGAGATTCTCTCTACCGGCGGCACCGCGACCCTGTTGCGCGCGCAGGGGGTTAAGGTAAAAGATGTGGCAGACTATACCGGATTCCCTGAAATGCTTGACGGCCGCGTAAAGACCCTGCACCCCAAGATTCATGGTGCTCTGTTGGGCTTGCGGGATAATCCCGCGCATACCGACAAGATGAAGGAGCACGGAATCGAACCCATTGATATGGTTGTGGTGAATTTGTATCCGTTTGAAGCTACCGTTGCCAAAGAGGACTGTACCCTCGCGGATGCAATCGAAAATATTGATATCGGCGGTCCCACCATGTTGCGCAGTGCAGCAAAAAACAACCGTTTTGTCACCGTTGTGGTGGACACTGACGACTATGCAAACATTGCAGAAGAGATGCGCGCTAATGGTGGCGCGGTATCGGAACAGACCAACTTTTGCCTTGCGGTAAAGGTGTATCAGCATACTGCTGCCTACGATGGTGCCATCTCCAACTGGCTCGGATGCCGCACTGGCGCTGAACAAACCCAGTTTCCCTCTGCCCTTACCCTGCAATTCGAACAGAAACAGATTATGCGCTACGGAGAAAATCCGCATCAGAATGCGGCTTTTTACGTGGAAAAAGGCAATACACAGGCCAATGTGGCAACCGCTACTCAGTTGCAGGGCAAGGAGTTGTCTTACAACAACATTGGCGACACTGATGCGGCGCTGGAGTGCATTAAACAGTTTGATGAGTTCCCTGCGTGTGTAATTGTTAAACATGCAAATCCGTGTGGAGTTGCGCTTGGCGACGATCTCCTCAGCGCGTATGAGCGTGCCTTCAGTACCGATCCTGAATCAGCATTCGGTGGGATTATCGCGTTCAACCGCACCTTGGATGTAGCAACCGCAAAGGCGATCGTAGAGCGCCAGTTTGTAGAGGTTATTATCGCCCCGCAGGTATCTGCAGAAGCGGTAGAGGTGGTGAAGGGGAAGAAAAATGTGCGCCTGCTCGTGTGCGGTTCTTGGACTGGGCAAAACCCCAGCAGACTCGAGTACAAGCGCGTCAACGGGGGACTTCTGGTGCAGGACCTGGATCAGGACCTGACCCTAGAGATGAAGGTGGTGAGTAAACGCCAGCCCACAGAGAAAGAGATGGAAGATATGCTCTTTAGCTGGCGGGTGGCGAAATTTGTGAAGTCCAACGCGATTGTGTACGCTCGTGATGGGATGACCATTGGGGTTGGAGCGGGACAGATGAGCCGGGTGAATTCCGCGCGCATTGCCGCGATCAAAGCGGAGCACGCTGGTCTCGAAGTGAAAGGCTCAGCCATGGCATCAGATGCGTTTTTTCCCTTTCGTGACGGGCTCGACAATGCCGCCAAGGAGGGAGTTACTGCGGTAATTCAGCCGGGTGGATCCATTCGCGATCAGGAAGTTATCGCTGCAGCCGACGAGCATGACATTGCCATGGTGTTTACCGGTATGCGTCATTTCCGCCATTAAGCGCACACAACGGCGGCAGATATACAGCACACAAGCAACGTGGGTCCGACACTAAGACCTCGGAAGCTAACGGCAGCAGGAGAAATTGATGAAGATTCTGATAGTAGGTGGCGGTGGTCGTGAACATGCACTAGCATGGAAAATCGCCCAGTCTGAACAGGTAGATAAAATCTACTGTGCTCCGGGTAATCCAGGCATTGCCGAGCACGCAGAACTTGTCCCCATTGCGGTAGATGAAATCGATGCGCTGTACGAATTTGCACGCTCGAAGCAGATCGATCTGACCGTGGTGGGGCCAGAACTTCCCCTTACTCTGGGGATAGCGGATACGTTTCGCGCCGGAGGGTTGGATGTGTTTGGCCCGAGTAAAGCGGCGGCCCAACTTGAAGGAAGTAAGGGCTTTTCCAAAGATCTCATGCAGAAATACTCCATCCCTACTGCAGCGTACGCTTCTTTTACTGAGCGCGATGCCGCCGTGGCATATGTTCGTGCGCAAGGCGCCCCAATTGTGGTGAAGGCCGATGGCCTGGCTGCTGGCAAAGGGGTGATTCTGGCACAGACTGAAGCAGAAGCCATTGAGGCGATTGATGAAATTTTGCTGCAGCGCAAATTTGGTGCTGCCGGCGATGCTGTCGTGATTGAGGAGTTTCTCTATGGCGAAGAAGCATCGTTCTTTGCCTTTACTGACGGAAAAAACATTCTGCCGCTGGCCTCATCCCAAGACCACAAACAGATTTTCGACGGCGATCAAGGCCCCAATACTGGAGGGATGGGAGCGTATTCTCCTGCACCAGTAGTTACCGCGGCCTTGTACCAGCGCATTGTTGCGGAAGTGGTGCAGCCCACTATCGATGGCATGGCCGCAGAGGGGACCCCCTACCAGGGGATTCTGTTTGTAGGGCTGATGATTGATGGAGAAAACTTTAAGGTACTCGAATTTAACGCCCGTTTCGGCGACCCCGAAGCGCAGCCGCTCCTGTGCCGGATGAAGTCCGACCTAGTGCCGGTACTGCAGGCGTGTGCACGCGGTGAACTCAACGTATCCGAGCTTGAATGGTACGAGCGTGCTGCCGTATGCGTGGTGTTGGCTGCGGGTGGATATCCCGACAGTTATACCAAGGGAGACAAGATCAGCGGCATTGACGCTGCTAACGCTATCGAAGGGGTACATGTGTTTCAGGCCGGAACCGCAACACAGGAGGGCCACATTGTAACCGCAGGGGGACGTGTTCTTGGTGTTACCGGCTGGGCTGACACTATTGAAGCGGCGATTGAGAAAGCTTATGTCGGCGCGGCAAAGATCAGCTGGGACGGCATGCAGATGCGCCGCGATATTGGACAGAAAGCCTTGAAACGCGCGTAGTACCTAACAACATTGTTAATCGGGAAGATTAAAGCTGTATTGTTCAGAGTTCTGCCACGTAAAGTTAACTACTGATTTTGAATAAGGATCTAGCCGTATGGGAAAACCAGTAATTGGAATACTAATGGGGAGTGATTCTGACTACGAGGTGATGCGTGAAGCAGCCCGTGCGCTACAGGGGTTTGACGTAGCGTTCGAAATGCTTGTGTCTAGCGCCCACCGCTCACCGCAGCGCACTCTAGAGTATGCCGCTAGCGCGCGTGAGCGTGGCATCCGTGCCTTTATAGTTGGAGCTGGAGCTGCCGCGCATCTGGCCGGGGTGGTTGCATCCAAAACAACCCTGCCGGTGATCGCTGTCCCCATTGACAGCACCGCCCTCAAAGGGCTCGATGCACTGCTCGCAACGGTACAGATGCCGGGAGGGATCCCTGTGGCGAGCATGGCGATCGGCAAAGCCGGAGCAAAGAATGCAGGTCTGTTTGCGGTACAATTGCTAGCCGCTACCGATGCAGATTTGGCCGCACGCCTAGATGCGTCTCGTACTGTCATGGCTAAAGAAGTTGCAGAAAAGAGTGAAAGCTTACAACAGCGTCTAAAAGCAGACGGACTGGCATAACTTTTAACCACAGCTGGCGCGACGGAGGCAGCGCCCGCACCAGCGAAGGAGAACTAGAATCTTGAGCAAAAAACAGCGCAGTATATTGACAACTATATGGGATTTTTTCTGTTCCCTGAAATTGTCGATCTTTATCCTGATAACTTTGGCGATTACCTCCATTATTGGGACCGTAATCCAACAGAACCAGACCAAAGAACACTATCTTAAGGTCTATAGTCCAGATACCTATGAACTTCTCAATACCCTGCAGATGTTCGATATGTACCATTCCACATGGTTTGTCGGGCTCCTGATTTTATTTTGTGTCAACCTTATCTGTTGCTCTATCAAGCGCCTGCCACGGGTATGGAAGATGGTTTACCATCCCACCTTGGTGCCGAGCAATAGCGTACTAGAGGCATTCTCCAATACCACAGAGCGCAATGTACGCGGGAACTTGAGCGAAGTGCGTGCCCGGATGGAAGTGTTTGTTAAAGAACATTTTGCACCGACACGCTGCACCGAAACCGACGCCGGCGTGTATCTGTATGCAGAGAAGAATAAATACGCGCGCTTTGGGGTATATGTTACCCACCTGTCAATTTTGATAATTTTTGTTGGGGCTATTATTGGTAATGTCTTTGGCTACAAAGCCTACGTCAACATCCCGGAAGGTGGTTCTGTAGACAAAGTGTGGCTGCGCAGTGGCGAGCCAGTTGATCTTGGGTTTAAGGTGGCGTGTGAAGATTTCTCCGTGAGCTTCTATCAAAACTCGCAGCGTCCCAAGGAATACAAAAGTATCCTTACGGTGATTGACGATGGTGAAGTGGTAGTGGATAAGCGCCCCATTATAGTAAACGATCCTCTAACCTACAATGGCATCACCTTCTACCAGTCAAGCTATGGCCCCGCAGGTTCGGAGATCATGACCATCAAGGTAAAGCTCCGTGGCGAGGATAAAGCACAGGCGTTTACTTTGAGCCGGGGTGAAAGAGCGCAGCTGCCCGATGGAACTAGTGTAATCGCGGCCGACTTTACCCAATCATATCGAAATTTTGGTCCTGCAGCACGACTTACGGTACAAAAGGTGGGTGAAGCTGCCACCTCCGTAATTGTATTCAAAAACTTCCCCGAGTTTGACCAGCAGCGCAAAGGCACCTATTTGTTTTCTCTTGAAGACTTTGATCAGCGCTATTATACGGGACTCCAGGCTACTAAAGACCCGGGTGTCTGGGTTGTGTGGTTTGGGTGTACCCTCCTAGTGGTGGGGAGTCTGATAGCGTTCTTTGTTGCTCATCGACGTATGTGGGTTGTCCTGCGCGAAAAAGACGGCAAGGTGCATGTACGCCTGGTTGGAACCTCGCACCGCAATCAGCCCGCCTTTGAGCTTTACTTCGATGAACTTAAAGAAGCTTTTAACAAATATCTGGCGTAAGCCCGTTAGAATACAAAAGGGGTATCTACCATGACTAGTGGAGCATTATTTAATTTCGTAACTATCGGCTACTTTGCCGCAATGGTACTGTTCATTGGGTTTCTGGCCACGCGCAATTTCGGCGTAGCGCGTCTTGCAAGTTGGACTGCAATAGGCAGTTTTATGGTGCAAACTGTGGGGATCGGCCTGCGCTGGTACGAGACGTATCAGATTCCTGGGGGGGAAGGATACGCCCCCATGTCGAACCTGTATGAGTCTATCGTATTCTTTGCCTGGACCATTCTCCTTATCTATATCCTCATAGAATGGAAATATAAGCAAAAGGCTGTGGGCGCATTTGTGTTGCCCTTTGCATTTTTAGCCATGTCGTGGGCACAGCTTTCCCTCGACTCCAGCATCTCCCCTCTGGTGCCGGCACTGCAGAGTAACTGGCTCACCTACCACGTAATCACGTGCTTCCTCGGCTATGCTGCGTTTGCCGTGGCGTGTGGGGTTTCGATCATGTACCTGATAAAGGTGCGTAAAGAAGAGAGTGCAGATGGTAAAGCAGGGGGAGTTTTAAGTCTGTTCCCCAGCGCTAAGATCCTTGATGATATGAACTACAAATCGATCATGATCGGTTTTCCGCTCCTCACCTTGGGGATTATAACTGGTGCCGCCTGGGCTAACTACGCCTGGGGTACCTACTGGAGCTGGGACCCCAAGGAAACTTGGAGTCTGATCGTATGGTTCATCTACGCCGCATTTTTACACGCCCGTATCACTCGTGGCTGGGCTGGACAGCGCGCCGCCTACCTCTCCATCATCGGCTTTGCGGCCACAATATTCTGCTACTTGGGGGTTAATCTCCTCCTTTCAGGGCTCCACTCCTACGGATCCTGAGCAGACTAGGTAGTTGAACAGAAATACAGCAAAAGGCCCGTTCTCCGTTGGAGGCGGGCCTTTTTGCTCTCACTGCGAGACGCTTTAAACGGTAAGATAGCAGCGCGGTGTTTCAGAGCAAAATGGTCAATTTCGCTTGAGACCAAGGGTCAAGCTTTATCAGGAATATTTGCCTTAGCCATAATTGCGTCACCCCTATTGCGCTGTTGTCTGCAATTCCTCCGTTTCGCAATACCGCTCGCGTAGTTGAGCCAGCTGTTTTTTCTGCTACATTACTTTTGTCCACATGGGTTGCGCCTTTGCTGATTGACACTCAGGTTTATAAGTATATGCAATAACTGTTCAGCCATCTGTTACAGATGGACTTGAAGCGGCAGGGTGGTTTGATGTTGAGCTTGCTCCAGCAGATTGGGCGCTTATTTCTTATTTTTTCAAGGGTACCGAATCGTTATGGCTTCAGACCAGATGCTGATCATTATATTGCTGCTGCTCACTATGGGAGCTTACATCTGGGGGCGATGGCGGCATGATCTTGTCGCTATGGGGGCCTTGCTTGCGGGGGTAGGTTTCGGTCTCATCCCTGCGGCAGAAGCCTTCAGCGGCTTCGGTCATCCCGCAGTAATTACTGTAGCCTGTGTGTTGATCATTGGCTATGGACTGCAGACGACTGGGGCGGTAAAGATCATCACCCGCCACGCTCTTCCCTCCACCGCCAGTGTAACCTTAAGCATCCTTTCTCTGTGTATGCTAGCCGCGCTATTGTCAGCTTTTATGAACAATGTTGGGGCATTAGCATTGTTGATGCCGGTAGCAATTCGGATTGCGGAGAAAAAAAAGCTTCCGCCCGGTAAAGTCCTGATGCCGCTCTCTTTTGCCTCCATTCTGGGGGGGACGATGACTTTGATCGGTACCCCGCCCAACCTGATTGTGGCAGGATTCCGTGCCGATGCGGGGTTCGGGAGCTATGCCATGTTTGATTTTCTCCCGGTGGGAGCAGCACTGACTGTGGGCGGTGTGGCATTTATCGGTTTTATCGGTTGGCATTTGGTGCCAAAGCGTAAGCAGCAAGAGGGTGGAGGCTTTGACACAGGAATGTATCTGAGTGAAGTGCGCGTAGATAAAAACAGCAAGGCAGAAGGAAAGCGCATTTACGAGGTGGAGCGGATGTTGGATGATGCTGATGCTCAGGTGGTGGGATTTGTGCGTTATGATCTTAGCGTTACGGCGCCCAATCCACGCTATGTATTGCGCGCCGGAGATGTTCTAGTTGTAGAGGCAGAGCCGGTGGCGCTGGCAGAGCTTCTGGCCGATTTGAACCTCAGGCTTGAGGAGGATGTCGCGGCAGAAGAAAAGGGAACGGCAGAAGCGCAGCAAGATGCTGCGCCGCCAAAAAATGTTGCAGCTCATGGAGAGGAAGAGAGTAACACCCAAGAAGAGGTGGCCGCGCAAGAAGAGGTGGTTATTCAGGAGCTGGTGGTTTTGCCCAGCGCTATGCTGGCGGGGCGCAGCGCAACCGATGTTTCTCTGCGCACCCGTTACGGGATTAACCTCCTTGCGATTTCGCGCACCGGCAGGCGTTCGATAAAACGGCTGCGCTCCACCCAGATTCGCCCCGGCGATGTACTCCTCATGCGGGGTGAACCCCAAGCACTTTCCGCCTTTGCCAGTTATTACGGCTGCCTCCCCCTGGCAGAACGTGATATCCGCGTGCCGCAGGGCAAGAAAGCGCTGCAGGCGATGCTGGTTATAAGCGTGGCCGTTCTTGCGGCAGCTTTCGCCTTGGTGCCAGTAGCGGTAGCCTTTGCTGCCGGAGTGTTCGCCTATATCGCCCTGCGCATTGTCCCCCTCCGCGCGCTATACACTGCTATCGACTGGCCGGTAATTGTCCTGCTCGCGGCCATGCTGCCAGTTGCTGGAGCTATGGCATCTACCGGCGCAGCGGACCTGATAGCCAACGTGCTTTTCGGAACTATCGCCCACGGAGATGCTGTAGTTGCGTTGGTGCTGATCCTTGCTGCCACCATGCTGATGACCGATTTTATGAACAACGCCGCTACTGCGGCAGTGATGTGTCCTATTGCGTTAAGTACGGCATCCCAACTTAGCGCAAACCCCGATCCGTTCCTGATGGCGGTAGCGGTAGGGGCTTCTTGTGCTTTTCTAACCCCCATCGGGCATCAGAACAACACGCTAATTCTCGGCCCTGGGGGGTTCAGGTTCGGCGATTACTGGCGCATGGGTCTTCCTACTGATCTGCTCGTTATTGCAATCAGTATCCCCATGCTCCTGTGGGTGTGGCCACTTTAGGGCGCGATGGTCAAAATCTCTTGGTAGCTTCGCGGTGGATGGAAATGCGCGTAATAGTCTAAAAATCCCAAAGCCCACCTTCGGTTGAGGTGGGCTTTGGAGAGGGAGCAACGGAACTTTTTTATTTACGGCTGATCTGCTTTGACAGGTAGCGCTGCACCCCCATCTGTTCAATCTGGTCCTGTTGCTCTTCGATCCAGTCGAGGTGTTGTTCCTCATCCTTAAGGATCTGCTCAAGCATCGATTTGGTACCGTTGTCGCCAACTTCCGTGGCGAGCTTGATGGTGTCGTTGTACTTTTGGATGGCATCAACTTCGGCAATGCTGTCGTACTTGTGCATCTCCTCTACTTGTTTTCCAATGGTGATCTTGCCAAGATTGGAGACAATCGGTCTCCCTTCAAGGAAAAGGATGCGCTCAATTAACTGTTCTGCGTGTTTCATCTCCTGGATAGAGCGTTGTTTGATTTCATCCTGCAAGGTGCCATAGCCCCAGTCTTCACACATTTCCGCATGAACAAAATACTGGTTAATCGCACCTAGTTCTTCGGCAAGACGATTGTTGAGCTCATCAATAAGTTGCGGATTTCCCTTCATGCCTAGCCCCTTTCGTTAAAGATTCAAGATTGAAAACCTGTTATTTTCCAAGTGTACCCGCTGGGGCTTGAATTTCAACTATTAGCCAACTGTTCGCCCACTGATTATTCAAGGATTCTCAGAGCCAGTTGCGTTTGCGAAAGAAGCGTAACATCACCACGGCAACTACAATTAAAACACCCCAGAATATAAAATAGCTGTAGCGATAGTGGAGCTCAGGTAGGTATGTAAAGTTGGTGCCATAGACCCCGGCGATGAAAGTCAGGGGAATAAACACCGCAGAAAAAATGGTGAGCACGCGCATAATATCGTTGAGGCGATTGCTGATCCCAGTATTGTAGATTTGTAGATAGTCGGTGAGCATGTCGCGGTAGGTTTCTATGATCTCTACACTCTGGGTGGAAAGATCGAGCAGGTCTTTAAGAAATGGGACACTGCTGTCTTGAATTAGATCGTTGTCGAGCTTGCTCAATTGAAGTATAAATTCGCGGGCGGGGCGCGAGGTTTTGCGCAGATAGTTGATCTCGCGCTTGAAAAGGTTGATCTTTTCCAGAACTTCGCGGTTAGGGTCGGTGATTATTTCGCTTTCGAGATTTTCTATCTCTTCGCCCAGGCGTTCGATAGAGGAGATATAGTTGTCTGTTACGGTGTCGAGAAGAGCGTACGCCAGGTAGTCGCTCCCGCTTTTGCGGATCCGCCCGCGCTGCTTTCGAATGCGTTCTCGCACCGGGTTGAAGGTGTCGCCTGGTTGCTCCTGAAATGTGAGGACAAAAGAATCCCCCATGACGATGCTCAATTGCTCGCTGCGGATAACCCTGTTCTCCTGATCGTAGTGCAGCATCTTCAAAACAAAGTAGAGGTAGTGGTCGAACTCCTCCATCTTGGGACGCTGCCCTGTATGCAAGATATCTTCAATAGTGAGGGGATGGAGATTAAAACGGGTGCCAATAGCTTTGATTGCTTTTGGGTCGTGAAGCCCGGTAATATCGACCCACTGAACTGCAATGCCGCTCGTGGCAGGACTCCAGTCTTCTGCCGCGACGATTGTGCCTTCCTCCACTGTAGTTGGGGAATAGCACATCGATCTAAGCGTGGTTTCGGAGACTTTTTGCACCCCTATAAAAAGTGCAGAGCCTGGAGGTTGTCCAAGAGACGCCTCTTTTTTCTTTAAAAATCTGGCCATGACATGTTTCCTTCTGCATGTGCTTTGAGTGTGGTTTCTCCTCAAGGGAGCACGCATGTGGATTAGTGGTTTTATTTAGCGACCCATTCTATCTTCCCTGTCTCCAATGTACACCCAGAATCGTTATTTCGCGGGGATGATGGAAGGGGGAAAGCAGGCGTATGGATGAACAAATAAACAGAATAGCGTTGGCACAGAAATTGGTACATCCCGATGAGACCTTGACTCAGTTGCGCTCTGGTGGTCTGCAACTGATTCAAGCTGAAAAAGGATACCGCTTCTCGCTTGATCCGGTGCTGCTTGCCCACTTTGTCACCATAAAACCAGGAGAGCGCGTCTTAGATATGGGCTGTGGTTGTGGTGTGATTGCGCTACTTCTTGCGCGCAGAGTTAAGGATAGTGAGGTGGTGGGAGTAGAAGTTCAGGCGCAGCAAGCAGATCGGGCGCGGCGCAATGTACGTTTGAACGCGCTGGAAGCGCGGGTGCAGATTGAGGTTGGGGATATCCGTACTTGGGGGCAGGGGCAAGAGGATGAATTTGAGCGGGTAGTGTGTAATCCGCCGTTTCGTGCCAGCTGTCAGGGGAGGATTTCGCGCGGAGAGGAGCGTCGCGTCTCCAGACACGAAATACACGGAGCCTTGCGCGATTTTGTCCGCATTGGTGCACAACTGTTGCGCAAAGATGGAACCTTGAGTATGGTTCATCTGCCCGAGCGTTTGGCGGATATTATGCTGGAGATGCGTACCTGTGGAGTTGAGCCGAAACGGATGCGCATGGTACATAGCCGCAGCGCAGAAGGGGCGCGCCTGGTGCTTATAGAAGGGCGGCGTCATGGGCGCCCCGGACTTGAGGTGGAAGCGCCTCTGTATATATATGCAGATGATGGAGATGGAGGGGAGCCAGAGGGGACTGAGGGCAGGGCACCACAGCGCAACTACACTGTCGAGGTGGCGGGATACTACGATTTTTGTTGAGAACCCGCTTCGATGCGGCGCAGTTTGTCCAGGCGTTTTTGTTTGCTCAGGAGTTGAAACATAGCGTTGCGCACCCCCAGATCTTTAATCGCGCTCACCATCCGCTCCACTTTCTGGGTCTCCATAGCGCTGAGCTCCGGCAGCACCAGTTCTGGCTCCGGTTCTCTGCGAAGTGGCGCCTCTGGTGGCTTGCGGCGTAGATACATGCTCTCAATGGGGGTGCAGTTAAGCTCCCGATTTATCTTGGCAAGAATTTGTGGCTTGAGCAGTTGGAGCTGCTGCATCCATACTGCATGGTCCACCCGCACCTCTAGGACATTGTTGCGGATACTTGCAGGACGGGCATGGGCGGCGATCTGTGCCCCAACAACCTTGTCCCAGATGAACCACACTTGGTGCTGCTCGATGCGCGGCGCAATCCCCATGTCGCTGAACAGTGCTTTGACAAGGGTGCGGGTGGTGGCGCCAAATCCTGGGGCGGAAAATCTAGTGCTCATGGGTTATACCTGCGGCGTACCCACCCCCCGCTGAGCTGTCCGACTACGGCACATGCAAGGGTGAACGGAATGATCTGCCAGCTGAAGCCAAATATGACCCGCAGCCACACAATGAAGGGGATGGAGCAGTGGATGTAAAAAAACCACAGCAATGAACCCTTGCGCGTGCTCTGGCGCAGATATCCGAACACCACATTGCTCAGCAGAGCAAAGGTGAGGAGTTCTGTTAGATGAATCCAGTAGTAAGACACAGTTGTGGTCGCTGTCCTGGGAGTTAAAGCTGGCATGAAAAAGGTGTGAGCGGATACGCAATACAAAACGCAAGTTTCTTTCACCTGTAACGCAGCACTTTAGACATTTACCTGTCCGCTGTCAATCGACACAGATAAGACACGACGTAAAAGGATTTAGCAATATGAAAATGGTTGAGGCGCACCACCGTCTGCTGGTGTTTAATTCAGTTCACCGTGTAATGGTGGCCGAGCAAAAATTGATAGATAAATTCGACATTCTGCTGCTGCCGGTTCCGGCCGCAATCTCTGCTGACTGTGGCATGGTGCTGCGCATCTCTTCCACGGATGAAGAGCAAGTGGTGTCGCTCTTATGTGCCGCCAAATTACAACCTTTCAGTATATATACCCTCGCGGAGGATGGATATGTGCAGGTTGGGGAATTTTCTTGACAACAACAGGGGGGCTAACTATAGTCACCGTTTGCTATTTTAGAATAATTGCCTGAACTAATGGGGTAGGGATGTTTGACGGTTTAAGTGACAAGCTAGATTCGGTGTTTAGTAAACTGCGTGGACAGGGGCGCCTGAGCGAAGCGCAGGTTATTGAAGCATTGCGAGAGGTGCGTCTTGTTCTTCTCGAAGCTGATGTAAACTTCAGGGTAGTTAAAGATTTCATCGCTGCGGTGCAGGAGCGTGCCACCGGCGCTGATGTTCTTAAAAGTCTCACCCCAGATCAGCAGATTATAAAGATCGTGCGCGCTGAGCTTGGGCGCTTGATGGGGGAGGGCGAGGATAACCAGCTCAACCTCGCTGCTAGCCCGCCAGTAACTCTGATGCTTTGTGGTTTGCAGGGTGCGGGTAAGACCACCACCTGTGGTAAGCTCGCGAAGCGGCTGCGCAGCGAGAAACGCAAACCCCTGATGGTTCCTGCAGACGTGCACCGGCCCGCGGCAATTGAGCAGCTCAAAACCTTGGGACGTCAGCTCGAGATTGATGTGTACGACTCCGATCCGAGTCAGAGTCCGGTCGATATTTGTACTCAGGCACATACATATGCTGCGAACCATGGCTACGACACCCTGATTCTTGATACTGCTGGGCGTCTGCACATTGATGACACCCTCATGGCAGAACTTGAGCAGATCAAGGCGGCACTTGAGCCGCGCGAGATTCTGTTTGTGGCGGATGCCATGACTGGGCAGGATGCGGTCAATGTGGTCAAAGAGTTTGACACGCGTCTCAATATCACTGGAGTTATCCTCACCAAGCTTGATGGTGATGCGCGCGGCGGTGCTGCACTGTCGGTGCGCGCCGTAACCGGAAAGCCGATAAAATTTGTGGGGGTGGGAGAAAAACTTGACGCGCTGGAGGTGTTTCATGCCGACCGCATGGCGCAGCGCATTCTCGATATGGGGGATGTCCTCTCTCTGATCGAAAAGGCGGAGGCCTCCATTGATAAAGATGAAGCGGCGCGCATGGAAGAGGCGATGCGCACCGAAGGTTTTACCCTAGAGACCTTTCGGGATCAGTTGCAGATGATCAAAAAAATGGGCTCCATGAGCTCGCTGATGAAGATGATCCCCGGCATGAACAAAGCCATGAAAAAAGCGAGTGGGATGCAGATCCCAGATAAAGAACTGCAGAAGATCGAGGCGATCATTTCCTCCATGACTCCGCGTGAGCGCCGTAATCATAAGCTTATTAATGGTTCCCGTCGGTTGCGCATTGCCAAGGGCAGTGGTACCCGAATTCAGGATGTGAATCAGCTGCTGAAGCGCTTTACTGAAGCGCAGAAGATGATGAAAAAAATGCAGAAGATGGGGCCGAATGGCCTGAAGAATATGCTCGGAGGAGCTGGGTCCAAGCTCCCCTTTTAATGCAGAAGGTGTTGTTGGATGTTTTTCGCGCAGGGCAGAAGCCCTGCTAAAGCCGTGCCCGCAGGAAGTCTGTGGGTGCACCATATAACGAGAGGAAAAGAGCAATGGCAGTAAAAATCAGATTAGCCCGCGGTGGCGCTAAGAAGAAACCCCATTACCAGATTGTTGTAGCGGATGAGCGCTGTCCGCGTGACGGTCGTTACATTGAGAACCTAGGGCAGTATGATCCCCGTGCTGAAAAAGACCAGATAACTCTGGATGGTCAGCGCACCCTGAGTTGGCTTAATAAAGGTGCACAACCTTCAGAGGCAGTGGTTAAGATCCTGCGGCGTGAAGGGATTTGGAGTACCTTCAAAGGTGTAAAACAGGCTTAAATATCCATCACATCAGCAGTGAATGCTCCTGATGTGTTAACTGAACAGGCCGGAATAAGAGACGCGACATAAACTATGGCTGAAATCCGCACCAGACAGGAATTTTGCGCCGGGGTGATAACCTCGACCCACGGGCTCAAAGGGGAGATGAAAATTCGCCCCGAACAGGCGTGTGCTCCTGCCCTGTGCGCTGCACCACAGTATCAATTGCGTTCTGATGCCAACACGTTCATCACCGTGGATGTGCGGCGAGCGGCTCTGCATAAACAGATGGTTATAGCTTCTTTAGTAGACTATAGCAGTATAGATAGTGTAAGGGACTTCGTTGGTGCGGAGGTTTGGATCGATCCCGCCTCTCTTCCCGAAGTTACAGATGGGAATTACTACTGGCACCAGCTTCAGGGGTTGAAGGTTATAGACCTGGATGCAGGTGAGGTCGGGACTCTTGAAAGGCTCCTTTCCACTCCGGGGCACGATATCTACGTGGTTAATGGCCCCTATGGAGAGGTTATGATCCCCGCAGTCGCTGCGCTGGTGGAACGGGTTGACCTGAATGCAGGGACAATGCATGTGACCCTACCGCAGGGATTGGTTGAGTTGAACTGATGCAGTTCGCGGTTCTAAGCCTGTTCCCTGATATGTTTGTATCCCCATTTGCGCAAAGTATTATCGGCAAAGCGGTGGAAAAGGGGTTACTCGGAATTGAAACCCATCAGTTGCGGGATTACGCCACTGGGCGGCATCAGGTTACCGACGATACTCCGTATGGTGGTGGCGACGGCATGGTGATGAAGCCCGAACCCGTGTGGCGCGGCATTGACGATATGCGCCATCGCTATCCGGGAGCACATGTGGTGCTGGTGACTCCACAAGGACAGATGTTCAACCAATCTGTCGCTGAACATTTGGCACAGAAAAAGGCGCTGGTGTTTGTGTGTGGGCGCTACGAAGGCTTCGATGAACGGATTCGCACCTATGTAGATGCTGAGTACTCCATCGGAGATTATGTCCTCACCGGTGGGGAGTTACCTGCAATGGTGATCATGGATGCCGTGGCTAGATTGGTTCCTGGGGTGTTAGGTAACGAGGGGAGTGCACGCCATGATTCACACAGCGATGGACTGCTTGAGTTTCCCCACTATACCCGACCGGCAGAATTCAGGGGAGAAAAGGTTCCTGAGGTGCTGCTTTCAGGTAATCATGCGCACATTGACAAGTGGCGCCACAATGAGCAGCTAAAACGCACCGAAGAGCGGCGCCCCGATCTGTGGCAACGCTATATGCAGCAACACAAGAGCGATAATTAAGGCCGCAGGCGCGGCAACGGCAGGAACTTAAGCCGTTTATGTTGACATTTTAACGGATATTGTTATCCGCTAGGACAATAGCAAGGAGATCGTGATGAATATCGTAGATCAAATCGGAAATGAGCAGCTGAAACAGGATATCCCCATGTTCAAAGCTGGAGATACCCTGCGTGTGCACGTAAAAATACAGGAAGGTGCCAAGCAGCGTATCCAAGTTTTTCAAGGGATGTGTCTTAAGCGCGTGAACCGTGGCATTGGTTCCACCTTTACTGTACGCAAGGTTTCTGGCGGGGTTGGCGTTGAGCGTATTTTCCCCCTCCACTCCCCCAACATCGACAAGATTGATGTGCTAACTGTCGGCCGTGTACGTCGTGCCAAGCTTTACTACCTGCGTGAACTGCATGGTAAGGCAGCACGTATCCGCGAGTTGCGTAAAAGCTAAAGGCGCACGCAGCAGCGCAATGTTTTAGACGCAAGCAGTATTTCACCAGCACCCGAATAATCGCACGATTATTCGGGTGCTGGTGTTTGTTTTTTATCCTATATTAGCGTCGCGTTTCACTTGCTCTCGCCATTCTTTATCCAGTTAAGCATATATTACACCTTAGAGGCAGATTTTTAGTTTTAACTCCTATGCCTGCCAGTTATACTCAAATCCTTTAGTTGATATGTAACTGTTGTACACAAAAGAAGGGGACAGCTTTGGCGCAGCACAGCAATTCAGGGACAAAAGTGGTACCACTGGACACGTTGGAATTTGAACGTCGTCTGCACGCGCAGGGATATCGCGCAATTGCTGGAGTTGATGAGGCCGGACGCGGTCCACTGGCGGGCCCGGTGGTGGCGGCAGCAGTGATTTTGCCCTCAAGCTTTAACTTGCCTGGGCTTACCGATTCCAAAAAACTCAGTGCCAAGCGGCGTGTAGAGTTGTTTTCTGCTATTCGCCAGCAGGCTATAGCGATCGGTACGGGGCATGTCTCGGCGGCGCGAATCGACGCGATCAATATCCTGCAGGCAACGTTGGAAGCGATGTGCATGGCGATTGAGCGTCTACCCCAAGTCCCGGACTCCCTTCTCATTGATGGGATCAATGCCGTGCCCCTCAACTTGCCCCAGTACACCATTAAGCAGGGGGACTCGCGTTCCCTATCCATTGCTGCCGCCTCAATTATAGCTAAAGTAACGCGCGATAGGTTGATGCGCGCCTATGCGCGCCGTTATCCTGAGTACGCCTTTGAGGCGCACAAAGGCTATGGTACGGCAGCGCACCGCGCTCTGATAGGCACCCACGGGCCGTGCCCGATTCACCGTACAACCTTCGGCGGAGTTAAGGAGCATCTGTGACCTATGCACGTCTGCAATTGGGGCGGTGGGGCGAGGCACGTGCCGTGCGCTATTTGCGCCAGCGCCTGTATCGCATTGTTGCTACCAATTATTCCAACAAGTGTGGTGAAATTGACATCATTGCCAGACGTGGCAAGATGTTGGCATTTGTGGAGGTGAAAACTCGGCGGAGTGCAACATTCGGCAGCACAGCTGAAGCGGTGACCCCGCGCAAGCAGCGGCAGATTATCCGTACAGCCCAGCTTTACCTCCTCCAGAATCCGAATATGCGCGCCTTTCAGCCGCGTTTTGATGTTATTGGGGTGTTAGTAGGTCCGGGGAAAGATGAATACGCTGTGGAACATATACCGGATGCCTTTGGTCTGTAGCTTTTACCTTCTGCTATTAACGCTCGTCAGCTGATATTCGCAAAACACTTAGGTGGATATTGAATCTCAGGAATATAAAACTATGCCTCAAATAAGTGGTGCCGATCTCGGATTCTTGCGCGTGGCGGCAGCGTCGCCAACCCTGCGGGTTGCTGATGTCGTCTTTAATCTAAAGCAAATATCTGCCTTGATAGAACAGGCTGCGGCGGATGCTTGCCAAGTGCTGGTATTCCCGGAATTAGCGCTGACCGGGTATACTTGCGCCGATCTTTTTTTTCAGCAGTTATTGCTCGAAAAGGTTGAGCACGCTCTGCTTGCATTGGCGGAGGTAAGTTCACGCTATCCTCTACTGCTTGTGGTTGGAGCCCCCCTGGAGCAACGGGGGAGGTTATATAGTTGTGGTGTGGTTATCAACCAGGGCAATATTATCGGGGCGGTGCCGAAAACCTGTATCCCCAATCGCAACGATCTTTATGAAAAGCGCTGGTTTTCCAGTGGTGAGGAGCGCACCAGTAATGAAGTTAGCATCGGGGATTTAAGCATCCCTTTCGGCAATGATCTGTTGTTTCAACATCAGGCGTTTCGCGAATGCTGCATCGGGGTTGAACTGGGCGCAGATGCCGAGGGTGCCAATCCCGGTAGTGGAGATATGGCCCAAGCCGGGGCTACCTTAATCTGCAATCTCTCGGCCAGTGCAGAAGTGGTAGGGAGCTCGCAATATCGGCGTCACCTTATTGAGGGTCAGTCAGCCCGTTGTGTGGCGGCATACGTGTACGCTGCCGCAGGCGCATGGGAGTCCAGTACCGATCAGGTGTTTGCCGGCCATTGTCTGATCGCGGAAAAGGGGATATTGCTGACCCAGTCAGAACGTTTCGGGTTTGACCCCAAGCTTATAAGTTGCGATGTCGATCTGCAGCGCCTAGATCTTGAGCGACGTAGAAATAGCGGTTTCACCGCATCAAATAGTGTGCGCGAATTTAAAAGGCTGCTTTTTTCTGTCTCTCCCTGGGAGGAACAGCAACTACAGCGAGAGATTGTCAGCACCCCGTTTGTGCCACGCACAAGTGCAGAGCGTTCTGAGCGCTGCGAGGAAATTTTTGCAATTCAAACTACGGCCCTGGCGCGCCGTTTGCTGCATACGGGTTCTAAACGTGTGGTGCTCGGGGTTTCCGGTGGCCTTGATTCAACTTTGGCACTTTTGGTACTGGTGCGCGCGGTAGAGATGCTCGGACTGAGGCCCGAAAGCATTGTCGCCGTCTCAATGCCAGGGTTTGGCACTACTGCAAGGACAAAATCTAATGCGGAAAAACTGATTGATCACCTCGGGGCAAGCAAGCGTGTAATCAGCATTGATGCTGCGGTGCGCCAACATTTTAACGATATCGGCCACGATGAAGAGAGTCGCGATATTACCTATGAAAATGCTCAAGCACGCGAGCGCACGCAGATCCTGATGGATATTGCCAACCAGCAGGATGGGATTGTGATTGGGACCGGAGATTTGTCGGAGCTGGCTTTGGGCTGGTGTACCTACAATGCTGACCATATGTCCATGTACAGTGTCAACTGCGGGGTACCTAAAACTCTGGTGCGGTACATGGTGGAGTGGTGTGCTGAAACACTGTTTCCCGCACCAATCCGAGCAGTTTTGGAAGATATTTGTGCCACGCCAATTTCACCGGAGTTGCTCCCTCCAGATAAGTATGGCGAGATCAAGCAAGTTACCGAGGAACAGGTGGGACCTTATGTGCTGCACGATTTTTTTCTGTTCCATGCAGTGCGTAATCAGTTTGCGCCACGCAAGGTGTTCTATTTAGCTAACATTGCGTTTGGGGAACAATATCCTGTTGCAAGTATCAAGCACTGGTTGCGTAACTTCTACGTGCGTTTTTTCTCCCAGCAGTTCAAGCGCTCCTGCCTTCCTGATGGCCCAAAGGTTGGAACTGTGGCGCTCTCGCCCCGCAGTGATTGGCGCATGCCCAGCGATGCGGGCGCCGATCTGTGGCTGGCACAAGTGGATGCCCTGAGTGAGCTTCAAGATGAGTGAGGATGTGGAAGAGCCTGCGAAGCGGTGCGGGGTGTTGTACGTTGTTGCAACTCCCATTGGCAACCTGGAGGATATAACCTATCGCGCAGTGCGTATTCTGCGCGCGGTGGATCTAATTGCGGCCGAAGATACGCGTCACAGCCGCAAATTATGTGTCCATTTCGGCATTTCAACCCCGCTGACATCCTGCTTTAGTCACAACGAGGCACACAAAGGGGAGCAATTGGTGCAGCGCCTTTTGCGCGGGGAGGATATTGCCCTTATCAGTGATGCGGGTACCCCCGCAATTTCCGATCCGGGGGAGGTGCTGGTGCGTAAGAGTATTGACGCCGGAATTAAAGTGGTGCCAGTTCCCGGAGCCAGCGCGGTGATAACAGCGCTGTGTGTCGCAGGTTTGCCCACGGATATGTTTACCTTTGTGGGGTTTGTCCCCGCAAAGAGATCCCAGCGCGGAGCTTTTCTGCAGCGCTGGGGCGGTCAAGATCATACCTTGGTCGCATATGAAGCGCCGCACCGTCTCGCTGCATGTCTGGAGGATATCTGTACTTTGCTGGGAGAAGAGCGTGAGCTGGTAGTGGCGCGGGAGCTTACCAAGGTGCACGAGGAGTTGTTTCGTGGTAACGCGCGTGCCGCGCTGGAACACTTTAGCGCCCAGCGCATCAAGGGCGAGGTCGTTCTCCTGCTTGGGGCGCAACCGCCACAGGAGGTGGAGGAAAGTGTGGCGGAGACCATTATGCGCTTGCTCCAGAGCTCAGACACATCGTTGCGCCAGATCTCCAAGCAGGTTGCCCAACTCCACCCTGTGTCTGCAAGTGAGGCATACGCCCTAGCGTTGAAAATGCGCCAGGAGGTTGAATAGTGGTGTAGGAGTTTAGTAGCGGATCTCGAAGGTGCTAAATTCTCCCTCGGTGTGGCTGATATCGATACTGACATGTTCAACCCGTGCACGCGGCGGTCCGGTACGACATGCGTTCAGTGCTTGCTGCACTAACTCCTCCTCCCCCTCAAACAGTGCTTCCACGCTTCCATCAAGGAGATTCCGCACCCAACCATTCAAACCCAGTGCGTTGGCGGTTTTCATAGTAAAAGCACGGTATCCAACCCCCTGCACCAGCCCCTTAACCTTGATGTGTGTGCTAATCTTAGCCATGTCTATATAATCCCGTTTTTAGTTTAGCTGTTCAGTCGTGCAGGTTTTGCTTGCTAATCTGCCTGTGCAATCATTGCACGAAATTGAGTCTCATCCAGTTGGGTAATTCCTAGAGCTTCCGCCCTGGTCTGCTTACTTCCAGGGTTTGCCCCCACAACGACAAAATCTGTATTACCGCTTACGCTGCTACTTACCCGCCCCCCCTGGGTTTCCACCAGTCTTTTTGCTTCTGCGCGGCTCATCCCCTCCAGAGTGCCAGTTATCACTACATTTTTACCTGCAAACTCCCCTGCACGTGTTTCGGGCGTAGGGCGTTGCGGATGTACGCCGCGCTCTTGCAGTTGTGTCAGAACTTCGCGGTTGGTAGCGCTGGCAAAGAAGTGCACCACGCTTGCACTAATCTGGGGGCCTATCTCGTGGATTTTCTCCAGAGTTTCAGCTTCCGCTTGTTGCAGCGCAGCAAGGGAGCCAAATTCGTGCGCCAGGATTTTCGCCACATGCTCGCCAACGTGGCGGATTCCGAGGCCGGTAAGGAGCTGGTGGAGGGGGCGCTCTTTGCTTGCCGCTATGGCACTTAAAACATTGTGCGCTTTTTTTGTGCCCATCCGTTGAAGCTTGAGCAGTTCATTTTCCTCTAGGGTATACAGATCGGCGATACTCGTAACCATTTTGGCCTCCACCAGTTGGGTGATCAGCTTCTCTCCTACGCCTTCGATATCCATTGCCTGGCGCGACACAAAGTATTTAATCCGCCCCACCAACTGTGCGGGGCATTCAAGGCCCTGGCAACGTGGCACCACCTCATCGGGGAGTTTTTCCACTGGTGCGCCACATACTGGGCAGCGGCTTGGCATAGGGATGGACTGCTCCGTACCTGTGCGCTTCTCAGGCAAAACCTGGACCACGTCGGGGATAACATCACCGGCTCGCTCTATCACTACCTGGTCCCCAATGCGGATGTCCAGGCGCGCAATCTCATCCCAGTTGTGCAGGCTCGCTCTGGAGATGGTCACGCCGCCGAGCTTAACTGGGGACAGCGTTGCTACCGGTGTAATGGCCCCCGTGCGTCCAACCTGAAAGTGTACTTCTTCCAGGGTGGTTTCGGCCTGGCGCGCGGCAAATTTATATGCGATTGCCCAGCGTGGTGCGCGCGAAGTTGTCCCAAGGTTTTGTTGCGCCGCAAGGTTGTTGACCTTAATCACCACGCCGTCGATCTCATACGGGAGTTTGTCCCGCTGCGTGTCGAGTTCGGCACACAGTTGGATGACCTCATCCATACTTTGTTTTAAATACAGGTGTTCTCTGTTGATGCGCAATCCCCAGCGTTGCAGATTATGCAAGAGCTCTTTCTGGGTTGCGGGGCTGATGCCGCGCACAATCTGGGCACCGTAGCAAAAGATATTTAACGGACGTTTTGCGCTTTCGCGCGGATCTAACTGACGCAGGCTTCCGGCTGCGGCATTGCGTGGATTGGCAAAGGGGACAAGACCTTCTTCCTCCCTTTGCCTATTGTATGCCTGGAAGGTGTCAAGCTCCATGTACACTTCTGCGCGCACCTCAAGCACTTCGGGAAAGTCGTGCTGCAAGTGGAGCGGAATGGATTTGATTGTGCGGATGTTGCTGGTTATATCCTCTCCATGGGTGCCATTGCCTCGGGTTGCTCCCCGTACCAGCCGACCCTGCGCGTAGGTGAGCGCTACAGCCACCCCGTCCATCTTTAACTCACATAGATATCCATCGCTGTTCGCTGTACCTGCGCGCACTCGATGGTCAAAATCCTGCAGTTGCGCAGGGCTGAACGCGTTGTCGAGGGAATACATGGGGGCGAGGTGTGCAACGCTGGCAAACTTATCTAGCGGTTTGGCGCCCACGCGTTGTGAAGGGGATTGGGGCGATACGAGCTCAGGATGTTGTTGTTCGAGCTCGAGTAGTTGCTGAAACATACGATCGTACTGCGCATCGGTTATTTCTGGTTGGGCATAGCTGTAGTAAAGAATGTTGTGATGGTGCAGTTTGGAGCACAACTCCTGGTGCAGTTGTGCCGGGGTTTTATGTTGCGATGATGGCATAGATAAATCCGCAGAGGAATGGGTGAACGATGAGGGGAAGCATGCAAAACGGACCAATGATAACCTGCTCTACGTAGCTGTGCCAATTGCTTTTTTTAAAGTTAGTAAGCTACAATGCCTTCGCAGGCGCAAGGGGATTGAATGTTGCACCAAGTTGAAGCATGTGTCTGCATAATCCATACTTAAAAAGGGGTGCAGTATGTCCGAAAATGTGTGGCTTGATCTGGCCACAATGGGCCTGTTATTTATGTTGTCGGCATTTTTTTCCGGTTCCGAAACGGCGTTGATGGCGCTAGATCGAAGCCGAGTGAGTTATCTGGTGGAGAAAAAACGCCCCGGTGCTGCAGAGCTAGAAAAGATGCTTAGCCATTCTGACCGGCTTCTGGGAGGCTTGCTCATTGGCAACAATATTGTCAATATCGCCCTGTCAGTGCTGGCTACCACCTTCTTTGTCCGCCTGTATGGAGAGCGGGGCGACTTGTTAACTATTGCCATTCTCACCCCTATGGTTCTGGTTATCTCAGAGGTATGCCCTAAAACTATTGCGGCGCGTCGGGCTGAGACGGTTGCATTCCTGGTGTTGCGTCCGATCAAGCTGGTTTTGCTTTTGTTAAGTCCGCTGATTTGGCTGGTAACCAGATTCTCTGCCATCCTGACCAGGTTTTTAAGCGCTGATTCTGGGCAACCACATCTGTCGGCGGACGAAATCCAAACTATGATTGCACTGGGGGCGAAAGCTGGCGCCCTCCCTGGTGAACAGCATAAGATGTTGCATGGAGTGTTTGAACTCACACAGATACGGGTGCGCGATGTGATGATTCCACGCACTGAAGTGGATGGAGTGGAGTTCAGCGCTGACTTCCCTGAGATTCTGGCGCAGATCACCACCTCGACCCATTCTCGTTTTCCGGTATACAAAGGGGATGCCGATAACATTGTGGGGCTGATCCATTCCAAGGATATTTTGCGCTACATCGACAACCCGCACGAATTTAGCATGTTGGAGGTTATGCGTGAACCGTACTTTGTCCCCGAATCGAAGCAGGCGCAGGCCCTGCTCCAAGCGTTCCGTCGTCGCCGTATGCATATGGCTGTGGTGCTGGACGAATACGGTGGGGTTGAAGGGATTGTTACCCTCGAGGATGTGCTTGAGGAGATTGTAGGTGAGATTCAGGATGAATACGATATGGAAGAGCCTGGTATAACTGCCATGGGTGGCGGGCGCTACCTTATCGATGGCGGTATCTCACTGCGGGTGTTTAATCGCCGTTTCAATCTAGATATAAGTGAGGAGGAGACCACTACGGTGGCGGGGCTGATGCTCTCCCATCTGGGGCAGATCCCTGAAGAGGGGCAGAGCTGTCAGATTGAAAACATAACCCTGACTGCGCATAAAGTGGTGATGCACCGCATAGAGATGATAGAGATGTTGCTTCCCACGCCAAGCACCTGATTTAACAGGGAAGTTATCCTGTTTCTTGAAGTTTATGGTATTTCATACCCCGCTGAGCCCTGTGCTCAGCGGGGTATGCTGTTTTTTCTCCTTGCTATTCGATTTTATCCCTTATTTAGCCCTTCTCATAACTTGACACAGCTATCTGGCGCAGCTATAGTCACTCCAATAGGTGTCAAAAAGTGTCAAAAAGTGTAATAAGGGGTGTAAATAGTGGGGCTGACCGGCGAGTTCTTCAACAACATAGATGCAAAGGGGCGCTTGAGTATCCCAGCGAAAATGCGCGCCTTATTGCAGGAAGAGTTTGGCGACAACGAGCTTGTGGTCACCCGTACCAGTGAAGCGTTAGTGGCCTACCCCTTATCACGGTGGGAAAAAATAAAAGCCGATGTTGAAGCGATGCCAAATGGTGCAGATAAAGATGTGATCTATCGCAGCCGTATCAGTCCCGCGGCGCAGAGTGGCTTCGACTCTCAGGGGCGCATCGCTATCCCTGCATCGCTGCGCTCCATAGCGCGGCTCGAAAAAGAGGTGGTGATCGTTGGTCTCTCGGACAAAATTGAACTCTGGAGCCATGTGCGCTTCGTAGAGCAGATGGAGCGCTCTGAAGAGCGCTTGCGCACTATGACCGATCAGCTAGGCTCCCTGGGTTTCTGATGGAGACTTCGGCAGATTTCAAACATGAGCCTGTATTGCTGCATGAAGTGCTTGAGTTGTTGCACCTTCGCCCTGGTGCTTATGTAGTCGATGGAACGCTGGGGGGTGGTGGACATAGTTTACACATCCTAGAGGCAACCGCACCGGATGGACACCTGCTTGGACTTGACCGCGATACGCGTGCCCTTAATGCAGCGGCGCAACGCCTGGCCCCGTTTCGGAGCCGCGTTACCCTGCGGCAGGCAAACTTTTCCGAGATGGTCGAAGTACTTAAGCAGGAGAATATTACCAGGTGTGATGCGGTCCTTCTGGACCTGGGAGTGTCCTCGCATCAACTGGACTGTGCGGAGCGTGGTTTTTCGTTCCAGCAAGACGCCCCTCTCGATATGCGTATGAATCAAAATGAGGGGATTACCGCGCAAGAGGTGGTGAATGAATACTCACTTGCCGAACTCGTACGCATCTTTAGAGAGTACGGCGAGGAGCGTTGGGCGAAGCGAATCGCGCGGCGAATTGAACAGGTGCGTAGTGTTACGCCACTGCAAACTACGCTTGAATTGGCAGAGCTGGTGCGAGATGCGGTTCCAACGGGCAAACAGCCGCAACGGATTCACCCTGCCACTAGGGTGTTTCAGGCGTTGCGCATCTATGTAAACGATGAACTCGGACATCTGAAAACAGGGCTGCAACAGGCATTGGATGTATTGACCCCTGGTGGAGTGTTGGCAGTTATAAGTTTTCATTCGTTAGAGGATCGGATAGTAAAACAGTTTTTTCGCGCCCAAGCACAAACGTGCGCATGCCCCCCCCGTTTGCCGGTATGCATATGTGGCAAACAGGCACAAGTGAAGGTTCTTACGCGGCGCGGGGTGAAGGCAACAGAAGAGGAAACACAAGCTAATCCACGCGCCCGCAGCGCCATCCTGCGAGGAGTGGAGAAGTTGAGACAGCTGGATAAGGAGTGAGCGATGCTTGATATGGTCTGGTCCCCACCGGGGATAGTACAAATGCGCATGCGCGTAACTACTGCAATTAGCGCGATATTGTTGCTGTTATGTATTGGAGTGTTTCATGTGTGGCTGCGTACGGAGATAACTCAGCACGAATACGCAATATCCAAGCTGGAAAGCCAGATCCGCAAGCAGACCTACACAAACAAGCAACTGCAGGTTGCTGTGGCCAAGTACAGCAGCTCAGACTACATCGAAGGTGTGGCGACAAAACGCCTAGGATTGCAGCAGCCGGATGCGAATCAGGTCATTACCGTGGCGACACATTGAGGAGAGATGCTATGAACAGCAGAGATATCGCCGAAAAAAAAGACTTGTGGAACGAATTGAATGATCTCTGGATTCAGCGGCAGATGCGGCGCCGCAAAGGACGGTTAAGCCTCCTCGCTGCGCTGTCCGTTATTGTGGTGGCCGGAGCAGTTATGTATGCTGCCAGCTTTCCTGCGCCGGAGCAGTCACTGTTTATGCAGATCAAGGGACAGAAGCTCGATAAAGGGGTAGTGGAGCGCAGCTCAACTGAACAGGGAAACTTCCGGACACATAGTACTGTTGAAGCTGCCGAGACCATCACCATCTAAGCGCCTTCCGACGCGCAAGGAGGAGGCGGCCAAGGAACGGGAAGTGCGTGCGGTCCGACGCCGAGTTGGGGGGTTCATCGTTGTGTTTGTGTTGATAGCCTCAACCCTGATCGGTCGTGCTTTCTATCTGCAGGTGCTGTGTGCCGATGTGTGGCAGGAGCGTGCCTCAGATCAGCACCAGAAAATTATACGGCTAACTCCACAGCGTGGGGCTATCTTTGATCGTGGTGGCGAGGCGCTCGCCATATCTTTGGAGGCAGATTCATTTTATCTCGATCCAACCCGCATGCGTGAAGAGCTACAACTTCCGGCAGGAAGTGACGTATATCGCATGCATGCTAGGGCCTTGGCGCGAATCTTGGATTTGGACACAAAGTCGATACTGCAGAGAATGGGTACGGACAAACGCTTCATTTGGCTCAAGCGCCGTGTCACCCGCGAGCAAGCGAAGCAGGTTGAAGCTTTGGCAATTCCAGGGGTTGGCAGTATCAAAGAGCATAAACGCTGGTATCCCAACGGTAGGCTGGCAGGGCAGGTGGTTGGATTCTCTGGAACCGACAATGAGGGTCTTGAAGGGTTAGAACGCTACTACAATTCTACCCTCGCCGGCGGAGAAAGCTATCTTGTGACCCGCAAAGATGCCACCGGCAGAAGCTTTGGCAGCAGTCGCCAGGTGGTGAAAGGGAAGCTCGGCAGCGATATCTATCTGACTATCGACAAACTCATACAGCATATTAGCGAACGGGAACTGAGTAAAGCTGTCAGAGATAGTGGGTCGCGTTATGGAACTGTGCTGGTGATGGATCCGCACAGCGGAGAAATTCTGGCGATGGCTAGTTATCCGGACTATGACCCCAATGAGTTCGGCCGCTTTTCTGCTGCTCAGCGCCGCAACCGTGTCATATGCGATGCCTACGAGCCAGGGTCTACCTTCAAAATATTTACCTTCGCAGCAGCACTGGAAGCAGGAGAGATCACGCCGGAAACCTTAATAGACTGTGAGCGTGGTTTCTATACTGTGGGTGGGAAAACTATTCACGACTACAGACCCATGGAAGAGCTGACAGCACGCGATGCATTTAAGTACAGTTCCAATGTTGGGGTTGCAAAAATAGCGGAGCGTCTTGGACCGCAGCGTTTCCATCATTATCTGAAACAGTTTGCCTTTGGGGAGCAGAGCGAAATCAAGTTCGACGGTGAAGCAGGGGGTATTCTGCACCCAGTCTCGCGCTGGTTTCCCATAGATCTTGCCGCTATTTCATTTGGGCAGGGACTAACGGTTACCCCCTTACAGTTGGGACGCGCTCTGTCTGCCGTGGTTAACGGTGGGGAGCTTTTAGAGCCGCGCCTAGTTAAGAAGGTGGTCGATCGCGAGCATGATCAGACCAATATCGTTCCACGCCGCGTAGAGCGCCGCGTTATCAGCCCTGCAACTGCAGCCGCTATGCGCGCCATGATGGTGAGCGTAACCGCAGACGATGGTACCGGCTCACGCGCGCGGGTGCCCGGATTTGTTGTGGGGGGTAAAACAGGAACGGCGCAAAAAGTTGACACCGTGACGGGGGGATATTCTCCAGATAAACGGGTGTCCTCTTTTGCGGGCTTTGCTCCTGCAGACAACCCCCGCTTGGTAGTGGTGGTAACTCTAGATGAACCGGTGGGAGATGCCTATGGCGGGCTGCTTGCAGCGCCGGTTTTTTCTGAGATTGTAGAGCAGAGTTTGCGTTATCTGCATGTTCCTGCACAGGTGGAACCAGAGCGGGTTGCCACGGTGCACTTAGCACCTCCGGTAGTAGAAAACTACTCCGCTTTAGGGCCAGAACTACTTCAAGTTGACATAGATGCCGATGCTATCCCAGACTTTAGAGGGATGAGCGCGCGTCAGGTTCTGCAGGCGATGGAACGTACGGGGCTCAACATCCATATCGAGGGATATGGTCGTGTAGTGAAGCAAACCCCCCCACCGGGGAACGCAGTTGATCCGAACACCCGTCTTAGTGTGCTGTTGCAGCCACCGGAGTAGATTTATATGAAAATCGCTGCTTTGCTGAACGAACTGAAACGTAACAATGTAGACTTTGACCTCCGTGGCTCAGTTGAAGATGAAGTCCTGCATTTGGATTGCGATTCGCGCAGCGTAACGTCAGGAAGCATGTTCTTTGCCCTCCGGGGTACGCATTTTGATGGGCACGCTTATATCCCCCAAGTAGTGGCAGCAGGTGCTGTTGCAGTCGTAGTTGATACTGTGGTGGAGGTGGAAGCTGCTGCGTGTGTGATCCGGGTAACTGATGTGCGACAAGCTATGGCATATGTTGCGCGTGGTTTTTATTCCCATCCGCAGCAGGGGATGTTTATTGCTGCAGTAACTGGAACCAACGGGAAAACCACCCTGACTTACATGCTCGAAGCGTTGCTGCGCATGAAGGGCAAAAATCCGGCGGTGGTGGGGACTATCTCCAACCGCATGGATGGAAAAGAACTTGAAGCCAGTCATACCACTCCAGATTCGCTGGGTCTATACCAGTTGCTCGCCGATTTTAAAGCTAACGGAGCAAACGCTTTAGCTCTAGAGGTTTCCTCCCATGCTCTAGAACAACAACGGGTTTTAGGGCTCGATATTGATCTGGGGGTGTTTACCAATCTTACCCCCGAACATCTCGACTACCATCTTGATATGGAGAGGTATTATACTGCCAAGGCACGCCTGTTTTCTGCTGCAGCTGGCTATGGCTGTCGGCGCGCAGTTATCAACATTGCAGATCCGTATGGTGAGCGCCTTGCGGCCGAGATTCCTGAGGCTTTGTGCGTTGATCCCAGAGTTGGGGCAACCTCACACGCAGATATTCGTGTATCTCGGGCAACGTATGAGCTTGATGGAATTAGCGCTGAAATTCACACCCCAGATGGTGACGTAGAAATCCACTCCCCGCTGATTGGTCCATTCAATCTCGAAAACCTGTGTTGTGCTATGGGAGCTGGCGTGGCAATGGGGCTCAGCATACAAGATACCGCAGAGTGTCTTGCACAAGTGTTGCCGATTCCAGGACGTCTGGAGCGAGTAGAGAACACTTTAGGCGCCCTGGTCCTGGTGGATTATGCTCACACTTCCGATGCGCTGGAAAAAGCGCTGGAGGCAGTAATTGCCCTCAATCCGCGGCGCCTTATAACCGTAGTTGGGTGTGGCGGCGATCGAGATAAGAGCAAGCGCCCCTTGATGGCTGCTACTGCAGTGCGCGCTTCAGCGCTGACGCTGATCACCTCTGACAATCCGCGCACAGAAGATCCGCACGCGATTATCCAGGATATGCTCGCGGGATTAAAAAATTCCGCGGCACAGGAGCTTACCCCTGTTGCAGTCAAACAGGGGCAAGAGGGGTACTGCGTGGTTGAGGATCGTGCCGTAGCGTTGAAGCTGGCGGCAGAGGTGCTTCAGGCGGGCGATGTATTGCTGGCGGTAGGTAAGGGGCACGAGGATTATCAGATTATTGGTACTACAAAGCACCACTTTGATGACCGTGAACATCTGCATGCCGCGCTTAAAAAACGTGCTGCAGCGGTTTAATATGCTCTGGATCTGTCTCCACTCTGGTTGGATGTCAGATGTCTGGGATAGATTGCTTTCTGTAGGGGATGCGTATGCAGTGGAATGGTGAAGATCTTGAACGCATCGTAAATGGACGTCTGTTGAGTGCTATCAATTCACCCGTTATAACCGGAGTATCTACTGACAGCAGAACCCTCCAGCCTGGCGATCTGTTTGTTGCTCTGCGCGGCCCTAACTACGATGGACACAACTATCTGCGCCAGGCGGTAGAGTTTGGCGCCGCTGCGTGTTTAAGTGAAGAGGTGGTTGGCGGCTTACCGGTGCCGGTTATTCAGGTGGAGGATACCTTAGAAGCGCTGGGCGCTCTTGCTGCATCTATCCGCACTGAATTTAAGGGACCGGTAGTTGCAGTGACCGGAACCAGTGGGAAAACTTCAACCAAAGAGATGTTAGCCTCCATCTTGACCCAGTGCTGCCCGGGGCTGAAAACCTTCGGCAACTACAACAATCTTATTGGACTTCCTCTGACTCTTGCGCGCTTAGAACCAGAGCACCGCTGGATGGTGCTGGAGATGGGGATGAGCCAACCTGGGGAGATTCGTCGTCTCACCCACATTGTCCGCCCAAATATTACTCTGATTACCAATGCCGGAGCAGGACACCTAGAAGGGCTTGGTAATGTTGCCGCTGTAGCGCAGGCAAAAGGAGAGATCTTCGAGGGTCTGGTCAAGGGGGGGACGGCAGTGATCAATGCCGATGACCCAGAGCTTATGGCCTTGCCCCTGCCGCAGGGGACTCGGCGCATAACCTACGGAATCGAACGCTCCGCCAATGTGATGGCGAGCAACATTAGGCTTGGACGCCAAGTGGATTTTACCCTCCACTTGGAACAGGAGGTTGTTGAAACTCACATCCCACTTCCAGGCCGCCATCAAGTGTATAACGCTCTGGCTGCTGCTGCGGTAGCACGGGTGATGCGCGTGAAGCCGCTGCGGATTGCCGCTGGGCTTCAGCAGGTTAAAATGGCAGCGGGTCGCCTTGAAGTGCGCGAGCTCCATAATGGGATAACAGTGCTGGATGACAGCTATAACGCCAACCCACAGTCGATGGTTGCGGCGCTGGATGTGCTGGAAAAATGGCCCGCCTCGGGGCGGCGTATCGCTGTGTTGGGGGATATGCTCGAACTTGGGGATGCCGCGCCCCACTGCCATGCCGAAATTGGGGCGCGCACAGCGCAGGTGGCAGATATTGTGCTGGTATATGGGCAGTGGAGTGCTGAAGTGGCTGAAAGTGCACATGCTAACGGTATGAATCGTCCCCAGATTGTGTGTGTGCAGGATCACGCCGAAATCTGCGCCTGGCTCCAACGCCATATTGAGGCGGAAGATTGTCTGCTGATAAAGGGCTCACGCGGGATGCGGATGGAGAAAATTGTCGAATTTTTGTTGCATAAACTTAGAAAAGTGGCGTAAATACACCCTTTTTTGTAGTTGACAATTGACTCGAACTCTATCTCTAACGTCAGGTATACATAAAGCCATGCATGGCGTTAGCTGGCTCTATCGTTGCGCAAGATGTCCCTCCATTGAGCACTATGGTTTCGCTTACTGATCTGCGTTCAGTGGAGCCTGAATAGTTTTTCTCACACAGGATCGCCATAAAAGGTCTGCCATGCTCTATCATTTGCTTTTTCCTCTCCATACTGAGTTTTCTGCCCTTTATGTATTCCGCTTTATCACCTTTCGAACTATTTACGCTACCATCACTGCGCTGTTGTTAGCATTCATGCTAGGTCCCTGGGTCATTGAACGTCTGAGTAAACTTCAGATCGGGCAGACTATCCGAAAGGTAGGACCGGAGTCACACTTTAAAAAAGAGGGCACCCCCACCATGGGGGGCACTCTTATAGTGATGTGTATTGTGCTGCCTACCTTACTGTGGGCGGACTTGACCAACGCCTATGTGTGGATTGCGCTGTTTGTGACGCTGGGTTTTGGTGCGGTAGGGTTTGTAGACGATTACAAAAAAATAAAACACAAAAGCAGTGACGGGATGTCAGCCAGAGGGAAAATGCTGTGGCAGGTATTGATTGCCGTGGGCGCAGGGATACTGCTGTTTGTATATACCGACTATACTTCGGTTCTCGCCGTACCATTTTTCAAAACTGTGTCCCCTGAGTTAGGCTGGCTCTACCTGCTGTTGATTTTAGTTGTGGTTGTGGGCTCGGGGAATGCGGTCAATCTTACCGACGGGCTCGATGGACTTGCCATTGGCCCAGTGATTGTTGCATCTGGAACCTATCTGCTATTTGCGTATCTGGCAGGTAACGTCCGCTTGGCGGAGTATTTGCAGATAAACAGTGTGCCAGGATCTGGGGAATTAACCATAATGTGCGGTGCCATGGTTGGTGCTGGGTTGGGGTTCCTATGGTTCAATACCTATCCGGCGCAGGTATTCATGGGCGACGTTGGAAGTCTCTCTCTAGGTGGTGCATTAGGGATTATCGCGGTAATAGTGAAGCAGGAACTTGTCCTCGTGATTGTGGGAGGGCTGTTTGTTGTGGAGACCCTGTCTGTCATTGTACAGGTTGCTTCCTTCCGTTTTTTGGGGCGCAGAGTGTTTCGCATGGCGCCGCTGCACCATCACTTTGAGCTCAAAGGGTGGCCAGAACCCAAAATAATCGTGCGTTTCTGGATAGTGAGCATTGTGTTGGCATTGGTGGCTCTTTCAACCTTGAAGCTGAGGTAGTATGCTGGATCTGAAAGGTAAACATATCGTCGTTGCTGGTGGCGGCTTAAGTGGAATAGCAGCAGCTAATTTCTGCTCCAGCCGTGGCGCACGTGTGAGCTTGAGTGATACCCGCCACGCCAACGAAATAACAGGTTTACCCCAGCTTGATCCTTCCATAGAACTGGAGTGTGGAGGTCACACCGAACCCTTATTCCTCTGCGCCGATCTCATCATTCTTAGCCCCGGGATTCCCCTCCATGTTCCGGTAATTAATCGCGCGCTTCAGGCCGGAATCCCAGTGTGGGGAGAGATTGAACTGGCGAGCCGATTTCTAAATATTCCTGTTCTTGCAATTACGGGCACCAACGGAAAGTCTACAGTCACAAGTTTATGCGGACACATTCTGCGCCACTGCGGTGAACAGGTGTTTATCGGGGGGAATATAGGCACTCCTCTTATCGAAGCAGTGGGCGGTGCTTACAGTGTAGCAGTGGTAGAACTTTCCTCTTTTCAGCTAGAAACTGTGACCTCCTTTCATCCACAGGTAGCGGTACTGCTTAATATCAGTCCTGATCACCTGGATCGCTATGCGGACATGTCTAGCTATATGGAGGCGAAGCAGAGGATATTCTCTCAACAGGATGCAACCGATGTGGTGGTGCTGAATCAGGATGATCCGCAAGTGCTAGCTCTGGCACAAGGGTTTCCGGCACGCCGCATCTGTTTCTCCTCTTCCCAGATCCTAGCGGAGGGGTTGAGCCTTGAGTCCTCTTCCGTGCTTTGGCGCCACAGCGCTGCTGAGTACCGTTTTGATTGTAACGCTCTCCAATTGCGGGGAGTGCACAATCTCGAAAACGTAATGGCTGCGTTAGCAGCCTGCAGCGTGCGGGGGCATACTCCCGCTACAATGTGGAAAGCAGCATGCGAGTTTACTGCCTTACCGCATCGGATGGAGCTGGTACGTACCTTGAACGGGGTACGCTGGTACAATGACTCCAAGGGAACCAACATAGGAAGTGTAGAGAAGGGGCTACGCAGCTTTGATTCTCCCCTGACCCTCATCGCCGGAGGAAAGGACAAAGGGGGTGACTATGCCATTTTGCGCCCTCTGCTTAAGGAAAAGCAGCCCCAGCTTATCCTTTTAGGCGCGGCGGCAGAAAAAATGGCGGCAGCGTGGGGGGATATCTGTGATATCACCATGGCGACTTCCATGCAGGACGCGGTTAAATACGCACACCAAAAGACCCATGCCCCTGGGAGTGTGTTGTTGTCCCCAGGGTGTTCGAGCTTTGATATGTTCAGCAGTTTTACTGAACGCGGTGAAGTGTTTACTGCCCTGGTTCAGGCGCTGGAGTAGGCAGGATGGTGTCTAAAGCGACAAAAAAAGCTGAGGAGAAACTGGCCAAAAAGCGGGAGTTTAACGCTACTATTCTAATCCTGGCTATTTGCTTGACCTGCTTTGGCGTTCTCATGGTGTACTCATCTTCCTCCCTGATGGCTCTGCGTGATCACGGCGACAGCCTCTACTACCTGAAACGTCAGGCTACGTATGCGGCCTTAGGGATAGGGGTGATGCTGGTAACCATGCACATAAACTACAATGTGTGGCGCAAGCTTGCGATACCTCTACTCATCCTCAGCACAGTCCTGCTCGCGGCGGTGTTTGTCCCCGGGCTTGGGAGTACCGCTGGGGGGGCGGCGCGCTGGATCCGTTTTCCGGGGTTTTCGTTTCAACCCTCCGAAGCGGCTAAGATTGCTCTCATCTTCTATCTGGCCCATTCTGCGACTAAAAAAGAGGACCGGATAAAAGATTTCAAGTACGGCTACATCCCGTATATGTGCGTACTCATTGTGTGGCTCGGGTTGATGCTAGCGCAGCGCGACCTTGGGGGCGCAGCGATTATGGCGGTGGTGACGGCGATGATGCTTTTGATCGCCGGGACGCGCTGGCGCTTTTTGCTTCTTAGTTTAGTTGCTATTGTCCCCGCAGGGGTTGCCACGGTAATGGCGCAGGAATATCGCATGCGCCGGATAATGGCATTTCTTGACCCCTGGGCCGATCCGCTTGGTTCAGGATTTCAGATCATTCAGAGCTGGATGGGGTTTGGTCTTGGAGGTCTTACGGGTGCTGGGTTGGGGGAGGGGGAGCAGAAGCGCTTCTACCTGCCCGAGGCGCACACTGACTTCATCTTCTCTGTTATCGGTGAAGAGTTGGGCTTTATTACAGTGGTGCTTCTGATCTGCATGTATCTGTGCATTGTTGTGATTGGGTTGCGCGTCTCTATGCGTGCGAAGGATGGATTTGGACGTTTGAGCGCATTTGGGATCAGTCTACTGCTGGGGATGCAGGCGTTTGCCAATATGGCAGTAGTGATGGGAATTGTACCCAATAAAGGGCTGGTGCTTCCTTTCCTCTCCTATGGGGGGAGCAGCTTGTTGTGCACTCTGTTCAGCATGGGGGTATTGATGAATATCTCCAGCTATGTGGAGAGAAAGGGCGTGCGATGAAGATTCTCCTGAGCGGAGGTGGAACGGGGGGACACGTGTTTCCAGCGTTGGCGGTAGCGCGGCGCGCTCTGGCACAATCTGTGGATAACACAGTATTGTTTGTAGGGCATCCCCATGCCATAGAAGCTACTTTGGTCCCAGCGCATGGGTATCCCTTTGTCGGCCTTGAGTGTAGTGGGTTTGCGGCGCGTTCGATGCCCAAGAAGCTTAAATCTTTGTGGGATCTGCAACGCGCAGTGTGGCAGGCGTGTGGCATCATCCGCGCTTTTGCTCCCGATGTGGTTCTCGGAGTGGGGGGGTATGTCTCCATGCCGGTGGTGATAGCTGCCGGATTGCTGCGGGTACCGGTGGTATTACATGAACAAAATGCCTCTGCCGGATTGGCTAATCGGGTGGCGGCACGCTGGGCAAAGCGCGTGTGTGTCTCGTTTCCGAAAGCACTGCAAGAATTCCCCCCATCGAAGGTTTCCTTGAGTGGGAATCCAGTCCGCGCAGAGCTGTTTTCTCTCCCCCCCTGGAGTGGCACGGCTCCCCATCTTTTAATATTTGGGGGCAGTCAGGGAGCGCGTCCGCTAAATGAGTGTATGGTACCTGCGGTAGCGCAGCTTCTGCAACAGATCCCCACCCTCCGAGTTGTGCATCAGAGCGGAAAAGCGCAGCTGGAAGAGGTTAGAAATGGCTATATTCAGGCTGGATGCCATGCGCAGGTAGAGGTGGTTGATTTTATAACCGATATGCCCCAGGCGTATCGTGAAAGTGCCCTCGTGATCTGTCGCGCTGGGGCAACCACGGTTGCGGAGCTTGCCGCGAGTGGACGTCCTGCGGTGCTGGTGCCGTTTCCCCAAGCAGCCGGAGACCACCAGACGCATAACGCCATGGCGCTGGTTAATGCAGGCGCGGCGGTAATGTTGCCCCAGGAGGAGTTGACCCCAGAGCGGGTTGCAGCGAAGATTAAGGAATTGTTGCAAAATCCCTCTGAGTTGTCCATGATGGCGCGGCGCGCTCGCAGCGTAGCAGCAAAGGGCGCTGCAGATTTAATTCTTCACCAGTGTCGTATGGCGGCACGGAAACGTTAGAGATATGTACGGAAGGTTTCGACGTATACATTTAGTAGGGATCGGCGGCATCGGGATGAGCGGTATCGCTGATGTGTTGCTCACCCTTGGATACGAAGTAAGTGGCTCTGATCTGCGCAGTACCGAAATAACCCGGCGCCTCGAGCACTACGGTAGCACGGTATACTATGCACATAGTGCAGAGAATGTGCATGGCGCTCAGGTGGTGGTTACCAGTTCTGCCATAACTGCAGATAATCCTGAAGTGGTCGAAGCGCAACGCCAGATGATACCCGTGATCCCCCGCGCCGAAATGCTTGCGGAGCTGATGCGTCTAAAGTACGGGATTGCCATTGCCGGAACGCACGGCAAAACCACAACAACAAGTATGGTTGCGGCCCTGCTTTACTATGGCGGTGTCGATCCTACCGCAGTTGTGGGGGGGCAGGTCAATGCTATGGACTCTAATGCGCGCCTCGGGCAGGGGGATTTTATGGTGGTGGAGGCGGATGAGTCAGACGGCTCCTTTCTGCGCCTCTCTCCGGTAATCGCCGTAGTCACCAATATCGATCAGGACCATCTGGACTACTACGCCGACCTGCAGGAAATTCGCGATGTATTCGTGAGTTTTGTCAACAAGATTCCATTTTACGGCCTCGCAGTACTGTGTCTCGATGATCCCAATATCCAGGCGATGTTGCCTCAGGTGCAGAAACGTTTTGTCACCTACGGGATGAGCCCCCAAGCGGATTATTATGCCACCGACCTGGTGCACAAAGACAGTGGCGTTGAGTTTTGCGCCCACAACCGCGATGGGTGTTTGGGGCATATCAAACTTAAAATGCCGGGACAGCACAATGTTCTTAACGCCCTCGCTGCCATGGCGGTAGCACGGGAGCTCGATATAGAGCATGCAGAAATAGAGGCGGGGTTTCTAACCTTTGAAGGGGTGAAGCGCCGTTTTCAGATCAAGCATACCAACGGATTTATGCTTGTAGACGACTATGGCCACCATCCGGTAGAGATCCGCGCAACCCTGGCGGCGGCACGCAGCGGATGGAACCGGCGTCTTGTGGTCATTTTTCAACCTCACCGCTACAGCCGCACCAAGGCGCTGTTTGATGACTTTATCACGGCGTTTAATCAGGCTGATAAGGTGTATATTCTCGATGTTTACCCTGCCGGCGAAAAACCTATTGAGGGTGCCGAGGGGGAAAACCTAGCGCAGGCGGTGGCCGAACATGGACACCGCGGAGTGTGCTATTGCTCCAGTGTGGCACAAGCCCTAGAGCAGGTGATAAGCGACTTGCACCCCGAGGATATGGTGTTAACTCTGGGGGCAGGAACGGTGGGGCAGGCCGGAGATGAACTTCTGGAACGCCTGAGTCGGAGCGCATGAAGTGGGAGCGCGAAAACATACCCCAGCTGGCACAGGTGTTGGAGGCTGAAACCGGAGTAAAAGTGGAGGTGCACGCGCCCCTTGCGCCTCTTACCAGTTGGAAAATCGGTGGTGCTGCGGATATCCTCGCGCGTCCGCAGAGTGTAGCAGCTGCGGGGGGGGTGTTCGAGTTTCTCCACCTTCAGCGCTGGCCTTGGGTGGTGCTTGGGCGGGGAACCAATGTTCTAGTACCAGATGCCGGGATCCGTGGGGTGGTGGTTCAGTTGAATCATCTTGCCAACGTTGCGCCCACCGATGCCGGGGTTTACACGGTGGGCGCGGGCGCGTTCCTGCCAGAGCTGGTGCGGATCTGTTCCTGCAGCGGATATAGTGGCATAGAAGACCTTGCCGCTATCCCCGCTAGTGTGGGGGGAGCAACGGTTATGAATGCCGGCGCTGGGGCTCAGAGTATCGCCGATGTGTTGACGCAGATATGTGTAATTCAAGATGGGAGAATGCGCCATCTGAACCCGAGTCAGTTGAATTTCGGCTATCGTTGTAGCGGCATTAGTTACGCGATGGTTGTGCTGGAAGTGTCACTGAAGTTGCACTACGTAAGTACGCAGCAATGTCTAGCACGCCGCACGGCAGCACTAGAACATCGCAAACATGCACAGCAGGTTGGAATGCCCAATGCGGGAAGCGTATTTCGCAACCCTCCGGGCGCTTCAGCGTGGAAGCTGATTGATGCATGCGGTTTGCGCGGTTGCAGCATAGGTGGAGCCCAAGTTTCTTTACACCACACAAACTTTATCGTCAACACCGGCGCAGCTAGCGCTGCTGATGTAATGGCGCTTATAACTCACGTGCAACGTGAAGTATACCAACACTGCGGTGTCACCCTGGAGCCGGAAATTCGCATTCTCCCTGAGGAGATAAAGATATGAAACCTGAAGAACTCAAGAAAAAGTCTATAGCAGTTATTCTCGGAGGGGACTCTGCTGAACGAGAAGTCTCTCTGCGCAGTGGTGCAGCAGTTCTTGCCGCGCTAGAGCAAAAGGGCTACAAGGCGTTTTCCATCGATTCCGCCGAAGATGTTGCGCAGCAGCTCCTGCTGTCTGGAGCGGAGGTGGCGTTTTTGGCAGTTCACGGTCGCCACGGCGAAGATGGAACCATCCAAGGACTACTGGAGATGCTGCAGATCCCCTATACTGGCAGTGGAGTTTTAGCTTCTGCGGTAGCTATGGACAAAGATGTTGCGAAAACCATAGTTAAGGCTGTCGGAGTTGTGACTCCGCACGCACGGGTGGTTAACCATGAAACAGATATCACCACCTTTTGCGATACCCACATCAACTATCCGTGTGTGGTGAAGCCAGTACGCGAGGGCTCAACCCTGGGGATCAGCGTGGCACGCGATGCCACCGAACTGCAGAAAGCGATTGTTGCCGCACGTAAATACGACCCCAAAGTCTTGGTGGAAGATTTTATCTCCGGACGTGAAGTTACCGTCGGGGTTATCGACGGCGATCCTTTGCCGATTGTGGAGGTGGTGCCCAGCAGTGGCTTTTATGATTACGCGGCTAAATACACCCCAGGACAGACGGAGTATCATGTCCCAGCATCGCTGGACGAAAAGCAGTATATCGCAGTGCAGGCGGCAGCACAGAAAGTGTATAGCGCGATTGGATGCCGGGGTGCAGTGCGAGTTGATTTTATGTTGCGTGGGGATGAGTACTTCTTTTTGGAGGTTAACACCATCCCTGGAATGACGGAAACTAGCCTGTTGCCCAAAGCGGCTGCGCATAAAGGAATGGAATTTGCAGAGCTTGTTGAGCAGATCCTGTGTGGTGCGACACTGGACCAGTGATCTGGGGTGGACTGTGTCTCATAGTGATGAGTGCAAAAGGCGGTATTCGATATTATGACCGCATCCAGGCGCGCAACATCAGCCAAAAAGAAAAAAAAACTTAAAAACAGACGGATAGAGCCGAGAAAAGACTATAGATGGATTTTTAGCCGGATTCTTTATCTGCTTGTTATGCTGATGTGTGGAGGAGCCCTGCTGCTGGGGGCTGGTTTCGGCATGTACATGCTGAGTATGTCCGATGCGTTCCGGATTGAGCATATCGAAGTTGATGGCAACCAACGCCTGAGTACCGAAGATATCCTGTCACTGTCAGATATCCGACACGGGCAAGGCACTTTTGACTTAGATCTCGAACTTATAGGGCAACGACTGGAAGAAAATGACTGGATTCTCAAGGCACAAGTAGAACGGCGGTTGCCATGCGGAGTCAAGATTAGTATTGTTGAACATACTCCGTGCTGCATCATCAACCTCGATTATCTCTACTACGTCGATCTTCAGGGAAAAGTTTTTAAGGTTTTGCACCGCGGCGATCCCCTCGATTACCCCATGGTCTCGGGGATTGAGCGCGACGACCTGGAAACACCGGATGCTCCGGGAACACGGTGGCTCAAACGGGTCGTTGAAATTGTAGCGCAGTTGGAAAAGCGCACTGTTTTCAATATAGACGAAGTCGCGCAGATACACGTTGATTTTGAGCGCGGCATTGATCTGTACACTTTGGAACATGGGGTTACATTACGCTTGGGACATGATCAGTTCGGTTCAAAGTTCAATCTGCTCGAGCACATGTATCCACAACTGAAACCAGAACTAAACATACTTGAATATATCGATCTAAATGTTCCGGGAAAACTCATCGTTAAAAAGCGAGATGGGGACAGAGATTAAACCGAAGTTACTGGCATATGCCGAAAAACTCTATACCTGCGTAGTACTGTTATCCGGATGGCACAGGGAAGGACTGGAATGAGCAACCAAAAAGAAAACCTAATCGTAGGGCTGGATATAGGCACCACTAAAATTTGCGCCATCATTGGCAGTGTTACTGAAAATGATCTTGAGATTGTGGGCATTGGTACCAGCCCATCCAAGGGGATTCGTAAAGGCGCGGTAATCAATATCGAAAGCACAGTGGCGGCGATCCGCAAGGCTATCCAAGAGGCGGAGTTGATGGCCGGATGTGAAATCCATTCAGTTTTTGCTGGCATTGCCGGAGCACATATCACTGGGATGAATTCGCAGGGTGTTATTGCGATTAAGAACCGCGAAGTAACCGAGGAAGATATCCACCGTGTGATCGATGCTGCAAAGGCGATTGCAATCCCTATGGATCGCGAGGTTATCCATGTCTTGCCGCAGGAATATATCATTGATGACCAGGATGGAATCAAAGAACCTCTGGGGATGAGTGGTGTACGGTTAGAAGCGCGCGTACATGTGGTGACCGGCGCGGTAGCCAGCGCACAAAATATTATCAAAAGTTGCAACCGTGCAGATGTAAACGTGGCAGACATTGTCCTCGAACCGCTGGCATCTGCAGAATCGGTGCTGTTACCCGAAGAGAAAGAACTTGGGGTCGCGATTGTAGATATCGGTGGTGGCACTACCGACCTGGCAATCTTTGTTGACGGTGCCATCAAACACACCACCGTCCTGTCTCTGGGAGGCAACCATCTGACCAACGATATCGCGGTGGGGTTACGCACCCCTATGGCTGAGGCCGAGCGCATCAAGCAGGCGTATGGATGCTGTTTCACCGATATGGTGGGCAAGGATGAAACCATTGAGGTTCCCTCGGTAGGCGGGCGAGAGCCGCGCGTATTGTCGCGCCAGTTATTGGCTGAAATTCTTGAGCCCCGAGTGGAGGAGATTTTCAATCTCATCAACCGTGAAATTATCAAGAGTGGCTATGAAGATATGATAGCCTCGGGCATTGTTCTCACTGGTGGTACCAGTATTCTCCCCGGGATGCCTGAACTTGCCGAGCAAGTTTTCAGTATGCCGGTACGCCGAGGCGTGCCCCAAGGGGTTGGGGGATTGATTGATGTGGTCAACTCCCCGGTGTACGCAACAGGTGTTGGTCTGGTTGTATATGGAAGTCAGCACCAAGAGATGGAGAATTTCAGCCGCGGCGAACAGGGTTTGTTCGATAAGGTGATGCAGCGTATGAAAGATTGGTTTGGAGAGTTTTTTTAACGCGTATTTTATAACGACCGGACCCCAATCTGAACCCAGACTATGGGTGGTTCCGGGTCGGTTAAACTTCAGGGGGAACAGCAATGTTTGAATTTGACGAATCATTGGACCAGTCGGCCAAAATAAAGGTAATCGGTGTAGGCGGCGGTGGTGGGAACGTGGTTGACGCCATGATTGATGCCGAGATTACTGGGGTGGAGTTTATCGTTGCAAATACCGATGCCCAGGCGCTGAAACGGAGCAAGGCACCAATCAAGGTGCAACTCGGGACTAAACTCACCAAAGGTCTAGGTGCCGGAGCAAACCCTGCCACAGGTCGCGAAGCGGCTATGGAGGACCGTAGCCGCATTGCTGAACTTCTCAGCGGTGCTGACATGGTATTTGTAGCCTGTGGCCTTGGTGGCGGTACTGGTACTGGCGCAGCGCCGGTAATTGCAGAGGTTGCCCGCGAGCTTTCTGCTCTGACCGTAGGGGTTGTAACCAAGCCCTTCTCCCGCGAGGGACGTCAGCGTATGGCGAAAGCAGATACTGGGGCCGCTGAACTCAAGGATGTGGTTGATTCGCTCATTGTGGTTCCTAATGATCGCCTTGTGGGTCTTGCTGGCAAGAACACCAGTATATTGGAGGCGTTTAAGCCTGCTGATGATGTGCTGCGCCAGGCGGTACAGGGGATTTCTGATATCATCACCACCAGCGGTGTGATCAATGTCGACTTTGCCGATGTTAAATCGGTTATGAGCGAGCGCGGCATGGCGATGATGGGGATTGGGGTCGCTGAAGGGGAAAAGCGTGCGAGCGAAGCGGCGCATCAAGCGATCAGCAGCCCACTGCTTGAGGAGATTGATATCTCTGGTGCGAAAGGTGTCCTCGTTAACATTACCGGTTCCAGCAACATGACCATGGAGGAGTTTGACGAGGCTTCACGCATAGTGCAGGAAAAAGTGCATGAAGATGCGAACATCTTTGTAGGGCTGGTAGTTAACGAAGAGATGGGCGATTTTCTGCAGATTACCGCTATTGCCACCGGTTTCGGAGCTTCCTTTGACAAAAGAAGCAACAACCTCGAAGACGTGAAAGAAGACGCAGCAAAGCGCATTGGCACTAATGTTGATCTCGATGTGCCAACCATTATTCGTAAACAACAGCGGGATAGCGCGCGTAAGATGCGGATGCAAAGCGTAGATGAGGACGAATACGACATCCCTACTTTTTTGCGCAAGCGTGTAGATTAAGCCTCTGTGTACATGTTTCCCTGAACACGCAACATCACTGATCAATGCAGCAATATAGTGGAGTAGACCAAGAATACGCTGTGAATCGAAAGGGGGCCGTACTTGCTTATTAAGTACAGGCCCCCTTTTTGATTTGTCTGTGTGGTGCACATTCTTGCCACACCATGGATAGGGGAATGAATGGGACCAGAATACGAACAGAGACGCCAAGAACGCCTGCGCGGAGAACATCCCCGCACGCTGCCACACGCAGGGGCACGTTTGCGCGTGGCGCTGGCATATCCCAACACCTACTACAGTGCCATGAGCAATCTCGGCTTTCAGGCTGTGTTTCACTGGCTCAATCAACATCCTGAATGTGTGTGTGAACGGGTTTTCTGGCCCGATGCAGACGAGCTTCAGGCGATGCAGAGGGAAAGGATCCCTCTGTGCTCTTTTGAAAGCAGGCGCTCCATCACCGATTTTGATGTGGTTGCGTTCTCTTTTTCGTTTGAAAATGACTACCTCAACCTGCCGCCAATGTTCGCAATGATGCGCCTGCCCCTGCGGGCAGAACAGCGTCGCGCCCAAGATCCAGTGGTGCTAGCGGGAGGGGTTTGCACTCTGATGAATCCCGAACCAGTGGCACCCTGGTTCGATCTCTTCACTATCGGTGAGGCCGAGGTGCTGCTCCCTCCGCTGCTTGAGGCCCTGCTGCACGACCACAGCCGTACTGAACTGCTCCGCACTCTTGCATCCAAGCCAGGCTTTTATGTCCCCAGTTTGTGCCACCCACATATAGATGCGGCAGGGAGTGTGCGCTGGGAGGTGGAAGAGGGCGTGGTGTTTCCGGTGCCGCGGCGCTGGGTGGAAGACCTGAACAGCAGTGAATGTCAAAGCTTTATCTCTACCAAGGATACCGCTTTTGGCGATATGCGTTTGATAGAGGTTGCACGCGGCTGTGGACATGGATGTCGCTTTTGCGCTACCGGGTTTGTGTACCTTCCCCCGCGCGAACGCCAGGCTCATGCAGTGCTTGAGCAATTGGGTGAGCGTGTCCAGCCAGGGACCACTGCCGGATTGGTTGGCGCTGCCGTGTCTGACTATTCAGCCCTTGATCAGGTCTCCCGAACGATCTGTAGCGCGGGCGCACAGGTATCAGTAGCAAGCTTGCGCGTCGACAGCATGACCTCTGTACAGGTGGAAAGGTTGCGCGATTCAGGGCAGAAAACAATTTCTCTCGCACCTGAAGCTGGAAGTCAGCGTCTGCGCGATAGCATCAACAAACATCTGAGTGCGGCACAGATTATCAGTGCCGCCGAAATGATCGCCGCTGCAGGAGTTCCAAACCTCAAGCTCTATTTTCTCATCGGGCTGCCCTTTGAAGAAGATATAGATATTCATGCCATGCTTGAACTGGTTGAAGCGGTTCGCGCGGTGTGGATGGAACAACAACGCGCTTTGGGGCGCGCTGGAACCATCACACTGTCGGTTAATCCATTTGTTCCCAAAGCGATGACCCCGTTTCAATGGCATTCCATGGCGTTACCGAAGGTTTTAAAACAACGCATTGGGATATTGCGTAAATACGTAAACAGAAGTGCCAACGTGCGCCTGCAGGTGGAATCGATAAAAGGGGCAGAATTGCAGGGGTTTTTATCTCGAGCAGATCGACGGGGTGCCGAAGTGATCCTTTCTATGGCAGAGGGAGCCAACCTGAAAGCAGCGTGTCGTACAAATGCTGTTGGTCTGGAGAGGATTATATATTCCACCCATCCCTTCGAACACCAGTTCCCCTGGTATTGTATCGATCCTGGGGTTAGGCGCGAATATCTATGGGAAGAGTATCAACGCAGTCGTACCCACACCCTGACTTCGCCTTGCCCCGAACCGGATAGCGGCTGTATACGCTGTGGGGTATGTGGTCGAAGAGGGGCAACAGGGGTACCCAGATAAGAAAAAGATAACTGTACAGCCCTTACTGCAAAGTTACGTCGCGCAGAACATTTATTAGCCGGATAAAGGCCATAAAGGAGAATCCATTATGAAAAAATCACTTGGAGCCAAGCCGCTTGCATTTCCAGCTCCAGTGTACCTGGTTGGGACTTATGATGCTCAGGGGCAGCCTAACATGATGAATGCCGCCTGGGGTGGAATCTGTTGTTCCGAGCCCCCCTGTGTGATGGTTTCGGCGCAGCATACGCGCCACACCTACGCAGGGATTCTGGAACATCGGGCGTTTAGCATAAATCTGCTTGGGTGCGAGCATGCGGTTGCGGCGGACTACTACGGCATCGCCTCTGGGCGGGATCTGAACAAGATTGAGGCGTGTGGCCACCACGTGAGCAAGGGGGAGTTTGTTCACGCTCCATCCCTGGAGGAGGCCTATATGGTACAGGAATGTCGCCTGAAAACTAGCATCGAACTTGGCACTCATACCATGTTTGTGGGGGAAGTGCTGGATGTAAAGATAGAGGTGGAGTGTCTGAATAAAAAAGGGATACCAGATGTGAAAAAGATGGATCCGCTGCTGTTTATGCCAGGCGCACGGGAATATTATGGCGTCGGCAAATTTGTCGGAAAGGCTTTTGCAATTGGAACCTCAGTCAAAGAGAAAAAATAACACACCCCAGTCTTCCTGCATTGGTAAGGCGGTTCCTCAGCACTTTATCGCAGAGAACCGCCTTTTGGCTGGGTTCCATACAGCGGGACAACGTTATAACTGCATGCGGAGGGTTGTATAGTGGCTGAAAAGAAGAAGCGTGGCTGGTTAAGAACAATTGTTCGTTTTATTACCTTTGTAGATCTGCCTATCAGGAAAAAATTTTTCCTGTTCTCTACCGGGGTGCTGTTCTGGTTCTTGGTTTTGTCCAGCGTATCATTTTACGTTCTTATAGATGTAAATATGAAAACATCAGCCATGGTCAAGGTGTTGTTCCCCTACGACCGCGCGGCTAACGAAGTTCTGAGCAAAACCTATGAGCTTGAGCGTTGGGTTGATGCGCTTGAAGGTGAGCAAAGCGAAAAACTTATTGCTGCTAACGTCCTTAAAATACGTACTATTCTGCATGGGATGCGCATCTGCCTAGATGATACCTTTACGAGCCAAGCTGGATCACCTATGCGCCAGATGTGGAAACGGGTGAGTAAACCCACCTGGCTGGAGGAGGAGCGCAATAAAGAGTTTGTGAAAGGTATTTGCGCTAATGTGAGTGAGATGCTCGATACCACTACCAGCTACGGTTTCATGCGCGCGGATGCGGCGTCAGACCAACAGGAACAACGTGCAAAAAATTCCACATATATCCAACGCCTGAAAGACAATCTTCATAGCATTAAAACCTTAAGCACTGAATTCCTTACTCACATCTCTACTCAGGCAGAAAATTACTCCCACGCAATTACCAATACCACCAGCTATGCATTCTGGATAACACTTGGAGTTCTGGCGCTGGCGCTGGGGTTGTTGGCTGTATTCACTTTCTGGATTGCCGATTCAATTGTAACTCCGGTGAGTGCCATGATCAGCAAAATTCACACCCTCGCCAGTGGCCATGTAGATCTTACAAGTAAAATAGAAGTTCGCTCTGCGGACGAAATCGGGGAGATGGCATCAGAGTTTAATGATTTGATGGATACCGTGCATGGTATGACGGTATTTAAGAATGTAATTGAAGAAGACGCGACCCTTGAAGATGTGTATTCCCGTATGGGTGAAGCATTCCATACCAATCTTGGCATTGAAAACTACCGCATTTACGAAGTTGCGGAGGATTTTAAAACTATGAAACCGGTATTTCCGGTGACCTTGTCAGAAAAAGATCTTGAATGTAATCCAGATATCCTCAGCAGTTGCGATTTATGCCGCGCGGTGAAAACTGGACATGATATCTCTTCGCTGATGTACGAGCGGGTGTGCAAACAGTTTATCTGCAGTCAGGATAAAATCCATATATGTATCCCCATGATTCTGGGTGGGCATGCTGGCGGAGTGGTGCAGTTTGTTTTTGAGAAACCGAGGGCGAACGGACTCAGTCGCGCTCTAATTGAGCAAAAGGTTGCCAAGGCAGAGGCGTACATCAAACAGTCGCTTTCGGTTATTGAAGCTAAGCGTCTGATGCGAACCCTACACGACTCTACCCTCCGCGATCCCATGACTGGGC
>JAVERS010000020.1:0-49255 GCA_034007015.1 Desulfuromonadaceae bacterium
CGCGAAGACAGTAGAGTGGATCAATTAAAACTGCTCAGCTAGCCGCCTTTAGGCGGCCCATGGTTTGAGCCCACCGCTTTGAGCGGTTCACCTTTAAAGCCCCCGGCTTTGCCGGGGGATATTTACTCCCTTGTTCTCCATGGCGCCCGCATTGAAATCATCCACGGCGACAATCATGTAGCGCTCAAGGTCACATTCGAGACCGAAGCGCTCTTCATCCCACGCCATCGCTTTGCGCAGCGCGTGCATGGCATACTCACATTTATCGGCATTGCGGTGCTCTACATATATCTGCAACAGAATGTCGCGTCCCGATCCGGTGCGGTAGGTCTGCGTATGGCAGTGCAGATCCCCTGCTACCAGGGCAAACAGGTATGACGGTTTGGGGAAGGGATCTTCCCAGGTGGCGAAGTGGCGCCCATCTTCGAGTTGCCCTTCTGCAACCAAATTGCCGTTACCCAACAGTACAGGGAAATGGGAGCTGTCGGCACGTAGCGTGGTGGTGTAGCGCGCCATCACATCGGGACGATCGGGGAAGAAGGTGATGCGGCGAAAGCCTTCCGCCTCACACTGGGTGCAGAGTATCCCCGCAGAAAGGTACAGCCCTTCGAGGGCGGTGTTGGCACACGGATTGATTTTGGTGCTTAACTCCAAGGTGCAGACGGCGGGAAGATTGTGGATTTTAAGCCCGTTACTGTTGTGCGTGTAAGTGTTTGGTTTGAGGGTGGTGCCGTTGCATTTGATCTGTTCTAAGGGTAGGTTTTTCCCATCTAGATGAAGCGGAGTTGACGCAGGCGTATATGAGGCGCGTTTGAGTTGGAGGGTGCTATGGACTGTAGTGCTCTCAGAGTCAAGGTCAATATCTAGCGCCACGTGCTCGACTAGCCACGGTGGTGGTGTATAGGCAGCACGTTGAATAGTCTGTAGGGTAGAGTGCGCAGCGGGTGCGGACATAAGAACTCCTCAAGGTAATGCAATTTAATGGGAAAATAAAAAGCCCCCGCAAGCGGGGGCTTTTTATGTAAAATTACTAATTGGCACGCAGAAAGTCAGTTGGGCTCATCGTTGCCAATTAAAATGGTGGTATCTGTGTCTCCCTGAGGGAGTTGACGTGGACGGTTGTCGTGCAGAAGCTTTCCCTCTTTGTCCATGATGCGGTCGTCATCGAGGATAACCATTCCAGTCTGTTCCACTACATCCTTCTTATACTGGTACTGATATTCCATACTTTTTTTGCGCAAATTGTAGCTCATAAACATCCAGATTAGTCCCATGACCAGAGCTGCGCCCAGAACCACGGCAAGGGCTACGGACACGTAGAAGACAGTCTCTTCACCAATGTGGCCAATAACTGCCAGAATCTCATCGAGTTTGTATCCTACTGCTGTTAGAACCACGAGCAGCAACAAGCCGAGGAGAAACGGAATCTGGCGGATGACGTACATCACCGCATGAAATTTCTGGATCCGACTCTGCTGCTCTGCCACAGAGAGATGGTGTCTGTCACTGTCATCGTCTTCCGGCTGATGCCCATACAGGTAACGATCGAATCCCAGCACAATGATCCCGAGGAGAAAAGTGATGGTCAAAGGGACGATAAAGGCAGCGAAGAAAAATGATTTCCACGGAAATGGAACATTCTCGGGCCCTAGTTGGCTGATGAAACTGACGAAAAAAATGAAGCCCTCAATCACTCCGATGAGGATCAGATATTTGATAAACAGATCTTTGAGCTCTTCACGCTCAAAGAGGGTTGCTATCCCCTTAAGGGTAGAGGAACCTCTGGTGCGTTTATCCTGTTGCTCTTCTTTAGTGCGTTCTTTGTTCTGATTGTCTTCTTGCGACACAACGCTCTCCTGCCTTGACTGAAACGCAATGGTCATTAAATGGGTACATCGCTGTCATATCAGATTGGTGTTTCAGTGTAACTGCCCATTAAGGCGGTAACCTGGATATCCATATGCGCAATCTTAAAATGCGTACTATAAAACATTTTTCTGTCGATGTCTGTTAGAAATTGGGGTGGCACACGCGCTGCGCTAGCGCAAATGTGGACACGCCCCATATGGGAGTGTCCACTAACAGCGCTCCAGCGCCTGTTTAATGTCCGCAATGATGTCGTCAATATGTTCAATCCCTACAGACAGGCGGATAAGGTCAGGGAGAACTCCAGCGGCGCGCTGTTCTTCAGCGCTGAGCTGGCGGTGCGTAGTGCTTGCCGGATGGAGCACACTGCTGCGCACATCCCCCACATGTACCACCATGGCGATCAACTCCGTTGCTTCCATAAAACGCCGCCCTGCCTCTACTCCACCTTTTATCCCAAAGGTGAGTACCCCACCGGCACCTTTGGGGAGATACTTCTGTGTGAGGAGGTAGCTCGGATGGCTCGGCAGTCCCGGGTAAGATACCCAGCTGACCTGGGGATGTTGCTCTAAGTATTCTGCAACGGCCAAGGCGTTGCTGCTGTGGCGTTCCATGCGGATGTGCAGGGTCTCAAGCCCTTTGTTAATGAGGAATGCATTCATGGGCGCCATGCTCATCCCCAGATCGCGCAGGAGCTGAACCCGAGCTTTAACGATATACGCCATATTGCCAAATTTTTCTGTGTAACATAGGCCGTGATAGCTCGGATCGGGCTCGGTCAACTCCGGATATTTTCCTGTGCTCCAGTTGAATTTCCCTCCATCAATAATGACACCTCCAATGCTGGTTGCATGCCCATCGATGTGTTTGGTAGCAGAATGTACCACAATGTCGGCACCCAACTCCAAGGGGCGGCACAGGTGTGGGGTGGGGAAGGTGTTATCGATAATCAGGGGCACCTGCATCTCTTGTGCAATTGCGGCAAACTTTTCAAAGTCGAGGACGTTGAGGCCCGGGTTGCCGATAGATTCGGCAAAAAGTGCGCGTGTTTCTGGGGTGAACTTAGCTTTTATCTCTGCTGCGCTCGCGTCAGGGTCTACACTCGACACCTTGATCCCCATCTTGGGGAAGGTATTGTAAAATAGGGAGTAAGTACCGCCGTAGAGAGTGTTCGCACACACGATGTGCTGCCCGTTCTGGCAGATGTTGAGAATCGATATGGAGATCGCCGCTTGCCCGGAAGAGGTTGCCAGGGCACCGGCTCCCCCTTCGAGCTGCGCCATTTTGTCCTCGAAGGCAGCCCATGTGGGGTTGCTGATGCGTGAATACATATGGTCAGCACAGTCGAGGTCAAATAAGCTCGCTATATGATCCGCTTTTTCATACTTGTATGTGGTGCTCTGAGTAATAGGGAGGATGCGTGGTTCAGTCGCTTTGGGGCGGTACCCCCCCTGGATGCTCAGGGTTTCAGTTTTCCAGTTTGGATTGATCATGGTACTTCTCCAGCATGGTTTAATGGTGTGAATAAAAGGTATTGCCGCCAAATATTATGCCGTAAAGGGTAGAAAAATGTTGTCCGTTGCAGTACTTCCAGGGTTTGGTGGAGTATGCGCAGGAAAAGCTTCAGTACTAAGAGTGTCATCTATGTATAAAATATAAAATACGCGCGCAATGCTAGCGCCTTTTTAAATAGTTGTCGACATCCAAACTGGCAGGGTGCAGGCCGACGAGGAAAAAGAGTTTGGGTTAGCTGATGCTTGGGACGGTTACTTCCGTATGTTGAAGTGGTTAGAACGCAGTTTTACGTTAGTTGAATCTTGTAGTGAAATCTTGACCTCTGCTACAGATTCTGTTTACATAGCGATGCTGTGACGTATACAACTTAGGTCAGGCGGCTCTGCCACGCTTTCACACGTATAATCCGCGCCAGTGTCCTAGTTTGTTGTTTCAACATGTGCTCCCTAATTGGGAGGGGGCGCAACCCCAATTTTAATAAAGTTTTAGGAGGATGAAAAATTATGAAACATTTTCTGCCTGTCAGCCTGATTCTGGCTTTGGCAATGGTGACAAGTGCTGGCGCTGTAGATATGGCGGCACTTAACAATGCCGACTGCGTCAAGTGTCACATTGATGCAGTTAAGGATGTTGAAGCTCATGGCGGCGCACACGCCTACATGGGTTGTCAAGATTGCCACTTCGAACATCCGCCCATGGGGGAGAACGTTATCCCAGCTTGTGCGCTGTGCCACGCTCCGGATGAAAGCGATCACTATACTCTCGACAACTGTATTGCGTGTCACTACCCTCATCATCCTCTAGATATCGACTTCTCTTCCCAAGGTGATGTTACGCCTGCATGTCTGAGCTGTCACCCTGCGCAGGGGACGGAGATGGAAGCCCACCCAAGTATGCATGCCGAGATGGGTTGTAATGCATGTCATATGGGGCATGGCTTAGGCGAGGGACAATACCTGAACTGTCTTGATTGCCATTCTGGCCACTCTGCTGAGATGGTGGTTGCCGATTGCACCAAGTGTCACAAGCCTCACAGTCCAGTTGAGGTTACCTATGCAGACAGTCTCGAATCAGCTATGTGTGCATCCTGTCATGGCGAAGTTGCAGCGGAGCTAGAGGCTTCCAGCAAGATGCACTCCGAACTGAGCTGCGCATACTGTCACATGGGTGAGCATATGCAGATCACGGTCTGTGCTGATTGCCATGGGGCAACGCCTCACGGTGAAACAATGCATACCAAGTTCCCCAACTGTGCTGACTGTCATATCGGTCCGCATGCGTTGGCGGAGTAAGCAGTATTCTTGTTTTAACTTAAACAGTCGGCTCCGGCTTCCCTCTTCGGGTAGTCGGAGCCGTGCTATTCCACAAGTTCAGGTGCGAAGGGCGCTAGCGCCACGGGATATGCCATGACAACTGATGTGTGTAGATTTGGGGCCGGAATTTGTGTGAGTCTGGCTATTGTATTCCTAATAGGTGTGGGACCAGTCAAGGCGGAGGTCGTGGGTGCTCCCCTCGAAGATTCGGATTGTATCAAGTGTCACGTCGATCCATCGCGCCAGATAGCTGAACAAGGTGGTGCTCACCGCACCGCACTGGGTTGCTTCGACTGTCATGAAGGACACCCACCTGCAGCCGCGGCGGTTATCCCAGAGTGTGCCCAGTGCCATGCCCCTTCTACTCACGCACACTATGCACTGGACAGCTGTACTCGCTGTCATGCGCCTCATGCCCCAAGTGTTAAACCACTCTCTGCAGTAAATGATGATGTGCCCGCAATATGTCTTACCTGCCATCAGGATGTAGGGCAGGCTCTTGATGCTATCCCCAGCGCACATACGCACATGGCGTGCACCGATTGCCACTTGGAGCACGGTACTGCTGCAGGAGAGCTCATGCAGTGTATGGATTGCCATGAACCGCATGCTCCTAAAATGGTGTACACCGACTGTGTCGGGTGTCATGCACCACACCAGCCCACCGACTATCGCTGGAGCGACACCACCCCAGTTAATCATTGTGCAGCGTGCCATACTGCAGAGGTGGAAAATCTGGTGCGCGCCGGCGGTGCCCATGCTGAGAATGTTGCGTGCATCGATTGCCATGCAGACCATCCCCCTGCAAAAAGTGGAGTAATCCCTTCATGTGCCGAGTGTCACGCGCCGAAAGCTTCGCCCCATTACCGTGTGGGGCAGTGCGCTAAGTGTCACGACCCTCATGCACCCATGGAGGTGCAACTGGATGCGATCTCTCCGGTGAAGCCGATATGTCTCTCCTGTCATGCAGGACCTGGCAAGGAGATGGAGCAACATCCGAGTATGCATGCGCACATGGACTGCACAGAGTGCCACGCAGAACACGGCGACGCCTACAGCTGTCTCGACTGCCATGCAGGGCATACTGAGTCCATGACCAATGCAGAGTGTTTTAAATGTCACCAGCCCCATAGCCCTAGCTACATTCAGTACAAAAAGGGCAAAGTGGAGCCACTGTTGTGCGGCAGTTGCCACGCGACCCCCTTCACGCAGTTAGAGGGTAACGCCACACAACACTCAACCCTTGAATGTATATTTTGTCATCGCCGCACCCACAAAGTTGTCCTTGCATGTAAAGACTGTCACGGAGAACCTCATGATGCCGCTATGCACCGTCAATTCAACGACTGCGCCAAGTGTCATCGCGGCGCGCATGATTTGCGCAAGTAGGCCATTATTAATTTTATGAGGCATACGATGAATCGTAGGTATCGATTGAATGTGGGCTTGTTATTGGCCTGTACTGTGGTTTTGCTGAGCGCTCCGGCATTGGCTCAGGCAGACTTTTACGCGGAGGAGATCCCTCCATTTACCGATGTCGAGTGTGCACAGTGTCATGTGCCGGTGTATGACGCCTTAAAAGAAGATGGCGGAGCCCACCAGATGGGATGTCGGGATTGTCACGCTACTTTTCACAATTTCGCCCGTTCCATGGCGTGGGAAGATCGGGTTCCAGCGTGTGATAGTTGCCACGGGACGCCTCATGGGGAAGAATCCCCCATGCTGGAGTGCATGACATGCCATGCTAATGCTCACGCCCCAGTTGCGAGTTTGGCTGTAGCAAGTATAGAGTCGTACTGCAATCAGTGCCATGCAGCTCAGGCTAAGGAGCTTGCTAATCCAAATGCGCATACAGATATGGGTTGTTCCGGGTGTCATTATGCTGAACACGGTTATGTGCCTGCCTGCACGGAATGTCACTCTGAGCCCCATAACCCATTTGAAAGCAACGGCACCTGCACCAGTTGCCACCCCGTTCACGATGTAAGCAGGTTAAACTATGGTCCCCAGGTGGAAAATATCGATTGTAGTTACTGCCACAGCGCCCAGGCTCAAGCACTAACTAAAGGGCATTTGGCGCATTCCATGCTTAACTGTACTTTCTGTCATGCAACCGAGCATGGAAATGTCCCCACCTGTCAAGAGTGCCATGATACGCCACATACCCAAGAGATGCTCGAAGAGTTTGATGGCTGTGCAGCCTGTCATGGGAATGCACATGCTCTGCTACCGGGGTATTAACAGAGAGTTTAGGTGAAGATATGACAGCAAGAAGAAAACTTCTGATTAACATCCTCCTCTTTTTAGGGTGCGTTGCCATAGCTAGTTTGGCGGTACTGTATAACTACGGCTATAAAATATGTTGGCGCTGTGATACCCAGGAGTACTATGAGCGGGGACGGGTTTTCGTGTGTAAGGAAGATAGTGAATTGCGCGAATCGGGTCTCGATTTTTTGCGCGTTGCAGCTTCGCGTCAGCAGGTCAGAGCGCAACTACTGCTTGCTGAATGCTATGCGCCACAATTACCTCAAGGGTATGTACCGCTGGATGAGCGCGCATTCGCATGCCTCTCCACCGCGTTGAGCCCCAACCCCGCTGCGTCGCATGATTTTTTTCGCAAAGCGCATGCCACCCTTGCGCTACAGAAAGATCTGCAGCCGCAGTTGATGCACAACCTTGGCCTGTTGTTGGAGGAGGGGGTGCTAAAACAAAGCACAGAAACGCCAACGGCAGAGGAGTATTTTGTTGCTGCCTCACAGCAGGATTACTTTCCGGCACAATTGCATTTAGGGATGATCTATCACCAACGGAGCGAATATGCTCAAGCTATGCACTGGTTTGAAAAAGCGGCGCAGCGCTATAAAGATCCTCAGCCGGCACTCCTTCTTGGTGACTACCATATGCAAGGTAAAGGGGTTGTTGCCAATTATGAAAAAGCGATGCACTGGTATCGTCAGGCACTTCTGACCGTGCAGAAAATTAGTGTCGGCCTGAATCGGGCTGAGCAGATCGCAGCAGAAGACGTTCCCCGTGCACGTATGGATATGACGCTGCGCAAACTCCAGCAGGAAAGAATTTTCAAGTTCAAGACTCTGTATTACCGTGTTGGTGGCGATGCCTCAATGTATGAAGTATATTGCTGTGGAGATGATTTGACCCGCAGGATTGGAACAGTAACGCGCAATATTGAAGGGGTTGAAGCGAGTTTGGATCCTGAAGTTAAACGTGCCTTATCTGTGACCACTGCGCAGAAGACTTTTGCCTCAATGAATGAAGGGCTGAATTGGCTGTTGACAGCATATGCTAAAGGTCAGTATGGAAACTTTACCAAATTTGATTTCCGTTTAAAAAACTCCCGCACGCAAAACTAGGTCTGAATTTTAGTGGAAGTGCATATACAAAGAGCCGACTCCTATTTCGGGGTCGGCTCTTTGTGTTTAGGTCGCAGTTGAAATAGATTAGCGGTAGCGCACCTTTGTTACCCCATCAAGTTTGGATATTTCATCAATCAGGGTCTTTCCCATGGGGTGATGATTGTGGGTGATAACGAAATCGTATTGAATGCGCTGATTTTCCAAATCGTATTCTTGCTCAATGTTGGCGGTGGTGAGTGAGTAGGAGTGGAAGATCTCCTTTATCTTTTCAAAAAGGTCTCTATCTTCTACTGTGACTATGGAGAGGCGCAGAAAACGGTTTTTACGCAATAGAGGATCGACATGCTTGAGGGCAAACAGAGCAACAAACGCAAGGATGGTGCTGCAGACTCCGACAGCAGCCATGCCGAATCCGAACGCCATCCCCACGCCCGCCACATACCACAGGCAGGCGGCAGTGGTAAGGCCACGCACGTTGACGCCTTCCTTGATTATGACCCCAGCACCCAGAAAGCCGATGCCGGTAACGATCTGTGCACCGATGCGCCCTGGGTCAATGCGCGCTATCCCCTCAGCGCTTAGATGAGCATATTTTGCAAAAATCCCTTCCGAAATAATCATCATCAAGCAAGCCCCGGTGCATACCAGCACATGGGTGCGCATCCCTGCAGGGCGCCCATGTTTTTCGCGTTCGACACCAATGAGGGCACCGGCGGTAAACGCAAGGAGAAGTTTGACTATTGCAGTGCCTAAATATTCAGTTGCAAATAAGTTGGTCAGCATATTTCCTTTAAGTCCTACTAGTGAGCAATGAACAGGGTAGAAAGAAGTGGCTGCATCTTGCCGTTGAAGGTGGTTTCATTGGTGAGCAGACCCATCTCTTCGTTGAAGTTCCAGCCCCGCTTGTTGAGCCCAGTTCAGTATGGCGAGCCCGGTGTCTTAGAGCTCAGTCCTTTGTTTCGCAAGCGGCGATCAATATTGGCGCTGATGTTGTCAAATTTGTGTTGCACAACGTTTAAAGCTGGTTTACCAACTCCACAATTAGGGAAAACAGATATATATTTAATCTGAATGGAAACGCAATAAGTATATCTGTGCATGTAGCAGATTACCAGTAATCCAACAATAAGCGCACAAAGAATATAGCAAATACAACTCTTCGCAGTGTGGGATAATTCCCAGCGCTGTGTAATTGAAATCTATCAAGCTTAAGGTGTTAAAAGATGCAGTTACCATGGGGGGAAAGCCCCCCTTTGATGCTGGCTCCATTGCAAGGGCTCACTCATGCGTCCATGCGTAAAGTGCAGGTGGAGTTGGGAGCTCCAGACGTTCTGTTTAGCGAGTTTGTACCGACAAGCAATGTGTCGCAGCGCAGAATATCTCGGCGAGACCTAGAAGATTCTCGCACTTACGCGCTAAACGTTCCTTTTGTGATGCAACTGGTGGGTAACAACCCACACGCACTAAGCGAAGCGGCATTGCTGTTACAGGACAACGGCGTCCAACATCTTAATTTAAATCTGGGATGTCCCTATGGCAGGATGACTACCGCCCCTACCGGGGGAGCAATGTTGCAAGATGTCGAGCGGGTGGAGAGGTGCCTGAAGGCGTTGCGCAAGGTAGTTTATGGCGGGCTTTCGGTTAAGGTACGGAGCGGCTATGACAACTCGCGCCAGATTATCGACTTGCTTGCACTTTTTGAAGACAACGGAGTAGATTTTATTGTGCTTCATCCCCGAACCGTGGTGCAAAAGTATACAGGGTATGCTGACCATAGTGTGACCAAAGACGTGGTGGCAGCAACATCTATTCCTGTTATTGCAAACGGTGATGTAACCACGGCAGAGCAGGGCAGGGCATTACTGCACGAAACTGGTGCCGCAGGGTTGATGCTGGGGCGAGGAGCTATTGCAGACCCATGGCTGTTTAAACGTTTACGCTCTGGTGCAGCACCGAAGGTGGATGTGGCACAACGGCGCGCACAGTTACGTGTCTATCTGTTGCGTTTGCTCGAAGAGTGTCGGCAAGCATATGCGGGAGAGTACCAAGTGTTGGCGAAGCTTAAAAATGTTGTTCAGTTTGTAGAGGATGAAGAACTCCAGCGCTGGTGCGGAAAGATTAAACGAACACGTTCTCTGCAGCGTTTTAGTGCCATGGTTGAGTCGCTACAAGACACATGTGTCGGAGAGGAGTAAATAGCTAAAAAATTAGCAAAACTCACGCAGGTATCTCTTTTATAAATAATCCCGTAAAAGGTCCAAGTTACACCGTTTGGGTTTGACTTCGACTTTGGTGCTGTGGTACTAAGCCGTCTGTATAAAAAAAACATACACTGTGGTATATGTGCGGGGGTTGTCCTGCCAGATCCCACGCACGATGGCGTATGGAGCCGGTGGTTCTAGACGCGATTACATACAAATTGCATACACAAGAAAGAAGGAGTTAGTGACATGAAGAGAGGGGTTTCGTGGAGTTTGTCGATGCTTGCCATCGCTGCCGTTATGCTATTGGGAGGGATCCAGCCGGTTCAGGCTGATACAGATACCTGTCTGATGTGCCACGATAGTGTGGTGAGTTCGCATGAGTTTATGACTTCAGCCCATGGTCAGAGCGGCATTGGATGTGTTGAGTGCCATGCACTCGAAGATGTTGATGCCCATATGGCTATGGAAGAGATGCCTGCCGCGGTGGATTGCAGCTCTTGTCACGCGGATGTTTCAGAACAGCACTGTGAAAGTGTGCATGCGCAGATGGGGCTTAGCTGTGTGGCGTGTCACTACACAATCCATTCAGTTAAAAGTGGAGAGTCAAGCAAGCAGAGTGTAGTCGACGCGTGCTCTACCTGTCACGATACAGAAGCGTACAATTCTTCGGTCCACGGCCAGGCGGTTGCTTCCGGTAATCAGGACAGCCCTTCTTGTGCAGATTGTCACGGGTTACACAACGTTATTTCTCTTTCAAATGCTGAAACCAAGGCGGTTAGAAGTTTTCGCGCTGATGTGTGTATTGAATGTCATAAAGACGCCGAAACCATGGAGCGCAATGATGTCCGTACCGATATTGTCTATACCTATCTAAGTAGCTATCATGGCAAAAGCTATCATCTCGGCTATCCTGAACTTACGGCCACCTGCTCTGATTGCCATGACAGCCACGGGGTGTTTGCAGAAGAGAACCCTGCTTCCACCTTAAACCTGCAGAATCGGGATAAGACTTGTGGCGCATGTCATGAAGGCTCAACTACATTATTTAGCCAGTTTTATTCGCACGCTAATCACTTCGATTTTGAGCGTTATCCTGTCCTGGTTATTACTTTCTGGGCGATGACAACTCTGTTGGTTGGCACCTTTTCGGTGTTCTGGCTCCATTCCATCATGTGGATGTACCGCGGTATAAAAGAGAATAAAGAAAAGAAAAAAGCCCTTGCAAAAGGGGAAGCACATATCCATGTTCCAGACGGACATAAGGTGTACAGACGCTTCGAGCGCCACCACATCTTTATGCATATCTTGGTCATTGTCAGTTTTCTGATTCTGTCTATAACTGGGTTGCCGATTAAGTTTTATAGCCAACCTTGGGCAAAGTTTATGATTGATATGCTCGGTGGCACTTCCAGCGCTGCCTTCTTGCACCGTATAGGTGCTGGCATAACCTTTGTGTACTTTGGCATGGCTCTGGCGTTGAGTTTCCACTTTTTGTTTATCCGCAAAGACATTCCGGGGATGTGGCTCCAGCGTCTCTTCGGCCCAGATTCATTGATGCCCACCTTCCGTGATGTACGAGATGTCACAGGGATGGTGCGCTGGTTCCTGGGCAAGGGACCGAAGCCAACATTTGAGCGTTGGACCTATTGGGAGAAGTTTGACTTCATCGCGGTCTTCTGGGGTATGTTTGCCATTGGTGGTTCCGGCCTGATGTTGTGGTTCCCCGAGTTCTTCGGTACGTTCCTCCCTGGGTGGGTATTCAACGTGGCTACCATTGTTCACTCGGATGAAGCGCTGCTCGCAACTGGGTTTATTTTCTCAGTTCACTTCTTTAATACCCATCTGCGTCCCGAGAAGTTCCCCATGGACTTTGTGGTGTTTAATGGTGAACTCCACAAGCAGGAATTTTTGGAAGAGCGTGGTGATCAATGGAAACGTTATGAAGAACAGGGAATAACTGAACAGTTCCTGAAGCCGAAAACGTCTAGCCCTGTATATAATATAGCTCTTAAAACCTTTGGTTTTATTGCAGTAGCCGTCGGGGTGACACTCTTTGTCCTTATTGTCATTGCTATGTTGAGTGGCAGCCACTAGAGCATTAATCTAAACATCAGAAGTGTGATATAACAAAAGGGCGGCCATTGTGGCCGCCCTTTTGTGTAGGAGTTGTAATGGATAAACCGAGAGTATTTCTAGCGTACTTGGGGCTTGTGTTTAATGTTGCTGGCGGTGCTGGAGCCCTGCTAGGGGTGTATTTGATAGCATTTCTAGGCCATACTGAGCTTGCTGAGATTGGACGTGCCGATGGCGTGGGATATCTGTTTGTGTGCGTGGGGTTATGTATTGTAGCGGCAGGAGTTGTACTCGCGCGTTACGCAAAACATATGTAGAGCCCGTCACTCTTCTGCTGGATGTGTAAAGGTAGGCAACATATTAGAGGCAGCGTATGAGAAATGCAAAATCATCATTGTTATTCAAGTTTATGGGCGTAATCGGTGCGCTGTTTCTTGTAGCGTCGTTGGTTTTTGTTTTTGTGAATGTTCGCCTCCAGCGTCAGCTTACTCTAGAAAACTCCCTTCACGATGCGGACTATTTAAGTGAAGCTATAGTGCGTGCTAATCACTATCTAATGCTCAATGACGACCACGAAATGTTGCATCAGATGGTCAGCGAACTTGCGTCTATGGAGGGGATTCGGCGTATTCGCCTGTTTAACAAAGAAGGGGTAATCAACTATTCCACCGATAGTGGCGAGGCTGGGCAAGCGCTGGCCTTAAGTGAAGAAGGGTGCAATGCATGCCATATAAGATCTCATGAGCCGCTGGACCAGATCCCCTCGTCTGCACGGGGTCGTACCTTTGAGGGTGAAGACGGCGAAGCATTCCTAGGCGTTACCAAACCGATTTATAACGATCCTGCCTGTTTTAACGCCGCATGCCATGTCCACCCCCCAGATAAAAACCTCCTTGGTATTTTGGATGTACAAATATCCCTGAAGAAGCGAATGCAACAGGTAGATGCGTTCCGAAACTTTTTTATTGTTTTAGTGTGCGTATTGCTCGTTCTATTGTTTATGGCACTTTTGGTCTTGACCAAGCGTTTTATCATCGCTCCAGTTAAGCGGATTGTTAAACATCAGCGCCAGATTGCCGATGGGGATCTGAGTGGACACATTGAGGTGAAATCTCGAGATGAATTGGGGTTGCTCGCCGCAGGAGCAAACGAAATGACTGATAGTCTGCGCAAGTCGCAGGAAGAGGTGAATGCATGGGCCAATACGCTAGAAAACAAAGTGCAGGAGCGTACGCAGCGGATTCAAGAGATGCAGGCTAATTTGGCACGCTCTGAGCGCTTGGCAGCATTAGGTAAATTAGTGGCTGGCATTGCGCACGAAATCAACAATCCTCTCACTGGAATTCTAGCTTATTCTTCTATGGCAGAGGAGCGTGAAGATATTGACGAGCAGTTGCGCAAAGATTTGCAGACCATAACCCATGAGACCCAACGTTGTGCCGAAATTGTCCGTGGGCTTCTCGACTTTGGACGCGAATCTATTCTGAGCAAGAAATTTACCTCTATTGATCAGCTGCTGAATAAAACCCTGATGTTGGTAGAATACCAGTCTATTTTTCAGGATATATTAATAAATCGTAACTACGCCGAAGATATGCCTGAACTTGAGGTGGACCCCAATCAGCTTGAGCAGGTGTTTATGAATATGTTTCTCAACGCAGCCCACGCCATGCCCGAAGGTGGTGAGCTTAGTATAGATACCTGGCAGGATCGAGACAAGATGCTGATCGCTATTTCTGACAGTGGCTCTGGCATCTCTCCTGAAAACCTGACCAAAATATTTGATCCGTTTTTTTCTACCAAGGATCAGCAGGGTACTGGATTAGGGCTTTCGGTCTCTTATGGCATAGTTAAAAATCATGGTGGCACAATTGAGGTAGAGAGCACCGAAGGGGTAGGGACACGTTTTTTGATCAGTCTTCCACTTGGAGATCTGTTGGGTTAGGGTATGAAAAACGGGGCTGCAAGTTGTTGAGCTTTGTTGCCCCGTCAGGGTTGGCTTTGTGCAGGGTAGGCTAGTCGTCGATCCTGTTATTGCGCGCAGAAATTCCCAGTTTTTTCATCATGGCCTGAAAGTTGGGGCGCTGCATCCCCACCTCTTCAGCAGATCTGGTAATATTCCAGTCGTTACGTTTTAGGGCCTCAAGGATAAATATCCGCTCTGCAGGGATCACCGCCTCTTCCCGTAGCCGGCGTTTGATCTCTTTGAGTTCTTCGGCGGTTTGAGGCACATACTGACCTCGACTAATGTTTTCGGATAACTCTTCATCAATAACCCCGAGATCTGCAGGCATGATCGTGTCTCCATCGCAGAGCACTACAGCCCGTTCGAGCATGTTCTCGAGCTCACGCACGTTGCCGGGGAAATCATGCTCCTCTAACATCGCCATAGCTGCAGGGCTTACGCCCTTGACCTCTTTGCCAATTTCATTGGCAAACTTGCGTAGGAAAAATCCCACCAGCAGCGGTAGATCTCCTTTGCGCTCACGTAGCGGAGGGAGCTCAATGGGGATGGTGTTGAGACGGAAATACAGGTCTTCGCGGAATTCGCCCTTATCTGATAGTTCGCGCAGGTTTTTATTGCTTGCAGATATCAGGCGAATATCGATGGGAACTGGTTTCGTTCCCCCAATGGGGGTAACCTCACGTTCCTGGATTACACGTAGAAGCTTTGCCTGCGTAGTAAGGCTCATGTTGGAGATTTCATCTAAAAACAGAGTACCAGTGTCGGCGATTTTAAACAGCCCCACCTTGGTGCGCATGGCTCCGGTAAACGAACCCTTTTCATGGCCGAACAGTTCACTTTCAAGCAAACTCTCTGCTAGAGCCGTGCAGTCAACCGCTACAAAGGGCTTGTCATTGCGCAGGCTGTGATTGTGAATGGCTTGTGCTACCAGCTCCTTGCCGGTACCACTTTCGCCACTGATCATTACCGTACTATCCGTGGGTGCAACTTGACGGATGCGGCTGAACACCTTCTGCATCGCTGTGCTGTTGCCAATAAAGCGATCAAAACCTTTACCATCGCCGTTTTGTGACCACTCTTCCACCTCTGATATCTTGCTGTGGTCTAGGGCTTTTATTACCAGCTCCTTGACTTGTTTCGGGGTAAACGGCTTGGATAGATAGTCAAATGCTCCCTGCTTAATGGCATCTACAGCTGTTTCAACAGTAGCGTAACCGGTAATAATGATGATCGGGACTTTTGGCTGTAAAATTTTGATCGATTTGAGTACTTCTATCCCGTTCATGCCGGGCATCTTCAGGTCGGTAATTACCAGGTTAAAAGATTCCTCCTGGATTTTTTCCAGCGCTGCGTGTCCGCTGCTTACACATGTGGCTTTATGCCCCCCGCTCTCTAGGATGCGGCGCAGTGCTTCACGTATAACAGCTTCATCGTCAACGACTAGGATGTGCGATTGTGACATTTTAAATAAGCCCTCTAAAATCTACACAGTTAACGTTTGCTAGAATAATAAATCTTGGTGATGCGATTGAGGCCAATGTCACCCCTCTGCGGGGAGTTGCGCGCCAATCATTAAACGCTGATGTATGGGAAATTTATACACTCTTAAACCTGTACTGTACAGTGTATTATAGGAATGTGACAGGCTCGCAGCTGGGTGTGCTTTGGTCAGAGCGGAATGTGCTATCTTTCGTGTCCTGAACTGAGCAAGATTGTTTTTTGTATGTTCAAGATATACAGTTTTAGATAAAACTACCCTGCCTTTGTTTTAACATTATACATAAGTTCAATAAATTTAGTGTGTTATTTCTTTTGGGTTGATCAAGGCTTCACTGTTGACAAACATGCAGCAACACTAACAAGATAAGTTGATTGGAAGGTAGGCAGACTGTTAACCATTTCTGCAGGAGGTGGTTTTTAATACATTGGGGGTCGATGAGTGTCGACCAAATTTAATGAATCCTTTGGATTGTTTGGAATGAAGGAAGGAGCTGCGGTACGAAAATGAGACAGATTATATTATGTAGCGCGGTTGTGATGCTTCTTGCGGCATGGAGCGGGAGTAGCCTGTGGGCTATGGAAACCGCTGATTGTCTGGGATGTCACAACTATGCAGATGAAGTTGGAGAGATGAATCATGTGGACGAAGTCAGATTTATGGCGACGGCACATGCTGGCATGGGGTGTGAGTCATGCCATTCGTTGACTGAGGAGCACCCGTTTGACGCAGAAACGGCAGCAGTGATTTCAGCGTGCGACGATTGCCATGTCTCTATCCATGAAACCTATTCAGCCAGTATACATGGCGATTACGCTCGTTGTGTTGACTGCCACAATCCCCACCAGGCGTATGCTCCTGTGAGCTTGTCTGGGCGGCAAATGAACGATTCTTGCGATATGTGCCATTCGACCTCAGAGATGGAAGCGGTGCACGCGCGTTGGCTCCCAGAGGCCGGTGTGCACTTGGATGCGGTTCCCTGCGTGACCTGCCATAGTTCGTCAGATGACTTTTCTATCACCCTGTACCTGCGCCATCGTGACCGGCCTTATACTGACTACGAGCTGGCCAGTTACGCAGCACTACAGGAACAAACTGGCTCCGAAAACATCGCCACCATCATCGACACGGATTCTGATGGCGAAATTTCGCTCGAAGAACTCAATGCGTTCTACGCCAATAATAAATCACACGGGATGCGGCTGTGGGCCATGATGACCCCAGAAACGGTGGAGCATAACTTCACCACCTTTGATAATCGCTGGGATTGTACCTACTGTCACGCAGCAGGACCAGAAAGCATGCAGGATTCCTATGTGGCTCTGCCACAGGGAGATGGTACCTACCGCCGCTTGCCTTTGGCAAAGGGAGCCACTCTGGATGCCCTGTTCGGCACGCCGGACTTTTACATGGTAGGCGCAACCAGAAGCCGCACCCTGAACATTATCGGGTTATTGATTGTCCTGGGAGGTTTTGCTATGCCTGTTGGGCACGGGACCATGCGTTTGCTGACACGTAAAAATCGCAGAAAGGATCATTAAGGTTATGGCCATGCAAGAACGTGTTTATTTGACACCAACTCCGGTCCGGATATGGCACTGGTTGAATGCGTTGGGATTTGTTGCTTTGATAACAACAGGAATACAGATCCGTTTTCCTGATTACATCAATATTTTCGGTACCTATCGTGCCGCGGTTAATCTCCATCACACTGCAGGCATTGTGGTTACCCTTTCATTCTTGCTCTGGTTGTTCTACTATGGCGTGATTGCAAAATCGCTCATGAAATTGTATGTGCCAACGGCGGAAGATATTGAGAAGAGAGTGGTAAAGCAGGCGCTGTATTATTTTTTCTATTTCTTTACCGGTACCAAGGAGAATCCGCATCAGGAATCGCCCACAAATAAATTTAATCCTATGCAAAAAGGGGCGTATGTGGTGATTATGATGGTTCTGGTGCCACTGGTGATAGTCACAGGGCTTATTTTGCTAAATATGGGAGCACTTCACAATGTCCTCGTAGCTGTAGGTGGAGTGCGTCTAGTTGCGGGGGCTCATTTCCTCCTTGCGTGCGCCTTGACAGCGTTTATCCCTACCCATTTCTACTTGGCTACTCTTGGGCATACCCCATTTGCTCATTTTAAGCCCATGTGGACTGGTTGGGAAGATCATGACGAGCACTGATTTTATGTTTTTGGGTTAAACTAAAGGCAGCGGAGCTTGTGTTCCGCTGCCTTTGTTTTAAATGGAGAAGGTAGCTCATGTCACAGCCTCTAGCAAAAAAAACACTCATACCCGTAGCCATCCTTATGGCGGCATTTTTAACCCTGTGTTTTGTTATGCTCTACGGCTACATTCGCGCTCTCGTATATGATGCGGCGGTAGAACGTGCATTAAGCATGTCAAAAACTCTGGTCCGTTCAACTTCCTACGACATGCTCAAAGGTGACCACATGGCGCTACGTCATCTGGTCAGCAATATGGGAGAGAACGTAGATGTTGAACATTTGCGCATCTTTGATAAGCAGGGGAAGGTCAAGTTTGCAACTAACAACGCAGAGGTCGGGATGATCTTAGACCTGAATTCCGAAAGCTGCAATGTGTGCCATAATGAAGCTGTTGTGCTTGAGCCCTCTGCTGATGAACGTCTGCGCTATTTTCAGGATCCATCAGGACAGAAGATATTGGGCATGACTATGCCAATACCAAACCAAGAAGGCTGTGTTACTGCTCTGTGTCATCCGGGAGCAGAGGACATTGCCCTGTTGGGAACGGTAGATGTTGGTGTGTCCATGAGGGGGTTGGAACAAGCTCTGCACCAGGTGCTAAAGGGTTTGCTTGGAGTCTGGTTGTTGGTTGTAGTGCTGGCGATCGGGTTGTTGTCTGTAGTTATCCAACGCAATGTGCTGTTGCCCGTGAACCGTCTTATTGAATACGCCAAACAGATAGAGAAAGGCGTTATTGAAGACAAGCGCCAGCCTGATGACTGTCATGAGTTTCGCTACCTCTCCAGTTTGATACGCAATCTGGGAGTGCATTTGCGCGACGCGAAAAAAAAATAACCCTAAAGGTGGACAGCATCTTTGTTTCAGCCCAGGTAGAGATGCATCTGATGCGCGAGGGATTGCTAGATGTCACAACCTTCTCAGTTTGGAGATAGCACTGAATTGCGCCAACCGGAACAGCGTATGGCCCGGATTCAAGCGCATATAGAAGAGCTGCAGCGCCTGACTCACAGAGGGCTGGTGGGTCTTGCTCTGTTTGCGCTTGTCAGTCTAGTTGCGGTCTATTTTCAGGATAGCAACATAATGCTGTACTTATCGCCGCAGACGCGCGATTTGCTTGGGAAGCCGCCCTCTGCAATCATGATAAATATCGCTTTAGCGGTCTATAGTTTCTCTGCTCTGATTCTTGGAATTGGACGTCTTACCGAGCAGGATGAGCGTTATCGTGGCTGGAGCCACATCGGCTATCTGACAGTGTTCTATATTTTTTATGCCTTTGCTAACGCCCTTTCCGTCAATGTTGTGGCCGTTATTATCTCTGGTTGTACCATTCTTGGATTGGAATACTACAGCACTTGGAACAGTGCACGTAGCGCTATTAAGCGTGAAAAAGAGATAATGCAGCGCTTGAGCCGGCAGATAGGGCAGAAAGATCAATAGGCGACGTACTTATGTAGGCGAAGTTAGAGCTTTAACCTGCAGTGTTGACAGCGACGCCCCCACGAGGTGCTGATACCGCGCATGTGGAAGAGTTGGTTGCAGCGTGGGCAGCGGCTGAAACTTACCATAACCCCGCCAGTCCCAGCGCCAACTAGCCAGATGATTGCGATTACGATGGCCATGGGTTGACCGTTGCCAACGGTAAATGCCAACACAATTGCTGGAATGTAGGAAGCAAACACAAACCATAGAAACATCCGTTTTTTTCGGATTGTGCTCAACTGGTTGCTGTATTCAGATTCAGTTTTTTCTTCCATGTATAATCTCCTAGGTTGGGTCCAGAGGTGTGTGCCATAAGTAGCGTGCAACACATCTTGTTCTTTTTGACTTGCGATGTGTCTTTTTTAGGTGTAGCAGAACTTATGTGGTTGTTCCAGCCCATTTTGCTCTAAGCAGCTCCGCCGCATGTGTTGTAAAGGTGCCACTGAAATAAATGTCAATAGCGTAACCTAAATGTGGAGTCGAATCATGGCGCGTATCGTTGCCCTCACGATTTTTATTTTATTATCACATGCCTCTATTGCTCTCGCTGGGTTTAACTTGAAGGCTGATGGTGCAACTATTCTGGCCTGGTCATGTGTGGGCTTTGTGGCATTGTTTGTGATAGCGCAAATGATACCAGCATGTATTCAGTGTGTTGAGCTGCTCCGTGAGGCGCTTAGTGGGCGCTTTATCTGGAGAAACCGCTGACTGGCGTTGTAAAGACAAAGATCTCTTTTGTATAGCTATTTCTTAAGCACGGCAGCGTTCCCCTTTTCTGCTGTAATCTCGCTACCTTTCTCATGTTTTCCACAGTTTCTACCACACCCTTTTAAACAAGATATAGTGTTAGCACGTAATTAAATCACTATATATAGTGTTCTGGCGCTTTACTTCTCCGCCTGTCCTTGCTACATTCTCTGCGGCAAAGATATGTACAAACTTAAGCACAGGAGACGGTAGTGTTGCAGCATATTCGTAAGCGTGATGGCAGATTGGTTGAGTTCGAAATTGGCAAGATCAGTGCCGCGATTAAAAAGGCCGTACGTGCCGTAGGTGGGCATGATATGGCGAAAGCTGAGACTATTGCCGATCAGGTGGTTGGAACTCTAAGGGTAATTTTCAAGGGGAACCAAGTTCCAACGGTAGAGAATGTTCAAGATCTGGTGGAAAAAGAACTGATCGAGGCTGGGCATGCTCGCACCGCGAAGGCTTATATCCTCTATCGTCAGCAACGGGAGCAGTTGCGCGCTACTAAGTCATTCATGCAGGAATCGATAGAGGCTATTGATTCATACCTCACCCAAGAGGATTGGCGCGTCAAAGAGAACGCCAATATGGGTTACTCTTTGCAGGGACTCAACAACCATATCGCCTCCAATATAACCAGCAACTACTGGCTGAATAAAATCTATCCTGCATCTATAGCTGAGGCGCATAAACAGGGAGATTATCACATCCATGACCTGGGGATGCTATCGGTGTATTGCTGTGGCTGGGATCTAAAAGATCTGCTCCTGCTTGGCTTTACCGGCGCTTATGGCAAAGTGCAAAGTGCACCAGCGAAACACTTTCGCACTGCTCTGGGGCAGATGGTAAATTTTTTCTACACTTTGCAGGGGGAGGCGGCCGGTGCGCAAGCTTTTGCGAGCGTAGATACCCTTCTGGCGCCTTTTATCCGCTTCGACTCCCTCACGTATGCCGAGGTTAAGCAGGCGATGCAGGAATTTGTGTTCAATATGAATGTGCCAACCCGGGTTGGATTCCAAACCCCTTTTACCAACATCACTTTAGATATGACCGTGCCACGTAATATGGCACATGAAGGGGTTATTATAGGTGGTGAGGTGCAGGATGTGACATATGCCGAATTCCAGGCGGAAATGGATATGTTTAACAAGGCGTTCTGCGAAGTGATGATGGACGGAGATGCCTCGGGACGTATTTTTACCTTTCCGATACCCACTTACAACATTACCTCAGAACTTGATTGGGAAAGTGATCGCCTCCAGGCGGTGTGGGAGATGACCGCCAAATATGGGACTCCATATTTTAGCAATTTCATCAACTCAGATATGGACCCAGAGGATGCGCGTTCCATGTGTTGTCGCCTACGCTTAGATAACCGTGAACTGCGCCGTCGTGGGGGGGGGTTGTTTGGCTCTAATCCGCTGACTGGCTCCACTGGCGTGGTGACGTTGAATCTGCCGCGTGCGGCGTATAAGGCTAAGGACAAGGATGCTTTTTTCTCTCGTATTGGAGAGTTAATGGATCTGGCGGCAGATTCGCTTGAGATTAAGCGCAAGCAGTTGGAACGTTTCACTGAAGATGGTCTGTATCCCTACAGTAAACACTATCTTTCTGGCATCTATGCACGTCAGGGGCGCTACTGGGATAACCACTTTTCCACTATCGGCCTTATCGGGATGCATGAAGCCGCGCTCAACCTTCTTGGTTGTGGCATAGATTCTCCAGACGGGCATACCTTTGCCCTAGAGACCCTGGAGTATATGCGAACCCGTCTGGAGGCTTTGCAAGATCAGACCGGGCATCTGTACAACCTCGAAGCAACGCCAGCCGAGGGCACCAGTTTTCGTCTTGCTCAGCGTGATCGAGAAGAATTTTCTGAAATTTACACCTCCGGAAATGAACAGCCTTACTACACCAATTCAACGCAGCTGCCGGTGGGAGGTACAGATGACATCTTCCAGGCCCTGCAACATCAGGATGGATTGCAGACTAGATACACTGGTGGCACGGTGTTCCACGGGTTTTTGGGCGAGCGGTTGGAAGATTGGCGTAGTGCACGTGTACTGGTGCGCCGCATAGCGGAAAATTTTGCCCTGCCATATTTTACGCTCAGTCCAACCTTTACCATTTGTCCAGTTCACGGTTATATCGCCGGCGAACACTTCAGTTGTCCGCACGTAACCAAAGAGAATGCGGCATAAAACACAGAGGAGACTTAGTATGAAAAACAAGTGTACCCAAAATACAGAAGTATATTCACGCGTTTGCGGCTTTTTCCGCCCCGTGCAACAGTGGAATAAAGGGAAGCAGGAAGAGTTTGAGCAGCGCCGTGAGTATGTAGTAGAAAAAAGCGGGCGTCAGTAGTAGATAGCCATGCCGGTAAAAGGATTTCAGGGCACAAGTTTACTCGACTATCCGGCGCGAATTGCGGCGCTGGTATTTTACTCCAGGTGCAATATGTGCTGCGCGTATTGTCATAATGCCACCCTTGTTAATACCCCCGAGGAGTATCCCGACATCTCAGATGATGATGTGGTGGCTATGGTGGCGGCGCGGCGCAATTTTATCGATGGAGTAGTGATCTCTGGCGGTGAGCCCACCCTTGATGCAGCGATGCCACTCCTTGTAGAACGTTTGAAAGGGCTGGGGATGCTAATCAAGCTCGATACCAATGGGTTGCAGCCGCAGGTGCTAACGCACCTAATTCAAGACAAATTGCTCGACTTTGTAAGCTTGGATCTTAAGACCGCGCCGTTACGTTATCCTGCGCTTGGGGCGCCTCCCGCTGCAGCTGAAACACTTATGCATTCGATTGAGGTGTTGCGCAAAGCTGAGATTGAGGTGGAGTTTCGTACCACTTGTATGCCTGGATATGTTGGGGCTGACGATATTCATGCTCTAGGGAAATTGATGCAGGGCACAGAGTCCTGGGTGTTGCAGCAATTTGTGCCTGCGCATGCTATGGACGAAAGTGCACGCCATACGCAGCCCTACACTAAAGCACAGATGCAGGAGCTGTTGGGTGTGGCGCAGCAGTATGTTGACAATGCCGGGGTACGAGGAGTCTAGTGTTAGTAGAGCTATGAAGAAGAAACGGGATTTTACTGTACAAATGCGTACTTTGCGCCGCCGCCGCTTGTTTCTGTGGCTCATGGTGGCGATCTATATTCCCATGATGTGGCTGGTGCTGCACTTTGGCCAGTCAGATCGCATTGCCGGGGTGTTCTTCGGTGTTTGGGTCGTAGTGGTCGCTGTTGCTGCCAATCTCACCGCTTTTTGTCGCTGCCCGACATGTGGGAACTTTTTTCACATGAACGGACCTATCCCCATGTATTTGCGCCATTGCCTCCACTGTGGAATGCATATAAGTGGAGATGAAAAGCGCAATCACTTCCACAAGAACACCTGAGCCCGCAAGAATACCTGAACGGATAAGGCTGCACTGCAGATCATCTCTACAGTGCAGCCTGCTTTTGATGTCCTGATTTATTTCCCGCGCCAGGTGGGCTTTCTTTTCTCCAGAAACGCACTTACCCCTTCCTCTGCATCCTCACAGCTGCTCAGAGTCGCAAACAGATCATCCATAGCGTTGAGCTGCGCATGGTAGGGGAGGTCGGCCATGCGGTTAAAACCCTCCTTGCCAATTTGTAGTGCCAAGGGGCTTTTGTGTAACAGTTTCTGTGCCAGTTTGTCGGTCTCTGCCTCCAACGCATCATCGCTAACTACGTGGTTTATCAGCCCCAACTCCAGCGCACGTTGAGCGCTGAAGGGCTCGCCAGTAAGAACCATCTCCATGGTGCGTTTCTTCCCCAGGATACGCATCATTGGGACTGCTGGACCCAAGCAGATAAGCCCCACATTGATTGCAGTGGTGCCAAATTTTGCGGTTTCGCTTGCGACGGTAAAATCGGTTGCAAAGGCAAGGCCTGCCCCGTTGGCCATTGCATACCCCTGAACCGCAGAAATGGTAACTGTTTTCATCTGCGCCAGGGTATGGTAGAAGCTGTCTATCGTATACAGAAAATCGCGGTATTCGCGCTGGGATTTGTTCTTAAATTGATCTAGTGAGATCCCGGTGGAAAAATGTTTCCCTTCAGCGCGGATGATGACGACACGTATATTCGGGTCGTGCTCCATGTCCCATAGGGCGGTATCCAGTTGTTGGGCAAAGGGGATAGTGAACGTATTTAAGGCCTCAGGACGATTAAGGGTTATGCTGCCGAGGCCCCCCTCTTTCTGCGTGATGATTACTTCTTTCTCAAAATCCATTTCCACCTCCATTTTTAGAACAGTGTTTAATTCCGCGCATGGTAGCTTATGTCTGTTACAGATGCAATAGTGTATGTGGCGCAGAAGGTGGAGTATCTGCGCGGAAGTGTAGGGAATACTGTTTGGAAATGTCTGGCTGTTGAGAAGTTTGAAGCTGAATTGGGGGAGCACTAAAAGCCAGGCATTAAGGAGATTGGGCTTAAAAATCTCTTGGAATTTAAAGTGGGGCAGAAATAAAAAAAGCCCCGTGCAGGCACGGGGCTTTTTTGAATTTAAGGTAGGTAATGCTTAAATTTTGCTGACGTTGGCAGCCTGAGGACCTTTTTGCCCGTCTGTAATTTCAAACTCTACCCGATCGCCTTCTGCGAGAGATTTAAAACCGTCTCCAGAGATAGCTGAAAAATGAACAAATACATCGGGACCACCATCTTGCTCAATGAAACCAAAACCTTTTGCGTCATTGAACCACTTTACTGAACCTTGTGCCATTGTTTCTTACTCCTTTTGTTGCCGATCTACTATCGGTCTATTACTGCGTTTCCAGCCGGATTTCCGTGGAACGATACGTACCATAAGTCAAAAGAACTCCGTACTAAACTGAAAACATGCTGCACCCTACCACGGTGTTGATGCTTGTTGCAAGTAAATTGTGCGCCGTGTGAGTGTTTATTTATAGATTGTGTCACATAAACTACAAACCGAAGGCTATTCATGCGACGAAATCAACACTTCACGCCCTTTACTGGTCCCGTCTGAGGGGCCAACAATTCCCTCTTTTTCCATCTGCTCAATAATCCGTGCCGCGCGATTGTAGCCGATACGCAGACGGCGTTGAATCATTGAGATTGAGGCTTGCTGCGTCTGAGCTATTAGGGCAAGTGCTTCATCCCAGCGCTCGTCATATTCGTCAACTCCATCGGCGCCATTGCTATCCTGTTCCGGTGGGGGGGTGAGGATGCTGATGTCATATTCGGGTTTGGCTTGCTTAGCCAAAAACTCCACCACACGCTGTACCTCAAGCTCCGATACAAATGCTCCGTGAACCCGTTGCAAGCTTCCGGTCCCCGGAGGGAGAAACAGCATGTCCCCCATCCCTAGCAGGGTTTCTGCTCCCATGCTGTCCAAGATGGTTCTGGAGTCAGTGCGGGAAAACACCTTGAAAGAGATGCGGGTAGGGAAGTTAGCTTTTATAAGCCCTGTTATGACATCGACACTAGGGCGCTGGGTTGCCAGAATTAGATGAATTCCAGCAGCTCGCGCCATCTGAGCTAGGCGTGCGATATGTTCTTCAATTTCGCGTCCTGCCACCATCATAAGATCGGCAAGTTCATCTACTATTACCACTAGGTGCGGTAGATGTTCGTGTTCGAGTTCTTCATCTGTATCGTGAGCAACGTGCGTCGCATCCATTTGGGTAGAAGCTGGATCGACTCCCATCGCTTCTAAAGAATTCCCATCTGCTTCCTCTTCGGCTGCCGTTGCTGCTTCCAGGCGCGCCAGACGCTCCTGGTCTTTCCGTTCTTTGGCAAGCTTTTTGTTGTAGCCATCGATGTTACGCACACTCTTGTCCGCCATAAGTTTATAGCGCCGCTCCATCTCACGTACTGCCCAACCCAGGGCGAGTGAGGCCTTTTTAGGGTCGGTCACAACCGGAAGGAGAAGATGGGGGATCCCTTCGTAGATGGAGAGTTCCAGCATTTTGGGGTCCACCAGAATAAGGCGCACATCTTCGGGGTCTGCCTTGTAAAGCAAGGAGAGGATCATGGTGTTGATTGAGACAGATTTTCCGCTGCCGGTAGAGCCTGCAACCAGCAGATGTGGCATTTTAGTGAGGTCTGTTACTATAGGTTGGCCGAAAATATCCTTCCCCAAAGCCAGTGGTAGTCTGCCACCATGTTTGCGAAACTGATCCGAGGCAATGACATCTTTCAGGTACAGGGTTTCGCGCGTATTGTTGGGGATTTCTATCCCCACTACGCCACGCCCAGGGATGGGGGCAACAATGCGGATGGAAGTGGCGCGCAATGCCATGGAGAGATCGTCTGATAATCCGGCAATCCTATTTACTTTAATTCCCGGCGCGGGGGCAAACTCGAACATGGTTACTACTGGCCCTGGTTTAACTTCCACCACCTCGCCACTGATATTGAAATCCTTAAGCTTGTTTTCCAGAATACGCGCCATCGCCATCAGGGCGTCTCGATCCACCGGTGGAGGGGTGTCTCCATCATGGTCGAGAAGAGACAGGGATGGGGCATGGTAGGCGCCAGAGGTCTCGATAAAGTCAAAGACGGCTTGGGTCTCTGCTTGGGCTTCTTTTTTGCTGCCCTTGCCTCTTGTTTTGTTTTTTTGGTTCCTGATTTTTTTTGGTTCTGGGGTGGCAATGCGGGGTTCGGCCGCCTTGGCTTTCTGCTTTTCGCTTTTCTTCAAGGCTTTTTGTTGTTGGCGCTGTTCAAAGAAACGCGCCATGCGATCCCCTAGTCCGGCAAAAAATAGCGTGAGGGAGAAGCGGGTCATAATTATGGCGGAGACTGCGCAGCACACTAGAAGCACCAGTGCCGCACCGGCAGTATTGAGATATTCAGCTAGAAAATTGTGGAGTAGGCGTCCTATAGCGCCGCCAGCTTCAGCAATTTTTTCCTCTCCTAGGTTGATACTGTGGAGACGAAGGGCTAAAAGACCCGCACTGGATACGCTGAAAACTATAAAAGATATGATTTTATACGGGCGTAGCTTTACGGCACGAGCACGCAGAAGTCTCCACGCGAGGAAAAAAGCCATCAGCGGCAGCAATAACGCGGGGATGCCGATAAATTGGTACAGGATATCAGCGACATGTGCTCCGATAATCCCGCCGTAGTTATGGATCTCTTCCGGTGCGAGATTGTTGTTGAAGGACGGATCTGCATTGCTGAAAGAAGCCAGACACAAAAGCAGATATGTCCCCAGCGCGAGCCACGCAAGGGCGGCTATTTCACGGCGTAAACGTTGAATGCGCGATGTTTCAGGAGCTTGTTCCATGGATAGATGACTCAAAAATAAGAGTGAAATGTAAAAAGCTAAGTGGATACTTTCGCCTTAAGCTGTTGTGCGCAAGAATGTGGTTTGCCATCTTCTGTGTGTTACAGCTCAACACGCACACCAGGCACCTTAACTACCTAAGATAACACAAATACCGCGCATGCAACAGCCCAGCAATACAGGGCAAATATGCTCAATCGCTTACGCGCAAGGATGCGCAGGAGCATATGAATGGCAGCGAGACCACTGATAAATGCCATTGCCCCACCAGCCAGATACACAGGGATTTGATCTGTGGGCAAACTCTGCATGTCACCTACTGAGAGAAGTGTTGCTCCGGCGATCGCTGGCAGCGACAGGAGGAATGAAAAACGTGCAGCACTTGCGCCGTCGATTCCGCGAAACAGCAGAGCGGCAATGGTGGAGCCGGAGCGCGAGATCCCCGGTGCTATTGCGAGGGACTGCGCCACCCCGGTTATAAATGCATCGGTAAAGGTGATGCTCTCCATGGGGCGCTTCCCATGCCGCCAGCGCTGCGCCGTAAACAGCAGGGTTCCAGTTATCAGAAGCATACTCGCCACTGCATATATGTTGTGGAACATCGCAGTAAAGGTGTCCTTGAAAGTAAGACCAATTATCGCTGTAGGTATTGAGCCAAAAATTATCAGCAATAGTAGTTTGCGGTATTGTTTGCCTTGTGCGCTTTTGTTCCATGGAGCGAAACATAGGTTCTTGATATCATTGCTGAAATAGAGCATCACCGCAATTAAGGTGCCAAAGTGAAGGATCACATCAAATAAAATTCCTGGTTGCTCAAAATCGGCAATAAAGTGTTGTGCTATGGCCAGATGCCCCGAGGAGGAGACGGGGAGAAATTCAGTCAGACCTTGGAGTAGGCCTAGAAATATAGATTGTAACATGGTCATGGGTAAAGGTAATCCTCTGTAATAATTAAGGGGTTAATGATTGTGAGTGGCTACAGTTACATGGGGGCGATACCCTAGAGTTTTTTTGCATAACGCCACACTGTGTTTGTGTATTTCGGCATATAGATGATCGTGTTGTGCTGTTGCTCTTTTTGAGGGAGCCAGCTGGGCAACAATGTCCCGCGTTTGCTCCTGTAACTGGATTTTCAGTTCGGAGTGGAGGGTGTGGTTATTGATCCCACTCAAATGAACCGCAGTCGCTAGTACGGATGTCTCTGGAGGTGTGGAGCTAAAATACACACTGACGTGCACGCAGCCATCTCTGCCCATCCGTTTGCGTTCCTGTAGGTGAGAAAGCTCCACTTCTACCCCATTGTGCATATCTATATATGTAGGGAAGCACGAAATAGAGGGCTCAAGTTTTACCCCATTGCAGGAGAGTGTGGCCCCCATCCCATCTCGAAGAACCAGGGTGTTTTGCACTTCCACTCCACATTGCTGAGCTAGGTGCGCATGCTGCATTAGGTGGCGTTGCTCTCCATGCAGGGGGATAAAAAAGCGTGGTTTGACTAGTGCTATAAGTTGACGCAGCTCTGCGGCGCATGCATGCCCACTCACGTGAACATCCGCATTTGCGCCGGTGAAGATTTTTGCTCCCAGACAGTACAGCTGGTTCAACATAGCATTAACCTGTAACTCACGGCCGGGGATAGCGCGTGCTGAGATAACTACACTATCATCTGACTTTATCTGCACATGCGGATTCTCTCCTGCTGCTATCCGCTGCATGGCACTGCCTAGTTCACCCTGACAGCCGGAAGCGATAATGCACAATTTCTCCCTCGGGATGTACTCTGTAGCATGTTCTGCGCGGATTATGGTGTGTGGCCTTACGCATAAAAGCCCGAGCTTGAGCGCAATATTTATGTTTTCGCATAGCCCACGTCCAAGCAGAATCACTTTTCGACCTGCGTTTTCTGCGGCATTAATTGCCAGTTGGATGCGGTGGATATTGGAAGAGAAGGTGGAGATAAATACATTGCCGCTGCAGTGCGCATTTATGCGGGCAAAAGTCGGGGCAAGGTCGTTTTCAGAGGCACTAAACCCAGGTTGCTCCACATTGGTGGAATCCGCTAGCAGAGCTAAAACTCCAGCATCGGCGTAGCGCCCCACGGTAGCGAGATCGGTGGTTATCCCATCCACAGTGGACGGGTCTAGCTTAAAATCACCGCTGTGAATTATACACCCAGCCGCAGTGGTTATGGCGAGTCCCACTCCGCTGGGGATGGAGTGCGCGACGCTGAACGCTTCTATGTTAAATGCACCACAGCGGAAGGGTTCGCGTGGCTGGATCTGGTGCATGGACGCTGCGCATGAATGTTTGCGCTTGCGTAAACGAGCGCGGATCAACTCCAGAGTGAATGGCGTGGCATAGATAGGCGGGCTGCCTAAGTCGGTGAGAACAAAAGGGAGGGCGCCAATGTGATCTTCATGTCCATGGGTTATCACTATGGCACAAATGCGTTCGCGCTGCGCACGTAACCACCCGATATCTGGTAGAATAAGATCAGCACCACCAAGATCGGAATCGGCAAACATCATTCCACAGTCGACCAGCAGAATGCTCCCTTGGTGCTCCAATGCAAGGAGGTTCATCCCAATCTCTCCGGCGCCTCCAAAGGGGATGAGGCGTACCAGGTCGGTTCTGGAACTTATATCTGTAAGCATGAAACCTCGTTGCAGTGAATATTCTGTTCAGAGTTTTGTAGGTGGGTGGGTTTGCTGCGCCTAAAGCAACCCCGCTTGAGTAGCTGCATAACCCTACACAATTGGGCGAGAATTTACAATATAAGCGTAGCGCTAATCTCGATACGGCTTGTATTTTCGCGTCCTAAATCGGTTGACAAGATAAAAGCTATCATATACTCTGCCGCACCCACACTGTGGAATAGAAGTACAGTATGACGGAAGTGAGGTGAAGAGTATTGGAAATACAGGTAATGGACAACAACGTGGAGAAAGCGATCCGCGTCCTGAAGCGTAAGCTACAGCAGGAGGGTCTTTTCCGCGAGATGAAACGGCGCAAGTTTTACGAGAAACCGAGCGTAAAGCGTAAGCGCAAAGAGAAAGAGGCTCAGCGCCGTCTGCGTAAAAAAATGCGCCAGATGCAGAGTTACTAATCAAGCTGCACATCTTGCGTTTGCAACAAAAAAGGGGGAGGTCATATGACCTCCCCCTTTTTTGTTGCAAAGCCCAGAGAGAATGCTGTGGTATAGTTTCGGTGTCCAAATTTTCCTTCAAAATGGGCAGAATGACCCTTGTGAACCTGGAGCATTACGTGGCAATAGTGTTGTTGTGTATCAGCTGCTTAGGGGGTTTTATATCGGGGCTCCTTGGCGTGGGCGGTGCTGTAATCCTGATCCCTTTGTTGCTTTCGATCCCCCCCCTTGTTGGGGTGGGGGCATTGGATATGCATACCGTTAGCGGCATCACCATGCTCCAGGTGTTAACAGCCTCGGCGCTAGGAGCTTTTATCCATCGGCGCAGTGGCACCTTGCACCCTGCCGGAGTGGTTGCTGTTGGTGTCCCGCTTGCTGGGGGGGCCTTCTTGGGCGCAGTGCTCTCCAAATATGTTCACGCTGATGTGCTCCTGCTCACCTTTGGGGTTTTGCTGTTGTTTCCTTTTGTTCTCTTGCCTCCAGAACCTCAAGGACAAACAGATCATGGGGCGGGTGCGTTTTCTCCACATCGAGGCGGGTGTGTTTTAGTGGGGAGCAGTGTGGGGGTGATTTCAGGTCTCATTGGTGCTGGGGGTGGGTTTATTTTGGTGCCGTTATTGGTAACGGTGCTTAAGTTTCCGCTCAAGTTGGCGGTGGGGTCGAGCCTCGGGGTTGTGTTTATCGGTGCCGTATTGGGCGCAGCAGGCAAGGTTGCTACCGGGCAAGTGGTATGGGCCTACGCGATTCCGGTGGTTCTAGGTTCCATGCCTATGGTGCACCTGGGATCACTCCTATGCCGTCGCCTTTCACCGCGCCGCATCCGCCACTTGTTTCTGGCGCTGCTGGCGATAGTCGCGCTACATACTTGGGTCGATATTTTATTGCATTAGAGCTAGGTTAGGGTATTTCTTGTACTTCATGCGCTTGAATACGACCCCTTGAATTAAACATTTCAATCCGGCGGAGAGCAAAACAGATGGTGGCGCTTAACTCACATAATATAGCCGTAATGTTTTTTTCTCTCGCTATTTTGCTGGGGGTGGCACGCGCTTTGGGGGAGGTTGCGCAACGTCTGCGCCAACCTTCAGTGCTGGGGGAGCTGCTTGCTGGGGTAATTCTAGGTCCGACGATTCTCGGGCGTATGGCTCCTGCGGTAAGTGAAACACTTTTTCCATTGCATGGGGTTAACGCTATTGCCCTCGACAGCATCGCCACGTTGGCTATTGGGCTTTTTTTGCTGGTAGCGGGGATGGAGGTGGATCTCTCTACTGCATGGAAACAGGGGAAAACCGGGGGGAAAATTGGTCTGAGCAGCATTGCGATCCCGTTCGTGGTCGCAATGTTGGCGGCATTTATTGCGCCCGAAGCCTTGGGACGCATGCCGGGCTCAGATCCTCTGATCTTTGCCCTGTTTTTTGCTATTGCGATCTCCATCTCTGCCCTGCCCATAATTGTGAAAATCTTGATAGATATGGGGTTGTACCGCAGCGATCTTGGGATGGTCGTGATCAGTGCGGCCATTTTGAATGATATTATCGGCTGGGTGGTTTTTGCGGTAATTTTGGGTTTTCTCAGCGGTAGCACTGGTGCCGGAGTGGAGGTAGTGACGACCATTGCGCTCACGCTGATCTTCATTGCTGGAATGCTCACCTTAGGGCGTAGTCTGATACATAAGGTATTGCCCTTTGTGCAGGCGTATACACGTTGGCCTGCGGGAGAATTGAGTTTCGCCCTGATCCTTGGTTTTCTGGGGGCGGCATTCACCGAATGGATTGGAATTCATGCCATTTTGGGAGCTTTTATTGTCGGGGTTGCCATTGGAGATTCCTCCCATCTGCGCGAGCGCAGTCGGGTAATTATCGGAGATTTTGTCTCTTTTATTTTTGCGCCGGTGTTTTTTGCCAGCATTGGCCTAAAGGTGGATTTTCTCGCGCATTTCGATGTGGGCCTAGTGCTGGTGGTGTTGCTCATGGCATGTGCGAGCAAACTTGTGGGTGGAACTCTAGGGGCGCGCTGGGGCGGGATGTCACGGCAGGAATCTTTTGCGGTGGGATTTGCCATGGTCTCCGTTGGTGCTATGGGGATTATCGTAGGGTTGATTGCCCTCAATGCCGGAATTATTGATGAACGCCTGTTTGTCGCCCTTATTGTGATGGCGATGGTGACCTCCATGATAAGCGGTCCATCCATGTGTTTGATTCTGCACAAAGAGAAAAAGTGGAAACTCAGGGATGTGTTGTCTGCTAAACTTTTTATCCGTGGGCTACAGGCGCGCACGCGGCGCGAAGTTATCCGGGAGATGGTCACGGCAGTGGGCGAGGTTGGTGATCTGGACGCTGGTGCGTTGGAGCTGGCGGTCTGGGCGCGTGAAGAAGTTATGAGTACCGGCATTGGCAACGGTGTTGCCTTACCCCACGCACGTGTTGTTGGCCTTGATAGGGTGTGGGTTGCGGTTGGGATCTCCTCACGCGGGATCGATTTCGATGCCCCGGACGGGAAGCTGGCCAACCTGATATTTCTTATCCTCACCCCTGGAAACGACCCGAGTGCGCAGTTAGATGTTGCGGCAGAAATTACGCGTCGCTTCCGCGAGCCGGAGGCGGTTGTTGCTGCTTTGCATACCGAAAACTTCACCGACTTCCTCGCATTGATGAGTTCCGGAACTCAGTTGCGCTAAAAAAAGAGCGGTATCCTGTTTAAGACACCGCTCTTGGACATCAATCCACTTTGCGCGCAACACTTCAGGGGAGGGTGGGGAGTTTCAATCCTGCAATTTCTTCCACTAAACCCACCACCTGCGAGCTGTAACCGTACTCGTTGTCATACCACACATACAGCACACAACGGTCCTCTTCTACTATGGTGGCGAGAGAATCAAACACCCCAGCATAGGCAGAACCGACAAAGTCGCTCGATACAACTTCAGGCGAATTGGTGTAGTCGATCTGATCCTGTAGCTTAGAGTTTAGAGACACATCGCGCAGATGGGCATTCAGTTGCGCAACCGTGGTTTTCTCCTTCAGGCTCAGATTCAAGATTGCCATTGAGACATTCGGGGTGGGGACGCGGATGGCGTTGCCGGTCAGTTTCCCTTTTAACTCAGGCAGGGCTTTTGCTACCGCCTTTGCTGCACCAGTTTCGGTAAGCACCATATTCAGAGGTGCACTGCGTCCACGCCGCGGTTTGTTGTGGTAGTTGTCGATCAAGTTCTGATCATTGGTGTACGAATGGCAGGTCTCTACATGTCCATTCACAATTCCGAAACGGTCCGACACTGCCTTTAGAACCGGTACAATGGCGTTAGTGGTGCAGCTGGCAGCAGAGTAGATGTTCTCTTGTTCGTGGATCAGTTCATTGTTGATGCCGTACACAATATTAGGGATATCGCCTTTGCCGGGGGCGGTAAGGATCACCTTGGATACCCCCTTGGCCTGCAGATGGCGTCCGAGACCTTCGCGGTCGCGCCATTTGCCGGTGTTGTCGATAACAATGGCATCCTCGATTCCGTAGGCGGTGTAGTCGATGTTTTCCGGCGCGTCAGAGTAGAGGATTTTTATCATGTTGCCGTTCGCGATAATGGCGTTTTCTTCCTCATCGATCTGAATCACTCCATTGAAACGCCCATGCACGGAGTCGCGCCGCAACAAACTGGCGCGCTTGATCAGGTCATCTTCGCTTCCCTTGCGCACCACCGCTGCGCGCAGGCGCAGTTTGTCACCGCCACCGCTCTGCTCGATAAGGATGCGCGCCAGCAGACGCCCGATCCGTCCAAAGCCGTAGAGCACCACATCGCGCGGCTTGCACAGCACGGGGGTAGAACCGGTATTCATGGAATCAAGCTTGGTTTTGACAAACGCCGTTATATCGCTACCCTGCGGTTCTTGCATGAAGGCGCTGGTCAATTTCCCCAGGTCGATCTTGCAGGGTGCCAGATCCAGCTTGCTCAGCGCCTGGAGAACCGGGAAACTATCGCGCACAGAGATTTCGCTTTCAATAATCTGGCGCGCAAAGCGGTGTGCACGCAAAATCCCAATGGGCTGCCGATTGTTGAGTTTGCGCCCGTAGATGGTGGTGATCACTCCGCGGTTGCGATATAGATCGCCAATAATAGGAATCATCTCCTCGGCGAGCTCTAAGCGTTGCGACCAGTCTGTATAGTACTCTTCCGCTTTTGTTTTCATGATGTAAAACCCTTTTGTAGATGTGGTGGTTCGTTTTCTCGATAACCCTAAGATAGATATTGTTCTAAAGTAGCCTCAGGATAAATATATGCTCCCTGCCAAGCCATGCTCTCTAACAGACATACTTCTGTAAAATAAACCAACGTATCCTAGTGCAGAGGCAAAAGATTTTCAACTTCTTTAATATCCTGACCTTTCCCCACTTCCGTATCTTGAGGTGAGAAGTGGAGAGGAGTTGAAACAATCAGATGCTTTGCTGTAACGATCCATATAGATCGGGGTGAGTGAAAGTAAAGCCGCTTTCCTGCAACTTTTGCGGTACTGCGCGCGTGCTGGAGAGGAGCAGAGCGTCCGCCATCTCCCCTAGCAGTAGGCGTAAAGCGAAAGAAGGCGCTGGTAATACTGTCGGGCGTCCGATTACCCGCCCTAGGGTGGTAGTGAACTCCTTGTTGCGCACCGGTTCAGGAGAAACTAAGTTAACCGCGCCTTGCAGCGTGCGTTCCTGGATGATGTGTCCTATCGCGCGACATAGATCCTCAATGTAAATCCAACTCATGAACTGACGTCCGTTTCCCATAGGTCCACCCAGTCCCAGCTTAAATGGGAGGAGCATCTGCGGCAGGGCACCGCCATTGGGGCTGAGTACCATCCCCAAGCGGATATTTACCGTGCGAATTCCAGCTGTAATTGCCGGGATACAGGCGGCTTCCCATTCCTGGCATACCTGTGCCAGAAAACCACTTCCGCTCTTGCTTTGTTCGGTGAGTTCCTCATCCCCTCTGTCGCCATAGAATCCCACTGCAGAACCGCTGATGAGCAGCGTTGGCTTGTGCTCTTTTTCTGCCAAGCTTTGAGCCAGCAGGGTCGTGCCACTCGCGCGACTCATGCGGATACGCTCTTTTTTGCGTGTGGTCCAACGCCCGGAGGAGATATTTTCCCCCGCGAGGTGGATAACTACGTCGTAATCTGGGTTAGACCCCCAGCTTATTTCTCCTGTGTGAATATCCCACCACGGTTGGGTCTCACCTCGGGTACGTGACAGGGGGACAGTGGTGTGTCCACGTGCTTGCAGATATGCACATAAGGCGGTTCCAACTAGGCCGGAGGCTCCGGAAACAAGAATACGCATCAGTTTGCCCTCCACTTTTAGTAACTGTTCCTAAAAAAACACGCCACCCCATCCGTAGACATTGCAGCTGGAGTGGTTGCACAAGTTGCATCTATCCATTAAACTCCAGTTAACAGATGTGGTAGCATAGCAGAGTGGTCAGCCCCTTTAACCCTTTAAAAGAGCCACTTTGTATACCCTTAGCGCATCCTTGGCTGATACAAGCCAACGTTCGATTACTCACAACCGGAGGTAGTTTTAACTATGGCAGAACCAATCCATTACAGCAAGCTTGGCCTGGTAAATACGAAGCAGATGTTCGCGCGTGCCTTCGATGGCGGTTACGCCATTCCGGCGTACAATTTTAACAACATGGAACAGTTGCAAGCGATTGTAACTGCGTGTGCCGAAGGAAGGTCGCCGGTGATTATTCAGGTGAGCAAAGGGGCGCGCCAGTACGCCAACGCAACCCTGTTGCGCTATATGGCCATGGGAGCGGTAGAGATGACCCGGGAGATGGGGGTCGATCTGCCCATTTCCCTCCATCTTGATCATGGAGATTCGTTTGAACTGTGCAAATCGTGTATCGATTCGGGCTTTTCCTCTGTCATGATTGATGGATCTCACCTTCCCTATGCAGACAATGTTGCTCTTACCCGCCAGGTGGTAGAATATGCGCATCAGTTTGACGTCAGCGTAGAGGGTGAGCTTGGTGTCCTTGCGGGGATTGAAGATGACGTGGTGGCAGAGACCTCTACTTATACCCGGCCCGAGGAGGTGGAGGACTTTGTTTCCAAAACTGGTGTTGACTCCTTGGCTATCTCCATAGGTACCAGCCACGGGGCATACAAGTTCAAGCTCAAAGAGGGCGAAGAAGTGCCCCCGTTGCGTTTTGATATCCTCGCCGATATTGAGAAGCGCATCCCCGGATTCCCTATTGTGCTCCATGGTGCTTCCAGCGTTGTGCAGGAGTATGTCAGCCTCATTAACCAGTATGGCGGACGCCTGGATGGTGCGGTTGGGGTGCCGGAAGAGCAACTGCGTAAGGCGACGAAAAGTGCCGTGTGTAAAATCAATATCGATTCCGATGGCCGTCTGGCAATAACCTCCAAGGTGCGTGAATTTCTCGCCAACAATCCGGAAGAATTCGACCCGCGCAAATATCTGGGCGCAGCGCGCACCGAGTTGATAAAGCTAATCAAACACAAGAACGAAGCTGTGCTCGGGAGCGCGGGACGCGCGTAAAAACACCCGCCCACCCGCACGCGCAGCAGAAGCTGCAAGCAAGCTACAAACAAAAAAGGTGCCCGCCTTGGGCACCTTTTTTTATTGAGTGCAGGTGTTGGGTGCGGAGATCAAAAGATATTCTTGGAGTAGAAAATCTCCGTCATCTCACGGCGCAGCAATTCCTTGACGCGAGCTTTCTCCGTGTCAGAGAAGTCCTGCATTGCAGTGCCGAACAGATAGTTTTCCACTTCAAGTTCCTTCACCAACATTTTGGTGTGGAATAAGTTCTCCTGATAGATGTTGATATCCACACATTCATACTGATCCAGGGTCTTTTTATTGATGTATTGCTGGATGGAGTGAATGCGGTGGTCGATGTAGTGTTTTTTCCCCTTCACGTCACGCGTGAAGCCCCGTACTCTGTAGTCCATCAGCACAATATCTGATTCAAACGATTTAATCAGATGGTTCAGCGCTTTCAGCGGGCTTATGCGCCCGCAGGTGGAGACATCAACGTCAACCCTGAAGGTGGAGATGCCGAGTTTAGAATCGGTTTCAGGATAGGTGTGGATGCACAGGTGGCTCTTGTCCAGGTGTGCTAATACTTGGTCTGGTTTGGTGTCTACCGGCTCTTCCGCAATCAGAACGGTGACACTTGCGCCCATGGGCTCATAGTCCTGACTTGAAATGTTCAGAATGTTAGCGCCGATAATGTCGGAGACTTCCCGCAGAATTTTTACCAGGCGTTCGGCGTTGTACTCTTCGTCGATATACTCAAGATACTCTTTGCGATTTGCTGGAGCCTTGGCATAGCAGACATCGTATATGTTGAAGGATAGAGTTTTGGTTAGGTTGTTGAAACCGCGCAGTTTTATTTTACGCGGACGCTTATTGGTGTAGTTTTTTTTATTACGCACGGAAGGCCTCCTTCTGGTGCTGTGAGGGGCTGGAAACAAAAACCGAAATTAAGCACAAACTATGCGATTCTGGCAAGAGAATAGTACCGTTTCACTCTCTATTTACACATGTGTCTAGCTGCCTGATTAAATTGGGCTATTTGCAGTCTCTTTCTGCACAATCTTATGCAGACGTATCCCAAGTAAAAGTGCGGCAGTGCTCAGGCCACAGATCAGCCCGATCCAGAAACCACGTGCCGCCAATTCCAAGTGCAAACCCAAAAAATATCCGAGGGGCATCCCAACTCCCCAGTAGGATACGATTTGCAGCAACATCGGGGTGCGGGTATCCTTGAAGCCACGCAACGCCCCAGCACAACTGACCTGCAACCCATCGGGGATTTGGAACAGTGCTGCAAGAAGGAGTAAAGCCGCCGCAGCACCCGCCAGTTCGGAGTCTGGCGTGTACATGGCGGTAAGGGGCTTTGCGCTTGCAGCAATGAAAGTGCAACTTAAGATAGATATCCCCAGGGTGGTGATAAGGCCGACCTTCACAGAGCGTTTGGTGCGGCACGCGTGGTTGCGCCCGTTATTATAGCTTACGCGCACCGAAATAGCTGTAGCGATACTCAAAGGGATCATAAACATCATGCCGCTAAAGCTGATAGCGATTTGGTGTGCGGCTACTGTCTGAGCCCCAAAGCGAGAGAGGAGCAGGGCGATAATCGCAAAAATACTGCACTCGATAAACATCCCCACGCCAATAGGGATGCCAAGGCGGAGCAGGTAGGTGAGGATTTCTCCATTGGGGCGGGCGCGAAACGACAACAATTGCAGGTAGCGAAACAGGCGACCGCGCCAGAAAATAAGCAGCATCCCTCCCATCATCACCCACATGGTTGCGGCTGTGCCTACCCCGCATCCAACGCCGCCAAGGGCAGGAAAGCCGAGTTTGCCAAACACCAGCACATAGTTAACTACAATGTTGACTAGCAGCCCCACAAAGCTGATCAGCATGCTTGGGCGTGTGACTGAAAGCCCTTCGCTGCAGTAGCGTAACGCAAAACAGATCCCAATAGCGGGGAATCCCCATGAAACGGGCTTTAGATAGGCCATTATCAATGGTACAATGGAACCGTCTACCTTTAGCAGGATCAGCAATGGAGTGCAGTTGCGCAACAGAAATGCGGCGCCCAGTCCAAGAGCTGCACCGAGATAGAGCCCTTGGGGGATCAATGCACGGATGGTGGCGTTGTCTTTTTGCCCGTATGCATGGGAAACGCTTGGTGTAAGGGCATTGAGAATCCCCAACAGAAGAATGAAAACCGGAAACCATATACTCGAACCCACGGCAACTGCAGCAAGATCGGTAGCGCTGACTCTTCCCGCCATCAGGGTGTCCACAAAGCCCATACTTGATTGTGCCAGCTGTGCCAAAATCAGCGGAAAACTGATGCGCATCAGGATTTTGAATTCCATCCAGTTGAGTTGGGTGGCACGGTGTGAGGGGGGCATACGCAAAATCTTTCCGAGACGAAATAGAGAATCATGGGATGGCCTTGGGCTGGTACAGCGCAGAGGCGCTGGTGCGCTGTATTAGCAGATTCGGAAGCTTTTGTATAGTGGAGTATCAGGTGTACTTGAGTTAAGCAGGAGGGGTGATGCAAAAAGCTCTTATCTTAAGTGGGATTGGCCTAATAATGTTGGGGCTGCTATGGTCTTGGGTAGGGAAGATCCCCTTCGGACACCTTCCTGGAGATATCGTAATAGACAGACCAGGGCTGAAAATATATTTCCCTATTACCACCATGTTAATTGTCAGTCTGGTGTTATCATTGGTGTTGCGATGGTTTAAATAGAAGCTTGCAGTAGATATAAACTTACACGATTTATGGAGAATTTTAGCCCATGCATACCTTTAAAGTTGAACAGCACGAGGCGGGGCAGTCGTTGCTGCAATTCCTGCAACAGCGTATTCCTGCAGCGGGGCGTGGGTATCTGCGTCAGTTGCTTAAAAAGGGGCGTATCTGTAGTGAGGATGAGCCCTACACAGAGGATGCGCCGGTATCGGTGGGGCAATGTATAACCCTGGGTTCGAGTGCGCGACTGCAAGAACTGGTTAACCAGACTCCTGCTGCTGCTACTGAGTTTAATATTCTTTACGAAAGCGCGGAGATGCTGGTGGTGGATAAGCCCGCAGGAGTTGCGGTGCACAGCAGTAGTGGACACGAAGATGACAATCTAACCTCGCGCGTACAGAATTATCTGAAAGGGAAGCGCTTTCAGGTTGCCCCTATCCATCGCCTGGATGTGGGGACTTCAGGACCGGTGCTGTTTGGCAAAGGGAAAAAGGCGTGTGCCGCGTTGGGGGCGTTGTTTATGCGGCATGACGTGGAAAAGGTCTATGTCGCTCTGGTGAGTGGAGCACTGCAGGGAAAAGGGATTCTCGCCCACCCTTTGACAACCAAAGGGAAGGTGAAAGACTGTTTCACCACGTTTACTGCGTTGAAGCGCAGCGCAGATCTGAGCTTGGTAGAATTGACCCTGCTAACCGGGCGCCAACATCAGATCAGGCGTCAGCTTGCCCTCGAAGGGCATCCAGTTGTGGGGGATAGACGCTATGGCGGAATGGAAGTTCAAGGGCTGGCGTATCCTTTTCTTCACTGTTGCAGCATCGCTTTTGCCGACCCATTCTCTGGCGCACCGCTTAAAATTGAGAGTGAGTTGCCGCCTAACTTGCAGGATGTTGTTTCTGCGCTATTTTAATTGTACCCCGCACAGTGGCTGTGCATGTAGGTAGGGTGTTACTCATAAGCAACAAAGGAAGGGTTTTGTTATGGAATACTGGAATGTCTTTACTGAAACGTCACGCATCGCTTATTTCTCTATGGAGATTGGTCTGACTCAGGAGATCCCTACATACAGTGGAGGTCTGGGGGTTCTGGCCGGAGACACCATCAAAAGCGCGGCAGACCTTAATATCCCGTTGGTAGCGGTTACCTTGGCGAGTCGCAAGGGTTACTTTACTCAGAGCTTGGATGCAAAAGGCGTTCAGCACGAGGACCCGGTGGAGTGGGATATCTCCGCCCGTATGAAGCGGCTACCGGTCAGGATTACAGTGCCGATTGAAGGACGCGCGGTAACCGTGGCGGCGTGGCTGTATCGCAATCATAGTCCCGCCGGTGGAGTGGTGCCGGTGTTGTTTCTGGATACCGATCTGGAGGAAAACAACGCCGAGGATAAGACCATTACCCATAGACTTTATGGTGGAGATCAGCGCTATCGCCTCAAGCAGGAGATTGTCTTGGGTATTGGCGGAGTGCGGATTCTGCAGGCGCTTGGGTTTAGAGTGTTTCAGTACCATATGAATGAAGGACATGCTGCTCTTCTCACCCTCGAACTGTTGAGCCAAACGCGCAATGTACACGCCGGCAGTTGGATGAACACCTTGGATGTGGATCGCAAAGCGGTTGCGCGGCGCTGTGTGTTTACCACTCATACTCCGGTTTCTGCCGGGCACGACCGCTTCAACTACTCTTTGGTGCAAGATGTGCTCAGGGAAGATATGTTGCCACTAGACCAGCTGCGCGAACTGGGTGGAGATGTAGAGCTCAATATGACCACCTTGGCCTTACAGTTGAGCCGTTTTGTAAACGGGGTGGCGAAAAAGCACGGCGAGGTCTCGCGCGAGATGTTCCCAGGGTACGAAATTCATGCCATAACCAACGGTATCCATCCTCTGACTTGGGCCTCTGCGTATATGGTAGCGTTGTTTAATCGGCACATCTCCGGTTGGGCCTTACAGCCTGAGTTACTGGTACGGGTGGACAATATCCCCGATGAAGAGCTTTGGGATGCACATCAAGGAGCCAAAGCGTATCTGGCGCAGTATGTGAAAGAGGTGACTGGGCAGCAGCTCTTTCTGGATGTGTTTACCATCGGATTTGCCCGCCGCGTGGCAGCGTATAAACGCAATGACTTGATTTTTCATGACCTCAAACGTCTTCTTGCCCTTGGCAAAGGACGAGTGCAGCTGATATTTGCTGGTAAGGCCCATCCCCACGACAACGATGGAAAAGCTCTTATCGAGAACATCTATGCGGCAGCTGAGCGCCTCCACGGTGAGATTAGCGTCATCTATTTACCCAACTACTCCATCGATGTTGCAAAGCATCTGATTCCGGGAGTGGATGTATGGCTCAACACTCCCACCCGTCCGCTAGAAGCTTCTGGCACCAGCGGTATGAAGGCCGCACTGAACGGGGTGCCCAACTTCAGCGTCTTGGATGGATGGTGGATTGAAGGGCACATCGAAGATGTTACCGGGTGGTCAATTGGGGAAGAGACCAGTGCCAACACCAGCTCGGCGGAAACCAATATCGCGGATGCCGAGGATATGTATATGAAGCTGGAAGAGAAGATTCTTCCTCTCTACTATGAAGACAGACCTGGATGGATCCGCGTGATGAAAAACGCTATCGGTAAAAATGCATACTATTTCAACACCCACGTAATGATGCGGCGCTATGTTACCGAGGCGTATCTGCAGCGCTAATGTGAAGGATGTTACATTATGAGATATCACAATCTGGATCAGAATCAGGCTTATCATACGCTCCTGCATGCTTGTGTTGACGTGGATCTGAGTGCACTTTTAGATGCGCGCCGAGTTGAGGAGTACTCCTGCGCTATGGGGGGGGAGATGTACTTCAATTACGCTGCCACCCCCGTTACTCCACGTACGCTGAAGGTGTTGCAGCAATTGGCGCAGGAAGCTCAGGTGGTGGAGCAGTATCGCGCTGTGCTCGATGGCGTTGTGATGAATACAAGTGAACAGCGCATGGTGCTCCACCATCTCACTCGTGGGCAGTGCGGCGCACAGGTGGTACATAATGGGACAGATCTCCGTGAGTTTTATCGCAGCGAGCAGAAACGCTGTGCCACTTTTGCACGTGCGCTTCACGCTGGGGAGATCCGTTCTAGTGCTGGGGAGCCATTCACTCACCTGTGTCAGATTGGGATTGGCGGTTCTGACCTGGGACCAAGGGCTTTGTATCTTGCCCTAGAGCAAGAAGCACGCAGGGGCAACAAGCTGAAGATGGAGGCTGAATTTATCTCTAACGTTGACCCTGATGACGCCGCCGCAGTTCTGGCACGTCTTGATCTCTCCCGCACCCTGTTTATCCTGGTGTCTAAATCTGGTACCACGCAGGAAACCCTTACCAACGCCGCTCTGGTGCGGGGCACCCTGAAAGATGCTGGATTAGATCCCGCAGCGCACATGGTAGCGGTAACGGCGCAGGGGAGCCCACTGACGCAAGATGAGCACATGCTGGAGCGTTTTTATATCGACGACTTTGTCGGAGGGCGTTTCTCGTCAACCAGTGCGGTGGGGGGAGTATTGCTTTCTCTTGCCTTTGGACCCGAGGTCTTTGCGCACCTTCTCGAAGGGGCGCACCAACAAGATATGTTAGCCCTTGAGGAGGATGTTAAGGTCAACCCCGCCCTCCTTGATGCCCTACTCGGGGTATATATGCGCAACTGCCTCGGATTTAGTGCCACCGCAATTTTGCCCTACAGTCAGGCGCTAAGCCGTTTTCCCGCGCATCTGCAACAGGTGGATATGGAATCCAACGGTAAACAGGTTAACCGCTATGCTGAGCAGCTACATTATCCTACTGGGCCAATTGTTTTCGGGGAGCCAGGCACCAACGGGCAACATTCGTTTTATCAACTTCTGCATCAGGGCTCAGATGTAATTCCGCTACAGTTTATCGGTTTTAACTCCCCCCAAAGTGGTGGTGATAGAGTTATTGATGGAGTTACGAGCCAGACAAAGCTCAATGCAAACCTCGCCGCGCAGATCGTCTCCTTCGCGCGCGGACAGCAGAGTTCCGAGCGTAACAATGCATTCCCGGGAGGCCGCCCCGCAACCTTAATCCACGCGCCGCGTTTGACCCCAGCTTGCCTTGGCGCCTTATTGGCGCACTATGAAAACAAGATAATGTTCCAGGGTTTTTTGTGGAATCTCAACTCGTTTGACCAGCCTGGAGTACAATTGGGTAAGGTCCTTACTGCACAGGTTTTACGCGGAGACAGTACAGATAAAGTATTACGCGGGTATGCCGCTAAGCTTGGGGTAGAAGGATGAACCATCCCTGTTCCCTTGCCGAAACGGTTCCAATAATGAATAGGGCTTTGGCACGTATAGTGCATTTGGTTTGTTTTTCATTTTGTGGCGTAAGTTCATTGTAATGACGATGTGATTAAAGTGCGCACGCCTGATTAGGCTTGTGAGGCTTTAACTGGCGAATGGTGTTGATATTATGCTGCTTCTTGGCGGAGATGTTGGGGGAACCACCTCACGTTTTCAATTTAAAGATACTGAGGATGAAACCCGTTTTGGCGAAAAAATTACCTACCCAAGTGGGGCTTTTCCCTCTTTTTACGCTCTGCTACAGCATCTGCTGCAGCAGCATAATATCGCGCATGTGGATGGAGCGTGTTTTGGTCTTCCCGGTCCGATTACAGACAAACAGGTGGAGTTGACCAACCTCCCGTGGCACATCTGCGTCGACGAGATCAAACGCCAACATCCCATCGCGCAGGTTGAATTGATAAACGACTTCTATGCTGCTGCCCTCGGGGTTGATCTCCTTACTGCGGCAGACTATGTGTGCGTGTATGAAGGGGAGTATGATCCGAACGGTAATCGCCTAGTTATTGGAGCGGGGACGGGGCTTGGAGTGGCGCCGGTGTATCAGATCGGCGGGTGCTTTTATCCTCAACCGTCCGAGGGGGGGCACATTAATTTTGCTCCCCTGAACCAAGAACAAGAGATCCTCCTGCGCTGGCTGCATTCCCACTGGGATCGTATTTCGTATGAAAATATCCTCTCTGGCTCAGGGCTTGAAACCTTGTACCGCTTCTGCACAGAACAAAAACATCCCGCTCACCCACGCGCTCCTGCTGGCGCCACCCATGTCAGCGCTCCCGAAGTCCACCGCCTTGCTCTTGCGGGCGATTACGCGGCTAGAGAGGCGGTGCGCCTATTTGTAAATATATATGGCGCGTTTGTCGGCAATGCAGCGTTGATTTGGCCGGCGCGGGCTGGGATCTATCTTGCGGGGGGGATCGGCGCAAAATTGGTGGACTGGATGACGAGCGCAGAGTTTGTCAGTTTCTTTCTGAACAAGGGCACCATGCGCGCGCTGGTGGAAAAGATGCCCGTGTATCTTGTAATGGATGATATGATGGGACTTAAGGGCGCGATGTTGAAGGCACAAAGACTTATTTGAAGGAGCAGGTATGAAAAATCACCCACGAAATAATAAGCTCACCCACAATACCCTGGCGTTGGTTCTGGCTGGTGGCCAGGGAAGCCGCCTGCAAGATCTCACTCAGTGGCGCGCTAAGCCCGCAGTACCCTTCGGAGCGAAGTACCGTATTATCGACTTTGTCCTGTCCAATTGTGTCAACTCCGATATTCGCCACATTGGGATTCTGGTGCAGTATAAATCCCACTCCCTGATCCGCCACGTGCAGCGGGCATGGAACTTCATGCGTTATGAGATAGGGGAGTTTGTGGAGTTGCTTCCGGCACAGCAACGCCTCGGTAAAGAGTGGTATCAGGGCACCGCTAACTCTTTGTATCAAAATCTAGATATTATCCGGCGCCATAACCCGCGCTATGTTCTGGTGCTGGGCGGAGATCATGTATATGCCATGGACTACCGCGGCATGATAGACGCCCATGCTCAATCTGGCGCGGATGTTACCGTTGGATGCGTTGAAGTTCCCCGCACGGAAGCTACCGGTTTCGGGGTGATGTCGGTAGATGAAAACATGAAGATCACCAAGTTTACCGAAAAACCTATAGAGCCAGAAGCGATACCGGGGAAACCGGACAAGGCTCTAGCCTCCATGGGGATATACATTTTTTCACCCGACTTTCTGTTTGAAAAGCTTATTGAAGACCACGATGACCCTAACTCTTCCAAAGACTTTGGTAAGGATATCATCCCCTCCACCATTGGACGCGACGATGTCAGAGCTTATCCCCTTGAGGGGGAGGATGGCACACCCGGATATTGGCGTGATGTAGGTACGGTGGAGTCATACTGGAGCGCCAATATGGATCTATGCCACATTACTCCAGAACTTAATCTGTACAATCCAGAATGGCCCATCTGGACCTACCAGGCCCAGTTGCCCCCAGCTAAGTTTGCCTTTGATGATGAAGGGCGGCGCGGCGAAGCTATTGATTCTCTGGTTTCGGCTGGATGTATCCTCTCTGGTGCTCGGGTGAAGCGCTCCATCATCTCCAGCGATACGTTTATCCACAGCTATGCACTAGTAAAGGATAGTGTAGTTTTGCCTTCAGTAGATATTGGGCGTAACTGCCGGATTAACAGGGCAGTAATAGATAAATCGTGCATTATCCCCCCCGGTACCGTGATTGGGGAAGATCTTGAAGAGGATAAAAAACGTTTTAATGTAGATGAAAACGGGATTGTACTGGTTACCCCCGATATGCTCGGTCAGCACTTGCACACGGTGCGGTAGGAGCCGGGGCGGGGTCAATAGAGTAGGGTGTAATTTTATTTGCGCTAACATCGCATGTAGAAAGCATTGAAGTATATGGAAAACAACATAAATGTCGTTCTGTGCTGGCATATGCACCAGCCTCACTATCGGGATGCCCTCGATGGCACTTACCATCTGCCTTGGGTTTATTTGCACGCAATAAAGGACTATTCCGATATGGCGTATCATCTCGAAAGGTGCCCAGAGGCGCGGGTGGTGGTGAATTTTGCCCCAGTATTACTTGAGCAACTCAGTGACTATGCTGCGCAGATGCGCGCGTGGCTCAAAGACGGAACCCCAACTGACGATCCACTTCTTAACCTCGTGGCTGGGGTCACCCCTGTCGCTGCATCTCCGGATGAACGAGCAGACATCATTTCGGCCTGTCAGCGTGCCTTCGCTCCCACCATGATTGAGCCCTATCCGGCATTTCGTGCTCTGACGAACATCGCCAAGGGATTGTATCTCCATGGTAATCTCGATGTGATGCGAGTCGGTTATCTCAGCAGTCAGTTTTTTACCGATCTGTTGGTGTGGTATCACCTTGCGTGGATGGGGAGCAGCATAAAGAAAAACGATTTCCGCATTTCACGCCTGATGGCGCGGAAAAACAATTTTACCTCAGTGGACCAGACCCTCCTGATAGAGGTGTTGGCAGAAGTGGTTGAATCGATCATCCCGCGTTACCGCATTCTGATGGAAGCAGGACGCATTGAGCTCTCCATGACCCCATATGGGCACCCGATTGTGCCCCTGCTGCTTGATTTCTCCAGCATGCATGCAAGTCAACCCGATGCTCCAACTCCAGTACATCGAGAGTATCCGGGCGGAGAGGAGCGCGTCGATTGGCATATGCAGCACGGTTTCGAGGTGTTCGAGCAACATTTTGGCACGCGCCCCGCCGGGGTATGGTTATCCGAAGGTGGTATCAGCTCGGCAGCTATTGAGGCGCTAGATAAGTGGGGCATACGCTGGACCGCATCGGGTGAAGGGGTGTGGCGTAACTCCTGTAATGCCTCAAGCGGGGGTAAGGCGTTTCTTGCGCATAAAAATGGTCTCTATGCCCCGGTGCAACATGGCAAGAACGAATGTGTCGTGTTCTTTCGAGATGACGGGCTTTCGGATCTGATCGGGTTTGAATATAAAACCTGGAACCCCGATGATGCCGCGGCCGATTTTTGCGGACATCTGCACAATATCCGCAAAAACTTTGGCGCAGATGCCCCCAAACGGGTGGTGACTATTATCCTCGACGGGGAGAATGCGTGGGAGTACTACCCCGACAATGGCTACTCGTTTTTGCAGACCCTGTATCGAAAACTCAGCTCCGATCCAAACCTGAACATGACCACCTTCAGCGCTCTCCTAAGCACTGAGAAAGAATGTGCCAGGGTTAAGCTCGACACTATAGTCCCAGGCAGCTGGGTGTTTGGTTCTTTTTCCACCTGGATTGGGGAGAAAGATAAAAATGCTGCCTGGAACATGCTGGTGGAAGCGAAGAATTGCTTTGACCGCTCTGTAGCAGCGGCAGAACTGTCGGAACACAAGCTGAATGAAACCAAGGAACAACTTGCAGTGTGTGAGGGTTCAGACTGGTTCTGGTGGTTTGGGGATTTAAATCCTGCGGCAAGCGTACGCGACTTTGATCAACTGTTTCGGCGTCATCTTATCCGCCTGTATCAGATGTTGGAAATGGTTCCACCTCAGAACCTGAAAAACCCCCTTTCTCACGGAGGTGGGGACATGGAAAATGCCGGTACCATGCGGCGCAACTAATCTATTGCAACTGTTGTTATGTTGGCTATTTTTTTAATAACCCCTTTTATGCCCCCGAACTAGGGGAAATACGCATATACCCTAGGGGATGAAATTACAGAAATTGAGGTATTTATGCGTAAAGCAGGAGTGTTGCTCCATCCAACGTCTCTCCCTTCCGGGGTGCTGGACCAGCATGTTGAGCGTTTTCTCGACTGGATGGAGCAGAGTGGCTTATCGGTGTGGCAGATGTTGCCTCTGTCCCCGCCACATGCTGATCGGTCACCGTACCAAGCGTATTCATCTCATGGGATAGACCCTGCTCTTCTTCCTGCAGATATAACCTTTACCAAGGAGGACACGCCAGCATTTGAGGCTTTTAAACACACCCATGCTAACTGGTTGGAAAATTATTCTGTATTTGTGGCACTGCGTACTCACTTTAAGGATCGCCCTTGGTATGAGTGGCCTTCTGAGTTCAAACATCATGACGAAGCTGTACTTGAGCATTTTGCGGCTAAACATCGTCCTCTTATTGAGCGCCTGGAGCGGGAACAGTTCCTGCTATGGCGGCGCTGGAAAGAGATTCATCGTGATGCCAACCAGCGCGGGATTGAGTTGTTGGGAGATATCCCCATAGCCGTTGCCTACGACAGCGCCAATGTATGGGCGAACCATCACCTGTTTAAACTGGATGAAAACCTAAAACCCACAGTAGTCGCTGGGGTTCCGCCTGATTATTTCTGCGCAGAAGGGCAGCGTTGGGGCAACCCGCACTATAACTGGGATGTGATGCAGCAAGAC
>JAVERS010000021.1:0-49002 GCA_034007015.1 Desulfuromonadaceae bacterium
TTCGACATGGACCTGCTGCGCCAATGCCCCTGTCCTGTGTGGATTATGAAACCCCACGAAACACCGAGCTACAACAGTATTTTAGCGGCAGTGGACTTTGATCCGTTGCATCCGTTAGGGCGGGATCTCGCCCTTAACCAGGATATTCTTACCCAGGCCAGCGAACTCGCATTATCCAACATCGCTTCTCTTCATATCGCCCACGCGTGGGAAGCGATCGGGGAAAAAACCCTGATGTCGCGCGATATAACCACGAGTGACGGCATATCTGCCTATGTGGAAAGAACCCATATCCTGCACCGCAAGGGATTGTATAAGCTGGGGGAGCAGCTGCGCGATTCCATAGGTGCCGACACCTACCGCCGGCTGTCGCCCAGTTTTCATCTGCCCAAGGGGTCGGGGAAGAAGGTGATACCGCAACTGGCAGAAAAGTTGCGGGTGGATCTTGTAGTGATGGGTACGGTGGCGCGCACAGGGATAGCGGGATTTATTATAGGTAATACCGCCGAAGCCATTCTTGATCAGTTGACTTGTTCAGTGCTGGCGGTAAAACCCCCGGGGTTCAAAACAGAGGTGGAGTTTGATGAATAATTCCTGCCGATTAGGGACCATCTGCGGGACCATCTGCGGGACCATCTGCGGGACCATCTGCGGGACCATCTGCGGGACCATCTGCGGGATCACCTGCGTGTAAGCGCAAAGGCGTCTCGATGAAGGAAGCGCTCCCTACTCGTGGCGTAAGGCTTCGATAGGATCGAGACGCGCGGCACGGCGCGCAGGGAAATAGCCAAAAATCACGCCGATAGCGGCAGAAAACGCGAACGAGAGTAGATTGATCACCGGATCGAAGAGATAGGGCACCGACATCAGCCCTGCCAAAAAGATGGACGCCCCTGCAGCCAGCGCGATACCGATCAGCCCACCCAAGCTCGACAGTGCCACCGCTTCGATAAGAAACTGTAACAGCACCTCACGTTCGAGGGCGCCAATGGCAAGGCGGATCCCAATCTCGCGCGTGCGTTCTGTAACTGACACCAGCATGATGTTCATGATCCCAATACCACCCACCAGCAGACTCACCGCCGCCACCGCGCCAAGGAGCAGAGTGAGGATACGGGTTGTACCGGTAAGGGCATCAGCGATCTGGCGCGTATCCAATACCCGAAAATCATCCTCTTCAAAATCTGACAGGTGACGCCGTTCGCGCAGCAGCAGTTCAAGCTGCTGTTTTACGGTATCAATCGAGACATTCGCAGCGACTGACACCATAATCATACTCACATCTTGATTGCCCACAAGACGCCGCTGCACCGTGCGTAGCGGCATAACCACGGTATCATCCTGATCGGACCCCATCGCCGACTGCCCCTTTGCCTTGAGCAGTCCAATAACCTCGCACGAAAATTGTTTGATGCGGATCTCGGCCCCCACGGGGTTCTGCTGCCCAAAGAGCTTGTCGCGCACGCTATCGCCAATCACACACACAGCTTTACCGCTGCGCTCTTCAGCGTCGCTAAATCCGCGCCCGTTGGCGATCTCCCAGTTGCCGGCCGTAAAGTAGTCGTTGGTGGAACCCGTGATTGAGGTGGACCAGTTGTTCGCCTGATATACCGCCGTGGCTGCGCTGCCCGCCACCGGAGCCACTGCCGCGATGCCACTGATTTGATTGCGCACTGCCTCGACATCGGCAAGCTTGAAGCGCGGCGCTGCTGCTGCACCGGGACCGAAGCGCTGCCCTGGGCGGACCATCAGCAGATTGCTCCCCATACTCGAAATCTGGTCAGAAATCGACTGGGTCGCGCCGTTGCCCAGCGTCACCATAGTGATCACCGCAGCCACGCCGATCACCACCCCAAGGATGGTGAGAAACGAGCGCATCAGATTGCGGCTGATGGCGCGCAGTGCCAACAGTAAAGTATTCCACCACATCAGGCACGCTCCTGTTGCGGGGTATCGCTATCATCGCTATCTATCCGACCATCTACAAAATGGACGATACGCCGGGCGTAGGCAGCCATTTCGGGCTCGTGGGTGACCATCAATACGGTGATCCCATTATCGTGGTTGAGGCTGCTGATCAGTTCCATAACCTCCTGGCTCGTCTGGCTGTCAAGATTACCGGTGGGCTCGTCGGCAAGGAGCACGATTGGGTTGGTGACAATGGCGCGCGCAATTGCCACACGCTGCTGCTGCCCACCAGAGAGTTCGCCGGGGGTATGATTTTCCCACCCCTCGAGCCCAACCTGCTTCAGTGCTGCACGCGCTGCCGCATGGCGGACGGCGCTCGGGGTGCCACGGTAGATCAGCGGCAACTCGATATTCTCCAACGCGGTGGTGCGCGCCAGCAGGTTAAAACCCTGAAATACAAAGCCAATGAAATTGCGTCGGAGTAACGCACGCTGATCACGTGACATCTTCTCAACATGGACACCCTGAAAGGTGTAGTGGCCGCTGGTGGGGATATCCAGACAGCCGAGGATATTCATGGCGGTAGATTTACCCGAACCGCTCGGTCCCATCACCGCGACAAACTCACCCCGCATAACCTCCAGGTCGATCCCTTTTAGCGCCTGAAAGGCGGCCTGTCCTTCACCGTAGGTTTTGGTGATAGCGGTCAGACTAATCAGTGCGTCATTCACGTTCATCACCTGCCGCTCGCGATCTCGGTGATTACGTCCATACCAGCTTCGAGCTCTCCTTCGAGAATCTCGGTAACGCGGCCATCAGTGGCACCGGTCTTCACCTGCACTGCTTCCGCCTCCCCGGCACGTAACACCCAGATAGTTCGGCTTCCATCTGCAGCGCTCGGACTTACCACCGCTCTGCTACGCGATGGGCGCATCATCATGGAACCCATAATTCCGCGGCTGGGTTTTTTAGCCGATGCTGGCGGCGGCGGGCTGAAGCGCAGCGCGGCATTAGGTACCAGTACCGCGTTTTCATGGGTGAGTGTGGTGATCTCTGCGGTACCGGTCATACCAGGGCGCAGACTGAGATCGGAGTTATCCACCTGTAACACACCAGGATAGGAGATGACACCGTCGGTATTGATAGCGTTGTAGCCCACCCGCGTGATATGCGCTTCAAAGCGGCGCCCCGGCCACGCGTCAACACTAAAGCTCGCGGGCAAACCTGCCTTGACCTGACCAACGTCGGCCTCATCGATGTCAACCTTCAGCTCCATTTTAGAAAGATCTTCGGCCAGTGTGAACAGGGTCACCGCCTGTAACGATGCAGCAACCGTCTGCCCTGGATCAACCGCACGTTCCAGCACCATTCCATTGATGGGGGAGCGGATATGCGCTTTTTTAAGATCGGTCTCATCACTGCGCAATGCAGCCTGCGCCTGCGCGACACTCGCCTGTGCACTTGCCACATTGGCCACGGCACGCGCCAGTTCCGCCTCGGCGGCGTCCATTTCGGTCTTTGACGGCACCTTGCCACCCGACAGTTGTGCCACCTCGCGGTAACGCTCAATGCGTACACGTGCCTCTGTTACCGTCGCCTGCGCCTGCGCCACACTCGCCTGTGCTACACCCACAGCCGCACGCGATCTGGCCACGGCATCTTTGAATTTCGACAGATCGAGCACCGCCAGCACCTGCCCTTTGGTCACGCGATCGTCGTCATCGACAAACACCGTCTCAACCGTGCCGGACATCTCGCTGCCAACCTTGACCTGGTTAGTAGGTTCGAGTTGTCCCGTTGCCGAGACCTTAACCACCAGGGTGTCGGTGGTCACCGCAGTGGTGCGGTACTGCACCTTGCCATCCTCGCCGTTCCTACCAAACAGAAAATAGATCCCCACCAGCGCAAGCACCACGAGGATCAGGGGCACACGCCAGCGGCGCAAGAAACCACCGCCCCCCTGCGTGGCGAGGATAGCTTCAAGGTCGGCCATCCCAGCTTGGGTACCGGCCTGTTCAGTTGTCTGGGTAGCGGTATTGGTGCGGGTATTTTTACTCATGCTAACAACTCTCATTCACTCCAGCGTTATTCTCACATGTGCCACATAGTTTTATGTCGCTCCTACCTCTGGGTGGCAGATATGGTGACGTATGTATGGCAGAGAAATACGGTGTATCAGTAGGGGTATCCTTAACGTTTGCATCAGACATCATCAGCTGGCGACCACCCCCCGCCAAGGGCCTTGAAGAGCTGGATCTGTGCAGTGGCGAGATCGCCAGTGCTGCTGGCCAGCTGATCTTCGAGATTGAACAAAGTGCGCTGACTGTCGAGCACTGCGAGAAAATCGATCAGGCCGCTGGTGTAGCGCTGCTCTGCGATGGTGTGGGCCTCACGTGCTGCAGCTGTTGCCAGTTCGAGCTGAGCGCGGCGCTGCTTGGCGTTAACCACCCCTTCAAGGGCGTTTTCAACCTCTTCGAGCGCAGTGAGCACCGTCGCCTCGTACGCCAGGCGGGTCTGTTGTAGCAGCGCATCCTGCACCTCAATATTGGCAAGGATACTACCTGAATGGAAGATCGGTGCGGTGACGCTGCCGAGCAGGGAGCGCGTATCTGCGCCACTATCGCCAAGGCTGGAGAACGTAAGGGCCTCCAGTCCGATTGAACCAGAGAGCCTGAAACTTGGATAGCGTGCCGCTTCGGCCTCTCCCAGGCGCGCAGTTTGCGCGGCGAGACGGCGCTCAGCCGAGCGCACATCGGGGCGCAGGTGCAACACGGCAGCTGGGATCCCGGCAGCGGCGGGGGTATCAGTGTGTGGCACCGCTGCGGTTGCATAGAGACGCTCCCGTAATTCCCCAGGGGAGCGCCCAAGCAGTACAGCAAGACGGTTCTGCGCCCCAGTTACAGCGGTGCGCAATGCAGGCAATGCCGCACGGGAGCTCTCTAGATTGGTGCGCGCCTGAGCGACGTCAAGTTCCGAAACCAATCCTGCTTGCGCGCGCCACCGGGTAAGTTCGTAGGTTTCACTGCGCTCGGCAACGCTCGCCTCGGTCACCACCAAACGGCGCTCGGCGGTGCGCAGATCCACGTAGTTGAGCACCACTTCGGCGACGAGGGATACGCGCGTATCGCGCAAACTCTCGGCACTGGCATCAACATCAGCCGCAGCAGCTTCCACGCTGCGGCGTACCTCTCCAAAAATATCGGGCTCCCAACTCGCATCAAAACCAGCGCTATACAGCTTACGCGTGGAGCCGGTGCCACTTTGTGCGCTCGAAGTGGTACGGGAACCACTCAGCGCTCCATCCAGCATCGGTCCGAGACGCGCCCCGCTCATATCGCGGCGTGCGCGCGCTTCGCGCAATTGTGCACGTGCCGTAGATAGATCGAGATTGGCAGCCAGTGCAGCGGATACCAGTTCATTGAGAAGCGGATCGTTGAACTCACGCCACCAGTGAGCGAGCACCAGGGTGTCGAGTGTGCGGGCATCTGCCGGCGCACTCCAGTGTGCGGGAATAGTGAGCTCTGGGGTCCGGTAGTCTGGCCCCACGGCACAACCAGCAAGCATAGCGGCAAGTAAAAACGCAGCCAGCACAGGCAAAACTCCGCGCAAAACTCCACGCCCCTCTGCCGCATTACACTTCGGTTCATGCACCAACGCATGCGCACCTGCGCAAATCTCCTTATGTCTAGTTGTCAACCACTCGACGCACACCTTCAAAATCTATCCAATCCAGCCCTCGGCACTCCGAATCCATAGCTTAAAAACTTATTTATACTTGTGTCCAAACCTGCTCGCGTCCAAACCTGTGCACAAACAGTACCTATATTGTCAGCATTTGACAACGCCTATTCAAACGGAGCTGTGTGTAAAGGTTAGCGGAACGCGCTAAGTTTTACTTGCGCGCCTTACCCGCAAATACCCCGGCAAAAGGGCGGCGCTGTCTACGCAGGGGGTGGGTGGGCATTGTTTCATGAAAAAAGCGCACATCTTCAATAGTGTAAAAGGCGTTGGGATCAATTTTTTTGATGAGGTTAATCACCTTTGCAAGATTCCGACGTCTAGCTACGGTGAAAATAACCTTCATCGGACCAGTTTCCCCGCGGGCATCAACACTGGTGACACCAAACCCCGCCTCCCATAGCGCGGTAGTCAACCCAGAGGCTTCCTGATGTGGAGTGATGGTGCGGATGATGAGGCTTCCCATCGCAAGACGCTCTTCGAGCAATAACCCTACATAGTTACCCATACCAAAACCAAGGGCATATGCAATGTATGTGCTCCAACTGTTGAGGTGTTGCATAACCTGCGAGATGGCCAAGACCCAGATCAACATCTCGATAAAGCCCAGCGGCGCAGCCAGATATTTCAACCCACGGGAGACAAAGGTGATGCGCAGGGTTCCGATCGTTACATCAAGGATGCGCGCCAAAAAAATCAGAAATGGGATCCCCACCACCGTCATAAGGCCTGGTTCTGTAGCAGCTGTTGCGATCATGATGCACTCCTGGTTGGGTAGGGTGAAAAAGAGAAAGATTACACCATGAATATGGTGGGTGGAAGTAATATCAGGCGGATATACAAGAGTCAAGAGCCGGGAGTCAAGAGCGGGAAGTCAAGCTGGACAAAAGAGCGCATACAGACATGTTTTTACTCTTTGAGCATCTCCAGACATGCGCGCGCCAGCGCCCCCTGTTCGCGCCCCCGCCAGGTGATGATGCTAAGCTCACGCTGGAGGGGAAGTTCGGTGCGGACTGCAACTACGTGCCCGAGATCGAGTTCGGTGTGAAGGGCGAGGCGCGAGAGGCAACCTACCCCCAGCCCTGCCTGCACCGCTTTTTTGATCGCCTCGGTGTGCCCCAGCTCCAAACGGTGCGTCACTTGGGGTGCATCGATACCTAGGGCGGCTTCAAACACTTCGCGCGTGCCCGAGCCGGGCTCGCGTATGATCCAAGTCTCGGCTACAAGAGCGCCCCTTGTAACCATTTCCACCTCGGTCCAAGGGTGTTGCGGTGCACAGATAACCAGAAGTTCATCGTCACGCCAGAAGGTACACTCCAGCTCTGGGGCATGACACGGCCCTTCAATCAAACCAATATCAAGCTCTCCAGCCACCACTTTTCGGGCTATCGCTTCAGTGTTCCCTACATCCAGTTGCACTTCTGCCTGCGGATAACGGCGGGTAAACTTCCCCATCAGTTGGGGGAGAACATAGTTGCCAATGGTGGTGCTCGCTCCAATCTGGAGCTGACCTATGGGGTGATCCCAGGAGGTGTTCAACACGCGGCGCAATGCTTTAACCTGACGCAGAATTTCGCGCGCCAGCGGCAGGACCACCCTCCCCTTTTCATTCAGCTGTAAGGTGCGACCACTGCGGTGAAACAGTGGACCACCGTGATACTCTTCCAGTTGTGCAAGCGCCATACTCACGGCCGCCTGGGTGAGTCCCAGAGTTTTCCCTGCAGCGGTGGCATGGCCACTTTCCGCTACCTGTACAAATATTTCCAATCGGCGCACCGTCAACATGGGGCAATCTCACAAGAGGATCAATATGGTCAAGAGGGGGCAGTCTCAGCTGCCAACATAAATATAGTTTATGTATTTAGCAAATATTATCGATTTTTATTTATGTAATACTGCTGCTAAAGTTCTCCCTGATGTTATCTTTTTATCCCAACACACAGGAGATGCCATGCGCACAATGTTTATGCACCGCAGCGCCAAAGCAATATATATACTCGGGATTATGCTCTGTCTCGTTCCAGGAGTTAGTCCAGCCGTGGCGTTGAGCCTCGGGATAATCTACGCCCTGATGTGGAAAAATCCGTGGCCGCGTGTTAGCGCCTCCGGGAGCAGGCTTCTGCTCCAAAGCGCCGTAGTGGGATTGGGTTTTGGCCTCCCCTTGGCACAAGTGTGGGAGGTGGGGCGGGACTCTTTCAGTATAACCTTGAGTGGTATTTTGCTCACCCTCACCCTCGGCTATCTCCTCGGGCGCATGCTTCACATCCCCCCGCGCACAACGATTCTGGTTTCTTGCGGCACCGCCATCTGCGGCGGCAGCGCCATTGCCGCCATCGCCCCGATTGTAGAAGCAAAAAACGATGAAGCTGCCATCGCGCTGGCTACGGTATTTACCCTCAATGCGGTAGCACTGTTGTTGTTTCCCGTGCTGGGGCATCTCTTCGGCATGGGGCAAGAGCAATTTGGCACTTGGGCGGGAATTGCGATCCACGACACCAGCAGTGTGGTGGGGGCAGCGGCGGCCTATGGCGACACGGCCCTGCACCAGGCAACCGTGGTTAAACTGACGCGCGCTCTGTGGATAGTACCTCTCGCACTGGCGGCAAGTAGCTTCAGCAAAGCTGGGGGACGCGCACGTGTACCTGTATTTATTGTCCTCTTCATTGCAGCGGCAGCATTACATACCCTGTTTCCCCAGGCCGAGCCGCTATGGAGTTGGATAAATCGGGGCGCAAAAATTCTGCTGGTGTTGAGTCTGTTTTTTGTCGGCAGTGGTCTGACGCGTGACCTGTTGCAAAAGGTTGGAGCGCGCACCTTCATCCAGGGCACTGCGCTTTGGCTCTGCATAAGTGGGTTAACGCTGGCGGGGATTCTGGGAGGGGTAATCTGAGGGGAAAGGGGGATACGGTATCGCACCAGCAAGGGGTAGCGCACCTGTAAGGCTTGAAGTGAGAATCCAACGTTTTGCACGAACCTGCTGCAACACTAATTCCGCGCTTCATTCCGCTTTTACTGTGACAATCTCAATGCGACTGTTCTGCTGTCGTCCTGCTGGGCTTTCATTTGAAACCACGGGTTGATAATAACCATAGCCGGTAGCGGACAACCGTTCTGCAGGCAGACTGCCTGCATGCTGCAAGAACGAAACAACAGCTGCCGCGCGCAGGGCGGAAAGTTCCCAGTTGTCGGCGTAATCGGCTGTTTCTCTCAGGCGCCGATCATCCGCATGTCCCTCAACGCGAACGAAGATATCGTCTTTTTGCCCTAATTCATGCACAACCCTTTTGAGTTGTTCTTCCCCCGCCGCACTCAAAACAGTGGTCTGGGGCACAAAAAGTGAATCGTTTGTGAACACCCACCTATCCGCATTGCAACTTGAATTTATGTGGTCTGTTTGCGCCGCTAACTGCTCTTCGATATTTGTTTGCATGGAATGGTTAGAATCATCAAACAGGCTAATAACAGCTTTTTGTAACGAAACAACTGATTGTTGGCGCTCAATCGTCCGGTTCAAATCTTCAACCTTACGGTAAAGAAAACATCGGTCTTCTTCTAGCTGCGCAGTGGTGTCTTCCAGCTTCGCCACCTCACGTTTCAGCGTCGCGATAACCTCCTGATATTCGTGGTTTTTTTCCTGACACTGCAGATGTACTTCCTGAATTTCCAGGCAGGCGTTACCTCTGGACAAAAATGTTGGCGGCATGGTACAACCGCTAACAAGTACGGATAAAAAGGCTATCCACAGTCCCATCTTTTGCATTTGCTCACCGTGTAAAAACTGTTCAGCTCGGAGATCCACCCCATCCATAGGACAGCCCCGAGCAAGAAACGTCACATTGTCCACCGGAAATTAAAGAACACTATAACACACCAGTGTTGTGCCTGCCATGATGTCGCCATCCCCTAAATACTCCATCAAAGCAACGATTCAGCGCCAGCTGTTTTTTCGCCTGCTTATAGCCTGCGTCCTGATTTCTGTCTGTCTGGCAGTCACTGTTTTTTTTATTGAATTCCACAAGCTCGGCAACCAGGTGGGCAGACGCGCGGACGAAATTGTTATCCGCTTCAATGATGAAGTTCGCCCCCTCCTGGATGAAGCGCAACTGGCACAGACATCGGCCCTGAACGCAAAGCTCAAAGCGCTTTCCATTGCCGGGAAAGTCAACCTGGGGATGGGACACCTGGTTTATTCTGCAATCCACGATTTGTCCGGAAACACCATTGTGGTCGAAAAAGACGCCCAGTATATCTATGCACAAAAAGTTGAGGCGCTGATGAGCTCATTGGACCATCAAGTGTCAGCTCAAGCAGGAGCGTACCACAAGTATCGCGACATTGATAACACAGCCCACATTCAACTTGTGTATCCTCTCACCAACAGTCAGGGTGAACGGGCAGCCATCGTCGAAGGTCTGTATGCTATTTCGGCACACGTTCAGCACCAGGTTCAGCAGCAGATCATCTATTCCGTGCTGGGCACCGTGGGGATCGTCGTTCTAACCACTTTGATCCTCTATCCTATCCTTATCACTCTGATGCAACGTTTATCCAAGCAGACCGAAAATCTTTTGCAGGCAAATATTGAAACCTTAAGGGTTCTCGGCAATGCCGTAGCTAAACGGGACAGCAACACCTATGTTCACAATTACCGTGTCACCGTCTATTCAGTAATGCTGGCCGAAACCCTCGGTTTGAGCTCCCATTCGATCCAATCGCTTATCAAAGGGGCGTTTTTGCACGATATCGGGAAAATCGGCATCAGCGATGAGATTCTGCTGAAAAAAGGTCCCCTGACCCGCGATGAACAGGAAAGCATGCGCCACCATGTCACCCACGGCGTCGATATTGTCAAACACTCCGATTGGCTCAAAGATGCCAAGGACGTGGTTCGCTATCACCATGAACAGTTCAACGGCAACGGCTATCCATGTGGGCTCAGCGGAGAACATATCCCCATCAATGCGAGGATTTTTGCCATTGCTGATGTTTTCGACGCTCTGACTTCGAGGCGGTCATACAAGAAGCCTATCCCCTTCGACAAGGCCCTGAAAATTCTTGAAGAAGGGCGTGGAAGCCACTTCGACCCGGAGCTGCTTGATATATTTAAAGGGATCGCACCAGCTCTATACCAGCAGGTCTCAACTCTTTCGCAAGGTGCACTGCAAACACAGCTGGATAACATTACCCGCCAATATTTCACTAAAGAGATGTACGACAACGCTTAAGAACCACAAGCCTGTCGCGCGGGTCATCTCCCGCCAAAACTGTTGAGTTGCGCGCTTTTGGGAACACGCGCAAAAGTCACCTGCGCGCTAGGGCTCTATGTGACAGGGCGCGGCTGTGCATTCATTCTAGGCGCATGGCTTGAAACGGTTATTTGTGTTATCGTCAAAATTGTTACGCGCACAGTGTTGCGTGCCGGCGCGTACAAGTGGAAATAAGTGTGAAAATAAGTGAAATCTTCCATCTCCCCCTATTTTATCAAGACAAACAACCATGGACCAAACTCCCCATCAAACCCTGGAACAGGTTTTCGGCTTTCAGCACTTTCGCCCCTTGCAGCAGGAGATTGTTGAGCGTGTTATCGCCGGGGCAGACTGCTTTGTGCTGATGCCCACCGGCGGCGGGAAGTCGCTGTGCTACCAGATCCCCGCCCTGCACCGTAAGGGGGTTGCACTGGTGGTATCACCACTGATATCGCTGATGAAGGATCAGGTGGATGCCCTGTGCGCATGCGGAGTGCGTGCGGCGTACTATAACTCCTCGCTGGGGGCAGACAAGGCACGGCAGGTGCTGGCCAGGTTGCACCAGCAGGAGCTTGATCTGCTCTATGTTGCACCCGAACGCCTCATGAGTGCGGGGTTTCTTGAACGCTTGGAAGATGTGGATATTGCGCTGTTTGCCGTGGATGAGGCTCACTGTGTATCGCAGTGGGGACACGATTTTCGCCCCGAGTATATCCACCTCGGCCAGCTGCGCCACCTGTTCCCAGACATCCCCCTTATCGCTCTCACCGCTACCGCAGATGAACAAACACGCCAGGACATCATCCAGCGCCTCCACCTGCAGGGGGCTAAAACCTTTATCAGCAGCTTTGACCGCCCCAATATCCGCTATACGGTAGTGGAAAAACAGCAGCCCATGCGCCAGTTGCAGGATTTTCTGCAGCGCTATCCCAGACAAGCAGGGGCCGAACCGGCGGGTATTGTCTATGCCTTAAGCCGCAAACGGGTGGACGATATCAGTGCAAAACTGTGCCGTGCCGGGTTCCGCGCGGCGGCATATCATGCAGGGTTGAAAGCTCAGGAGCGCCAGCGCGTGCAGGAGGCGTTTCTGCGCGACGACATCCAGATTGTCGTCGCGACGGTGGCATTCGGGATGGGGATCGACAAATCCAACATCCGCTTTGTGGTTCACTACGATCTGCCCAAAAATATCGAAAGCTACTATCAGGAGACTGGACGTGCGGGGCGGGACGGGCTTGAAGCGGAGGCGCTGCTCCTGTTCGGCTATGGGGATATCGCTATCGCCCGCAGTCTAATTGAACAGGGGAACAATCCAGAACAGGTGCGGATCGAGCTCTTTAAGCTCAACGCCATGGTGGGGTTTGCTGAGCCTCTCACCTGCCGGAGACGCACCTTGCTCGGCTACTTCGGCGAACATCTCGCCACCGACTGCGGCAACTGCGATCTGTGCCTCAATCCGCCAGAGCGTTACGATGCCACCAAAGACGCACAAAAGCTCCTCTCGTGCGTGTACCGCACGGGGCAACGCTTTGGTGCCAAACATGTGATCGACGTGTTGCGCGGCTCCACCGCACAGCGCATTATAGATCTTAAACACAACACCCTAAGCACCTACGCCATTGGAAAAGACCAACCCCAAGAAGGGTGGAACAGTCTGCTGCGCCAGCTGGTACATCTGGGATATCTGCGCCAGGATGTAGCCAACTTCTCGGTGCTGAAACTCACCGAAGCAGCACGCCCCATCCTCACCGGCGCAGAGCAACTAACCCTATCGCGCCCACGCATCAAGGCAGTTACCAAAAAGCAGCCGAAAAAACGCGCTACCGACCTGGATTATGACGAAGAGTTGCTGACACAACTAAAACAGCAGCGCAAGCATATAGCAGACAGCACCGGTGTGCCCCCCTTTGTAGTATTCAGCGATGCCAGCCTCATAGAGATGGCCCACTATCTACCGCGCGACGAAACTGCGTTCCTGCAGATCAACGGCGTAGGGCAGCACAAACTGAAACGCTACGGAGAAGATTTCCTCCACCTCATCGTCACCTACTGCAGCGACAAAATTTTTGTCGAGCCCGACGTGGATTGACCCATCTGCGCTACACCTGAAATGTTCCCGTTCAAGAAAATGGCGCATCCCGAAAGGGATGCGCCATTTCAGGTTAAACCCACCACAATACCGCAGAGAGGGATACGAGCGATGCCAGCGTGGAAAGAACAATAGAGGCGGATGCGAGATTTGTATCGCTGTTGAGCTGGGATGAAAGTACGTAGATAGCAGTAGAGGTGGGGAGACAGAAAAAGATCATCGCGGTTTTAAATGTGTTCCCCTCCACCCCAAACAGGTACAGAGACAAAGCGCCGACCAAGGGTAACAATACCATCTTAAACACCACTGCAATCCCAGACAGACGCAGGTACCCAGGCAGGTGTTTGAACGAAAATGCGCTCCCGATAGAGATCAGCGCCAGCGGGAGCGCCACCATAGAAGCGAGAGCAAAGGTATTGTTGACAAACCTTGGTAGCTGCAGCCCCGACGCTGACAGAATTAACCCCGCCACACACGCAAGGATAAGCGGATTGGATGCAAGGGCGCGCAACAGGTGGCGCTGTTTTTGCGCGCGGGTCATCTCCCGCCCGGAAAACCAGATCAAAACAGTGACCGCCATAACATTTATAAGCGGAATCAAAACCCCCACCAGCACCGCAAATTGCACCACGCCGGCATCCCCCATCGCCTGCAATACCACCGCCATCCCGATGTAGGTATTGAAACGGTAACAGCTCTGCGAAAAGCTCCCTGCCTGATACGGCGCCACCCCACCCTTGACAATGAATACTGTGCTCGCAAGAAAAATCACACTCACCGCCATAATTCCGGCCCAGATCAGAGATGGATCAACCGCATCCGCCCCCGCCGCAGTACTAACCTTCCAGAACAGCATAGCTGGGAAAAAGATGAAATACACCAGCTTGTCGGACGCGCGGAAGAATTCGAGGGGGACAAATTCATAGCGGCGCACGCCGTAACCAAGCACAATCAGGGCAATAATGGGGAATAACGTCTCTAATATCACGAATACACCTTTGGGATTTTAAATTATTAGTTGTAGAGCAATTCGCGCGAATCTTAGAAAATAGAATGGACTTTAGCAAGTGCGTATGTATAGAAACGTCTATGCTTTTTTATTTGAAGGCCAAATCCTTACAACTTATCTCTAAGTAGATTTTTAAATTTGCGCCACATTATATAATAACGTTTTATTTTCTACTGGAAAATCCGCTCAAACCTTGGTGAAACCAACTCTATGCTGTATAAAGTACGCATATAAAAAGCCTGATTTATCATATAAATGGAAAAAAAAATAAAAATATTTGCACAGTTTTTGTTGATTTCATATATAGCTTTAGCGTACATTCTCGCTTTCGCTGCTCCCTCATACCGAGCAACGGGTAACTCTGTCTTGTACAGCTTGTTACAAATAACGACGTTTCACTCTTAAACAAGGAGGATTTCTATTATGAACAAGAGAAAGGTTTTTTCCATCCTGCTAGTGGGTCTATTGGCTACAACCATGCTGTTTGGCGCTTCAGCTGCTGTCGCGGCGAAAACTCGTCTTGCATTTTCTGGCGGTCCGGATGGGGGTACGTTCCAGTTTTTCTCCAATGCGATCTCCTCAATACTCTCCAAGGTTGATCGCGACGTGGAGGTATCCAACATGGCTTCCGCCGGATCGGTGGAGAATTTGCGCCGCATAAACTCCGGAGATGCCGATTTTGGCATCGTATATTCTGGAGATATATACCTAGCACGCAACGGACAATTAACCAATGATACCCGCAAATACACCAATGTACATGCGATAAGCTACCTGTACGGTGCTCCGGCGCATCTGGTGGTTCTTGCCTCTAGCGGCATCAACAATGTAAGCGACCTGGAAGGGAAGCGCGTTGCCGTAGGTCCGGCAGGCTCAGGAGCAGCGGCCTCGGCACAGCGTTATTTCGCTGGGGTAAACATGTGGGATAAGATCAATCAAGAATTTATCGGCTACAGCCAAGGGGCCTCTGCTCTGGGAGATAAGCTCATTGACGCGCTATGGGTTTTTGCCGGCTACCCCAACTCGGCTGTTATCCAGACTGCTGCAAGCAACGACATCAAAATCCTGAGTTTGGTAGAAGCAGGTGAAGCTACAGGTTTCTTCCAGGAAAACCCCTACTACACCAAGGTTATTATCCCCGAAGGGACCTACCATGGGGTAGATTACGATGTGCATACCATCCAGGACTCAGCTGTCTGGGCCGCCGGCAAGCACGTGAAAGATGAGCATGTCTACACTGCACTGAGTAACATCTACTCACCTCAAGGGCTGGGTTTCATGGTCAGTGCCAGTCGCGCTGCGAAATCCATGAGTATTGAAGATGGATTGTTTGGCATAGCTACTCCGGTACATTCTGGAGCACAGAAGTTCTGGACAGAAAAAGGTTTGACTCTGACCCCTGAGCAGAAGTAGAAACACAATCCACATCCTGACCTAAAGGGAACGGGGCCACTTCAGGCTCCCGTTCCTTTTTTAATGAAAACATTGTCCCCGCGTTACACCGATACGGAGCGAGCTATGTCCGATGAAATGGAAAAAAACTTTGATGATCTAAGCCCAGAAGAGCAGGAGAAACTGAAAAAAATTGTCGAAAAAGACTCCAAGTCGTTTCGCAAACCGAGTGGATTCTGGAACTTAGTAGTAGCTCTATTAGCTTTAGCGCTAGTACTGTTTTACTTCTACGCCGCAGGAATAAGCTCGGTTGGGACCCAGTATCACTTGGGTGTATACGTATTAATCACCTACGTCCTGGTATTTCTCCTCTATCCTGCTGGCAAAACCTGGGTACGGGGAGGGTTAAACCTGATGCTCGCGTTTATTCTCACCTGTGCTGCTTCTATCTTTACCTATTACGAAGATCACACGGTTTTTTATGAGCGTCTCATGTCCATTTCCGACCAATTCCACGAAGGGATTGGTGCGGGGCTTAGTGCACTTGCCCCTATGTGGCCGCTGCTAACCGTAGTTATTGTACTATCTTTTATATTGCAGTATGTTGAAGGGTTTTTCGTGCGTCGCTGGGACAATTCTCCTACCCCATCCGACGTCCTTTTTGCGATGGTTGCAGGGGGGGTGGTCTTTTACTGGTTGAGCCAATTTGAAGCCCTCAACTGGCGTGCGGGGGCAGAGAACGAACTCGATGCCCTTATCAGCATTACTGGAGTTTTAATCTCGTTCGAAGTGTGTCGCCGCGTACTGGGCTGGTCCATGACCTTCATCGGCGTATCCATGGTAGCGTTTGCCTATTTCGGCCCCTACTTGCCAGAACTTTTTGCACATCGCGGTTTCAGCATAGAACGGATCTGCAATGCCTTGTTTCTCACGACTAACGGCGTGTTCGGGGTTATGGCCAATGTACTCGCCACCTACGTTATTCTGTTCATCTTTTTCGGAGCGTTTCTGCACAAATCTGGAGCGGGACGCTTTTTTATCGACTTACCCCTAGCGCTGGCAGGGCGTAGCACCGGCGGCCCGGCAAAGGTCGCGGTTATTGCATCGGCACTATTTGGCTCTGTATCTGGGAGCGCTATTGCCAATACGGTTTCCACTGGCGCCTTTACCATCCCCCTGATGAAGCGAGCAGGCTTTCGTCCTCATGTTGCTGGAGCCATCGAACCTGCTGCCTCTATCGGCGGGATGTTTCTCCCCCCCATCATGGGTGCAGGGGGATTCCTGATGGCAGAGCTCACCGGCCTGCCCTACTCCTATATCATGATGATCTCCATCGGACCGGCGCTGATGTATTTTTTCGCCGTATTCTGCATGATCCATTTTGAGGCTAAAAAACTCAAGATTTTCGGGATCAAAGATGAAGAGTTTCCCCATTGGAGAACCGTTCTAAAAAATGACTGGTACTATGCCCTACCGCTTGTAATCATTACCATCCTTATGCTGATGGGACGCTCCCCAGGCTACGCCGCTTTCTGGGCTACTATATCGTGTGTCGTGGCAAGCTGGCTCAAGAAGGAAACCCGCATGGGACCCATAGAGATATGGGAAGCGATCCAAACCGGAGCACGCAACACCTTAATTATCGGTGCAACCGTCGGGGTGATTGGGGTTATCGTTGGGGTTATTTCCCTTACCGGGATGGGGCTCAAATTCTCTGACCTGATTATTGCAATGGCAGGTGACAGCCTGCTGCTCGCCCTTCTACTCATAGCTCTGGCTTCACTGGTGCTGGGAATGGGTGTACCAGTTACCGCTTCATATCTGATCGTGGCCGTGCTGGCAGTTCCGGCGCTTGGCACCTTCGGCGTAGCAGCTATTGCTGCACACCAAATCGTGTACTGGCTCAGTCAGGACTCCAATATCACCCCCCCTGTGTGTGTGGCTGCATATGCCGGTGCCGCAATAGCGGGAGCAGATCCATGGAAGACGGGCTGGACCTCGTTCAGATTTGCAAAGATGTTGTACGTTATGCCAATGCTGTTCGCATTTACTCCCAGCATCCTGTTTCAAGGCAAGGTGGTGGATATCAACGCACCCGATTTTGACGGGCCCTTTGCCAGCGTCATTGCGATGAATGTCAAAACAGATCAGGAAATTGCCAAAGGTGATGTTGTAGCCCTTATCAATGCCGGGGGAGAAACCCTTGAAGTAAAAGCGATGAGCGATGCCACTGCAAGTATTGTATATACTTTTCCAGGCTCCATGGTCGACCCAGGCCAGACGCTGCTCCGCACCGAAACTGCAGTAACCCCATACAGGGTTTTTGCCTCGTTCTTCTCAGCGATTCTGGGAACTGTCGCGTTTTCCAGCTTAATGATGGGGTACTGGATCCGGCGCACCAGTGTGGTAGAATGGATACTCTTAATACCTGCAACCATCCTGCTCTACTGGCCTACTCCCATAACTGATGTAGCAGGTGCAGCCATAGTCGCCATGATATGGTTCATGCAAAAAAGCAAGAACAAACGGGAAGAAAACATGGATGCTCTAAAAGCTTGATACACTAACAGGTGTTTCGCATGCCACAATCCAACCATGGAGGATACCATGCCTAAAATTACTAAAATTCTGTATGCAACTGACTTTTCTGAAGGTTCTGCGGTTGCGGCAGAATATGCGCGCGCTTTTGCCGACATGCACGCTGCCCAAGTTGTGGTACTGCATGTAAACAATGAACTAGTGGACCCGAATCGACTGCGGCTCCAAAGTGACGACTACCTAGAAATTGAACACAGTGTCCAACGTCTGGCAGCTGAAAACATGCAGGAGTTTTGTCCGCGCTACTTTAAGGAAGGGAGCTACAAAAGCAGAATCGAGATCGGGATCCCCTTCAAAGTGATAAATGAGGTAGCGCATTCAGAAGGTGTTGAACTTATCGTAGTGGGCACCCATGGACGTACAGGGCTGGCACACGTGGTTCTCGGCAGTACTGCCGAGCGCGTCGTGCGCAAAGCCAGGCTCCCCGTTTTGACCGTACCCATCCGCGCAAAAGCATTGTAGCAGGCAGAGGCAGATCACCCTTTGATAACTGCCAGAGGACGCAGCTCTATTTGCACCTCAACCAGGTCGGTCTGATTTTGCATCACCTCATCAATATCTTTGTAGGACTCCGGGGCTTCGTCCAGATCGGAACGCCCCCGGATGGCGTGCAAAACTCCGCGCTTATTGAGGGAATTTATCACCTCTTTCAAGTCCAGAGTTTTGCGCGCCCGGGTCCGGCTCATGATTCTGCCGGCACCGTGGGAACATGACTCGAAGGACTGCGCTTCCCCCTTCCCTTTTACCAGAAAAGAGCGCGTCCCCTGGGAGCCGGGGATCATCCCCCACTCGCCTTTGCGCGCTCGGGTTGCCCCCTTTCGATGCACAATAACCGTCGCGCCAAAATGCTCCTCCACGGCGGCGAAGTTATGCGGCTTATTGATAAAGTCCGCAAACTCGACCTCGGACAAAACCTCTTTGAAAGCTGCCTTTACCCGCTCCATCATCAACTTTCTGTTGGCGAGCGCAAATTCGAGGCAGTAGTTCATTTCATTCCAATACAACTCAAAATACTCTGACGCTTCTGGGATATATGCCAGGTCGCGAGACACATCCTCACCAGCTTCAGCGTTCATCTTTTTTGCCACTTTATTGTAGTGATTAGCCACCGTGAACCCGATATTGCGCGAGCCGGAGTGGATCATAATCCAGATATGACCATCCGAGCCTTTTTGGATCTCGATAAAATGGTTGCCCCCGCCCAAGGTACCGATCTGACGCAGAGCGCTTGCATACTCCTGGTTCACGATTGGCAGGTCCCCTTCTCGCGGCGGCATCCAGCTTTCGTCCTGGCGGGTCTTGTGATGTTTGAAACCAACAGGAACAGTCTTCCGAATAATGCCCATGATCTCTTTCAAGTCCGCTGTTTCTACTGCCGTGAGATTGGTGCGCAAAGAGCACATGCCGCAGCCGATATCCACGCCGACAGCGTTGGGGACGACAACCCCTTTGGTAGCGAGTATTGCGCCGATGGGCATACCGTAGCCCAGATGGGTGTCGGGCATGATGGCGATATGACTGAAGGCAAAGGGCAGATTCGCCAAATTTCGCGCCTGTTCCAGCGCCCCCTCTTCCATCTGAGCCTCCTCCAGCCACAGCTTTATGGGCAATTTCTCCGTTTCAATAAGCGCGTAACCGCTGGTTTTGTTACTATCTTCACGTTCCATGTAAAGCACTCCTTTAAAAAGCAAAAAACCTTTGATCTATCTTTTTTCTCGCCTCACCCAGTTGGCGCATCTCAAAAAAGCGTTGGACACCGCCTCAGCTTCTGCTTTGGGAACCTGCTACGCTTGGTAAAGCAGCAGACGTAACGCGAGCAACATCAATACAACTCCGGTGATGCGGTACAAAACCCGCTGGGCTGTAGCAGAGCTACGCAACTTTGTAGCCAAACCCGCAGCCATCAGAGCGATGGCGTTAAACACCAGCAGAGTTGCAACGATAAAGGTTCCTCCGAGCACAATCATCTGCTGCGACACCGCAGCACCATCCGCCTCTACAAACTGAGGTAAAAATGCGAGAAAAAACATCGACACCTTAGGGTTACTGATATTCATCAACAGGCCACGTTTATACAAATGTCGATACGCAACCACAGCCCTGCTCCCCGTCCCTATCGCTGCCCCATCCGCCCTGAACGCTTGATATGCAAGATACAGCAAGTACCCTGCTCCACCCAGCTTTAGAAGCATAAACAACAGCGGTGAGGTTGCAATGAGAGCAGCAACCCCCAACGCAACCAAGGCGGTATGCAAAACCAACCCGGTACACAACCCCAGGGTGATAACTATCCCAGCATTGCGCCCCTGCACCGCAGATTGGGTCAAGACATAAATATTATCCGGTCCTGGAGCGAGCCCCAGCGCAATGGATGCGAGAAAAAACTGCATCAGGGTATCCCATGCAGGCATGGTGACTCTCCTTTTATACTACAGACAACAGACTACTACGAGCTTCACTTAATCGTGGCTACTTCGACAAAAAGAATGCCCCTTGAGTTATTCGTAAACATGAGTACAATGGTTAAGTATCCCCGTTATTCACCAAACCATAAGGAGTAACTTCATGCTAAGTCAAACACTCAATAAAGCTTTAAACGCACAAATTGCCTACGAAAACTATTCCGCCTTTATCTATAAGGCGATGCAAGCGTACTTCGAGGCTGAAGATCTGGCCGGGATGGCAAACTGGATGAATCTGCAGTACCAGGAAGAACTGTCCCACGCAGAAAAAATATTCCGGTTTGTATGCGACGCTGGCGGACGGGTAGAAATACTGGGGATGGATACTCCCACCAACGAATACACCTCCCCACTGCAAGTATTTGAAAGCGCCCTTAAACACGAGCAAAAAGTTACGCAGCGCATCAATGAGCTTATGGAGCAGGCTCAGGATGAGAAAAACCATGCTGCGCAGATCTTTTTGCAGTGGTTTGTCACCGAGCAGGTTGAAGAAGAGGCAAGCGTGGGTGAAATCATCTCAAAGCTCAAACGCATTAAAGATGACGGACGCGGATTAATGATGGTGGACCAAGAGCTGGCTAAGCGCACGGCCCCTTCTGCAGAAGCTTAGTCCATGTCGAACCTTAAGGGGCATGCGACGCTTGCACCTTATAACGTCTGAAGCTTGCTGTTCTGGGGGTTCTGCGCACTCTCAGCCCCCAGAACAGTTTGGTTCCTTATACTATAGCAGATAGCGCACACCCATCCCCATCAGACAGCGCGCACATGGAAACTAGACTCAACCCACCGAATCGGATACATTAAATTCTAACACCGCTTTATAGTAAACAGATACCTACCTTAAGCCCCAGAATACCTAAGGGCAGAGTATTGTTCTGCATACCTTAATCAGTTTGAAGGAGTAGTTATGCCCACACCCTACCTGCACAAGACTTGGCTGCTATGCCTTGTTATTTTTACGCTGCTGTTTCCCGCGCGTCCGAGCATGAGCCAAGCAGAGGTGAGTCTAAACGAGCCTACGGGAGATAAATCCTTCGAGCAACAGGAACCTGTTGATCCGCCAGGAAGGCAGGGCAACATCCTGAATATCGTGCTGGGAAGCACCCCAGAACGTTCTACTGAACGTGGAACTCTGGTTATGGAAGCCTACCATGATGCAGATGAAAACGGCGAATACACCCAGGGAGAAGCGCTCCTGCGCAATGAAATATCCTGCACAGTCGACGGGGTACGCTACACCTTGCCCGCTTTTGTCCCGGGACTGGACTACAACGCGCGCTACAAAATCAAGTGCCAAGGGTTAAACAAATATGAGCCCACCACCGTAAGCAAGAATGTGCTGATAGCACGGCGCGGAGAGGTAATCAGCATATCTATCCCATGTAACTTGGTTGAAGAATAATCCGCAACACAAGAGAGGTTTTAGTGGAGACTCTAGTGAAAAAGACGCACTAGGGCGATGCCAGCTGCAACCCCACCAAGACAGAGCACCACATTCAGGAGGATATTGAGGGAGGCTGCAACCCATTGCCCCGCTTCCAGCAGACTCCATGAATCATACGCAAAAGTTGAAAATGTGGTGAATCCACCCATAAACCCGACACATATACCTAAACGCAAATCTGCGCTCAGAACCGAACTGCGCATAGCGAACTCCATAACTGCACCTAGCAACAATGAGCCAACTACATTTACCCCTAGAGTTCCATACGCAAACCTTGTCCCGAAGCTCGCTGCAGTCCATGCAGAAACTCCATATCTGGCTAAGCACCCTACCCCCCCAAATACTCCTATATAAATAAAATGCATATTTAATCTCCGGTAATTACTTGAGAATATCTCTTTCAAAATCTAATCCAAGTACTGGTATTTAAAGTTTTTTCTTGCATCAAGCACCAAGTCGAGCTAAACTTGCTAGCACTCGATGGTGACGAGTGCTAAACGCACGGACCGCTAAATTCCGTTACGGGAGGTAATCAATATGTATCAACTAGCCCTTACGGGCAACACCCTTGATCACTACATGGCACAGATAAATCAATATAAACTGCTTGATCGTGAAGCAGAGCGCGAACTAGCACTGCGATACAGAAACGAAAACGACCTCGATGCAGCTCAGCTCCTAGTGTGTTCCAACCTACGCTTTGTAGTGAAGATAGCACATGAATACCGCGCCTACGGTCTAAAGTTGCTTGACCTGATTCAGGAAGGCAACATCGGCCTGATGAAAGCAGTTAAAAAGTTTAACCCAGAGCGCAACAACCGTTTAATAAGTTATGCAGTATGGTGGATCAGAGCATACATCCATAACTTTATAATCAACAGCTGGTCGCTGGTCAAAATCGGCACTACGCAGGCGCGCCGCAAACTTTTTTTCAAGCTTAAGCAGACTCAGGCGCAACTGCAGCGCGAAAACGGTGAGGCCTGCGATGATGCCGTTGCAGCACACCTGCACGTCAATGCAGAAGAAGTTCGTGAGATGACTACACGTCTGAGCGGAGACCAATCTCTCGATGTAGAATTTATTGAGGGAGAGGGACAAACCTGGCTTGACAAGCTCGCGAGCACCGACTCAGACCAAGAACGTCTGCTTATAGAGCACGAGGAAGAGCGCAACCGCAACAGCGCAGTAAAACAGGCTCTGAGCACTCTGAACCCCCGAGAACAAGAAATTGTGCGCGAACGCATTCTGGCAGAATCACCCGCGACACTGCAAAAACTCGCGGAACGTTTTTCTATCAGCAGGGAGCGGGTACGCCAGATTGAAAAGCGTGCATTGGAGCGCCTGCGTGCCTGCATGGAAACGCAAGCGGGGTGATTAACAGTTGAGTCCATATTCAGGTTGATTTACTATGGCACCCTACTTTCACACATAACATATGTGTACACGCGACAAAAAATAACGCTTCAAGAAAAGGATGCCAACACAGGATGTCATACTTGAGATATTTAGGCCTGGTTGTACTTCTCAGCATACTTGTGAGTGCTTGTGGTACCGAAGGAAAGAATGTTCAACAAGAGCCGATCAGTGCGGCCTACGCACGCTTCAAGCAAGGCGAAGAGGCGTATGCAAAGAAAAACTACGCACGCGCCATTGAGCATTGGCAAGCGGTACGCGACATGTACCACACTACAGAGCTGACCACCCTAACCGAAAGAAAAATTGCCGATGCTCATTATGCTGCAGGGCAGACCATTGAGGCAATTGCTGGATACGAAAATTTTCTCAGACAGCATCCAGGGCATTCACACACACGTGATATACTTCTGCGTCTCGGTAGGGCTCATTTCAGCGAAATGCGCAGCGCTGACCGAGATCAGACTGCAACCCGCAACGCCCTAGCAACCTTTGAGCAGATACAGAGGAACTATCCCCAAGCAGAGGATAGTGCAGAAATAGAAAGCCTGATTCAACAATGCAAGGATAGACTTGCCGAGAATGAGCTGTATATTGCCGAATTCTATCTAAAGACCAAACGCTATGCACCCGCGCGTGCACGGCTGGAGCAACTACGTCAGACCTACCCTACATTTTCAGCCCTGCCTAGCGCAGAATTCCTGCTGGGGAAAGCATACTACTTTACCGATGCTAAGCAGGAAAGCGTGACCATACTTCGGAACCTAGAGAGTAGAACGCAGGATGATAGTCTGCGCAAACAAATTCAGAAGTTTCTCACCGACCACAACCTGAACGACCATAACCTGTAGTGCGGGGACAAATGTCCAACCCGGCACTGCTTTTTATTATCAGCAGCGGCAACTAGGTCTCTCCGGGTTGCCGCTGCTGCTGTTTTATCCATTCCGCCATTCCCCCACACAATTTGGCACTACATCTGCGCTTGCCCCACCCACGCAGAGGCTGAGCTGACCTATATTTCACTTGACATATATTAACAGATAAGGTACTCACTCCTTGGTAATTTAGCACCGGTATGGTCGAAAGCTAATGGACTGCAAAGCAGATATCTGCTTTGCACTCGTTTAGCTTTTGACACCCTATTTTGGCATTCCGAAAACCTGCCAGCCCCTGAGCGCTGCAGCAGTGCACGGAGTGTTTTTTGTTTTTATTTGATGCTATCCAAGCACCAAAAGGAGAGAATCATGGCAGACTATGGCAATCTTGAAACTCGTGTGCGGCGCAAATCCCTGCTCAACAAAGTGATGACGGCTGAGGCATGCGTGCAGTTCTTCAAACCCGGCATGGATCTAGGCTGGTCTGGCTTTACTCCGGCCGGTTACCCTAAAGCGGTGCCCATCGCGCTGGCGGACCATGTAGAAAAAAACAACTTGCAGGGCAAGTGGAAGTTCAACCTCTTTATCGGTGCTTCTGTAGGAGCGGAAACCGAGGACCGCTGGGCCCAACTCGACATGATTGATCGGCGCTGGCCCTACCAGACCGGGAAGAACATCGCCAAGGGGATCAACGAAGGGCGTATCCGCATGGGGGACAAGCACCTCTCTCTGTTTGCGCAGGATCTGGGCTACGGATTTTATACTCCAAAGATCGACGTGGCGATCATTGAAGTTTCCGCCGTTACTGAAAGCTGTGGTCTTGTGCCCACCTCTTCTTGTGGCGTGATTGGTGAAATTCTCAAGGTAGCAGACAAGATTATCCTTGAGGTTAACACTGGACAGCCCTCTTTCGAAGGGATGCACGACTGCATTATCCCGCGCAATCCCCCCCATCGTGAGCCGTTCCTGATCAATAAGGCGGATGACCGCATCGGTGATACATTCTTCCCCTGCGATCCGGACAAAATCATTGCAGTAGTTGAATCCAAGTACCGTGACAAGGGGCGCTCTTTTAGCGATGCGGATGAAAAATCCGAAGCAATCGCTGGACACATCCTCGACTTCTTCTCTGCAGAAGTTAAGGCTGGTCGTTTGCCGGAAAACCTCCTCCCGCTGCAGTCTGGGGTAGGCTCTATCGCCAACGCTGTTGTGGGGGGACTGGCCAACGGGCCGTTCTCTAACCTGTCCGTATACACCGAGGTTCTGCAGGACACGATGCTGGATCTGTTTGATTCCGGCAAGCTGGATTGCGCTTCATCCTGTTCACTATCGTTGTCTGAGGAGCCTGGGTTCCCCCGCTTCCTTAACAACTGGGATAAATACGCGGATAAGATTACACTCCGTCCGCTATCTATCGCTAACGCTCCAGAGCCGATCCGGCGCCTGGGGTGTATCGCTATGAATACCCCGATCGAGTTTGACATCTATGCGCATGCCAACTCAACTCTGGTAGGCGGAACCCGGATGATCAACGGTATCGGTGGTTCAGGTGACTTCCTGCGCAATGCATATCTTTCTATCATGCACACACCATCAAGCCGTCCGAGCAAGACCGATCCCAACGGCATCACCTGCGTAGTGCCCAAGGCACCCCATATTGACCACACCGAGCACGACCTCGATGTGCTGGTAACCGAGCAGGGGCTGGCGGACCTACGTGGACTGGCACCAAAAGATCGCGCCCAGAAGCTTATTGATGTATGTGCGCACCCAGAGTATCGCCCCATTCTGCAGGACTACTTCGACCGTGCCTGCAAAGAAACCCTGAGCAAGAGCGTTGGGCATGAGCCGCAACTGTTCGACCGCTGTTTCAAAATGCAGCAGAACCTTGCACTCAACGGTACTATGAAGATCAAAAGCTGGGATATTAACGTAGACCTGTGTGAATAGAATAATATAGCTTTTCGCACCTAAAGTTTTCTGCACCTATCCCCCTAAAAGCCATCATGCACTTGTTGCATGATGGCTTTTTATTTTACTGCTATCAAAAACTTTTACGCCCCGCTTGCATCCCCAATGCTGCCTTAAATGGCAAATCGCATAATAAGCAAAGAAATGATTTCACATCTACACTTCGCAACACCCGCGGCAGTAGCTAAATCAATTCAAAGCGTCATTCATACCAAAATAGAACACAGTATCTTTTATCAGATAAGCAACAACTTGTTATATTTATACTCTAACTATCCAAACACATCCACATACCAATCTTATCAAAAGCTCCCACTCGATTAGCTCTTATATTTCAGGCGCTTATGCGTGCAGCTATACTTAAAATCAGCTGACTACAGCTAACCTTATCCATATCGCACAAGCGCAGATATTCCCTTATTTAACTTGACACTACTCACCCTATATATTATACGTGGTTTCAGAACGCGGTTTTACTGTCGCATTTTTTACCATATGTGTATGGCGCGCTAATGTGGCTCACGCTTGCCGCGCCAACACACACACTGAAAACATGCGTACCTAGGCTCATCTCTTTTAAACATACTTAAAGGGCTGAGGTAGATTAGACCCTGGCTGATCCAACATGTGAACGCAAAGATTTTTTTATGTGCTTCGGCACGTAACTCTGAACTCGAAATCCGGGTGAGGAGGCAAACTTTTAAATCGTATAAAGGAGGAAGACAAATGTCAGAATTTGGTAATCTTGAAACCCGTGTGCGGCGCAAATCTCTGCTCGACAAAGTGATGTCAGCTGAAGCATGCGTGCAGTTCTTCAAACCCGGCATGGATCTAGGCTGGTCTGGCTTTACTCCGGCCGGCTATCCTAAAGCAGTGCCCATCGCGCTGGCGGACCATGTAGAAAAAAACAACTTGCAGGGCAAGTGGAAGTTCAACCTCTTTATCGGTGCTTCTGTAGGAGCGGAAACCGAGGACCGCTGGGCCCAGCTTGATATGATCGATCGGCGTTGGCCTTACCAGACTGGGAAGAACATCGCCAAGGGGATTAACGAAGGGCGCATCCGCATGGGGGACAAGCACCTCTCTCTGTTTGCGCAGGATCTGGGCTATGGATTCTATACTTCAAAAATCGACGTGGCGATCATCGAAGTTTCTGCCATCACCGAAGAATGTGGCCTTGTCCCAACCTCTTCTTGTGGTGTAATTGGCGAAATCCTCAAAATCGCTGACAAAATCATCATTGAAGTAAACACTGGGCAGCCCTCTTTCGAGGGGATGCACGACTGTCTCATCCCGCGCAATCCACCCCATCGTCAACCGTTCCTGATCAACAAGGCGGATGACCGCATTGGCGACCCAGCATTTCCCTGCGATCCAGACAAGATTGTTGCCATTGTTGAGTCAAAGCACCGCGACAAAGGGCGCGCATTCAGCGATGCGGATGAAAAATCTGAAGCTATTGCAGGCCACATCCTTGATTTCTTTTCAGCCGAGGTTAAGGCGGGACGCCTGCCGGAGAACCTCCTCCCGCTGCAGTCTGGAGTAGGCTCTATCGCTAACGCCGTCGTCGGTGGGCTGGCTAATGGACCGTTCTCCAACCTCACCGTATTTACCGAGGTTCTGCAGGACACCATGCTGGACCTCTTTGACTCAGGCAAACTTAATCATGCTTCAGCCTGCTCCCTGTCCCTGTCAGAAGATCCGGGCTTCCCCCGTTTCTTCGAGAACTGGGATAAGTATGCAGATAAAATCACCCTGCGTCCGCTGTCTATCTCTAACGCACCAGAGCCGATCCGGCGCCTGGGGTGTATCGCCATGAACACCCCGGTTGAGTTCGACATCTATGCGCATGCCAACTCCACTCTGGTTGGCGGTACCCGCATGATAAATGGTTTGGGTGGTTCAGGTGACTTCCTGCGTAATGCATATCTCTCTATCATGCATACCCCTTCAAGCCGTCCAAGTAAGACCGACCCCAACGGCATCACCTGCGTAGTACCGAAGGCTCCGCATATCGACCACACTGAGCATGATCTTGATGTTCTGGTTACCGAGCAGGGGCTGGCGGATCTGCGTGGGCTGGCGCCGAAGGATCGTGCACAGAAAATTATTGACGTATGTGCGCATCCCGAATACAAGCCTATCCTGCAGGAGTACTTCGACCGTGCCTGCAAGGAGACCCTCAGCAAAGGTGTTGGGCATGAGCCGCAGCTGTTCGACCGCTGCTTCAAGATGCAGCAGAACCTTGCGCTCAACGGTACCATGAAGATCAAGAGCTGGGATATCAACGTTGATCTGTGTGAATAACAGGTTAGCGTAGCACCCGTTCAAGCAACACCAAGCCCCGCTGTTCGCAGCGGGGCTTTTTTGTGCGTTGCCTTCTATTCTAAGAGTGGGGAAGTTATCGTGGGAAAAGAGCTATTGGCTTTTTTTGCGGCTACGCGGATGGGCCCTATCATACTCATCCATCATCCGCTCACTACTGACATGGGTATATTTTTGTGTGGTGGAAAGAGAGACATGGCCGAGGAGTTCCTGAATAGCACGCAGGTCGGCGCCATTATCCAGCAGATGAGTGGCAAAACTATGTCGCAGACTGTGTGGCGTTGACGCACTCGACATCCCAGCACGCAGAAGCAGCTGTTTCATGTGACGCTGCACACTTCGCGGAGTTATTCTGCTGCCATAACGATTGACAAATACAGCGTTTTCCCCTTTTTTAATCACAGCTAAGCGCAATTGCATATAGCACCGCAAGGCATGCACGGCTTTGGCTCCAATGGGGACAATACGTTCTTTACCCCCTTTGCCAAGCACCCGCACCTGTGCTGTATCAAAGTCGACATCGGGCACATCGATATCGGTAAGTTCACTTATGCGCAATCCACACGAATACAGAAGTTCAAAGATCGCCAGATTACGGCGCTCCATCCAGTCTGTGCCCGAAATGCTTTCAAGGAAATGGTACACCCCATCAACATCCATCACGCTTGGCAAGCGAGATTCCACTTTAGGGCGGCGCACTGCATCAAAGGGGTTGCTATTGATACCTTGGCGCCGGGAGATGTAGGTGTAGAAACCTCTTAAGGCTGAGACTTTACGCGCAACAGTGACCTTTTTCTGCCTACGGCGCAACTGAGCCAGCCAGCGGCGCACCTCAGCGCGCGTAACCGCGCCAAGCAACACAGCCAAGTCCGTGTTGTCACCTGAGTCCTGCCGCAAAAAAACACAAAACTCTTGAATATCGCGCACATACGCACTACAAGTGCGCGGCGAGAGATTGCGCTCCACCTCCAAAAAAGAGAGGTATGTCTCAAGTAACGGGTGCATCACCCCACCTGGACTACCTCTTTTATTTCAGGCACTCTATCTAGCAGCACCCGCTCAACTCCCATTTTGAGAGTAACCGTTGCCATAGGGCAGGAACTGCACGCCCCCGTCAATTTTACTCGTGCCACCCCGGCACCAGTCACTTCAATCAACTCAATATTGCCGCCATCTGCCAACATGGTGGGGCGCACTTCATCCAGTGCCGCCTCTACGCGTTCCTCTAGTGTCATACTGTTCCTTTCAAATTAAGCTGGCGCTGGTAGAAAATCATCCTAAAGCGCATCCATAGAAAACTGAGCCGCTATATCGGCCATACTTCTGCTACACAGCAGCTCAGGGCTACCTACCCCGCGCCCCTGTATCAACACCTTAAAGGTCTCTCCCATCCCATTGTCGGGCATGATAAGGTTTTTCAATGTCATCCGCAGAGCCAATGCCTCACTGGGATCTTCTTTCTGTGTCTGCAGACGCATGAGCTCTTCCACAAACCCAAGCCCCATCAGAAAGCGGTACTGCTCACCAAAGTACAGAGTTTCCAGCCCAGCGGTTGTTCCACTCTGCTGCAGGAGGGTAAAATCAACATGTGCAGTTATATCCTGCTCCCCCACCATCTGGTACGGGTTGTCGTTGGCACTGTGGCGCGAATAACACATCAGGGTGCCGTGGCGTCGGAAAGGGGCGTATAGTTCTGCTGCAGGATATCCGTAGTCTAAAGTGACGACAAAGCCGTGTTTAAGTTTCGCTGCCACCTGCTCCATCCACACTGCCGCCGCAGGGCACAACTCGGCACGACACCCCTCTGCGGGCTGAACCCCAAGGCGCGTGAAGTGAGCAACGATATGGTCTGAGGCTGGAACAAGTTTTTCTACTAAATATCCCGCCTTTTCAACCACACGTACTTCGTACAGTACCCCCTTGTGCCTTTCCACCACGTGAACCGGAAACGCATCTACCAATTCATTGGAAATAAAACACCCGTGCACCGCTTCAACCTGCTCGAAAGTGCTCCAGCGCACACACTCATGTGCACGCAGCAACTCAGCTTGGCGTTTGCGGTTCTCTGGACTAATTTCTATAATGCAATAATCGAGTGCCACATAACATTCAGGGGCATGGGTCTGCAGTTCAGTGAGGATATCCAGAGCCAGATGCCCCTCCCCTGCGCCCTGCTCCACCACGGTGAATGTTACTGGCTGCCCCAAGATGGAGTACATCTGTTCCAACTGGCGCGCCAGCAGGGCACCAAACACTGCATGCACGCTGGAAGAGGTGAAGAAGTCGCCCTCCTTACCAATACGCTCCCGATTCTGCATATAGTAACCATACTGTGGCTCATAGAGGCACAGCTGCATAAAATCGGCAAAACTCAGCCCCGCATCACCCTGTTCACGGATATGCTCAAGGATGACAGAATACAATTCGGTTTCTATAGGTTGCGACATCATTACTGTGCTGTACTCCCTGATCGGCTCTATAGGCACACTCACCCACACCACGGCACTCGGCTTGAAACCGCGGCTGCCTGCGTGGATAAACCTGGCTGCGCACTTGCATATATTAGTAATTGTTCCCACCACATATCTGTGCAATGATAGCGGAGTTTTGGATACGAAACACACCGAATAATAGCATAGCCAACAGGAGAAAACAGTATGAACCGCCATCTCGCCCTAGAACTCGCCCGAGTCACCGAAGCAGCCGCGCTCGAATCGGGTCGTTGGATTGGCAAAGGAGATAAAAACGCTGCAGATGACGCAGCCACCACTGCCATGCGCAACGCCCTAGGCAAGATGGATATTTACGGCACTGTAGTAATTGGTGAAGGGGAGATGGATGAGGCCCCTATGCTCTACATCGGAGAAAAGATGGGGAACAGCAAACACCAGGCGGTAGATATAGCAGTTGATCCTCTCGAGGGTACAACCCTGTGTGCCAAGGGGATTAATGGTGCTATCACCACTATTGCTTTAGCCCCGTCAGGCGGTTTTCTTAACGCGCCAGATATGTACATGGACAAGATTATCGTGGGGCCAGATGGACGCGGTATCATCGATATTGATGCCCCTGCGGCAGAGAATCTACGCCGTCTGGCACAAAGAAAAAACTGCAATATTGAGGACCTGACCGTGGTATTGCTGGATCGTCCGCGCCATGCTGATATCGTAACCGACATTCGTAAAGCTGGTGCATGTATTCACTTGATCAGTGACGGCGATGTAGCACCTGCGGTTGCAACTGGAATCGCCGATAGTGGCGTGGATATGGTGCTGGGCATTGGAGGTGCTCCTGAGGGGGTGCTCGCTGCAGCGGCCGCAAAATGCACCGGCGGCGACATGCAGGCGCGCCTTGTATTTACCACGGATGAGGAGCGCGAACGCGCACCGCAAATGGGGATAAACGACCCAGACAGGATCTATACCCTCGAAGATATGGCCGCAGGAAATGTGTTCTTTGCCGCGACTGGGGTAACTTCAGGACCTCTGCTACGTGGTATCCGCTATTTTTCTGGCGGCGCACGCACCCACACTGTAGTGATGCGCTCCAAAAGTCGCACCGTACGCTTTCTCGATGCATACCACTATTTCGATCATAAACCCGCCAACTGAACACTTCGGGGCTTAAAACGAAATAAAGCTAATAACTTGTCAACACAATGTGCTCTTGCTAGAATCACAGTGTTTTAGCTACTAACGGCATTACGCACTAGGGGGAAAAGCATGGCTATTGTTACAATTTCACGTGAGATGGGCAGCGGCGGAGCCATCATAGCTTCGGATTTAGCGGCCAAACTTGGATACACCTTGGTGGATGGAGAAACCATCCTCAAGGAAGCAGAAAAACATGGTCTGTCACACGAAGCGGTGAAAAATGCAGATGAAAAGCCCCCCGCATTTGTGGATAGCCTCGACGCTCGGATTGAGGTGGACATTCACCGCATTCAGAAAATCATTTTGGAATACGCCCTACACGGCGATGTGGTAATTTATGGGCGCGGTGGACAAGATATCCTTGAAGGGGTGGAAAGTGTGCTCACCACGCGCATCATCGCCCCTTTTGAATTGCGTGTAGAACGCTGGGCCGAGCGCGAATGGCTCGACCCGGATCTGTCACGAATTTTGGTGCGTAAAAGCGACCAGCAGCGCGATGGTTTTATCAAGTACTACTTTGATCGCAACTGGAACGACCCCACCAACTACGATTTGGTTATCAATACCGCTAAGATCTCAGAAGAGAAGGCGGTGGAATTGATATGCAACGCCTTGAAAGAGAAACACTTAATCGAACAGCGAGAGAACTCCAAAGAGCGCCTACGTGAACTTATTATGCGTAAAAAAATCGAGATTGAACTGATCCGCTCACCTGACATTGATGGTTACCACATGCAGATCGATGTCAAACAAGGATGTATAACCCTTGACGGGCACATCCACAGCACTACTGAACGGGATGTTATTCACGAAATAATCAACGATCAACAGCCAGAATACAAGATCAAAGATCAGCTCAAGGTGTTTGCATACCATGTAAACCCGAAAGAGGTATAACCCTTCTTAAACTCCGGCCTGTTGTTGACGCCCCTTGCCGATCCACTGACCCGACACAGAGCGGGTCAGTGATTCTACCTTGCCCCACAGGCTCCATGCTGCCTTTGCCGGTGACAGGAACGATGACAAAAAAACGCGCCCGCAATACCCTCGGCATCAGCACCCTCGAAGATATCACCTCCCTGATCTTACAGTCACATGATCTAAACGATACCTTAGAAAATGTGACAGAACTGGTTTCAAGGCGGATGGAAGCGTCGGTGTGTTCCATCTATCTGCTTGAGGACGGCAACGAACTGGTACTTAAGGCCACTAAGGGTCTCCCTCCCGAAACCGTTGACAAGGTGCGCATGCATCTAGGTGAGGGGCTCGCCAGCCTGGCGATAGAAGAATCTCGTCCCATATCGGTCATCAATCCATCTCAGCATCCACGCTATCGCTGCTTTTCTGCCACCGAAGAAGAGCGTTATGCCAGTTTTCTGGCAGTTCCACTGTTGAATCATCGGCGTCAGGCGATCGGAGTTATCGTTATCCAGAGCACTAGGCCATGTGCATATCCGCCGCGGGAGATTAGCGCTCTAACCACCATAGCGTTTCAAATTGCCTCTGTAGTAACCAACGCAAAACTACTTGACTATGTGAGCCACGCACACACCCGCAGCGCCTGTCCGAAACAGGATGAGCTTAACGGTGCCATCAGGCTCAAAGGGACCATCGCCTACCCGGGAGTCGTTTCTGGTCCGACATATATAATGGATAACCGCTACGGGTTTGCTGACGTGTTTGATGAAGCGAATACCGACGTAGAGCGGGAATTGGGCCGGATCCAGGATGCGCTCGAAGAAACCCGTATCCACACCCTGATGCTGGAAAAACGTGTGGCGCGCAAGCTGTCCGAAGAGGACGCGGCGATTTTCCACACCCACCTGATGATACTTGAAGACCGTACCTTTCAAGATCAACTTATCCACGAGATCAAAGCTGGGCACAGTGCTCCCTATGCGTTGAAAAAGGTTATCAGCAGCTACACTGAAACCTTTTCCAATATGGAGGACCCATATCTGCGCGAGCGCGCTGCCGATATCATGGATATAGGGCACCATATGCTTTCGAGCCTTACGGGACTGGGGAGAAAAGCGCAAAAGCTTAAACAAAAAGGGATCCTGCTTGCGCATGAAATTCTCCCTTCAGATATGGCAGTGATCGAACACGATAAGCTTCTAGGAATTGTCACCGAAGCGGGAGAGCGCAACTCGCACGCAGTGATCATGGCAAAATCGCTCGGCATCCCAGCGTTGGTGGGAGTTAAGGGGGTCGCTAGCCGCGCGCTTCAGGAAGAATTTATCATAGTAGATGCCAACTCCGGGTATCTGTATATGAAGCCATCCGAAACAATTATTGAGGAATACCGGCGCCTCGAAGAGGATTGCAGTAAAGAGCTCAAGCGCATCAACGAATATCGTCTCCTCCCTGCCTTAACTCGGGATAACACAGAAATCACTATGCGTGCCAATATCGGCCTGGTAAGCGACGTTGAGATCGCGCGGCGCAACGGGGCGCAGGGAGTTGGACTCTACCGCACCGAATTTCCGTACATGACACGGAGCAACTTCCCCGATCGGCAGGATCAATACCAACTGTACCGCAAGATTGTCGAGAGTTTTGCAGGGGAGCCAGTTACCATCCGCACCTTGGATATCGGCGGCGACAAGGCCCTGCCCTACTTCACCCTTCCCCACGAAGACAATCCGTTTATGGGCTGGCGCTCCGTACGTGTATCCTTGGACAATCCCGACATTTTCCGCACCCAGATAGAAGCTATTTTGATGGCGAGTGCGCACGGAACGGTGAAATTGCTATTCCCCATGATATCGGGGATAGAGGAGATTCAGGCATGCAAGGAGATGGTTGCAGAAGCTAAAGATAATCTGCGCCGTGAAAATATCCCCTTTTGTGAAGATATCCCCCTCGGAGTTATGGTTGAGGTGCCGGCAGCAGTGCAGATGTGCAAATTTCTGGTAAAAGAGGTGGATTTCTTCTCCCTCGGCACTAATGACTTAGTTCAGTACATGCTGGCTGCAGATCGGAACAACCAACTGGTCAACAAATACTACAACCCCCTCCATCCGGCGGTACTTCAGGCAATAAAGTATGTCGCCGATACCGCACACAAAGAGGGTAAAGCGGTGTGCATCTGCGGCGAGATGGCAACCGATCCAGTCAATTTTACAGTGCTCCTCGGTCTCGGGATTCAAGAGTTTTCTGTGGTGGCACCTTTCATTCCGCGCATCAAGGCGTTCCTCGCAGAGCTAGAATACGCCCGCGCTACAGAGATCACTGCTGCAGTCCTCGAAATGGGCAGTGCCACCGAGATTCGGGAATATCTGGTTGATGCTCTGCTGAGGATCCACACTCTGAGTATCCACACAAGTAACGCGCTGTAACTTCAGCCCACAGGGGTAGCACTTATCTATAACAAAAAGGAAATCACATGCTGTTTGTTATTCACTGTTTTGACAAAGACCATCAGTTAGAATTACGCCAACAAACCCGCGCCGAGCACCTTGCCTATCTCAAGCAGTGCGGGACGCAGATCAAGGCAGCAGGTCCAACCCTGGATACGCATGGGAGCATGAACGGTTCTGTGGTTGTGTTCGAATGTGAAAAAGCATCAGAGGCGCATGCTTTTGCGGCCGAAGATCCCTATGCCAAGGCGGGATTATTTCGCGAAGTGCTGATTCAAGAGTGGAAGAAGGTGTTGCCCCAGGAATAAACTACAAGCACGTAAGCGCAAACCATCACACCGTCCCCATCACACCGCCCCCATATAAGAAAACACAAAAGCCGCACCCAGCTTACGTGGGTGCGGCTTTTGTGTTACCTGGAGCTGTAGGTTAAAGGATTTACTTCTCCACCACTTCTGCCATCAAACGCGCAATGGATTCAGAGAACGCTACCGGGTCGCGCGGTTTATCGCCTTCGAGCAACAGAGCCTGATCATAGAGAAGACCAATGTACTCCTTCAGCTTCGGGCTCTGGCTATCGGCAGCAAACACCTGCTTCATCTTTCCAATCAGATTGTGGCCGGGATTAATCTCCAGCACACGTTGACCCTTAGGCACGTTCTGCCCCATTGCTTCAAACATCTTCGCCATTTTGGGGTCCAGGTCATGCTCTCCGGCAACTAGGCATACTGCAGAACTCTTCAGACGCCCGGAAATTCTTACATCTTCCACCACATCCTTGAGTTCCTCCTTCATCATTTCGAGCAGATCGCCAAATTCTTTTTTCTGCTCTTCTTTGTCGCTCTCGCCTAGATCCAAATCACCCTTGATTGCGGATTGGAACGGCTTCTCTTTGTACTCACCCAAGCCAGAGATGATTATGTCGTCAAAATCATCTGTCATAATCAGCACTTCAAGTCCTTTTTCCTTAAAGGCTTCAAGGTAAGGAGAAGCTTCGGCACTGATACGGTCGCCACCGGTGATGTAGTAAATCTCCTTCTGATCTTCAGGCATCCGCTCCACATACTCAGCCAAGGTGGTAGTTTCACCCGGCTTAGTTTTAGTGGATTCAAACAGCAGCAGGTCGGCGATGGTTTCGCGGCGTTCGAAGTCGTGATGCACCCCCTCTTTGAGGATGCGTCCAAACTCCGCATAGAACTCTTTATACGCCTCGGGCTCCTCTTTCTTCATGTGCGCTAAGGTGTCGAGCACTTTTTTAGTGACGTTTTTCTTGATTACGCTAACAGCTTTATTGTGCTGCAGAATCTCGCGACTCACATTCAAGGGCAGATCCGCTGACTCCACTACCCCTTTTACAAAACGCAGATAAGTGGGGAGGATCTCTTCGCAGTGATCCATGATCTGCACTCGGCGCACATATAGGGCGGGACCGATCTTATAATCTTGATAGAAGATGTCGAAAGGGCGCTTTTTCGGCAGGTACAACAACGCCGAAAACTCTGTGGTCCCCTCGGCGCGATAGTGAATCACCTTGGCCGGATCGGTGAAATCGTGGGAGACATGCTTGTAGAACTCGTTGTACTCTTCGGCACTGATCTCATCTTTACTTTTCAGCCAGATCGCCTTGCGTGAGTTCAGGGTCTCTTGCTCAGTTTCGGTGATGGTTTTCTCTTTATCCTCTGGATCAGGCTTGGTACGGGTAACATCCATCACCACCGGATACTCGATAAAGTCGGAATACTGCTTTACAATTCTGCGTAATTCGTACTCTTCGAGGAACTGCTTTTCATCCTCTTTCAGGGTGAGGACAATATCGGTGCCCTTGTCCTCTTTGCTCGTCTTTTCGATGGTATAGGTGCCATCGGATTCAGACTCCCAGATCACAGCAGTATCTGCAGCGGCACCAGCTTTGCGCGTGATCACGCTTACTTTATCCGCAACCATAAACGCAGAATAGAATCCAACGCCAAACTGGCCGATGAGCTCGGGATTGTTCTCCACTTCGCGACTTTCAAGCAACTTGATAAACTCTTTGGTGCCGGAATGGGCAATGGTGCCCAGAACTTCGGCAGCTTCATCTTCGGTCATGCCGATACCGTTGTCGCGCACGGTCAGGGTGCCGGCCTCTTTGTCGGCAATGAGTTTAATCTGCCACTCCTCCCCCCCTTCTGCTACGGCAGAATCGGTGAGGGCGGCATAGCGTGCCTTGTCAATGGCATCCGAAGCGTTGGAGATCAGCTCGCGGAGAAAAATTTCTTTATTCGAATACAGTGAATGCACCATCAGATCGAGGACCTTGTTAACCTCGGCCTTAAATGCGTGTTTTACTACACTCATGGGAAGGGATACCTCCTGTTAAGAATTTATCGGATATGTCTGTGCCGCTGGACTAACTCCCAAACATGGTTAGACACTCAGCACAGCCGCGCCATTGTTACTGGCGGGAAGATAATCACCCCTGGTGGCATTGTCAACCGTGAGAGGGAGAAATCATACCAAAACGTTCCACTGCAGCAGGCATATCTTCACCTTTGAGGTTGCCAAAGGCTAGACGTAGATAGCGCTGCTGTCCCGGACCAAACGCATCCCCAGGAAGACAGAGAAGATGAGCCTGTTCGGCAAGCAGGCGCGCAACCTGCCACGAATCGAGCTCTGGCCATGGATGGCGTACCCAGGCAAAAAAAGACCCGCTGGCACAGAGCTCAAACCCGTGCGGGGCATCAGCAAACAAGGCACAGAAGATATCGTGGCGTTCACGCATGCACTGGGCGTTGTATGCTACCCAAGAATCGAGGTTGCGACACCCCCAGGCCACCGCCTCCTGCGTAATACGCGGCTGACACACCACCATGCTGTCCTGAATTTTAAGAGCCTGACGGATCAACGCAGTCCCTGCAATCAGGGCGCCGGCGCGATACCCTGTGAGGGCAAAGGTTTTGCCAAACGAAGCTAAGTGGATAAAATTCTCTCCCCAGTCGGGTTTGCTGAACAGGTGATGAGGTTCCTGGTCAGAGGGTAGAAATGCGTTGTAGGTTTCATCCAACACCAAGGCAATATTGTGCGTGGAGGCGCACTGATACAACTCCTCAATCTCTGCTGCACTCAACACTCTACCGGTGGGATTGCTGGGAGTAACAACCACAATGGCACGGGTGCGTGACGTTATATGGCGGCAGATAGCCTGAATATCTGAACCACCATCCGCTGTGGCAGAAACGAACACAGGTTTAATCCCCAGCGTGTCGAGAGCCATGGGGTGATCAAAGTATGCGGGTTTCTGTACAATCACTTCATCCCCGGCTTCGGCCACAAGCAACATCGCCAGCCAAAAGGCCTGGCTCGCTCCGATGCTCAGACAGATATTTTCCGCCGTCGGAGCCCCACAGTAGCGGCGTGCGTACCATGCCGCCACCTCGGTCCGCACAATCTCGAGCCCTTCATCGGGGGAATACTGCGCAACTTCGGGGCGCAGCACAAGTTTTTGCAGATACTGACGCAACCCCGGAGCGGGCGGATAATCGGGAACTGCCTGACACATATCCACCAGAGGGCGGTGGGCGGGGAAAGTGTGTCCCGCTATCCAGCGCTTAACTTCTGTAATAGGGGGTGATCCCACCTGTTGCATTCTTGGGGTAACAGAAATCATTTCGAGGCCTCGATAGATATGTGGGGCGCTGTTGAGGGGATGCTACGCACAAACTCCAGGAGCAGGGCCGCCACCGCTGCAAGATCTGCGACCCGGATGTACTCTTCTGTGGAGTGAACTTTATTCATCCCTGTGGCGAGGTTCAGGGTAGCAATGCCGTGGGCATTGAATATATTTGCATCACTACCACCACCGGAACGTCCCACCTCCAAGGTCTGCCCCAATGTCACCGCAGCGTCACGCAAAGTCTGCAATATAGGCGTATCTTGGGACACATTCATCAAGGGGTAATCCTCTATAACCTCACACTCAACCCCAACCTCGGGGATAGGTGAACCACCACAGTAGTGACGCACCGCCTCGCGCAGGCAGGTACACATGTGCTCAGTCTGACGCTGTAGTTTTTCCTCGGAGAAACTGCGCGCCTCTCCGAGCATCTCCAGCATGGCCGCAACGATGTTAGTGGCCTGACCACCATGGATCACTCCAATGTTGGCGGTGGTGTCCGCATCAACGCGCCCCAGACGCATCTGCTCAATGCCGCGTGCAGCAATGCGGATGGCACTGATGCCATGTTCTGGGTTAAGCCCCGCATGGGAGGCGCGCCCGCGGATGCGGAACTTGATCTTGTTTGCACACGGGGCACTGCATGCCACCATCCCAACGCCAGAGGTATCCAACACCAGCCCGTGACGCGCATGCAAGGCATTAAAATCAAGGTTCTTTGCCCCGAGCAATCCCACCTCTTCACACACGGTAAAAACCAGCTCAAGGGGCGGGTGGGGGATATTATTTTCCCGCAATACCGTCACCACCTCGAGGATCTGGGCAATGCCAGACTTATCATCCGCCCCGAGGATGGTATCCCCGGCACTGGTAAACACGCCGTCCTGTAGCATCGGTGTCACTCCCTGCGCGGGAGAGACTGTATCCATGTGTGCAGACAGAAGCAGAGGAGCATCCCCGTGGTTGTAAGCAGGAAGCCGCGCAATAATATTTCCACTTTCACTACCCGTAGCGTGTGCAGAAGTATCGCACTCCACACGAGCGCCCAGCTGTTCCAGGCGGGAATGCAGATATGTTGCGATCTCCCCTTCGTAAAAGGATGGGCTTGAAATAGCCGCTAAGGTGCTAAATTCTGTACAAAGTCTCGTGGTGTTGATCATTAAATCCTCACATCATATTTGTTTCTGGAGTAAATATTCATACCTGCAGCAACCCCCCATCCGTCAGGTGGCGTGCAGGTTTCTAAACAGGCTGAATCATACCTCTGTGAATTAATCTAAGCAGTGGAGTTTCTATGATGCATAGAAGCTATGGACATTTTAAACAGACCTCTGCTACTATCACACATCTGTGGATGAGCTCAATCATCATTCTACTGCAATCTAAAGGCTAAAGATTTTTTCGCGCCAGCGCCGCTGCGGCCTGCTGACATGAAAACTCCACCGCACCACACTCGTTCAGGCAATCGACAATCCCCCCAGGTAAAATGCTGAGGGATTAAATATCGGTACAATCTTATACCCTGCACCCATTCTACGCTCTCGCCCTGTAAGGCTTGGTTTGAAGCTTTGCTCAGGTTCTCTTGCATGGCAACTTCATCCGGCCCAACATTTAAAAAAGGCCATTCTGTATAAACTATGACTTCGCAACGTTCACATAAAAACTCACGTAATAGAGCGCGGGGCAGAAACTTGTACGAACTCCCCTCGACTAAAAAACGCAAAGCTGCACGGCGGCGGCAGAGCATGGTGCTGTTCCTACTCCTTGCTGGGTTCGGCACCCTGATCTATTTTTTCACCCAGGACAAAAGCCTGTACGAAGCCGAAGTGGTGCAACCTGCCGATCCACACATCTTGCAACCGGCAGTGTTTGACGACCCTCTGCCCGAAGCGACACTTGAAGCGCGGCGCGAAATCATCAGCTGTGCGGTGGAATCGGGTGAAACCATCACTAATCTGCTTGGCCACTACTTCACTCCGGCGGAAATTCTCCAGATAGACCAAAAAGCCAAGCCTATTTTCCCCCTGCACAAGCTGTGCGCTGGAAATCAATACAGCATTGAACTGAAAGATGAGGAGTTTATCTCGTTTCGCTACGATATCGACAGTGAAGAACAGCTTATCATTGAGAAAAGAGAGGGGGAGATTCACATTGAACGCAAACCAATCCCCTACGATACCGAAGTGGAGAATATCGGCACCGAAATTGAGTCCAGCCTGTTTGGAAGCATTGCGTCTATCGGAGAATCTTCCCAGCTAGCTATAAACATTATGGATATCTTCGCCTGGGATATCGACTTCATTCGCGACATCCGCCATGGAGACTACTTCAGCGCCATTGTTGAAAAACGCTACCGCAATGGTAAACTTGAAGGTTACGGCAATGTGCTCGCAGCTCACTTCAGCAACCAGGGCAAAGACTTTTACGCCTTTTACTACGCTAACGACGGTGCCGGTGGATACTATGACGAACATGGGCAGAGCTTGCGCAAAGCGTTTCTCAAAGCCCCGCTTTCCTACACGCGTATCTCCTCGGGCTACACCAACCGCCGTTTTCATCCAGTGTTGAATGAATGGCGTCCCCACCTTGCGGTTGACTATGCCGCTCCCACCGGAACTCCGGTAAAAGCGATTGGAGATGGTTCGGTTGTGCGCAAAAGCTACGATCGCAACAACGGTAATCTGATCCGCCTGCGCCACCCCAATGGGTATGAATCAACATATATCCATCTGAGTAAATTCGGGCGCGGGATCAACAAAGGGACCAGGGTCAAACAGGGAGATATTATTGGCTATGTGGGTAGTACTGGACTAGCTACGGGGCCACATCTGGACTTCAGGATGTTAAAAAATGGTGTCCCTATCAATCCGCTGAAGATCAAGGCTACTCCGGCGCAGCCTATCGCCTCCCATAACAAGGCAGAATTTGCTGAGAACGTTGATATGCTGCGTGAGAAACTGGCCCTGAAATCTGAGCAGGTCCAAGAGTCCATCGCCAGCAGAACGGCCGCAGTTGAAGACTCAGACGCCGCGTCAACTCTGTGAACTATCTGCTCCATCTCCTTTTTTCTGACCCCACCCCGGACTGTTATACAGGCAACCTGATGGGAGACTTTGTGAAAGGGCCGCTGGAAACGCGACCCAAGCGCTTCAGCGCTGAGGTACTCCGCGGATTAAAACAACATCGGCGTATAGACAGCTACACGCAACGATCTACTGTTTTTAAGCAAAGTTACCACCGCTTGGATTCAAGCTACGGACTCTATCGCGGCATTATGGTAGATCTTTTTTACGACCATTTTGCGGCGCGCCACTGGAGTCACTTCCATCCACAACCGCTGCCTGAGTTCGCGCAAGAAATATATGCGATCCTCGAGGTTCATCCCGGTCTTGTCCCTGCTTTCTCCGCCATTGTGCCACGGATGCGTCAACACAACTGGCTGGCTGCCTATACGCGCATTGAAACTATGGAGCGTGCCCTGAATCACATCAGTCAGCGCGCGAAAGCCCATGACCCACTGCACGGCGCCATCACCCAACTGGAGCAAAACTACACAGCTCTGGAGCAGGACTGCCTAGATTTCATCGCCCAGACCTTGGTGTGGATTGAAAGGAAGCGCGGCACACGCAACTCCCCCTGGAAACAGCACGGCAATCCTCCCGGCACCTCCTAGAACTCAGGACAAATTCTTCGCCCCTCAAGATAAAAGCGTTTTTCATCCGCTTCCCCCATGGAGAACGTTTTGCGCGGCAGCGCACCGTCCTGCACTATAGTGCGGAAAAAGTCGTGTTTAGAGATAGCGGGGAGGTAAAATCCCGCACAGGCAGAGCGTGAACCTATCTGGGTGACACTTTCTGCGCCGTGGATATAGTCTATCCGCACTTTTTTCTGCTCTTCAAGATAGGTGTCCAGAAAATCCTGTAACGACCCTACCGCAAGGGTTTTTTGCGGATCTACAATCCGCATCAGGTAGTAGGCTCCGCTGAGGACACAGCCGATACAGTGCTCACTCCCCTCTTCGGCGGCTGCCATCGCAGTCAGACATGCATCTGCATTTGCGTGTGGTTCCAGGGTGAATCCCATCCCAGCGGTGCGAAAGGACAGCTCCATGGCCTGCTGTAGATGCTCAACATCGACATTAAATAACACACGATGGATCGCTTCAAACTCCAGCCCAGAATCGTGAATGTTTACCAATTCAACCAAAGCGTAGCGTGCCGGATGATCTACAATCTCAGCTGGGTCGGTCGCGTGTTGCTTAATTTCATTCCACAGCGCTTTTGCTGTGGCAAAGGAGTGGTTCCCATCTCCCATAGCATACAACATCACATCTTCGTGCCCTGGGTACTTGCGCTGATATGCATGCGGATCGGCAAGATCTCGTAACGCCTGTGCCACCTGCTGTTGCAACTGTACATCGTCCACAAGATAGCCATTCAGGTGTCCGCTGTCGGCATATAGATCAAAATCGTATATTTTTTCCAGTTTCGCCTCAAACAATGGCTCAATCACGGTTTTGCGTGGATCATCAATCAACACCATGATATGGGGCAGTTCCAGTGGGGCATTGCGCCGCACTTCTATCCGCGGGGGGAGACGATCCACGATGGTACCTTCGGTAGCGCGAATGAGCGAGTGCGATCCCTTGCTGTAGTCGTAGCATTCAAGATCTAGTGCGACCATAAGCCCTTTGCGCTGCGGCACCATGGAGGTGCTGCGCTCTACGAGGACAAACGCCGGCTCGTGTTCTACCATACTTCCATCCCGCATATAAGTTTTCATGGTGGCGTTAATCTGGCGGATACGTTCATCCACCTTTTCATCTGCCAGATACACTTCAGGCAGGGTTATCTTCAGGGTCGAAGGCGCACACCCTATAAATGCTGCGAGATCCTCCCAGTATTGAGGATCTGAGGTGTATTGATCACAGGCGATAACGGCCCACTTCTGCATATCGGTAGCAGGCGCGGGCAACAGAATACGCGGCACCTGAAGGCCAATGTCCGGGAAATTCATAAATATTTATCCTTGAAAAAGCTGGGGTTCCATAACTTGTTAAATTAAATTCCGCTGAAATCTCTACGCTTTTTACGTCGCGATAGCTTACCCATAACCCACCCTACAAACAGCGTCCCGCCGCCGGCAAGAAACCACTTGGTGCTCGCAGTACTGAGTATGGTGCGATTTTCCTCTCGCAACATGTTCAACTCCTCCTGCGCCGCGTCCAGTTCAAGCTTCAAGCGCTTGCGTTCTTCATCCAACATCAGAGCATTGTCAGAGAGTTCGCGGATCTCAACCAACTCCTCTTCTTTGCGTTGCACCCGTTGTTGCAGTAGCTCCACTTCAGCACGCATCTGCTCCGCATCTGCTACCGCGTCAGCTTGCGCTTCTGTTTGGGAACGTAAACCCTCAACTTCTGCCTCAAGCTCTTTAATAATCTGGCTCTTGGGGCGTTGGGTAGATACATACTGTGTCAGCACATACCCCTCAGTGCCGTCATTCAGACGCACGCGCAGATAGCGCCCCTGCTCTTCAAGCACTTCCATGCGGGTATCAGTTTTTATTGTACGCTTCACACGATATTCGTTACCCATCCCCTCGCGCAAGGTGATAACAAGCTGATCTGCTACATAGCGGGTGTCTGCTGCGACCCATTCGGGCATGAATGCAAGGCTCAGAACACAGACCACAAGGGCTGTTACAAGATGTTTTTTCATAGCTGTTCTCCTGGGTACACTTGTGCTTAATTATTGCTCAGAGGCCAATCACGTTCAAATCCGGCGGGATAAAAATTATTCTTGGTACGATTGAAGTAGCCATACTGAATGCGCGGGATCCGCTCTTTTATCTCTGTGAACATCTGCGCCATTCCCATGCAATCACGCGCCGGGGGCATCGCGTGCAGATACAAGCAGGGATCGATGGCCAGATTACGCAACTGCAACATATCCACGCCGCACTCGTCAATCACCTCTATCAGCGCCTCCAGCTCCTCACGTTGATCAGTGATACCGGGAAACACTAGGTAATTGAACATCACAAACAGCCCATGCTCCTTAGCACAGCGCACCGATTCGAGCACATCTGCAAAGCGATACGCATTGGGGCGATAGTAGGCGTTGTACGTCGGTTCGCGCACCGAATTGAGAGAGATACGGATCGAATCTAACCCGGCCGCCGCAAGCTCTTTTACTTTATGGGGCAACGAAGCATTGGAGTTGAAGTTTATGGTTCCACGCCTGGTCTCGCGCCGCATCGCCTTGATTGCAGCACTAATAACATCCGCCTGCATGATGGGATCCCCCTCACACCCCTGTCCGAAGGAAACAATGGCATTTTCGGCGTGTTGGAGGTGGGGCACTGCTACCTGCACCAGTTCTTCAACACTGGGAACAAAGTCGATCCGCTCCTGACTGGAAGGGCAACACTCATTTTCCGCAGCCTGATAGGAGAGGCACCCAAGGCAGTTGGAGTTGCATGTGGGCGAGGTAGGCAACGGTGCCTCCCAACGCTTTAAAAACAGATTTTTAGCCGCAAAACAATGGTAGTCTAAAGCACAGCGGGATAACTGCACAAGTAAACGATTATCTGGATAGCGTCCCAGCAGCTCGTCCACCCCTGGAACGACCTTGCGATCATCAAAATATTCTGCCTGCCACTGCGTGCTTCGATCTACTTTAAGGGCGGGGACGTAAAAACACTCATCCTCAGCACACCACGCAAGTGCAGTGTACGCCCACAGGGGCAACGTCTGGCGCTTGGCAGGATACTCCACTGCGGGCAAATAGGTACGCATATATGCTGGAGAGATAAAGGCACATACCGCTTGCACCTCTTCCCCTCCCATAGAGCGGGGTAGACGCCGAATGGTCTCTTTGGCGCCGCTGCGCATATTGATCCCCACTGGGAATACACCGGGCATGGTGAACAAGCGGCTCCCTTCCGGCAGCGGAATCATCTCAGCGTCGCCCGGAATGCAAACTGCGGTGCCGCTCATTCCAGCCATGCGGTATTCAGGATGCTCAAATATTTCGCCGTCCAGCGTTGCTACCACGGTATAAAAAGTCATACCCGTTCCTTCCAAAAATCAGACTATTCCCTGCCGTTATGCGCAGACTCGTGCAGCCAGAGGTTAAACCTCAATGCTACAGCAACTGCATGCGGATAAACAAGTGCAATATCTGTGCAATATGAAGAGGTTAAGAGATAGAAAATTAAACCACACCTTATCGGTGCGCAGGCATAGCAAGCAAGTATCGCCGGATGCAAAGATGCTCGACTCCACTTTTTACTTAATTCCGCGCCAGATTTGTCCTATGCTGGCACGCATGAAAACTATCCTTACCACCCTACACAGTAAATTCATCCACCCCAGCCTCGCCCTTCCCTATCTTGCGGCATACTGCAAAGATGGGTGCGGAGAGATTGTGATCAGCGAATTCACCGTGCACGAACCGCGGGAAAACATCTTGGCAGCCCTGCTGGAACAACGCCCCGATGTGATCGCCTTTTCGGTATATATCTGGAACCGCTGTGAAACTCTCGCCTTGGTGGATGCAATCCACGTAGCGGCACCGCACATCCGTATCATTCTCGGGGGGCCAGAGATAAGCTACCCCGAAGCGGAGATCTGGGAGCAGCACCCAGGCATCCGTGCCATTATCCATGCAGAAGGGGAACGTCCCCTGCGCCACCTGCTTCAGGGGTGGAGTGCAGGTGTTTCCGTACCCGAATCTCCAGGCCTGAGTCTGCGCTGCGCAGAGGGAATCGTATCCAACCCCGAAGCGCTCCTGCTTGAGGAGCTGGACCAACTCCCCTCGCCGTATGCTTTGGGGTTGATAGAATACGGGCGCGGCTTTGTGTACTACGAAAGCAGCCGCGGATGCCCCTACAACTGTGCGTTCTGCATGAGTGCTCTAGACACCAGAGTACGCAGTTTTACCATGCCTAGAATCAAGAAAGACCTGCTCCTTTTAATGGAGCAGCAGGTACCTAAGATCAAGCTGGTGGATCGCACCTTTAACTACAACTCCCAGCGGGCGCGGGAAATTTTTACCTTCATCCTCGAACACAACCGCTGTAGCCATTTTCACTTTGAGATAGGGGCCCATCTGCTCGATGCCGCCACCATAGAACTGCTGGAACAGGTGCCCGCAGATATGTTTCAATTTGAAATCGGGGTGCAATCCACCATGGAGGATACCCTCGCAGCGCTGAAACGCAACGCCCCCCTGCAAACCTTGCTGGCAAATGTCGAACAACTGTTGCGCCGCACCCATATCCACATCCATCTAGATCTCATTGCGGGGTTACCTGGCGACGACTTCAACCGTATTCTACACGGGATTGACCAACTGATGCCCCTGCGCCCGCATCACCTTCAGATAGAAACTCTCAAGATTCTCCCCGGCGCACCGCTGCAGCGCGATGCTGACGCACTGGGGCTACGCTACGACCCTCACCCCCCCTACACCGTACTGAGTTCAGACAAGCTAGATTTTTTTGCCCTCGAACGGATCCGTGGTATCAGCCGTCTTCTGGATCTCACTTGGAATTGCGAGCGTGCCACCAACTTTATCCTCGAGCTGGGAAAACAATACGGCAGTGTAGCGACAGCACTGGTGAAACTGGAGGCATATTGGAAAGAGCAAGGTTTGTTGCGTTTTCCGCTGGGGCAACGGGAGATCTTCGAACATCTTGCCCATGCTGTGACACATCTATTCCCTTGCGCCAGCGTGACAGTAGAATTTCTGCACCAGACCCTGATGCGAGATCTGGCCCTGCGCGAAGTGGTTACAGTGGGGAAAATCCCTGGCTTTTATACCCTGGAATTAAACGCCAGCGAAAAACAGGCGGTAAAAGAGCGGGTAACGGAAAAGCTGGATCAGATCAAAGGGAGAGGGATAAAACTACAGCACTTTGCCGCACGCCTCCCTGCCCTGCACCGGACACAGAACACCAGAGAGGATAACGCACCGCAAGATATTCACCTGTTTTTCTACCTCAGCGCCAGCAATAAACGTCTGCAGATAGAAGAACATTGCATCTCCTCACTAAGCGCTAAGCACTAAGCACTAAGCACTCAAGCCCCATACCCATCGGGGTTAGCACTCTGCCATGCCCACGCATCCCGACACATCTGTTCTAAGTCAAAGCGCGCCTCCCACCCCAACAGGGTGCGCGCCAGGGAGGGATCAGCGTAGCAGGTGGCAATATCACCCGGACGCCGCGCCACCACTTGATACGGCACCTTTTTCCCACTGACAGCTTCAAACGCGCGTACAACCTCAAGGACAGAATAGCCGCACCCAGTGCCCAAATTCACCTTCAACACCTGGTTCTGTTGCGCCGCAACCTTAACACCGCGCTCTAAAGCACAGACATGACCACGCGCCAAATCCACTACATGAACATAGTCTCGCACTCCGGTTCCATCTTTAGTGGGATAATTATCTCCAAAAACGCTGAGACATTGCCGCTTGCCCACGGCCACTTGAGTCACAAAGGGGAGTAGATTGTTGGGAATGCCGCGCGGGTCTTCGCCTATCAATCCAGATGGATGTGCTCCCACCGGGTTGAAGTAGCGCAGAAGCACAATATTCCACCCTGCTTCGGAGATATGCACATCGGCAAGGATCTGCTCAAGCATAAGCTTCGTGCGGCCGTAGGGGTTGGTGGGGCCCACGGGAGCGTTCTCGCGCAGAGGTACACTTTCAGGATCACCATACACAGTGGCAGAAGAGCTAAACACCAGATTCCGGCACCCATGCGCCGCCATAACCTCACACAGTACCAGGGTGGAATCTATATTGTTGGCATAGTACTTAAGTGGCAGCGCTACCGACTCTCCCACCGCTTTGTAGCC
>JAVERS010000057.1:0-8201 GCA_034007015.1 Desulfuromonadaceae bacterium
TGGCGCACGCATCGGTGACCGGCGTTGCTTCGGTAGAAACGTACGCTTCAACCGCATGGGTTAAAGCGTCCATGCCGGTCGCAGCCGTCAGGGAGTCTGGCTTGCCCACCATAAGAACTGGATCATTAATGGCAATATTCGGCGTACAGCGCCAGTCAACAATCGCCATCTTGACCTGTGTGTCGGTGTTGGTAATGATGCAGAAACGGGTCATTTCAGCTGCAGTGCCCGCAGTGGTGTTGATTGCCAAGAATGGAGGCATCGGCTTGGTTGACTTATCCAAGCCTTCGAAATCACGAATGTTGCCGCCGTTGCCTATGACCAGGCCAATCCCTTTGCCGCAGTCATGAGAGCTGCCCCCACCTAAGGTGATGATGGCGTCGCAGTTATTGCTGGTGTACGCTTTAACTCCAGCTTCTACGTTTTTATCCGTGGGGTTTGGTTCTGCACCATCAAAGATAACCGCGCTCAGACCTGCTGCTTCCACATAGCCTTTGATCGTATCGGCAATGCCTAAAGCTGAAAGTCCGGCATCGGTAACGATGAGCACTTTAGATGCGCCCAGTGATTTTGCTTGCGCGCCAGCTTCTTTAGAAGAACCTACTCCCATCAGGGAAACGGTCGGGATGAAAAATCCATAAGTTTTTTCTGCTAATGCCATGTTTTTTCTCCTTAATTTATTGGTGTTGAGCCTGACAGCGGCTGCAACACCAGGGTGATTGTTTTTTTTGGGCTTTAGTCTGTGGTGGGGAAACGCCTTGATTGTCTGTCGAATTGACAGCCCATGTGCTTTGGTGAATTACAGCATTTAACCCTGCGATAAATCCAGCTACATCGTCTACGCCACAGGCCGTGAGCATCTCGCCGAGGGGTTTGGGGTAAGCCCCGGCGCAGGAAAACGGACTCACGTTATTGAGGATGAAATAGCGCACTGTTTCAGGGTGCTGCTCCAGTAACGCCTCAACCTGTGTGTCTGGAGTGGTTGTCATGCTCAACCTCTTTGCTGGGTTGGTGGAAGTCTTTTGTCCGCAACATAATTTGGAATAGAAATCTTACGGGCTGAAAACTGGTAGGCTTCGGCCCGTAAGATGGTTGTGGTCGTCCTTAATACAATCCAGCTTTGTTTTCACTCATGCCGATAAAAATGTTTTTAACCTGGGAATAGTGCTCCAGCATCATTTTGTGGTTTTCGCGCCCGATGCCCGATTTTTTGTAACCCCCAAAGGGTGCATGGGCCGGAAGCTGGTTGTAGGTGTTGACCCACATGCGCCCAGTTTCAACGCCACGGGCTACACGGAGCGCGCGATTTATGTCCCGTGTCCACACTGCACCGGCAAGACCAAACTCACTGTCGTTGGCCATGGCAATCACTTCCTGCTCATCCTTGAATTTGATGACACAGACCACCGGACCAAAGATCTCTTCTTGCGCAATGCGCATGCTGTTGTCGACATCGGCAAACAGGGTTGGCATCATGAACGATCCCTTGCCTAATTCACCACTGGTGATGCGTTTGCCACCGGTAACCAGCCTTGCTCCCTCTTTTTGCCCGAGCTCAACATAGGCGAGAATTTTGTTGAGCTGAACTTCGTCAACTTGACAGCCCATCATGGTCTCTTTTTCCCAAGGGAGACCAACCTTGACTTGCTCAAAAGCTGTGGTCATATCGGCGACAAACTTAGCGTAAATCGATTCTTGCACGAAAATTCGTGAACCAGCACAGCAGACCTGCCCCTGATTGAACAGAATCCCGATTTGGGTCCCTTCAATGGCCTTATCCCACTGGCAATCCTCAAAAAAGATATTGGCAGACTTGCCGCCGAGCTCCAATGTGGCCGGAATGAGTTTTTTAGCCGCAGCATCGGCGATGGTGTAGCCCACATCGGTGGAGCCGGTGAAGGCCAGTTTAGAAAAGTCTGGATGCTCTAGGATGTAGTTGCCCGTAGTTGATCCCTTGCCGGTGAGTATATTGACCACACCCGGGGGGAGTACCTGATTGAGTAGTTTGGCGAATTCCAACAGACTCAGAGACGTGGTTGACGAGGGCTTAATAACGATGCAATTGCCTGCAGCAAGGGCGGGCGCTATTTTCCATGCTGCCATCAAAAATGGGAAATTCCACGGGATAATCTGCCCAACTACACCAATTGGTTCGCGTAGAATGATGCTCATGGTCTCTTTGTCGAGCATGGTTGCCTGCCCCTCTTCGGTGCGGACAGCCGCGGCAAAATAGCGGAAATGGTCACTGGCCAAGGGGATATCGATGCCGCTTGTTTCGCGGATCGGTTTGCCGTTGTCGAGGGTTTCTACCATGGCAAGCTTATCTGCATGCTGATCGATCAGATCAGCGATTTTCAGCAGATATCCGGCCCGATCTTGAGGGTTAACATCTTTCCAGGTTGCAAAAGCTGTCCAAGCAGCTTTGACTGCTGCGTCGACATCCTCTTTTGTGGCGCACGCACAGGTTGCCAAAAGTTCACCCGTGGCTGGGCAATAGGCGTTGAAGGTTTCACCATCGCTGGCATCGGTCCACTGACCGTTTATGTACAGTTGGTATTTCTGATCAATTTCTTTTCTCATGGATACCCTCCTTGAATAGAATTGAACACGCAGTGTCAATAAAGTCTGCGTACATAGACAAATCTCTATATACTAATAGCAAAGAGTATACCAGTTTAGCGTGAGCTATCAATGGGAAGGGAGGGATGTGGTGTAAGTAGCTGATTAGCAAGAAGATATTGCGTGGGTAGTGATGTCGGCAGCTAAAATGCGTGGAGGACGATAAGTGTTGCACAGGTAGAGCATTTGTTGCTAAGGCAGAACATGTGTTGCGAAAATGGAGCAGTGTGAATTGTGCTTTTGCAGTGTTAGGAGAAGCACGCTGTGTTGGCTAGGAGTCGAGTTGTGGGTGCGGTTGCACGGCGCATGCGCACAAGATGGGTTGATCAATTGAAATGGAGATCTCTTGCGATCCCATGGGTTTGCATTTTGCGATACACGGTGTTACGCGAAACAGCCATTTCCCGAGCAATGCGGCTAACATTGCCGTCGTAACGTTGCAGCAACTCGAGCATAAGTTGGCGCTCTTGCTCGCCGAGTGCCTGCTTGAAGGTTCTGCTGCGCTGTGCTTGGCCGCCTCCCTGTGGCTGCGGCTTGGACTCAGGTGCGGCGATGATTTCTGCAGGCAGGTGGTCTATGCTCAAGGTGGTACCATCGGCAGCATGGATCATTTTTTCCACCACATTTTCCAGTTCCCGCACATTACCCGGCCAGTGGTAGCGCCGCAGCGTATCAAGAACCTCTGGATCGACCTGCGGTTGGGCGACCAGCAACCTGCGGCTGATTTTTTGCAGCAGATGGTTGAATAGGACAATGACATCGTCGCCGCGTTCACGCAGCGGTGGCACCACTATTTGAGCGACATTGATGCGGTAAAAAAGATCCTGGCGGAAATGCCCCCTATGCACCGCATCAAGAAGATCTCTGTGGGTGGCGCAGATCACCCGCACATCAACGGAGATCACCCGTTCGCTCCCCAGGCGATTGACCTGTTTATCTTGTAAAACACGTAACAGTGTCGCCTGTTGATCTAACGGCATATCACCAATTTCATCCAGGAGCAGGGTGCCCCCTGATGCCATCTCAAACTTACCGGGCCGCCCCTTGGGGCTGGCTCCGGTAAAGGCGCCTGAGATGTAGCCGAACAGTTCACTGGCAATCAGGTCGCGCGGTAAAGCGGCACAATTCAGGGCTAGGAATGGGCCGTTGCGGCGTGAACTTGCATTGTGAATCGCTTGCGCCAACAGATCTTTCCCGGTTCCACTTTCGCCTTGAATGAGAACATGGCTGAGGTTTTTTGCGGCTTTCTGACCGACATTAATGGCCTCTTGTAAACTTGCGTGCTCTCCCAAGATATCGCTGAAGTGGAACGTAGCCTGGGCGCCGCCGAAACGGTTGGCTATTTTTTTCATCTTATGGATCGGGTTGAAAAAAACCACCACTTCTGATTGTCCGCTGGATTCATTGCGAATAGATTTTGCGGTCAACATAGCCTCTACTGCACCAGTCGTGGTGAGGAGGACAACATCGATATCTTTGCAGCTGTGCGGTTTGTGGAGGAGGTTGAGTTCGTCAAAATGGGCGATGATGGTGTTGATAGGGACCCCGACTAGGTCTTTACCGAACACCTCCTTGGCGACAGGGTTCGTTTGCAGCACGATACCGTCAGCGTCAACAATTAGCGCCCCATCCGACATGGTTTGAAACAGAAGGTTAAGCTGAACGTTTGCCACCGTTAGTTCTTGGTTGCTATGCCACAGGCTGAGGTGTTTGTTGATCGCCTCTGCAGCAGCAACTACCATCCCAAGGGTGTGTGGATGTGATTCATAACTGGGGCCAGACATCTGTAATACGCCGGAAATTTCGCCCGCTTCGGTAAACAGGGGCGCTGCCGAACAGGTCCATTGATGAAGTTTCTGGCAGTAGTGTTCGTAACCTGAAACCTGGATAGGACGCCCCAGCGCGAGAGCGGTGCCGATGCCGTTTGTGCCCCCGGCTTCTTCACACCAACTGGCGCCCTGAATCATGTTGACCTGCGCTGCGCTCTTTAAGGTTTCTGGATCACCCATCGCTTCCAGAATGCAGCCATCCTGGTTGGCTAAAAAAACGATAAACCCTGAGCCCTGCACAAATTCGTAAAGCTGTTTCATAAAATGGCGTACCAGGGTGACATAGGTTCTTTTTGCCTCCAGCAGGGTGCTGATTTCATCCGCGTTCAGCAGTTGATGGCTGACGCCGTCATAGGGGTCAACGTCCATCTCACGGCAGCGCAGCCAAGAGTCTATGATCTCCGGTCTGTGCAAATCACGCTGCAATTCTCCTGTACTAATGAATTGTTGCCATGCCGTAGCGAGACTGATTTTCTGCTGTTCTGGTTGCGCGCTCATATCAAATAGTGGCCTCTGGAGGTGTTTGTCCTGTTTTTGCTCCCAGCTAACAATATACATTAATCAGTTTTCGTGCAAATAACTCCCTGCGGATTGTATCTATGGAAGAGGTTGGTTCTAAAGATCTTGGCGCTACGCTGTCGGAGTGGATATCTAAAGATGATCCCACCCCAAACCCAGAAGCTTCTTGGAAGGGTGGGTGCAGGAGCATTACGCTTTAGAGGGCAAATGGAGCAGGTGGTGGATTGTCTGACAGGGGAAGAGCTTGCTGTGGGGATTGCCATGGGGATTGTTGTGACCAGAGGGTCGCTAGACCTGAGCGCTTCCTGCCGCACAGAGATAAGAGACCCGGATGCCCTTATCCTTGAACAGCGCCAATGGAAATAGCAGGAACACTCTAGGGGACAGAATTACCTCGGTGAGGGGATTCTGTCCCCTGGCTGCTTATCCGGTACGGCTTAAGGGCACCCGCAGTTTTAATCGCGTGGAACAGCGAGCATACGATCGAGGGCGAGTCTGGCTTTCTCCGCAGTCAGTGGATCTACGGTGACTCTTGGGCTCATGGTTTCAAGGCACTCGAGCAGATCCTTAAGCGAGGTCAGCTTCATATTTGGGCAAATCAGGCCATCGCTTGGGAGGATGAAGTTTTTATCGGGGTTCTCCTTGCGCAGGCGATACAGGATCCCCAGCTCGGTGCCGACGATGAAGGTCTTGGCGCTGCTCTGGGCGGCGTAGGCGTACATGCCGCTGGTAGAACAGATGTGATCGGCCAGCTCTAGAACCTCGGGAGTGCATTCGGGATGAGCCATGAAAATCGCATCTGGATGGGCGGCGCGCGCCTGCTCAACTTGGGCAACACTCAGGCGTTCGTGGGTCGGACAGAACCCATCCCAAATGTGACAGGTCTTGTCGACCTGGCTTGCGATGTAGCGCCCGAGATTGCGGTCAGGCACCAGTATAACTTCGTCACTATCGAGAGAGCGCACTACGTTGACTGCGTTTGAGCTGGTGCAGCAGATGTCACTTTCGGCTTTAACCGCCGCACTTGAGTTGACGTAGGTGACCACTGTTGCCTTAGGGTATTGCTGTTTCATGGCGCGCAACCCCGCAGCAGTGACCATGTCGGCCATCGGGCAGCCGGCATCATGGCGCGGAAGCAGGACAGTTTTGTCTGGTGCGAGTAACGCTGCGCTCTCAGCCATGAAGTGTACGCCACAGAAAACGATCACCTCTTTGTCGGTGCGCGCCGCTTCAATCGACAGAGCGAGGGAGTCGCCGGTGATATGGGCGATCTCCTGAATCTCATCGCGTTGGTAGTTATGAGCCATCAGCAGGGCGTTTTTTTCCTCGGCCAGCTGAAGAATTCGTGCCTTGATCTGATCCTGATTCATTTGCGCTATTTTCCTGTCAGTTAAAGTGTGGAATATGGGGAGCAAATGCTAGACTAAACCCCTTGATAAGTCAATCTTTTCACCCCTTCCCCTGAGGTTGGTTCAGTCTTTAACATAAAACGCTACTTAGTCCGGTGCACATAGCCATTGTCCACTAATTTAAGGCTTCGCCGAAGCGGAAAACGGCGTCACCCGCACTGTGTGAGACCGTTGATCGCTAGCTGCAGTGATACCAGGCGCGACTTAATCCTTTCTTGCTGCTTGGTTTTATGCGGCACAGGCGTAAAGCAGAGTCCATTCCGATTGCTCCTGCTGGGGAGGGAGAATATACTCTATGGGCTTTGTTTTATTACCCATCTCATATAATCTGGCACAGTGAGATAGACCGCCGAATTAAGTTAATCCTGCTCTTGCTAGGGAGCACGCTGTAAAAAGGCCTGAGGCAGTATGGCTAAACGTAAACGGAAAAAATTGAATAAAAAGCTTGTTTTCCTCTTTTTAATTTTGGCAGGAGTACTGGCGGCGCTCGTTTTCACCCTCCATCTTGATTCTGTCGTGCGTGAGCGTTTTGAGGGCAAACGCTGGAAACTGCCCGCCAGGGTTTATGCCAGGCCGTTGGAACTCTATCCGGGGTTGAAGCTGACTCCATCGCAAATGGTCTCTGAGCTTTCGCTGCTTGGTTACCGAGAAACGCCCGAAGCGCAAGAACCTGGCACCTTCCGCTTGCGTGAGCAGGTGCTTGAGCTGGTGTCCCGCCCGTTTGTGTTTGGCGACGGTCCGCAGGCTTCGATAGCCTTGCGGGTTGGTTTTGTCAATGGGCAGGTGCAGGAACTGGTTGATCGTTCCAAGAAGAGTGCTCTGGGCCTTGTACGCCTCGAGCCGATTCTGATCGGGGGGATTTATCCCGGCAAGAACGAGGATCGTGTGCTGGTCAAACTCGACGAAGTCCCACAGCATCTCGTCGACGCTCTGATTGCAGTGGAGGACAGACGGTTTTATTCCCACCATGGGATCGATCCAAAAGGGATTGCGCGCGCGTTTTTTGCCACGGCAAGCGGAACCGTTCAGGGCGGGAGTACCCTCACGCAGCAGCTGGCTAAAAATTTCTTCCTGACGCCAGAGCGCACCCTCCGCCGCAAATTGACTGAGATGCTGATGGCGCTTCTGATTGAGTTCCATTACAGCAAAGATGAAATCCTTGAAGCCTATATCAACGAAGTTTACCTGGGGCAGGATGGAAATCGCGCTATCCACGGGTTTGGTCTTGCCAGTAGTCATTTTTTCGATAAACCGCTGACCTATCTCGATCTGGCCGATACCGCTTTGCTCACAGGGATGCTCAAGGGGCCATCTTTTTACAACCCGCGCCGCCAACCGCAACGCTCTTTGGAACGGCGCAATCTGGTGTTATCGATCATGGAGCGAGAAGGGTTTATCAGCGCGGAGCAGTTTATTTCAGGCAGGAATGCACCGTTAGGCGTTATCGATAGACCGCCGCGCGGTACTTCGCCTCACCCGGCATTTTTGAGTCTTGTTCATCGCCAGCTCCAGCGTGATTACCGTGACGAAGACCTGCGCTCCGAGGGTTTGCAGGTTTTCACCACCCTTGATCCCCAGGTTCAACTCGCGGCGGAAAATGCCCTGACCAACAGGTTGTCACAGTTGGAACAGAGATATAGGCAGCCGGGCGGCTCACTTCAGGCTGCGATCCTTATTACCAGCACCCAGAACGCCGAAGTTCAGGCCGTGGTAGGAGACCGAGACCCGCGCAGTAAAGGGTTTAACCGAGCTCTCGACGCTCAGCGTCCCATCGGCTCGTTGGTCAAGCCTGTGGTCTATCTCACCGCTTTGCAGCAACCGCACA
>JAVERS010000111.1:0-3001 GCA_034007015.1 Desulfuromonadaceae bacterium
ACAAATGTTTTCCAGCTAATAAATGGGATGAGTATCAAGCTGCAATTTCAGCACAAGGTGTTACCAATTTAGATGCTAGTGCTCTTGTCCAAATGGGGATAAATTCATTAGGTGTATCAAATGCTTTACAGTGTAAGTAAAATCTATTGACACAAATTTTGTATTTTGTAATAATTATTAATAAAAATATCAAAGGAGTAACAGTTGAGGAGAATTTTAACAATATGTAGTGTCGCAATAGGGCTTTTCTTTTTAAGTGGATGTGCAACTACGACCCCTGAGATTCAATCAAAAATGACACGGACTATTTCACTAAGCCCTAATCTGCTTCAGAATAAAGTGCTCTTTTTAAGGGTCACAGGAACGGAGGCAAGTGTTTTAAATCTTGAAGAGCCATTAAAAGAAGCTCTACGTCAAAAAGGTGTCAAACTGGTTGAAAATCCTGATGAGGCAAAAATAAGCCTTCATATCAATACCCTTTTTGCCAACAACCTCAAAGAAGCCGCCAATTATAAAGCCTCTTTAATTGGAGGAGGTGTAGCAGGTGGTATGGCAAAAGGGTATGGACATAATTCAGGCGATAGCATTTTAATTGGTGTGGGCGTTGCCCTTGCTATGGGTATTGCAGAACATGCACTCGCAGATGAAACCTATCGAGCCATTGTCGATGTCTCTCTTCGTACCAAAACCAATGAAACTTCATGGAGCGATGAGGAGAAAACACGCATTTTAGTTGAAGCGGTTCAAATGGGACTCAAGGTAGAAGAGGCGAAACCTACGATGGAAACACACGTCATTCAAAAAATATCTGATATTTTAAAATAAGGAAATCGTCATGTTACACCACACTAAATTAGCCCTTTTAGGGATGGGAGCAACACTGCTTCTTTCAGGATGTACATCTAAAATTCACTCGTGCATCTATACCGATGGTTTTCCAAAGGGCGATAAAGACCACACTGCTATTTTTGTCAATGCCAAAGAGTCATGGCGTTCACCTTCTGCTGGATACAATGTGAAAACCAGAGAAACACACTTGCTTCAAAATATGGCAGATGCAACACTTCATCATTCGTACAAATACTTTGCTATTGTTCATCCTAATAATAAAGTCAATAACAAAACAGGCAGCCTCATTAATACCCCTGATGGATTTTTAAATGCATGTACCCCAACAGGTGCAAATCCATTTACTATTTTTAATTCTCCTTGCGGATATAGTTCAGAAGCGGCCATGTCAAGTGCTGTAATTTATGTGTATCGTGAAAGACCTTACGATATTTTAACGTATGATGCACAAGAGGTAAAAGACTATTTGATTAAAAACGATTCTTGGCGAAGTGATGGAATCGAAGAATACCGTGAGGTATGTGAAGTTAAAAAATAAATGAAACCTTCATTGCTTATAATACCGCTCTTTTTCGCAGTATCTTTATCTGCAATGAATACTCTTAATGGTAGAGTTGTTGGCATCTCTGATGGTGACACTCTTACCATCCTTGACAGTTCAAAGACACAACACAAAATACGTCTCGCACAAATTGATGCCCCTGAAAGCTCTCAAGATTTTGGTAGTGTATCAAAACAAAGTCTCTCTCGTATGTGCTATGGTAAAGAAGCACAAGCAAAAGTAGAGACGATTGATCGATACCAAAGAAGCGTTGCGATTGTCTATTGTGATGGGGTTGAAGCAAATCTTGAACAGGTTAAAGCAGGATTAGCGTGGGTTTATCGTCAGTACGCATCAGACCTGCGATATTTCAAAGCAGAATCAGAAGCAAAATCCACAAAAGTAGGTTTGTGGAGTATGTCAGAGCCAACACCTCCGTGGGAGTACCGCAAAGGTAAACCGACAGGTGAAAAAACCTCATCAAAAAAAGAGTGCGGCTCGAAGCGTACATGTAAGCAGATGACATCATGTGCTGAGGCAAAATTCTATCTTGAGGAGTGCAATATTTCATCCCTTGACAAAGACAAAGACGGTATTCCATGTGAGTCGCTTTGCCAATAAATTTATGAGAATTTTTGTATTTTTTGATCTTCCTACAAACACAAAAAAAGAACGCAAAGAAGCACAGAGGTTTAGAAAATTTTTGTTAGACGATGGATACGACATGTTGCAGTATTCTGTATATGTACGCATTTGCAAAGGTGCTGATGCTATTGATGCTCACAAGCGTAGGATTTCACAAAAATTGCCATCACAAGGAAATATTAGATTTTTAGCAGTTACCAACGCAACATATGAAAGAATGGAAAATATTTTAGGAAACAAAACACAAAATGAGATAAAAAAGGGGAATAAACAACTTTTGATGTTTTAAGAGGGCAGTTTAGGGGACAATCCGTAGATTGGGGCCTCTCTGGTACTGCTAAACCATTATCGTAATCTTGCCAGTTAAACAAAGATATGTCGAGATTTTACCCAATTTTAACACAAGTGTCAATACTTTTGTTTAACTGGCAAGTACGGTTATAGCGAAAAAAGGGGAAAAACATGAAAAAGTATACCGTATCCTTGTTTAACTGGCAAGTACGGTACAGGGGTATTATTATTTTTCATGTTTTTCAGTATACCGTATCCTTGTTTAACTGGCAAGTACGGTAATAATATAACTAAGACGTGACATAGCGTTAGTATACCGTATCCTTGTTTAACTGGCAAGTACGGTGAGTTGCGTAATGTTTAAGAATAATTTAAAAGTATACCGTATCCTTGTTTAACTGGCAAGTACGGTGTAGTAAGTATATTCGTTATGATCGAGCAGAGTATACCGTATCCTTGTTTAACTGGCAAGTACGGTTTGAAAACAACGAAAAAAAGGGCGTAGCATAGTATACCGTATCCTTGTTTAACTGGCAAGTACGGTTCATCTTCTTCAATTTTATTTAGATCTTCAAGTATACCGTATCCTTGTTTAACTGGCAAGTACGGTAATTCGACTGGAAAACGGCGTTCGCCGAAAGTATACCGTATCCTTGTTTAACTGGCAAGTACGGT
>JAVERS010000074.1:0-4741 GCA_034007015.1 Desulfuromonadaceae bacterium
AGTATACCGTATCCTTGTTTAACTGGCAAGTACGGTATACTCTATTCCGATATTTCTGGCAAAATTATTTCATTTTTACCAGCAAGAATGGCTTTTTTGAGAGATTCACACATTGTTTCTATTGCCGCAGAAACACTTTTTCTTTGATTTTCTATTGAGCATTTTTGATTTAAAATACTTAATAGCACTGCTTTATGTTCTTTTTGCAAAAAGTCGCCAAAATCCTCAATACCATTAAACAAATCATATACAATACAATCTACCAATGAACGGAATGGTTCAATCATATCATCTGCAAGATTAAATGCATTAAGCTCACTATCATGCTTGATGCCAAACATTGGTAAAAGGCCTGTTGCTGTCAATGAGCGACTAATGCAACTTCTCAAAATTGCATATCCGTAGTTAAGCGCCGAGTCTCGAATGTCTATAAGATTTTCTCTTCGTCTTTTTAACCGAGGAAAGAGTTTTGAAAAATAGAGAGCCGCTGCATACCCTTCAACAAACTCTTTGTCTCCAGGCAAAACATTGTCCGCATATTCTATTAATTTGAGGTACGCTTTTTGATCGTTAATTTTCAGCTTGATTGTATTCGCCTGATTGATAATTTTTTGTCTCAAAATTTGTTGCCAAAGAAAATCTTTTTGCTCTTGACTAATTAAGACTTGCGCTTTTGCCACTTTTGTATTGCGACAATGTGCTCCCATGTGATACAGAATTCCATTTGGTGTGAAATTGTTATCACAAATCACGAAAGCAATTTTGTACTCTGCAATTTTGGAAAGTAGTTGAGAGGTGATGCTTGATTGCAAACTTTCCAACACAATAGTGTCTATATCTGAGAGCGGAATAGATATTGGCATATTGTCTTTTTGTTGTGTTAATATGAGATTATTATCAGCGAGCTTTAACTTGCATGGCTCGCTGATAAAGAGTGTTCTCCAACCCATCATCTAACCAAAGTTGGCAGTCTTTTTTCGGATTTAATTGGATAATAGTATCCTAGTGGAGTGGCTTGGTATTTAACAACATTTCTATTTGTTATTGCAGGATGTGGCATTTTCCCAGTAAAATCATCAATCGTAATTTGTAGATTAAACTTACAAAATGTCTTACAATATCCGAGCAACATTTTTTCGTCATCTGCGATAGATATCAGGTCGGAATTAAATAATGAAAATTTAAAATCATTTGTGTCAATCAAATCAGATGGCACACCTTTTTTATATGCTTTATTGGCCAAAGGTTTTTTCATATCAGCAACATAAAGTGGCAACATAAGAGTCTTTCCATCTTTTTCAAAAATATCGACACGAGCAATAGATTTATGAGGTGCAATTGCTTGTCCTTTTCTTACTGCAACACCAATTCCATCTTTAAATTTACGTATCGGGATTAATCCAACCTCATGTGCTTGTCCAGTAACATTTTTAATAGGAGCTCTTGCAATTAAAAGACGATTGCGAGTAATGCCATTTTTATCTTTATGGGTTCTATCATACTGTAATAGCCTTTCCAAATCACCATTAAAACTTTTATACGGCATATCAAATTCAGGCTTTTCTTTCTCCCATGGAGACTCTTTCCATTTGAAATGTTGAGCAAGTTTTTGAATCATTTTTTGAGAAGAAAAAGCAATGATAATAGCATTAAGCGCTGGATATCGACCATTGTATATTTCCAATTTTTTGCCATATCCCACCCATTGTCTCCTAAGTTCCGCAGTAAGCCATGCATTGCGTGTTTGAACTTGAATTTTGCCGCCATTTGGAGATTTTGGCATATCAAGATATTCTCTAAAGAGTTCTTGGATAACCTTACACGCATAACTTCGTGAATTTTCCAAACGCCTTGATGCATATTCAGCAGCGCTTTGCTCATTAAAATTTTCTTTTAATAAACGGTTGATTTTACCCTTACCCATTTTTCCATAGAGTGAAGGCACTGATACCCTCGATTTAAACGCTTCCCATTTCTCTGAATCATGCCCAAACCATTCAAATGGAGTTTTATCGGCTTTGAGGATTTTGGCTTGCTTAAGGCAGACAACCATATTTCCAAAGCCATCATCAAAACTTCTACTCCTTGGTAAGATGTAATCCACATCAGTATAACCATCTTCAAATAAACGCTCTAGTGGTATGCGTTCACCCGTGTAGAGACAATATTCATTTTGAGATTCCCATAGTCTAAACTTATCAATATTTTTGCGTGAAGGCTTAACACTTTCTCCAAAAAATTCAATAATCTTTTTTTCTGCTTGTTTTTTAGCTTGCTCTTTCTCTTTGTTCCCATAAAATATGAGTTCTTTTTCGGCTTTGGTGACGAGTTCCTTGCCTGTTTCGATATGCACTTTATGGAAAGGACCATGGTAACGAATAATCTCATTTACCAAAGTAACAAGTTTAGAAACAGTTCTCTTTACAATAGGATTATTGACATAGATTTCTGTTTTCTCAAGTATTGGCAACAATGCTGATTTTACTTGTGTTTTTTTGCCGAAAATTTCAACGGATTCATCGTAACGCTTGCCTTCTTTCATTTGAGGAATGATAATATCGAGTGCTTTAATGGATAGATTATGTGTATCTTTAAATGCCTTGGGAGAAGTGTTTAGTAAGCACTCCATAATCACATCTGTTTTGTCTTTAAAAAGAGGCTGTATAGTTTTGCTCAATCGTTCTTTTCTAGCGTTATCGCCTCTCTCAACGGTAAGAATATGCGCAACTTCATTTAATAAAGTTGATTTGTCATTATCGCTGATCATTGTAAAATACTCACCAAAGGCACGTTTCATTTCATGATACGCTTTCATCTCAACAAGAACTTTTTTTTCAGACTTTGTAAAATCAATTACCTCTTCATCTTGATTTTCAACAAATAGGCTCTTATTTGCTTTTGCTTTAGAGGCTTTTTTGATTTTAGTATCGTACTTGAGACCTTTAAACAATTGAGAATCACTGAGCTTTAAGAGTTTTCTCATATCGCTGTGTGTAATTACTTCTTGGGCATGTGCAAGATTTATTAGCTCATCAAGAGAAATTAATTCTGTAAGCTTAATTTCTGAATTGGTGGCATTGTTTACAATAACGCAATTAATAAAACGAGTTAATGCAACATGAACATCAGCACTGTAAGAAGCCCTTACAGCTCGTTTTTCATTTGGGATGAATGTACACAGGCCAATAAGACGTTCTGTACTTTGTGGCTCTGGAACAAATGAAAAAATAGCCATAAATTTGTCTTGAAGCTCTTGAGTTGCTAGTGTATTTCCAAAGTAGCGTTGTTTATCAAAAATCAACTCCAATTCTTGTTTCAAAAGAGAACGATGAGGGGTTCTATCATAAACGCTTTCAAGCTCATTCTTTTTATTTGGCTGAGGGTGATTGGTTTTTCGTTCTTGATGAAAGAGATATTCGCCAATCGTTAAAAATGGCGACTGCTCCAATGCGAGCATTAATGCTCTACCGCCTTCTTTTAGTTTTCCACTTTCTCCATCTTTTGCATCCATCTCTTCAGCACGGCGGAATTGATAACCCCTTCTTTTAATTAGATGATAAAGAGCTTTCCCAAAATCAATAGGTGAGAGTTTTTCATAAAGAGCTCTTTTTCTAAGCTCCCAAGGGTTTGAAAGCGCTTTTGTATTAAAAATTTGTTCAATTTTTACTTTTGGAAAAAGTCCATTTTCCACAAAAAGATTAAAAATAACACGTTTTCTTTTTTTTGCTTTTTTTAGCGTATTTCGTGCAGTTCTGGCATTCGCTCTAGGGGTATTTGGGGATTCACCTGTTTTTGGAATTTCCCCAGCTTTAAATTGGTAGATGCCACAATCAATAATTTTATTATTAAAATCATCTTCTGGGTCATTTTCAATTAATCCCCATCCAATACTGTTTTTTGTAATGTCTAAACCTAAAATTCTTTCTTTCATTATATTTCCTTTGTTTTGCAATTTAATTACTTATGATATATTCATAAAATATCAGTTACTTTTTTTCAAGATAATCCGCAATTAGCTCAATTTGCTCTTTTTCTAGTTTTTCTACAAAATGAGCCATGAAGTATTTAAGTTGCCCTCCATATGTTTTATTCTTGTAGCCATTAATTGCTAATAAGAACTCATCATGCTTCATGTCTCTAATGATACGAGTCCTTCCAAATGCAACTTTTTCACCATACTCGCCGTGACAACGAGAGCATTTTTCTATAAAAAGAGTTTTTGCCTCTTGTTTTTTTGTGATATTTTGGAATAACACTATGGAAAAACAGCACGAGACAACAATAAATAAAACAAGAAAGTGTTTTTTTAAAATTTCGTAGTTATCTTCCGTGAACATCATTAGCTCTAATTGTTGTTTGCCGAAGCATAGAACCGACCAATAAGTTCATTAATCTTTGGTGACTTTTGTTCAAGTTTTGCAAGACCTGAGCCAATCGTCGCTTCTGGCAAAATAATCACCTTGCCTTTCAAATGCTCATTCCAAAGATAAATCAACTTACTTTTTACAATTTCATACTCGTCTTGTTTATCACTAAAAAACGCACTTTGCTCCAATAATCCTTTAATTAAATTAGCCAAATCTTCCATATGTGGATTTGGCTTTGTTGGATGTGTTTTCATTATTTACTATTTCCTTTCTTAATAATTTTTAATCCTGATGGTTTATCTTTTTTATTTATAACCTTTAAGCTAGACAGCTCAAAAACCTTGTCAATTTTAAAAGCATTTTTTCGGATATTA
>JAVERS010000059.1:0-7337 GCA_034007015.1 Desulfuromonadaceae bacterium
CAGATGCTCATGGGTCAGAAATAAGCCTCGCTTCGAGAGGATTAAGACTATAAAAGGTTAAAGAGAATGAGAGACTAGACATATAGTCAGAAATAAGCCTCGCTTCGAGAGGATTAAGACGCTTGTCTTTAACTGTTTCCAGTTTAGACGCTAATTCAGTCAGAAATAAGCCTCGCTTCGAGAGGATTAAGACAGAGTTATTTTCTTCTTGTGGCTGGTTTAGACATTCAGTCAGAAATAAGCCTCGCTTCGAGAGGATTAAGACTACATAGACTCAAACAGTTTCGTTAGAGCGAAGTAAGTCAGAAATAAGCCTCGCTTCGAGAGGATTAAGACTCTGCCTCTTCAAGAATACTCAATACATTAATCTTTTGTCAGAAATAAGCCTCGCTTCGAGAGGATTAAGACTCATGATATTTTTCCTTTTCGTTTTTGCTTGCTCAGGTCAGAAATAAGCCTCGCTTCGAGAGGATTAAGACATATAGTAGTCCTACCTGAAGCAGAACTGCTAATAAAGTCAGAAATAAGCCTCGCTTCGAGAGGATTAAGACTAAAGCAAAGAATGAAACTTCATTCTTGCCTGCATTATGTCAGAAATAAGCCTCGCTTCGAGAGGATTAAGACTCAGGTGTAGCTTCTGCCTCTTCAAGAATACTCAATACAGTCAGAAATAAGCCTCGCTTCGAGAGGATTAAGACAAAGAAGGTACTAAAAACCTCATTCTTTGCTTCAATGGTCAGAAATAAGCCTCGCTTCGAGAGGATTAAGACATACAATCGTCGATTAAGCTAGTTTCAGTTCTAATACCTTTTGTCAGAAATAAGCCTCGCTTCGAGAGGATTAAGACTAGTGTAGAGCCTCAAAAAGCTTTGTTAACGCAAAGTACGTCAGAAATAAGCCTCGCTTCGAGAGGATTAAGACTTTTTTTGTTTCAAGTTCAAGAGCGATTAGAATACTAGTCAGAAATAAGCCTCGCTTCGAGAGGATTAAGACATTGCCTGTTACAATTATCAATAAAAGAGTTTTTATGGTCAGAAATAAGCCTCGCTTCGAGAGGATTAAGACAGAGAGGCTTAAAAGACATAGCCTCTCGAAGTTTGTCAGAAATAAGCCTCGCTTCGAGAGGATTAAGACTCTTGTCTGCTTTTATCTCAAAGAAAGAGGCGAGTCAGAAATAAGCCTCGCTTCGAGAGGATTAAGACTGTTACTCATGATGTTTTTTCCTTTTTGTTTTTATAGGTCAGAAATAAGCCTCGCTTCGAGAGGATTAAGACCATTATCTTACCTTTATCTTTAAAATTAGGTAAATAAAGTCAGAAATAAGCCTCGCTTCGAGAGGATTAAGACTTCTGCTTCTTGAAGCAGTGCAAAAATGTCAATTTTGGTCAGAAATAAGCCTCGCTTCGAGAGGATTAAGACTTTATTTAGTTACGCTTTTTTGCGTAACTTTGTTTCAGGTCAGAAATAAGCCTCGCTTCGAGAGGATTAAGACTTTGCCTTTTTTGTACAAACTACTCTTGAAAAGAGTAGTCCTATGTCAGAAATAAGCCTCGCTTCGAGAGGATTAAGACATCATAGATTTGAGTTTAGGTAATTTTATATACTTAGTCAGAAATAAGCCTCGCTTCGAGAGGATTAAGACTTAGGGAAGCCTACAGACTTATCTCTAAAGAAGTTCCGTCAGAAATAAGCCTCGCTTCGAGAGGATTAAGACAAAAAAAGTATAGCGGCGATACTTCACCATTACTATCAGTCAGAAATAAGCCTCGCTTCGAGAGGATTAAGACAGGTTTTTTTGTTTCAAGTTCAAGTGCAATTAGCACTGTCAGAAATAAGCCTCGCTTCGAGAGGATTAAGACAAGCAATGATTATTGAAGATTTAAATTTCAACCCTGGTCAGAAATAAGCCTCGCTTCGAGAGGATTAAGACCTAATATCAAAGAAGGAAGAAAAAATTTCAGATTTTGCGTCAGAAATAAGCCTCGCTTCGAGAGGATTAAGACTTTAAATTCCCTTTCTTGATGAAAGGTTTTGCTTCTTGTCAGAAATAAGCCTCGCTTCGAGAGGATTAAGACGTTTGAAGACGAACTAACAGCAGTTCTTGCTTCAACAGGTCAGAAATAAGCCTCGCTTCGAGAGGATTAAGACAATGCAGTCGTCAATCAAGCTAGTTTCAGTTCTTTGCGTCAGAAATAAGCCTCGCTTCGAGAGGATTAAGACTAATGCAGTCATCAATAAGGCTTGTTTCAGTTCTTTTGGTCAGAAATAAGCCTCGCTTCGAGAGGATTAAGACAATTTTGTTTTAACTTCAGCCTTTTCAGTTTCTTCAAGTCAGAAATAAGCCTCGCTTCGAGAGGATTAAGACTCGAACGCTCTCTCAATCTTGTCACTAGGTAACATTAGTCAGAAATAAGCCTCGCTTCGAGAGGATTAAGACATAGGACGCTCTTTCAACTATAGATTAATCTTTCAGGCAATGGTCAGAAATAAGCCTCGCTTCGAGAGGATTAAGACGGTTGCTCTTGTCCCAACAATCCACTACATTCAATGTCAGAAATAAGCCTCGCTTCGAGAGGATTAAGACAAAAAAATAATTGATATTAAAAGGGGTACCGAAGTACCGTCAGAAATAAGCCTCGCTTCGAGAGGATTAAGACAGATCAATACTATGCTATGCTAAACACGCATGCATTTATCGTCAGAAATAAGCCTCGCTTCGAGAGGATTAAGACGCAGTGTTTACAAATACAGTTTCAGCGTCCTTTACAGAGGTCAGAAATAAGCCTCGCTTCGAGAGGATTAAGACTCCTACTCGAAGCAGAACTGCTGATAAATTCACGCTGTCAGAAATAAGCCTCGCTTCGAGAGGATTAAGACTAAGTCTATGAAACATAGACTCAAAAAGCTTTGTTAAAGTCAGAAATAAGCCTCGCTTCGAGAGGATTAAGACACAGTGAAAAATTCAATACTCATACCATCATTATTTTTAGTCAGAAATAAGCCTCGCTTCGAGAGGATTAAGACATTTAATCCATTTTCATTTTCCATCCTTGTAAAAATAACGTCAGAAATAAGCCTCGCTTCGAGAGGATTAAGACTTACAGCTAGCCTTTTTTAACTAAGCTTTTTTCTGTCAGAAATAAGCCTCGCTTCGAGAGGATTAAGACTTTTGTTGAAAAACATTTTGGAAGGATTGAAAACTTAGGTCAGAAATAAGCCTCGCTTCGAGAGGATTAAGACCAATAATGAAAAGGGAACACTCCATAATCTTCAGTCAGAAATAAGCCTCGCTTCGAGAGGATTAAGACTTTTCGGTTTTTGTTGGCTTGTCTGTTAGATATTTGTCAGAAATAAGCCTCGCTTCGAGAGGATTAAGACCCAAAAAACCTGTATCCGGACTTGCTGAATACAGGCTGAAAAGTCAGAAATAAGCCTCGCTTCGAGAGGATTAAGACCTGTATTATCAGCGGTTGCTTTTCTTGTGCCGTCGCTGTCAGAAATAAGCCTCGCTTCGAGAGGATTAAGACTTACTATATTGCAAAAAATTGTTTCAGCAGACTTTACAGTCAGAAATAAGCCTCGCTTCGAGAGGATTAAGACATATGATGCTTTGCCTCTTTTATAGAGGCAAAATCCCGTCAGAAATAAGCCTCGCTTCGAGAGGATTAAGACTCCACCAAAGCCAGTTTTTTGGCGGATTGTTTTTATTAGTCAGAAATAAGCCTCGCTTCGAGAGGATTAAGACTTTTCCTGGCACTCTTCCAACCATTCAGCTGGAAGTTCGTCAGAAATAAGCCTCGCTTCGAGAGGATTAAGACATCGTCTTCAAAAAAATAGTATAACGGCGAAACATTGCCGTCAGAAATAAGCCTCGCTTCGAGAGGATTAAGACCTGTATTATTTTCTTTTTGTTCGCTGCATTTTAGTTTGTCAGAAATAAGCCTCGCTTCGAGAGGATTAAGACCTGTCCGAACGTAAACTCTCGAAGAATCAGTATAGATAGCGTCAGAAATAAGCCTCGCTTCGAGAGGATTAAGACACCAATTATCTGCACCTTTAACTACCACCCTTACTTCTGTCAGAAATAAGCCTCGCTTCGAGAGGATTAAGACGTATTTCCTCGATAATCCATCTCGCCTTTCCTCTTGTGTCAGAAATAAGCCTCGCTTCGAGAGGATTAAGACATTTTCTGCTTTAGTAACATAGTCAGCAAGATTTTTGTCAGAAATAAGCCTCGCTTCGAGAGGATTAAGACTTTTTATAACACTCAACAATCTTTTGTATCTCAGTAAGTCAGAAATAAGCCTCGCTTCGAGAGGATTAAGACCCTGTGCATCTTCTTTGAAAGAAATCAATTTTATTGAGTCAGAAATAAGCCTCGCTTCGAGAGGATTAAGACAAAAATGATGAATGCGTTATTAAGTTTTTCTATACAGGGTCAGAAATAAGCCTCGCTTCGAGAGGATTAAGACAAAACTCCTCTAGTTTCCCTTGTCTCTTGGGAGAAGGGGTCAGAAATAAGCCTCGCTTCGAGAGGATTAAGACTACCGAAGGCAGAGGAGAATGACACATACTTTGTTCCGTCAGAAATAAGCCTCGCTTCGAGAGGATTAAGACGATGAAACCGAGACAACCCTTCTCCCAAGAGACAAGGGTCAGAAATAAGCCTCGCTTCGAGAGGATTAAGACGATACAATGTTTCTAAATCATTAGGATATATGTATCCGTCAGAAATAAGCCTCGCTTCGAGAGGATTAAGACAATTTAAATCCTTCAGGTAGGTAGTTTAACCTGTCTGAAGTCAGAAATAAGCCTCGCTTCGAGAGGATTAAGACACCATCAAACTCTTCTGTGTCGCTTGTCCAGTCTTGAGGTCAGAAATAAGCCTCGCTTCGAGAGGATTAAGACTGTCTGAAATCTTGTGAAACAAGCCTTTTAACAAGGCGTCAGAAATAAGCCTCGCTTCGAGAGGATTAAGACTGATTTTTCATTCTTTCTTTATAATTTTCCATTTTATGTCAGAAATAAGCCTCGCTTCGAGAGGATTAAGACAAATATTCTCTCATTAACTTTTTCCATATTTCTATCGTCAGAAATAAGCCTCGCTTCGAGAGGATTAAGACGAAAGAGCTAAAAACCTCTTCTTTTGCTTGAATATGAGGTCAGAAATAAGCCTCGCTTCGAGAGGATTAAGACGTCTCTTCTTGATCAAGGCTTAAAGCAATGATGATTGTCAGAAATAAGCCTCGCTTCGAGAGGATTAAGACTAAGTGAATCACATTCAAAGATTAATTTGTTTATTTTAGTCAGAAATAAGCCTCGCTTCGAGAGGATTAAGACTATAGTTGGTGAGTTATGTGATATGATATGTGGTATGTCAGAAATAAGCCTCGCTTCGAGAGGATTAAGACATTAATAATTTCTTCCTGCTCTGACAATAACTTGTGGTCAGAAATAAGCCTCGCTTCGAGAGGATTAAGACGTAGAATTATCAGCCGAATTTATTTCATGCTCATCAGGTCAGAAATAAGCCTCGCTTCGAGAGGATTAAGACTGCCCAATTTGCTTACATCGATCCACCACTGACCTAGGTCAGAAATAAGCCTCGCTTCGAGAGGATTAAGACTAACTATATTATCTTACAAACCCAGGAACGCTGACGATGGTCAGAAATAAGCCTCGCTTCGAGAGGATTAAGACTCCATCATCACCAAAACTTCTGGTGATGTAGTTATTGTCAGAAATAAGCCTCGCTTCGAGAGGATTAAGACATGAAGCTCATTATACACCTGAGCTTTTTTTTTATAGTCAGAAATAAGCCTCGCTTCGAGAGGATTAAGACCCTACTTTCCTCAAGATGTAACATTCCGTCCTGTATAGGTCAGAAATAAGCCTCGCTTCGAGAGGATTAAGACTATCAAAATACTCAATAGGGACTTTTACCTCAATCACATGTCAGAAATAAGCCTCGCTTCGAGAGGATTAAGACAAGGTTCTCGATCTCACCGAAAACCTGACGACAAATAGTCAGAAATAAGCCTCGCTTCGAGAGGATTAAGACTATAGTTAGCCTTTTTTATTTAATTTGTTTTTTTCCGTCAGAAATAAGCCTCGCTTCGAGAGGATTAAGACAATTAATCTTCGATGTACTGACCACAATGTGGACAGCGTCAGAAATAAGCCTCGCTTCGAGAGGATTAAGACGTATTCCATGTCGGTTGATTGTTAATGAATGGGAATGTGTCAGAAATAAGCCTCGCTTCGAGAGGATTAAGACTTTTCTTTCTTAATACAGTTTGAGGTTTTTCAACCTGTCAGAAATAAGCCTCGCTTCGAGAGGATTAAGACTTCAACTTTAGTATCCTGATCAAGTCCTAAAGCTACAATGTCAGAAATAAGCCTCGCTTCGAGAGGATTAAGACTTCACTTCAAAAAAATTAGGGAAAATATCTTCTTTAGGTCAGAAATAAGCCTCGCTTCGAGAGGATTAAGACTCGATCAGTGATGTTTCAGTTCTTTGTCCTTTTTTAAGTCAGAAATAAGCCTCGCTTCGAGAGGATTAAGACAAATCAAAAGTTTTATATATCTCATTTTGTTTTAACCCGTCAGAAATAAGCCTCGCTTCGAGAGGATTAAGACACAGCATTAGCCATCTTCCTCTTGGGATTAAAAGTGTCAGAAATAAGCCTCGCTTCGAGAGGATTAAGACTACAATATCATACCAATCCCTCCATTCTTTGATGAATGTCAGAAATAAGCCTCGCTTCGAGAGGATTAAGACAACTACGACAGACAATCTGTCCATTGCCAATTACTGTTGTCAGAAATAAGCCTCGCTTCGAGAGGATTAAGACACAAGGGAGATTATAGGAGTTTTACTTCCATTTATTTCTGTCAGAAATAAGCCTCGCTTCGAGAGGATTAAGACTTTAAAATGTCAAGAATGTCTACTTTTGTGTTTTCTTTTTGTCAGAAATAAGCCTCGCTTCGAGAGGATTAAGACTAAGTAACAAAACACAGCGATCGCAATCATTACTGTGTTTGGTCAGAAATAAGCCTCGCTTCGAGAGGATTAAGACTAGGTATACATAAAAGGTATTCTAGTCAAAAGTTTGTCAGAAATAAGCCTCGCTTCGAGAGGATTAAGACTGAGCACCAATCTTCTGGAAAATCGCCAGAAACGTGGGTCAGAAATAAGCCTCGCTTCGAGAGGATTAAGACTTTATATCAGTATCCCTGCTATCATATACCGACATTGTCAGAAATAAGCCTCGCTTCGAAAGCGATTAAGACTAAAACCAAATTAAAACCAAAGATTTTTTATTTATTTGCCTCCA
>JAVERS010000086.1:0-4123 GCA_034007015.1 Desulfuromonadaceae bacterium
AGCTACGGACTTTATTACTGAAGCCAGCGGTGCTATGCGTTTAAAAGATGATGCCCGCAAAGTTCTCTTAACCATTTATCAAGAAAGGAAGCAGGTTGAAATTCAGCACCCCTTTTTACAAGAAAAAGTACCAATAGGTTTGTTGCCGCATTGCCAAGCAACCTTGTTAGCAAGGCATATACGTGGCGATACTGAGTTTTATCCGCCATTTTTGGTGAAGTAATGTTAGTGCTTGTAACTTATGACGTTAGCGTAACTACATCTGCCGGTCGTCGTCGTTTAAGACGAATAGCTAAAACCTGTTTGGATTATGGTATGCGTGTTCAAAACTCTGTCTTCGAATGTGAAGTAGATCCAGCTCAATATGTAGAACTCAAGTCCAAGTTATTAGATATTTATAATTCAGAAGAAGACAGCCTACGTTTTTATCTACTAGGTAAAAAAGGAAAAGATAAAGTTGAGCACTGGGGTGCAAAGCCTGTAGATGATCCACTTCGTGATCCATTAATTCTTTAGTCCGCTAATATGTGGCTCTCATAAAAAGTCTAAGAGATTAGCGGTAGCGCAACCTGTTGTTTTATATGAGTAAATCGCTGTTCGAATTACTAAGGGTTTTCTTTTATAGCTTATTTCTGCTGAGTAGCGGAAAGGGGCTGTTTTCTCTTTGTTCTTTAACAAGTTATAGTTGTGCTGTCGCGCCTCACGCAGGCGCGTGGATTGAAACGCTACCGCTACCTGTTTGTTTTGCTGCTCTACCAGTCGCGCCTCACGCAGGCGCGTGGATTGAAACATTAGCTCGACCACCGTACACTTTTATATCGCACGTCGCGCCTCACGCAGGCGCGTGGATTGAAACATATCGCTGGCTGCGCTTGAGTCAGGTGTAGCTGGTCGCGCCTCACGCAGGCGCGTGGATTGAAACACCTGCTTTTTATGGATATATGCCGCTAGTTTGGGTCGCGCCTCACGCAGGCGCGTGGATTGAAACATTCGTAGTTTTGCACTGTAGCCAAGAATTAGTGTGTCGCGCCTCACGCAGGCGCGTGGATTGAAACTACAAACAACTGTAAAAGCTGGGTTTTTTCTTCGTCGCGCCTCACGCAGGCGCGTGGATTGAAACTTTAGACCCAAAAGATGCTTTTTTACGAGTGACGTCGCGCCTCACGCAGGCGCGTGGATTGAAACTTTTAAATCCTCAATGGTGTAATGTTTTGGCTCAGTCGCGCCTCACGCAGGCGCGTGGATTGAAACACTTAACTGGATTGGCGCTATTTTCTCTAGTATGTCGCGCCTCACGCAGGCGCGTGGATTGAAACTCAGCAACCCAAGTAACGCCTTTAGCAGTGAACAGTCGCGCCTCACGCAGGCGCGTGGATTGAAACGCAACTCTAGGGTCTGTTTGAATTGCTGCTAGCTCGTCGCGCCTCACGCAGGCGCGTGGATTGAAACGCCGGTATGTCGGCATACACACTACGTCTCCATTGTCGCGCCTCACGCAGGCGCGTGGATTGAAACAGGATTGGAGCAAAGTTGAACTAGGTTTAACAAAGTCGCGCCTCACGCAGGCGCGTGGATTGAAACACTCGTAACGAGATTAGCCGCCGATATGTCGATAGTCGCGCCTCACGCAGGCGCGTGGATTGAAACTAGCTCAGTGCCAAAGTTGGTCTCCCACGTTTTTGTCGCGCCTCACGCAGGCGCGTGGATTGAAACACTAACTGAGACTCTAAATCAACCGTCTCGCAGTAGGTCGCGCCTCACGCAGGCGCGTGGATTGAAACATCTAAAATAACCGACCAAACCGACAACCCAAATGTCGCGCCTCACGCAGGCGCGTGGATTGAAACCACTGCCGCCACTTGAGATAGTGGAGCAAATAGCCGTCGCGCCTCACGCAGGCGCGTGGATTGAAACACCAGCGGGGGAAAGCACGCTATATGATGAGTATGTCGCGCCTCACGCAGGCGCGTGGATTGAAACCTAGTGTTGCGGATTGCGCATTAGTTACTGTTTGTCGCGCCTCACGCAGGCGCGTGGATTGAAACTTTTCAAATAGCGGAGTGCGCTTAGTTGGCTTTGTCGCGCCTCACGCAGGCGCGTGGATTGAAACAACACCCTCGACAGAGCTAACGGCAGCCAAAATAGTCGCGCCTCACGCAGGCGCGTGGATTGAAACGGAGTCGCTAACAGTAAACTCTACAGAGCCGTTGTCGCGCCTCACGCAGGCGCGTGGATTGAAACATCATTTCAAAAAGGCTTGAACCATTTTGTGCAGTCGCGCCTCACGCAGGCGCGTGGATTGAAACCCATCGAGCTGTGACGTACTGACCAGAAGGTTTTGTCGCGCCTCACGCAGGCGCGTGGATTGAAACTTTACTTAATCAGCAATATATAGCGCCGCTAAATCGTCGCGCCTCACGCAGGCGCGTGGATTGAAACGATCATCCCCGCCAACAGTTGTTAAGTCGAGAGGTCGCGCCTCACGCAGGCGCGTGGATTGAAACTTTGTGGGTAGGTTTTCTTATTTATATTCAGTGGTCGCGCCTCACGCAGGCGCGTGGATTGAAACCGGTGCCTGCAGTGGCTACGGACACATGCACACGTCGCGCCTCACGCAGGCGCGTGGATTGAAACATCGTTATTTGAATGGTTTTAGTTGATATATTGGGTCGCGCCTCACGCAGGCGCGTGGATTGAAACAGGTGCGACTGGCTGAGACTCCAGCGGTTGTGCAGTCGCGCCTCACGCAGGCGCGTGGATTGAAACTGTCACCCACTGACTGGTACGTGAAGCAGAAGCTGTCGCGCCTCACGCAGGCGCGTGGATTGAAACACGGTCACGCTGGTCTAGCTGTTGTTTAACCATGTCGCGCCTCACGCAGGCGCGTGGATTGAAACTAGGTTTACGTTTGCGCGTGTTGAAGCTGCAACCGTCGCGCCTCACGCAGGCGCGTGGATTGAAACCTCAATCACATAAGGTGACGTGGTGAAAGTGCTACGTCGCGCCTCACGCAGGCGCGTGGATTGAAACAATGCCACGGTACGTTACGAACGGGTCACCGTCGTCGCGCCTCACGCAGGCGCGTGGATTGAAACAATCAGGTTCAGCAGGTCGTTACCCGTTCGGTCGTCGCGCCTCACGCAGGCGCGTGGATTGAAACAGCTTTCAACAACTGCCTAAACTGCGGGTCACGTCGCGCCTCACGCAGGCGCGTGGATTGAAACACTAGCATCAACATTGCTTGCTACGGGTAATCTCGTCGCGCCTCACGCAGGCGCGTGGATTGAAACGCCTGTTTGCCCCACTGAATGCTCGGACGCTGTTTGTCGCGCCTCACGCAGGCGCGTGGATTGAAACAGCCAACGGACAGACTATGGCCAGCATTCGGGCAGTCGCGCCTCACGCAGGCGCGTGGATTGAAACTATAGCCCTCGCTTTGACTGTAGATAGCCAGCTGTCGCGCCTCACGCAGGCGCGTGGATTGAAACCGTTACTCTTGGGTTTGGGAAAAGGAGCAGGGTGTCGCGCCTCACGCAGGCGCGTGGATTGAAACTTGTTTTGCCCTTAACAATCGTTAAACCACCTTGTCGCGCCTCACGCAGGCGCGTGGATTGAAACTGAGTGCGGTCAAGCAGGGCAATTAGTCCGGTATGTCGCGCCTCACGCAGGCGCGTGGATTGAAACAGGCTGGCCTTGAACCACTGCTCGTTTGCGTACGTCGCGCCTCACGCAGGCGCGTGGATTGAAACTTCTAGTGCCTGCTCGTCAAATTCAAAATCGTCCGTCGCGCCTCACGCAGGCGCGTGGATTGAAACCGTATTGATAATATTGAAAGCGAGTTTGAGTTCCGTCGCGCCTCACGCAGGCGCGTGGATTGAAACAGAATCAAATTTGGCATAACTGCGAGTGGAAAGCGGGTCGCGCCTCACGCAGGCGCGTGGATTGAAACCGCTTTCTGGCTGGTAATGAATTGCTACGCCGTGTCGCGCCTCACGCAGGCGCGTGGATTGAAACCTGTGGCTTTGCAGCACAACCAACCAACATTACGTCGCGCCTCACGCAGGCGCGTGGATTGAAACATTTATATAAGAAGGTGTTGACCAACAGCCCAAAGTCGCGCCTC
>JAVERS010000087.1:0-3968 GCA_034007015.1 Desulfuromonadaceae bacterium
CCGGTGTAGCAACAAGTACCAAAAATGTTGCTTTCAAAGGCTGGTATACAGATTCTGATGGTGCAACTGCTTGGGACTTCACAACAGATATCGATGAAGATACAGAAATCTTCGGTGTTTTCGAAGCCACTGCATCTTTCAATGTTGCATCCAGTGGTGGTGCCAGTGCCTCCGGTCCTGCTTCCACAACTTTAATTTTGGCTAACGGTGTTGCAACCGTTGCTGACCCCGGTGTAGCAACAAGTACCAAAAATGTTGCTTTCAAAGGCTGGTATACAGATTCTGATGGTGCAACTGCTTGGGACTTCACAACAGATATCGATGAAGATACAGAAATCTTCGGTGTTTTCGAAGCAACTGTGACTTATGATCCGGCTCCTGGTGCATTCTCTGACGCAAACCCCAGAACAGAAAAATTGATTTTGTCAAGCGGATCTGCAACTGTCCAGGGAATCACTGAGGTTCCGACAAAAACTGCGGCCCCGCCTGAAATATTCAGTAAATGGGTAACCTCTGATTCTGCTGATGTTGTGTTTGGTACAACCACGGTTACTGAAGATTCAACATTCACAGCGGTTTATGTCATTGCACAAGCAATAAAAATTGATGGCACGTCTTATTATTCGACGAACGCAGAGAACACAATTTATGATGTTACAGGAAAGAGTTTTGCTGCGCACAACAATTTTGAAGGACTGAGTTTGAGTACAACACCTAAGGTTGTTGCTGTTGAAGCTTCTGCATACGATTCAACCTCACTTGTGAAAACTTTCACAATAAGTCCTGCTCCTTCGGAAAATACAGAATATCTTACAACGTATTCCACTGGTGTAAAATACAATTTTAACGGAGAGGGCGGATATGTGGCGGTAAGTGATATTTCTGCGAAAACTTCCACCGAAGCAGATTATATCATTGGTGCTTCGTATTCTATTGCGGAATTCACTGGCAATCCTTCAGTGCTGTGGTCATCTGATGTTATTTCTGGTGTTCTTCAAGGCACAGGTGCAACTAAAACTAAGTTCCTGGGTTGGTCCGAATCTTCCTCGGCAATAGCTCCCTCAACTGATATTGTTATTACAGGAGATAACATGGAGTTGTATGCTGTTTGGACTCCTCTTACAGTTACTGTTAATTTTGATGGCAACGGTGCTGACAGTGGTTCTCCTGGACTTGCATCTGTAAGTGCTACGTATGGTTCACCTGTAACTTTGTCTGGTCCTGGTGATTTAGCAAAGGCTGGTAAGTCATTTGGTGGCTGGAATACTCAAACTGATGGTTTGGGTACTACCTATGCTGATCTCCTTGATCCATCTCCATTTACAGTCCCCACAACATTGTATGCTGTTTGGAACTAACACCCTAATGATAAAATTTTGAACGGTTTTCTTTTTTTACCGTTCATTTTTTCTTTTTTTTAAACATTTATTAATACAACCAAATCCTATTTTCTCGCATGACAATGCAAAAAACTTCTGCTCCTAAAACTTCTTCTTCTCCTCAGAAAACATTCCGATCAACGGAAATTAATTCTGATAACTTTGAATTTGACTTCGACCCTTCTCTTCAGATTTTAACCGAAACAATCATCGCCGACACAAGCGCGGTTATTGACAGCGTCATTTCAGCTTCGATTAAAAACGGCAGATACAAACCGGTTGAAAATGATGTCTTGACAGTCATTATTCCCGAGGCGGTTTTGGCGGAACTTGAAAATCAGGCGGACAGCAAAAGAGAAACCGGGGTTTACGGGATTGACGAACTTCTTGTTCTTCGGCAAATGGATGAGAAAGGACAGATTCAGCTTAAATTTGAAGGCAACCGACCGACTGTTCATCAAATTCGGGACGCAAAGCTTGGAGAAGTGGACGCGCTGATCCGACAGACGGCAATAGATGCCGGCGGACTTTTTGTGACGTCTGATAAAGTACAGGCGGTTGTTGGAAAAGCACGCGGGCTAAATGTTGATTACGTGCCGCCCGTCATTCGCGAATCCGAGGTGGATATTTCAAGGCTGGCGGTTTTATCGTTTTTCGATGACCAAACAATGTCGGTTCACTTGAAAACAAATGTCACGCCGATGGCGAAACGCGGCTCCGTCGGTGAAATGCGTTACATTCCGATTCGAGACGAATTGTGTACGGCGGCAGAGCTGGAACACATCAAATCAGAACTGGTTCACTTTACGAAAATCGATTCCGAATCTTTCATCGAAATGGAATATAACGGCGCTTTAATTCTTCAAGTCCGCGACATGAGAATCGCAATAACTGAAGCACCGTTTTCCGACGACTTTGAAATCACAATTGTTCGCCCGATTGCCAACGTCGATTTCGAAAAATATCAGGCAAGCGACGTCCTCAAAGAACGAATCTTGCGGCAGCGCGGTGTTTTAATTGCAGGATCTCCCGGTGCCGGCAAATCTACGTTTTCAGCGGCCGTTGCTAAATTCCTGCTTGAAAACGGCAACGTTGTCAAAACAATGGAATCCCCGCGCGATTTGCAAGTGCCGCCTGAAATCACGCAGTATGCGCCTCTTGAAGGCAAAATGGAAAACACAGCCGATTTGCTTTTGCTGGTCCGTCCGGATTATACCATTTATGACGAAGTTCGAAAAACGCAGGATTTCATGCTTTTTGCCGACATGAGATTGGCCGGTGTCGGAATGATCGGCGTCGTTCACGCAACGCGCGCGATTGATGCCGTTCAAAGATTGATCGGTCGGATCGAACTTGGAGTTATTCCGCAAGTGGTTGACACGGTTATCTTTATTGACAAAGGAGAAATCGCCAAGGTCTACACACTTGAATTTACGGTCAAAGTTCCGCACGGCATGATGGAAGCCGATTTGGCCAGACCGGTTATTATCGTTCGTGAAATTTCTTCAAACAAAACCGAATATGAAATTTACACTTACGGCGAGCAAGTCGTTGTCATGCCGGTCGGATCCGGAAATGCTGCTTCCTTTACCGAACGAAAACCGTTTTGGGAAGAATCCGAAAAAATACTTTCCGATGAAGTCGAACGCTACATTTCGGGACCGTTTGAAGCGGAATTAATTTCGGATATCAACGCCGTCCTTAAAATCAGAAGCACGGATAAAAAGAAAATAATCGGCCGCGGCGGAGAAACGATTAACCGCATCGAATCCAATACCGGTCTTCGAATCGATGTTCGAGAAATGCCTGCCCATTATTTCATTCATTCTGGAAAAGAAAAGGATGGGTTTTTCGGCAAAAAAAGTTTTAAAGACGACGATGACGATGACTCTTTTAACGATTTGAAACGCTACGACGATGTTTCGGATGAATACGGCAACAATCCCGATTACGTCGTCCCGATTTTTGAGAAAACGAAAAAACATTTCATCCTCCGCGTTCCCGAGTTTTCCGGAAAAGACGTGGACGTTTTCATCTCCGAAAAACCCTTTTTCAGCGCAACCGTCGGCAGAAACGGCGACATTAAGCTGCGATTGGACTCCGAATTGGTGGAACGAATCAAAACAGGATTTCGAAACGGCGAATTAATCGAAGCGCGTTTGTCACGACAGCAGGAATGATTTTTCATTCCATGTAAATCGAATACAAATTATTAAAAAATGTAAAAAGATTTACATATTTAATTTTTTAATGAATCAATCTCGGCAAACATTTCGTACAAATCATCAATTCTTCGCCGCTTTTTCTCACAGGCATCAAATAACGCTCTTGATCGCCTTTTCCGCACATGAAACAAACCGCTTCATTGGAACCCGCCGCGCTTTTTTCTTTATTTTCATTTTTATTTTTGCTTTCATTTTTGTTTTCATTCGCGGCGTCGATTTGTTTCATTTTCTGAAGCTTGGCTTTTTCTTCGTTGAATTCCAGCGCCTCTCTTTTTTCAATGGTCAGCGCGCCCGTCGGGCAAATCGAAAGACAGGCGCCCAGCCCGTCGCACAAATCATCCGAAATGACTTTCGCTTTTCCGTT
>JAVERS010000060.1:0-6808 GCA_034007015.1 Desulfuromonadaceae bacterium
AATGATCCAGTTCTTATGGTGGGCAAGCCAGACTCCCTGACGGCTGCGACCGGCATGGACGCTTTAACCCATGCGGTTGAAGCGTACGTTTCTACCGAAGCAACGCCGGTCACCGATGCGTGCGCCATCAAGGCCATGGAGCTGATCGCTGAATACCTGCGCCCAGCAGTTGCGAACGGCAAAAACCTCGAAGCGCGTGACAAGATGGCTTACGCGCAGTACCTGGCCGGAATGGCATTCAACAACGCCAGTCTTGGCTATGTCCATGCCATGTCGCACCAACTTGGCGGTTTATACAATCTGCCCCACGGTGTGTGTAATGCCATCCTGTTACCTGTGGTGTGTGAATTCAACGCCATTGCCAACCTGAAGCGTTTTGCCGATATCGCCATAGCGCTAGGTGAGAATATTGAAGGTCTAAGTGATGTTGACGCCGCTGAGGTGGCGATCGATGCCATTCGCCGCTTATCTGCCGACGTCGGCATTCCAGAGGGGTTGGATGCGCTGGACGTTGAAATCAAAGAGGAAGATCTCACCACCATGGCACAGAATGCCCAGAAAGACGCCACCATGCTGACCAATCCGCGCACAGCAAGCTTGGAAGAGGTTATAGCGCTGTATAGGTCAGCTATGTAGAAAACAGCCAAAACGGTCGGTGTTTAACCTATCGATGAAACGCAATAAAGCCGATTCGGGGAAACACCTGAATCGGCTTTATTGTATTGTATGGTTCCCTTTTTTATGGCTTAACTCTCGCGGCGTGACAAAAAAGAAAAAGGGTTAAATTCATTCTCTACCGTTCCCCACCTTAGGGAGGTATTCGCTGAAAACAGTAGCGTAAATCTCCCAGATAGTTATGAAGAGCGCGGCAATAATGGGACCGATGATGATTCCAAGCAGCCCGAACATGGCGATACCTCCAAGGGTACCAAACAAAACAAAGAGATCGTGCATCTCTGTGTCTTTGCCTACCAGGCGGGGCCTGAGCAGGTTGTCAATATTCCCCGCCACTGCTCCGCAGAGTACGGCAAGAATTACCACCCCAACCATATCTCCCATAAACAGAAGGATCACTAGGGCAGGCCCCCACACCAGAGCAGTTCCAAACGCGGGGATAATCGAAGCAACCGCCATAATACTGCCCCAGAAGACCGGCCCCTTAATTCCGGCCAGCCCAAAAGCAAGCCCGCAGATAAAACCCTGAACAATGCCGATGATAAGGCTGCCCTTCATGGTTGCGCGCGTGACCGAGGTGAACCGCCGCAATAAAAGCTGTTCATCTTCATGCCTGAGGGGCAAAAGGTAGAGGATGCGGTCAAGAAGTCGCTTGCCCATGGTTAAAAAATAGAACATGACATAGAGCATGATGATAGACCCAAACAGGGCATTCATGGTCATCTTGGTGGCAGAGGAAAGGGAGTTAATCAAAAAAGCAGTTATGACTCCCACCAGCTCGCCAGCCTTTTTGATGATTTCATCCCGATAGGGCAGAATCTCCGCGTAGTAGGGTATTTTTTCAAGGTAATGGGCAACGGTCGATGGTTCGCTTATAAATGACTGCACCCAGGGGGTAACAGATTGCCCCACCGCTATCGCCTGGGCCACCACTACACCTACAAATATGGAGAAAGGAACGAGGATCAGCAGCACAATTGCCACAATAACGATTACAGATGCGAGATGCTTCCGCCCCCTGAGGCGTCCGCTGAGCCATGTATGAGCGGGTTTTGCCATGGCTGAAAACAACCCGGCCACAAACATCGGCATCAGAAATTGATGGATCATGGTCAAGAACAGGGCAGATATCAGAAAGACCAAGCTCAACAGTATGGCTTTGCGTGCCGTCTCTGGTGTTTTCATTTCTCGTGGTCTCCATCAAATCGGTAAATTCGACTTCAAAGGGCTCTACTTGAATTTTACCCGAATTACAGCTATCGTTTTTAATTTTTCAAAATACGATAAGAGGCGGTATCAGTGTACGATTTTAAGCAGTGTAAGTGCTGTGGCAAACAAAGCGGTAAGCCAAAATACAATCTCAAAAACATGGTGCTATACGCATGTTGCGAGTGTGATTTTCATTATACCAATGTACTGGATAGCTTTGAGGAAGGGGATGCAAATCCCCGGCCATTGACAACCAACGAGCTTCATTTCATTGAAAGTCAATTAGCCCAAAACACCCACCAACTCACCCGCAACCTTGACTTTGTGTGCCAACACACCGAGGTGGCGGGCTCGGCATGTTTAGATGTGGGCTGCGGGGCGGGTGTATTCCCTGCGTTACTGCACCACGCTGGTGCAAGGGTAAGCGCTATAGAACCGCAACCGCTGTTGCGCCAATTTTGCCGCACCCGCTTCAACATCACCCCACGGCATGAAGTTGTTGACAGCCCGTATTGGCAACAGGGATTTGCTGGGCACTTTGATATCGCAACCCTGTGGGATACGCTAGAACACGTGAATTTCCCTGCCGCAACCATTGCGGGGATAAGCTGCGTAATGAAACCCCACGCCTATCTATTTTTAGACACCCCCGCGCGCGAATCCATCACCTATCGTCTCAGCGAATGGTCCTACAGGTTAAGTAAAGGGCGTAATCCACTAATGCTCAACAGCCTCTATTCAGGCAAGCGTTTTGGGCACAAACAAATCTTCACTCAAACACAGCTACGGGAATTGCTCGAACAGCACGGTTTTACAACCATTGCGCGCTCAACCCTGCACCGCAGCAAAAATAAGCATGTGATCGTCTGTCAAAAAAATGGATAAAAAGGAGTTAAAATAAAGGGGATCAAAATCTAAGTTAACCGAAGCCTTGCGCGACTTAGTGCTGCGTCACACAGGTTCCGAGCCGTTTCACACTTTACACCACGCTTTTATCCATACTCCCACTAAAAGACCAATGACAACTCCACCCGTATTTGCGAACAAATCCTGCCATTCGCCGTAACGGTTCACATACGGCTGTATCAATTCAATCATTCCACTCCAGACTACAAAGAACATCCCGAGCATCAGCCAGTAACGCGGTTGGCGCAGCGCAACCGGAAACATCAGCGCAGCGTAGGCGATGAAGTGGTGTGTTTTGTCGCTACCAGGTACCGCAGGCAGAGCTTCAACTGGCCATAATGACAATCCTGTAATCGCCACCAGGGTCAGTACGGTGATAAGTTGCCAATAGCGCTGAACAATAATCAATATACGCGTCATTTTTTAATTTCCTGAATTCGCTTTGCAAAGGCAAACCAAAGGTAGATCTACCCTTAACCTTTAATTGCCTGGCTTTTCCACCCATCAACCAACTTGACAAGAGGATGTTATTAGGTTTTATTAGGCTAATGCTTAATTGGTGAAATAACAACAATCAAAGAAGAGGAGTGTGCTGTATGAAAAAATTATGTTTAGTTTTCCTGTCGCTGTGTGTATTGGTGGCTAGCCCGGTGTTTGCGCAACAAGCGGCTAAAAACACTGGGTGTGGTCTTGGAACCATGCTCTGGGATGGGAACGCCGACGGCTCGGTGATCTCCCAGTCACTTCAGGCCACCACCAACGGCACCTTCGGTAATCAGACCTTCGGCATCTCTTCCGGAACCTTAGGCTGCGAGCAGCCTGCCAATATCTTAAAGAACGATCGCGCCCTTGCATTTACCCGTGACAACCTCGACATCCTCGCGCGCGACATCGCTTTTGGCGGCGGTGAAAGCCTCGCCACCCTGGCCGAATTGCTCGAGGTTCCTACAGCTGAAAGAGCGCTCCTTTACACCCGTCTTCAGGATAACTTCAGCGTTATTTTCGACACTGGGGAAGAAAACTATGCCGCAGTTCTAGACCGCATTATCACCATCTCTGGGTAATGTTTCTAATCTTTACAAAAATTCCATCATTTTTTTTATTGGGCAAGCCTGAAAAACTGTTTTTTTCGGGCTTTGCCCTTTTTTTATGCATGCTGGGGACGACTGTGTCCGCATTTGCAGAGGAAACGCCCCCTCTGGCGCTGCTTGTGGAGCGTGCGCGTGCGCTGGAACTTCACGCGGATCGCTACTGGCACACCCTCTTGCATTACCGCACCACATTTAGGGGTGAGGCCAGCCTCATTGATGATCCTGACTTCTTTTTATCCGACACAGGCAAGCATGACCCCAAAAGCGAGCTCGAAGCGACACTCCGTGCTTTTTTTGCGCAGTCGGAGCCCGACGCACGCTTGGTTCAGTGCCGTTTCCCTGCCCGGTTCGAGTGGTTAAGCGAAAAGCTTGGCCTTGACACTCAGTCTATGCCGATACCGGCCTGCGCAGAACTCATGCACGCCTATACCGAAGTTGATCCGCGCTCGGCGACATTGATCTTTCCAGGCACCAACAACAACAGTCCAGCCTCTATGTTTGGGCATACCCTGATTAATATAGAGGGTCCGTACAAAAGCAAACTGCTTTCCTATGCCGTCAATTACTCGGCTTTTACCAACGAAACCAACGGGTTTGCCTTCGCCGTAAAAGGGATCTTCGGCCTTTATCCGGGGTATTTTTCGATTCTCCCCTATTATCAGAAACTCAGAGAATACGCCGACCTGGAAAGGCGCGACGTGTGGGAATATCAACTGAATCTGAATGCCGCAGAAACAAGGCGCATGTTTCTGCACATATGGGAACTGCGGGAGATCTATTCGGACTACTTCTTCTTCGACGAAAACTGCGCCTACCAGTTGCTCTTTCTCCTTGAAGCGGCGCGCCCCTCACTGCACCTGACCGACCGCTGTCGCCCTTGGGTCATCCCCATCGATACGGTTCGAATCATACGTGAAGCTGGAGTGATCGAATCAAGCAATTACCGCCCATCAAAAGCGACCCGTATCGTACGTATTGCTGCGCAGATGAGTGTTAGCGAACAGAAAATTACGCTGCAGGTTTTGGACGGCAGCCTTCCCCCCGCACAGCTTCCGCATGCTGGATTGAGCCGGGAAGCACAAATCCGGGTGCTCGATCTGGCCACGGAATCGGTGGAATTCAGCTACTTCAAAAAACAACTCACAAAGAAAGAGTACCGTACCCGCTATCTATCCCTACTTAAGGAACGCAGCTTTTTAGGACCTCCGAGCAAAGAACCAGATTGGAGCGAACCGCAACGTCCTGATGCTGGACACGGCTCAAACCGCTTTAGCCTGGGCGCTGGTTTCTGGGACAACCGCTTTTATCAGCAGATAAAAATACGGCCCGCCTACCACAATCTTCTCGATTCAGATGCTGGTTACGTAAGGGGCTCACAAATCGATTTTGCTGACCTCGTGTTGCGCTACTACCCCAACGACCACAAGGTGGAGCTCCACAATCTCAATATGATTGACATTGTGTCTTTATCGCCGCGCAGCCGTTTTTTCAAACCTGTGTCGTGGAAAGTGAGAACCGGACTGGTACAGCGCCTTTTTGCCGACGGGGATAATCACTTGGTTTACGAACTCACCCCGGGCGGGGGCTTTTGCTATGGCAACGACTGGGCCCTTGCTTATGCCATGGCGGATGCGGAGCTTCTGGTCTCCGGGCGGTTTAAGGATAGCTTTTCACTCGGCGGCGGTGGTTCAGTCGGAACATTACTGAACGTTGGAAAGCGCTGGAAAGCCCACGTAGCGCTGCGGCATATCTGGCACGAAGTGGGTGACTCACATCAAAGCACCAGGATAAGCGTAGATCAAACCCTGATTACCGGAACAAACAGCAGTGTAATCCTGCATCTCTCCCGCGAGAGAATCTTTAAACAGTACGCAACCGATCTTAGTCTCAGCTGGAACCTTTTTTGGTAAAGGACAAAACAGGCAGGTATTCTGGCTAAACAGCTAATGGTAATCCCACCAGTATGGGCAAACATATTCTGCCGCTCCATAGAGCATAGAATATCCCAAACATCAGCCAGCTCCGTGATTGACGCAACACAACCGGATTGCACAACCCTTCCTTAAATAAAATCAAAATGAAACACCTGTTTGCCATACGGCGCTACCTTCTGCGTTTCAGAGTCTTTTCCGGTGTGCCTTGGCGCAGGTTGCCGCGTGGCGCCCTGCTGCAGAGGTTGAAACAGCAGACGTCTGGGAAAAACAGTCCGAGTCGGCATATCGGCATGCCAGCGCAAAAGAACAGCCATTTTGCACCACCTGAGCGCGGCTGTGAAAATGGCCTTCGGTTTCTCCCGCAGCGCTTTGAAGAAGGAACTCGGTATAAGGGTGGAGCGGATTGTTTAGCACCTCTGCGGCTGGCCCTATCTCAACCAGGTTTCCAGCCTGCATCACAGCAATATTATCCCCTACTTTGCGGGCCAAGCCGATATCGTGCGTGACAAAGAGCATAGTAAGACCTTTCTCTGTCTGCAAATCAAGGAGCATTTTGAGAACTTTAGCCTGCACACTAGGATCCAACGCGCTGGTTGGTTCGTCGGCCACCAGGAAGCGAGGTTTTGTCACCAGCGCGCGCGCCATACACACACGTTGCACCGTGCCCATATTAAGTTCGTGAGGATACCGCGTTAAAAATTCGGGTTCCGTGGGCAGGTGGACATCCTGGAGCGCCGCAATGACGCGGTGCCGGATCATCTCTTTGTTGGCGCTCTTTTTTTTGATCCGTAGCGGCTCTTCCACAATGTCGAACACCGTTAACCTGTGGCTTACTGCTTGCATTGGATTCTGCTGAATAACACCTATCCCCTCTGCCAGAGAAAGATAAGCGGCGGCGTGGTGCTGATCCATATCCCGCCCTTCAAATATCCGGCGACCCTGGTCGGGCTTTAACAACCCCGCGGCAATCAGGGCCAAGGTCGATTTCCCTGA
>JAVERS010000061.1:0-6793 GCA_034007015.1 Desulfuromonadaceae bacterium
GTTTTGTGTTCAGGTTAATTTTAGAATTAAAAATAAATATTTGCAGGGATATGGTACCTTTACTTTAAGAAAGATGGCGTACTTACAGAAACAAATCATCTATTTTTAGCTATATACTTCAAGTAATTACTTACTGCTTATAGGTGTTCCCAGCAATTTTCGCGCACCATCCTGCTGGCCGAAAAATACGGCTTGTTCAACCGGCTGTTCAACTGGGGAAAAAGCTTACTCGCTAGCCATAATATTTAAGGAAGCGCTTGCCAAAATTCAGCCCAAGGGTCGATTCACCCTGCAGATATTTGCCACCGACCTTGACCGAGATGCCATCGACAAAGCGCGTAAAGGGATCTACCCACCTAACATTGCCGCTGATCTCTGCGCCGAACGCCTTGAGCGATATTTCACCCATGAAGAAAACGGCTACCGAATCGGAACTGAGATCCGCGAGATGGTGACATTCGCGATACAGAACGTCATCATAGATCCACCCTCTACCAAACTGGATATCCTGATCTACCGCAATCTGTTGATCTATCTGACCCCAGAACTACAGAAGAAGTTGCTGCCACTTTTTCACTACAGCCTGAATCCCGGCGGTTTTTTGTTTCTGGGAAGCGCAGAAACAGTCAGTACCCATTCAGACCTATTTACGCCGCTGGATCTCAAGGCACGCATCTTCCGCTGGCGCGAGTCAGTTCTCCCAGCCGAACCGCTTGTGTTTCCCGCCTTGTTTGTCCCTGCAACGCTGGAAATTCCCAAGGAATTAAAAACTTTGACCACTACAACAAATCTCCAATCTCTTGCAGAGCAGGTACTATTGCAGCACTTCTCCCCTGCCGCGGTGCTGGTAAATGACCAAGGGGACATCCTCTACATCAGCGGCCGCACCGGCAAATACCTCGAACCAGCGGCCGGCAAAGCCAACCGGAATATTTTTGCTATGGCGCGCGCGGGACTTCGCTTCGATCTGGGAATCGCCTTCCAGAAGGCGCTCCGGCACAAAGAAGTGATCACCGTTAGAGGGGTTAAAATCGACGAGCCAGCGGCCACTCAGACTGTCGATCTCACCGTTAAGGCGATTGAAGATCCAGAGGCGCTTCGCGGTATGGTGATGCTCGTCTTCAACGATGTGGCAACCCCCGCAGAAAACAAACCACCTGCTCGTGCTAAAGGTCCAGCATCAGATAACACCCTGGTTGCCGAACTGGAGCAGGAACTCCTCCAGGGCCACCAGAAATTGCAAACTCTACGCGAGAAGATGCAATCCTCGCAGGAAGAACTAAAGTCTACCAACGAGGAATTGCAGTCTACCAATAAAGAGTTACAATCAACTAACGAGGAACTGACCACCTCCAGGAAAGAGTTGCAATCCCTTAACGAAGAGCTACAATCGGTGAATGCTGAACAACAGGCAAAAATGGACGAATGGCGCGCATCAACAACGACATGCACAACCTGCTCAATAGCACGGGAATTGTGACCGTATTCCTAGACAATGATCTCCATGTTCGCCGCTTCACCCTGGGGGGCGATAAACTTTTCAAGCTCATTCCCGGCGATGTGGGACGCCCCCTTCCCGACATCTTTAGTGCCCTGTTTTACCCAAAGATGCTTGAAGAGACCCGAGCGGTACTGCGAACTCTGGTTTTTTTCGGAAAAGCAGATCGCCGCCACCAACGATCGCTGGTTCTCGGTGCGGATAATGCCCTATCGCACCAAGGATGATGTTATCGGCGGTGTAGTGATCACTTTTACTAACATCACCGCAACCAAGAAACTTGAAGCGGAGTTGCGCGCGGAGAATGCGCGTATCAAAAAACTACTTAAATCTGATAATTGATCGAGCTGTCGCCGTCCAGGGCGCCACTTCGAATCCAAAACAGGCAAAAGGACAGTATGGATATCAATAAGGACAACAGCCAGTTGACAGCAGTAGGTGAGTTGCGCCCTCACGCAGAAGAACAGGTTCGAGCAAAGCTGGATAAACAGCCCCCGCATCGAACCAAAGCGGAAACCCAGCGCCTGCTCCATGAGTTAGAGGTCTACCAGCTTGAACTGGAGATGCAGAATGCCGAACTGCACCGCGCGCGCGCGGAACTTGAGATCTCACTTGCTAGATATGCTGGGCTCTATGATTTTGCCCCCGTTGGCTACTTCACCTTTGACGCACAGGGCCGGATTCGCGAGGCAAACCTCACGGGTGCGAACCTCTTGGGGATCGAGCGGCGCCTATTGCTCCATCAACCCTTTAGCGCATTTATTCCTGCCGCTGACGATAAGAAACGTTTTCACCACCATCTTAAAATAGCTTTACAGCGGCGAGGAATTGAACGTTGCAAAATCCACTTCAGCGGGAAAGATGGCACGATAATTTGCGGGCAGTTGCAAAGCGGCGCGGTGGTAACACCAAATAATGAGGACGATTACATCTTAACCTCAATCGTTGATGGCACTGTTCAGGCACAGCTGGAAACCAAGCTACGCGACGCCCATGAACAGATGGAGGCTAAGATCCAGAAACGGACAACAGAGCTGACCCTTGCCAACGCACGCCTCACTACAGAGATTGACGAACACAAACGCACCGAAGCGGCGCTGCATGAAGCAATCGCTGAAATAAAGCAATTATCGAACCGCCTCCAGGAAGAGAACATTGTGCTACAGCAGGAAGTGACCCGAGAGTATAACTTCTCTGAGATCATCGGACAAAGCGATGCCATCTCCTATGTTTTTTCCCAAGTTGAGCAAGTTGCGCCACAGGATGCGACGGTACTGCTGTTAGGCGAAACTGGCTCTGGTAAGGGTCTGGTCGCGCGTGCTCTCCACAACCGCAGTGCGCGTAAGGAACGCCCGATGATTACGGTCAATTGCACGGCGCTGCCAGCGAACCTCGTAGAAAGTGAACTCTTCGGGCGCGAAAAAGGGGCATTCACTGGGGCTCATGCACGCCAGATGGGTCGCTTCGAGCTTGCTAACGGCGGTACTATTTTTCTTGACGAAATCGGTGAAATGCCCTTGGAACTACAGTGCAAACTGTTGCGGGTTATTCAGGACGGCGAATTTGAACGCCTGGGCAGCCCACACACTATCAAGGTTAATACGCGGATCATAGCCGCAAGCAACCGCAACCTTGAAGAGGAGGTCTGCGCCGGCCGCTTCCGCGAAGACCTTTTCTATCGCCTGAGCGTTTTCCCTATCTCCATCCCACCCTTGCGCCAGCGCACTGATGACATTCCCCTGCTCGTCAGTCACTTCGTCTCTAAGTACAACAAGAGATTCAGCAAGAAAATCACAACAGTACCGAAGGAGGCCCTGGATACCCTTCAGCAATACCATTGGCCCGGCAATGTTAGAGAACTAGAAAATATAATCGAGCGCGCGGTTATCACCAGTCAAGGATCAACACTCCAGGTTCTAGACCGCTTCGATTCTTTTCGGAAGCCCGAGAAAGCGCAGGAATTAAAACCCCTCGGCGCTATGGAACGCGAGCATATCCTCCGCATACTGCAAAAAACAGGCTGGCGCATTGAGGGGCCCAAAGGTGCGGCGCTAATTTTAGGGCTCAACCCCAGCACACTGCGTGGCCGCATGCGTAAATACGGCATCCGGCGTTAACATAACCCCCCCTCCTCTCTGGCCACCACATTCGACAGTTACGTTAAATATGACGGTCCGAGCTGACGGCTTTCCCATCCCTTCTGCGACAACAATTCGAGTTTACCGTTTATGACCAATCCTTTGTCCTTCCCGCTCCGCTGCAACACTGGTGGCACGCTTGTTGCATAATGCAGTATTCTAACTTCTGCGAAACAATACCAAGGAGAATGCTATAGCTGCCAGAAAGTCTAAATTAGGAGGTCGTTCCCACCAAGTGCTGCGTCCCGACCGAGAGACAGAGTTACTGCGAACAGAGCTGTTAAGCCTTGAGCAACTCAAATGTCATAGTCAGAGGCTGGCAAGCCGGCACCGTGTTGATCAGGCTACCGGAGCAGATTTGTTGCTGCCTCGGCTCGCGGATAATGCCCGCGTGCTGATGGCAGCGTATGATGTTGTAGTCGCTGCTCCCCCCGGGGCTCGAAGTATACCGGCAGAAGCGTGGTTGCTCGATAACTATTATCTCATTGAGCAACAGATTGGACAGGTACGTCGTCTACTACCGCGCGGTTACAGCCGCCGCTTGCCATGCCTGGTGAACAGCCCGCGTGCTGGATTGCCGCGCATCTACGACATTGCACTGCAGTTGATCTCGCACACGGATGGACGTATCGATGAAGACAACACCACCCAGTTTATTGTGGCTTACCAGCAGGTTGAGCCATTAAAAATTGGGGAACTGTGGGCCTTCCCGATTATGCTGCAGCTCGCGCTACTGGAAAATCTGAGCCGTGTCGGGTTGCAGATAGCCCGTCGACGTGAGGATCTCAACACCGCTGTAGCTTGGGCAGATCGCATGCTCGAGGCGGCTGAGCACGATCCGAAGCAGCTAATCCAGCTGCTTGCCGAATTTGCCCACGCCGATGTGCCCCTTACCGCATCCTTCGTGGAGGAATTCTATTCCCGCCTTCAGGATCACGGACCTGAGATGGTCTTCATTCAAACTTGGGTTGAGCAGAAACTGATCGAGCAGGGGATGACCGCAACCCAGTTGTCGGTGGTTGCCAGCCGCACCGCCGCAGCCAACCAGATCTCAATCGCCAACAGCATTGGCAGTCTGCGCTTCATTAATGCCATGGATTGGCGCGAATTTGTTGAATCACTCAGCGTCGTAGAACAGGCACTATGTGCTGATCCAGCAGAAATGCACGCCAAGCAAGATTTTTCCACCCGCGACCGCTACCGCCATGTGATCGAAGAACTGGCACGAAACAGTACCTCCAGTGAACTGGAGGTAACCCGAGCCGCCATCGATTTAGCGTTGGCAGCTGCGAAACAGTCAGGCAATGGTGATCGCACCGCGCATGTCGGCTACTATCTCATCGATAAAGGACGACCACTCTTAGAGCGCGCTGTAGACTACCAATCAGGGTGGAAATGCCGCATCTGCTGCGCCAGTAAACAGCGCTGCCTTCCCCTGTATCTCGGCCCTATCCTGATACTTAGCCTGCTGTCAACTGTGGTGGTACTAGCCGCGATTGGGTTTGACCTGAGCGCCTGGCACGAATGGCTGTTAGTGCCTCCCCTGCTCATTGGGCTTTCGGCCCTTGCCAGTGCGTTGGTAAATTTGATAGTAACCCTCACTCTGCCTCCACGTCCCTTGCCACGGCTGGATTTTTCTAACGGCATCCCGGACAATCATCGCACTATGGTGATCGTTCCCACTCTGCTGTCCAGCCACCAGGATGTCGACGATCTGGTAGAAGCCTTGGAAATTCGTTATCTAGGGAGCCTCTTGCAAAAGAACATGCAAAAAGCTGCATATAAATAAGTAAAAAAGCCACATAAAAGTCGAGCTTCAAAGGCAACCATCTGATATTATTAAGTTACCACACAAAAAAATAACAGAGGAGATGCCGATGAAGCTCAAGGAAAGAATATCATGGTTAATGGGAACAATCCAGCACAGCCTGTTCCCCTATCTTGACGAGAATCTGCCCAGTCCACTGACTGAACCAGAAAAACGTCTGGTCAAGATCCTTGAGCTTATTCAGATTGAACAGTATGTTCCTGTAAGTCGGCGCCATCAGTGGACTGGACGCCCGATCAAGGAACGTGAAGCAATTGCCAGGGCTTTTATAGCCAAAGCATTACTTCGGTATCAGCATACCAGTACTTTGCGCAACGCCCTGCTGAGTACCCCGAATTTACGCTTAATATGCGGATTTTCTGAGCGTAGGGATGTTCCGTCGGAGTCAACGTTCTCTCGCGCTTTTGCCGAATTTTCCGCAGCAGGGCTTGGTACCGAAGTCCATGATGCTCTGGTCAAGGAGAACCTCAGCACCGAACTGATTGGACATATCAGCCGCGATTCCTCAGCTATTATCGGGCGGGAGAAACCGGCAAAGAAAGTCAAGGCACCAAAGGTTGCAAAGAAACGCGGTCGCCCTGCAAAAGGGGAAGTCAGGCCACCGCCAGAACCGAAGCGACTTGAACTGCAGCGCCATCAGTCTGCTGAAGAAGCGCTAGCGCAGTTACCGAAAACCTGTGATCGCGGAGTTAAGCGCAACGCCAAAGGATATACAGAAACCTGGAACGGCTACAAACTTCATCTGGATGTCAACGATTGCGGCTTCCCGATCAGCGCAGTGCTAACCTCTGCATCCGTACATGACAGTCAGGTAGCAATTCCAATGATGAAACTCAGCGCTGCTAAAGTAAGATCCTGCTATGATCTGATGGACAGCGCCTATGACGCAGCGCAGATCCGCGAACAAAGCCTGAAGCTCGGTCATGTAGCGATCATAGATCGCAACCCGCGTGGCAAGCGGGCAGTACCAATGGCGCCGCATGAAGCAATACGATATCGGGAGCGAAGCGGCGTAGAACGTTGCTTTGGGCGCTTAAAAGATGAATTTGGCGCCAAAAACATACATGTGCGCGGTCCCGACAAAGTCATGATGCATAACATGTTCGGAATCATCACGCTGTTTGCCGATCAGCTGCTAAAAGTCACTGGCTACTGATTATCAAAGAGCAAAAACCGTTTCATAACTACCCTCATAGGGGGCAGTATGCCTTAAATTCGAAGAATTCACCTTTTAGCTTGATACTGGCTCGGGTTTTTCTTCAAAAAACGATTTAAAACCTATTTAGCGATCAACCGGCCTTACTGGCTGGAGACTTTTGCAAGAGGCTC
>JAVERS010000062.1:0-6637 GCA_034007015.1 Desulfuromonadaceae bacterium
CGTTTGAGTGAAGAGCAGTGGGCCAACACCTTTGCCTCCATCGAAGATGCTATTTTCGTCCTCGATGCCAACGGGCATATAAACAAGCAAAACAGTGCTGCGCGCAAACTATGCTCAGCCTACAACAACTCCAGCGCGTTTCTCCCCAAAGATGGACACCCTTCAGCGACATTTAAAACAATGTTGGCACGCAACAGTAGCATTAAACAAACCTATGAAGATCCGTCCGGGTCCACATTCCGTATCACTTTAGCACCAATTATAATCAATCAGCGCACCATTGGCGCGATACATCTGGTGCGGGATATTACCGAAGAGACCCGAGGCGAGAAGATGAAGAGCGAGATGCTTGCCGCAGTAAGCCATGAAATTCGTACCCCGGTTACAGCGATAACCGGATTTGTGGAGTTCATGCAACACAACAAGGTTAGTGAAGCACAGCGACAAGAATATCTGCAAATTATTCAGCGGGAGATGTCCCGCATGAGTGAGCTGATGAACGACTTTCTCGATCTTCAACGTCTGCAATCATCTATGCAGGAATACGATTTTACCGCAGCAGATGTGGCAGAACTGGTGCGGGAGAGTGTCGGACTCTATGAGATGGTGCTCCAGAAGCACACCCTTAACCTGCAGGTTCCAGAGCAGCTCCCGCCGACAAAGGTAGATGTTGGACGGATGCTGCGTGTATTTTCAAATCTAATCTCCAACGCAATTAAATACTCCCCCAAGGGAGGCACCATCACTATCGGCGCACACAGCACCAAGCGCAGCATTTTCGTCTGGGTCCAGGATGAGGGGATCGGCATCCCACCCCAGAGTCAGGCCAAGGTGTTTAACCGCTTCTACCGCGTCGACGATGGAGATCGCCGCATCGCCGGCGGCTTAGGCCTTGGGCTTGCTCTGGTAAAGGAGATTGTGGAAGCACACAATGGCCGGGTATGGATTGAAAGCAAGGAGGGGCAGGGAAGTACCTTCTTTGTGGAATTGCCCCGCATCTGATCCTTCAAAGCAAACTAAACGCAGAGGCTAGCTGTGCTCGCGTGTCTTGTTGAATTCAACCGCGGGCCACTGCTCTACAGTATGTTGCAACCGCCACTCACTAGATGCGAGAAAGGTGAGATTCTCTTCTGCATCATACGCCAGATTCGCCTGACATTTTTTTTGAAAATCAGCAAGCATATGCTTGTCCTCACATTCGATCCAGCGCGCCGTGGCGTATTCCACCCCTTCGTAGATAGCGTCGACCTTGTACTCCGCGCGCAGACGCTCCATAATCACGTCGAATTGCAACACCCCCACCGCCCCGAGGATATATTCACTCCCGAGCACTGGACGAAACAGCTGCACGGCCCCCTCTTCGGCGAGCTGAGTGAGTCCTTTGTCGAGCTGTTTAGTCTTCAGTGGATCCTTGAGGCGCACCCGGCGAAAATGCTCCGGGGCAAAGCTGGGGATACCGATAAATTTCAACGGTTCTCTAAGAGTGAAGGTGTCCCCGATTTTGATGGTGCCGTGGTTGTGGATCCCGATAATATCGCCGGCGTAGGCCTCTTCCACATGGCTGCGATCCTGCGCCATAAAGATGGTGGCATTAGCAACATTGATATCCTTACCGATGCGGTGATGGCGCATCTTCATGCCCCGCTCAAACTTTCCGGAACAGATGCGCAGAAATGCGATACGATCCCGGTGCGCGGGGTCCATGTTTGCCTGAATTTTGAAGACGAACCCGCTAAACTCCTCCTCCAGGGGATCAACCATGCGCGTCGTAGTCGCGCGCGGCACCGGGGCGGGGGCAAGTTCTACAAACGCATCGAGCATCTCCTGCACGCCGAAATTGTTCACCGCACTGCCGAAAAATACCGGCGTCTGAGTACCGTTAAGATAGTCCTCCAAATTAAACGGCGTCGCCGCCCCTTCCAGAAGTTCAATATCTTCACGTAGCTCATCGGCCTGACTCCCCAGCAGTTCATCTACACGCGGATCAGCTAAATCGTCAATGGTGATCCCTTGACTCAGGCGATCTTTGGCATGGCTGGAAAACAGATGGAGGGATTTTTTATACATATTGTAGGAGCCTTTGAAGCGCTTCCCCATTCCGATAGGCCAAGAGAGAGGAGCACATTCAATTTGCAGGGTCTCTTCTATATCTGCAAGCAGATCCAACGGCGCCAGCCCTTCACGGTCAAGCTTATTGATGAAGGTGATGATAGGCGTATTGCGCATGCGACACACCTCCATCAGTTTGCGCGTCTGCACTTCAACCCCTTTGCCACTATCGATAACCATCAATGCACTATCCACCGCAGTAAGGACGCGGTAGGTGTCTTCCGAAAAATCCTGGTGCCCCGGGGTATCAAGGAGGTTTATTTCATAGTCACGATAGTTAAACTTCATCACCGATGAGGTGACAGAAATTCCGCGCTCCTGCTCCATCGCCATCCAGTCACTTGTGGCATGACGCGAAGCTTTGCGCGCTTTAATAGCGCCCGCCATCTGAATTGCCCCGCCGTAGAGGAGTAATTTTTCTGTGAGGGTGGTTTTCCCCGCATCAGGATGGCTGATAATGCCAAAAGTGCGGCGGCGCTCCACCTGTTTCCGGTATGATTTATGCTTATCTTCACGCGCATGCGCAGCGGAGGTTACCTCTTTTACCTGCGCGCCCACACCATCAGCAGCAGATATGTTCTGTTCCAAGTTTGGATCCATACACTACACCTTAATTTTAGTGGAATTATTTTTACAGCTATTGTATACGGGGAAGGGGCAAATGCTAAAGCACTTGTCTTTTATAGAGCCCAACACAAAGAGTTCGCACTCATGCACCCTCTTGAACTCCCTGCCACGCAACACACAGGCCCACGCAACACACAGGCTCTTGCCCGTCCGCCTGAGGTGGGAAAATAGCCCAAGCACTGCAATGGGTCAACTGCAAACCACCTTTTGCAACCTATATACACATACTTAATACATATCATCCGAAAATCAAACCACCAGACAATTTAAGAAGGCAAGAACTATGCTGAAATCGCTCCGAATTCGCACTAAACTACTTCTTTCTTTCATTAGCATGCTTGTCCTGATTACAGGAGTGGGCTTTATAGGTAAAATAGCCATAAATAACGGTGCGCAGAGTTCTGCTAACCTGCAGGCAATTACCTCTATTGAAGCGCTATTCAATCAGGCGCGGGGGGCGGAAAAAAGCTTTGCTGCCAGCACAGACCCTTCCTTCAAAACCTCTGTGCACTCCAATATCCAAGAGCTTAAGAACACCGCAGATACGCTTGCGCGCGAGCTCACCCACAAAGACGCAAGCGCAGCTAACCGCCAAGTGAAGCGCTTCGCAACCGAGTACCTAGAAGCGTTTGACCTTTACGCGTCCAAAAGCCAGGCGCGCGAAGCGGCAATGGAACAGATGGTAGCAGCGTCAAATGACGCCTTCGTAGAGGTACAGTTGCTCCAGGATGCTCTCAATGCACAACTCCAGCGCACTATAGAATCACGCGATCTATTCGAGGATGCGTTTACGTACGAGGACGCGCTCGCCACCATTATGACCCATGGCGGCCAGACCCAGACCATCAATCTGCTGTTTTTAAATGCGCGCAAGTTTGAAAAAGAACACATTATCTCTAATAACGAGCTGTTTCTAGAGCGCGCGCGCCAGAGCATCGAAGGGATGCGGACGCTGCTCTCCGACCTGATTTTTGACCTAGACAGTGAGTCTCTTATTGAACGCGCTGAAGAAGCGCAGGAGAATGTTGAAGTATACAGCAAAAACTTTGACCATCATGCCAACCTGATGGCGGAACAACAGCGTTTAAGCTCAATCATGGAGGAGAAAGCCGGTGCTGCAAGAGATGCCTGTGCCAGTGCCGCAGCCACTATAAAAGCGAGCAACAGCGCCAGTATCAAGCTGTCACAGATGTTGTTGCTGGGGATAACGCTCACTGCGATAATCATTGGCATAGTGTTTGCCATCACTATTTCACGCGGAATCGCGCTTCCGCTGGAAAAAACGGTCGCCATGATCAACGGCTTGGCACATGGACACCTGGATCAGCGCCTCAACCTTGAGCGCGGCGATGAGATAGGCACCTTAGCAAACACCATGGATTCCTTTGCCGACAGCCTGGAGCGCGAGGTGGTTGAGCCGCTGAACCAGTTGGCACGGGGGGATCTCACCTTCAGTGTAACTCCATACGACAGCAACGACAGCCTGCGCACCGCGCTGCAAAAACTGGGACAGGATCTTAACGACATCATGCTCGACATTCAGGTCTCCGGTAGCCAGATAAGCCAGGGTTCCAATCAGGTGGCAGACTCTAGCCAGGCACTGTCCCAGGGAGCAACAGAGCAGGCCAGTTCGCTGCAACAAATAAGTAGCTCGTTGCACGAAGTGTCGGATCAGACGCAGCGCAACGCCAATGCGTCGAAAGAGGCCAGCACCCTCACAAATCAGGTGCGTAGCGATGCCACCATCGGCACTGAACATATGCAGCAACTCAACGAAGCGATGGCGGAGATAACAAAGGCCAGCCGCGACATCTCAAACATCATCAAAGCGATCGACGAGATCGCGTTCCAGACCAACCTATTGGCCTTAAACGCCGCGGTTGAAGCTGCGCGCGCCGGACAGCACGGCAAAGGGTTTGCCGTAGTGGCCGAGGAGGTTCGGAACCTCGCCGGGCGCAGTGCGAAGGCGGCACGCGAAACAACAGAGCTTATCCAAGGCTCTGTGGATAAGGCGGACTACGGTGCCGAAGTCGCAGAAAAAACGCGGCAGTCGCTGGACAAGATTGTCTCTGGAGTAACCAAGGCTTCAACCCTAGTGGCAGAGATATCCGTTGCAAGTACCGAACAGGCCGAAGCGATCAACCAGATAAGTATCGGGGTAGCACAAATTGACGATGTGACCCAGCAAAATACCGCCAGCGTGGAAGAGACCGCCGCCGCAGCTACCCAGCTCAGCAGCCAGGCTGAAAATCTGCAGCAGATGCTGAACCGCTTTGTCCTCAAGCATGACGAGCTGGCGTCTTTTGCACCCTCTGCCTTCAGTGAAGACCATCGTCAACCACGTTTGGAGGGATATACCGGTGGGGACAACTCGACTGAGGAACAGGACCCCTGGGGCAACCATTTCGAAGATGATCCTATCCACATCGCCCTCGACGATGACAGCCCCCATAGGGCTTAACCCTCAAGCAAAAAGCCATAGACACAAAACTCCTCGCACCCCATGCAGTTATTCAATGTACTTCTATGGTTGGTTGTAGACTCGTCTGGACGGCGCACTCGAGTCGCAACCTTTTTTCCCAATGAAGACTCTTGCTTGAGACTCGTTAGCGCCGTGCTGATGGAGATATCGGAAGAGTGGGAAACTGACCGAGTCTACTTGACTTTTTAAGGATCAACAATCGCTCCAAAGAGAAGTTTTGAATTTACAGAACAGATATTGCTTTATCAAATTGAACTTAACATGCACGTGCATTTTGTGTGCTCTACGGGGTAAGTATGGATAAGACAGAACAGGAATTTCTCAAGTCATTGGATTCCAAACTATGGAATGCCGCTGATAAGCTGCGCGCCAACCTAGACGCAGCCAACTACAAGCACATTGTGCTGGGCTTAATCTTTTTAAAGTATGTCTCTGATGCCTTTGAAGAACGTCAAGAAGAGCTGCTAGAGCTGTTTCAGCGCGATGACGATGACAATATCTACTACTTGCCCCGTGATGGCTATGATAGCGATGAGGACTACCAAAAGGCGCTGCATGAAGAGTTAGAACAACTCGACTACTACCGTGAAGCCAACGTGTTCTGGGTACCGAAAGCGGCACGCTGGAATACCATCAAAGAAAAGGTGGTGCTGCCAACGGGTTCTGTATTGTGGCAAGACGAAGCCGGTAACGATGTAAAGCTGCGTTCGGTGTCGTGGTTGGTCGACAACGCCTTAGAGGCAATCGAAAACAGCAACGCCAAGCTCAAAGGCATTCTCAACCGTATCAGCCAGTACCAGTTAGATAACGACAAACTGATTGGTCTGATCAACACCTTTTCCGACACCTCCTTTACCAAGCCGGTGTTTGAAGGCGAAGTGCTGGAGCTGCAAAGCAAAGATATTCTCGGTCATGTCTACGAATACTTCCTTGGTGAATTTGCTCTAGCCGAAGGCAAGCAAGGCGGCCAGTACTACACGCCCAAAAGCATCGTGACGCTGATTGTAGAAATGCTCGAACCCTATTCCGGCCGCGTGTATGACCCTGCCATGGGCAGCGGCGGATTCTTTGTGTCGAGCAGCAAGTTCATTGAGCAGCACGCGCAAGAGCAGCAGTACGATGCCGCCGAGCAGAAAAAGCATATCTCCGTGTACGGTCAGGAATCCAACCCCACCACATGGAAGCTGGCCGCCATGAACATGGCCATTCGCGGTATTGATTTTAACTTTGGTAAAAAGAACGCAGACACCTTTCTCGATAACCAACACCCCGATTTACGCGCTGATTTTGTCATGGCCAACCCACCTTTTAACATTAAAGACTGGTGGAGCGAGTCACTGGCGGATGACGTGCGTTGGAAATACGGTACACCACCGAAGGGCAACGCCAACTTCGCTTGGATTCAGCACATGCTCCATC
>JAVERS010000063.1:0-6590 GCA_034007015.1 Desulfuromonadaceae bacterium
TAGGCCTCAGGTTCGAATCCTGACGGGCGTACCATCTTTTTAGCGGATGTGGTGAAATTGGTATACACGCCAGACTTAGGATCTGGTGCCGCAAGGCGTGGAGGTTCAACTCCTCTCATCCGCACCACTACTTTTTTCAACTTTCTTAAACTTCAATCAAGCCCCTTGAAATAGGCACTCAAAACAGATATAATACTTATCAAGTAAAATCAATTTATAGCATTTTATAGCACGAGCGTCTATAAATAGTCTATAAAAAATAAGGCTTGATATGAGTATGATTAAAAGCAAAAATTACGCAGGTGTTTATTACAGACTTTTAACAGATGGTAAAGATAAAACATTTTATTTTTTCTATAAAGATATAAGAGATAAAAAAAACCATTGGGTTAAAGTTGGTAGATATTCAGAGGGAGTGAGAGAGGCTAAGGCATTCCAACTTAGAAACGACCAACTCTCAAAGATGCGACACGGCAAAGATATAACCGTGATAGCTGATAAAAAGAAAAAAGATATTATCACGCTTGATGACTTAGCACAAACTTACTTTAAAGATGCAAAGACTACAAAGCATCGACAAAACAAATATTACAACTACATTCAAAAACCTTTTGGTAATAAAGACATTCAAACCATAGATAAACAATCCATCAAAAAGCTACTTGATGAAGTGCAGGCAATGGGTAGAGCTAACCAAACCGTAAACGGTGTGAGAGAGCTTTTAAGTGCTATTTATAACCATAGCATCAAAGAGCATAACTTGCAGATTGTAAACCCTTGCACGGGGATCAAAAAGCTACAAGTAGATAACAGCCGTGAGAGATACCTATCAAGTGATGAGATACAACTACTCAAAGAACATTTACAAGATAACTTTACCCTTTCGCTATTTGTTGATCTATCTTTGCTTACAGGTGGACGGCTTGAAACTATCTTGAACATACGAAAAAAAGATATTGATTTAAATCATAAAACCGTCACTCTCAAAAACCATAAAACGGGTAAAACCTACACGGGCTACTTAGAAAATGATGAGGTTATCCAAACTTTGCAAGGGCATCTCAAAAAGATTAATATCAATGATTTTGTATTGAGTTTTGACAATCATAAAGACAAAGCAACCAAACGACAAATACAATGCAGGCTTAAACCGATACTTGATAGATTATTCAATGACGGTTTAGCGGTGGACGACCGCCAAAACCGTGTAGTAATTCACACACTAAGGCACACTTTCGCCTCACACCTTGCAATAAACGGCACGCCGATTTTTACTATCCAAAAGCTAATGAACCACGCCGATATAAAACAGACTTTGAGATATGCGAAACTAAGCCCAGAGAATGGAAAAAATGCAGTGAGGGGGTTGTATAGATGAAAGACTTATCAATTATAATGGTAGGATATACCAAAGAAGATGGTAATTTTCATTATGATTATAAACACAAAGTAGTATGGACTGATTTAGAAATAAGTAATAATACATTTCAAACTAATATACCTTGCACTACTATCAATAAAGATGGAACTATTAAAGAGAGAAAATATTTAAAAATAACAACTAAAGAATTGATTTATGAGGAATTAACTAGTTTATTAATATCAATTTATTATATAAAGAAAGATAAATCTGATTTAAAATATAAAGATAAAATAAAACTAAAAGAGTTAAAAGCTTTAAAAACATATTATGAAAAGTACATAGATAAACAAAATCTAATAACTTTAACATATACAAAAGAGACAGCAAAAAAGATGGAAGAATTAAATAAAATAAATTATATAAATAAAGATTTTAACAAAGAACTTGTATCAAGTGTATATGATAATATTCTAAGTGATATAAATTCACAAATTAATAGGATAGAGAGAAAAAAAAAGAAATTCAGAATTAAACAAACTGAAAGATATACATTTAATAAAATTACTAATTTACTAAAACAAGACTATGAAAAACAAAAAGAAGATTTTATATTAAAAGAAAAAGAGCTAAAAGAAAAAATTAAAGAATTTGAAATTTTATTCAAAGACAATAGTCAATTAAAATTAGACTTGCAAACTTTAAAAAGAAAGCAGCAAAGAATAAATTTAAATAATTTTAGAGAAAAAGCAGCATTTTTCCTACTTGAAAATGGAATAACTATCAACACTAAACACTAACTACTTACCTCACTTTTAAGTTTAAATTTATATTATATGTGAGAACTCAACTGTTTTAAACTTTCCTAAACTTACAACATAACAAAGTAAGAACTTGCAAGGATAAGCTTATATGTTTATCTCTTCTTTGTTTACGAGGCGTCTCATAATTTAATTCTAAAGGGAAATACAGTTATGAGTAAATTATTAACAGATGAACAAAAAGAGCTTTATAGCTTGATGTTACCTCAATACGGGGCGGTACTAAAACAAACAGATGTAGCAAAATTACTAAATGTAAGTTTAGCCACGCTTTACCGTATGAGAGAGCAAGCAATCGGACCGAGCTATAAAAAAGGCGATAGCAAAAGCAAAAACGGGGCGGTGGTGTATCCACTCCAAGAGATAGTTAGATATTTAACTCAATCAAATATTAAAACAGCTTAGGCGGTGTAGTATGAGAACACTCCAAGAGATTAAAGAGAGGCTTGATATTGTAGACACAGCCTCTATGTATTGTGAACTTAAAAAAGTTGATACTACGACTTACAAAGCGGTTATTAACCCACTAAGGGAAGAGAGAACCTCATCTCTATTCTTTTATACAGATACACAAAGGTTTTACGACTTCGGCAGTGAAGAGAGCGGTGATATTTTTGATTTTATTGCAAGAGTGGAAAATATCTCTTTATCGGATGCTATTCAAAAGTTTAAAGATGATAGCTACACTCCCAGCATACAGCCGATAAGAAAAAAACCTCAACCCTTGCGAGCGACAGAAGTATCAAGCGAACAGCTACAAAAAGAGTTTGATAGCTTTGAGAGAATCAACCCAGCAGATGCAGAACACAAAGAAGAGCTTTTAAGTATTAATCCTTATTGGCTATATGATGAAGCACACAAAGACGATACACAACTCTTTTCAAGTTGCACACGATACGACAGGCGAAACAAAACTTTAGTAATGGGATGGTATGAGAACTCTCTTTTGAACTTTAAAATCATCACATATAAAAGACGGCGTTTAAATGGTGGTAAATGGATAAATCGTAAAAGCACACATCCAAACCAAACCGCTTTTAATCGTATTTATGCAGATGACAAGCCCGTGTATATTGTAGAGGGTGCAAGAGATGCCCTCACGGCTATTTTGTTAGGCTTAAATTTTATCGCCATCCCTACAACTTCTTTTAAAAATATCGAGGCTATACAATCGGATATCAAGCCAGATGATGAGGTGATACTTATTTGTGAAGATATGCAAGGGTATAGAGCTATGAAGCATATAAGCGAGCATATACAAGCTAAGGAAGTACACTTGAAAACTTTTATATCTCACAAAGATGAGAAGATAGATTTAAGTGACTTTGTTATGAGTCAATCTTCATTATCGGGGGTGCAAAATGCAATCAGTGCTTAGAGATGCAAGCGATATTTTTGAAGAGGAAGAGAACTACACCCCCTCAAAAGAGAAGCAAGAGGAGTTTAGCAAATTGTTTGAGAGGGAGAAAACTTCAAAAAGTGATACTCAAATTATAGCGAAAAATGAAGAGGTTATAGCTGAAAAAACATTACCAAGAATAAGCCCCGATATGTTGCCAAATGAAGTTGGTAAGTGGGTGCAAGATGTATGTGATAGGATTGAGAGTCCTTTTGAAATTGGGGTAGTAAATGCTTTATCTCTTATTGGTAATTTGATAGGGAATAGAGTTGCGATTAAGCCAAAAGCAAATGACTATAATTATCTTGAATATCCAAACATTTGGGGGATGGTTATAGGAAGCCCCTCTATTAAAAAAACCCCCGTATTCAATGAGATATCAAAGTCAGTGAATAGGTTACAGGCTAAAGAAGCTAAAAAGTATTCAGAAGATATGAAACAATTCAATGATGATATGGAAATATACACTATTAAAAAGAGTGAGTTTCAGAAGCAACTAAAAAAAGCTAAAGAGGGAGAGGAACTTACTTTTAATTTAGAACCCCCAGAGAGACCAAAAAGGGTTATACATTTCACGCAGGATGCAACTATTGAAGCTATTGCAAAAATTATCAATGATAACCCAAAAGGCTTATTAGTCTTAAGAGATGAGTTAAGTGGATTTTTAAAGAACCTTGATAGTGCAGGAAAAGAAGAGTATCGATCTTTTTATCTTGAGGGGTGGAGCAGTGGAAGTAAGAGCATAGACCGTGCAGGAAATGGAAATCTATATATCCCTAAACTTACCTTAGGAGTGTTGGGAAATATACAGCCAAGTATAATTAAGCCGTATGTATACGAATCTATCAAAGGGAAAAAAGCTGATGGATTATTACAGCGGTTCCAGTTGCTTATTTATGCTGAACCTATAGAGATAATAGGAGTTGATAGAGTTCCAAATAAAACGGCAAGAGATGATTTTGATGGAGTGATTAAGTATATACTTGAAAATGAAGAGTTTGAGGGAACAACACAAAATGACTATAACAAGCAGCCATTTTATAGTTACAGTGATGAAGCCCAAACAGCTTATACAAGTTGGTATATAAACAACGATAAAGAAGCCAGACAAAGTGAAAATGAAGCCCTTGAGAGTCATTTAGCAAAATACCCAAAACTAATAAATTCACTTGCCTTGATATTTCATATTTGCGAATTATCAAAAGGCTATGATAGGCAAGGGGACTATGATATAAGCTTAGAAAATTTTCAAAGAGCTTTAAATTTAACTAATATTTTAAAAGAACACGCTAAAAAGCTATATTCTACTTTTGAGGTAGAAGAGCAGCACAAAGAAGATATGTATAATAAGATAGAAAAAAAGATAGTAGAGTTACATAATACAAGCCAGTTACCTATGAGTTATGGAGCAATATCTCAATTAGTAGCAGGTGCAAATGCAAAAGATGTTCAACAGGTTGCAAGAGATGTTGCAGTAACAAAAGGGAGAAAAGTTTTTAAAATTCAATAGATAGTAATATCTAAAATCTAAAATCTAAAAAGTGCTATAAATCCCTTAACAATGGGCTTTATTTGTTAGATATAATTTATCTAATTAGATGATTAAATATTTCAGTAAAAAAAGTTTATCTAATTAGATTTTTGTATCTAATTTTTAAACCCCTTAACAGTGGGCTTTATGAGTGTTTTAGATAATTAGATATTAGATTTGCTACAACCAACAAAAAAAAGATTGAGAGGATTATAGAAGATAAAAACAGAAGATAATTTTGTAGTATAATTCTATTATGGAAACAAAACAATTAAACCACCTAAAAGCCATTAGAGAGCTAAGAACACAAAAGGTAAGACAATCTATCAAAGAAACTATCAAAGAGCTTTTAAGCAAGGATATAACCCCCACAAAGTACCAAGTAAATAAAAAAACGGGTATAGCTTATATCACTCTAAACAAATACTATGATGAAATTATAGATGAGGTGCTGAATGAACTTAGAACATAGAACAGATATTCAAGATTTTTATGATTTATCTACCTTATGCGATGATGATTTGGAAGTGGTGGCAAAACTAATCCATTTCCTACACTACACGCCCACTAAAAAGCTATTAAATGATTTGGAGCAGTTGAAGTTACGAAAATATGAAAGTGATATTAATTTTCTAATGGATAACTTCAAAGTAAAGACATTAAAAAATATTTGTGAAGTGGTACAAATACGAAAAGGTAGGTTATAAGTGAGAGATCTAACAGCTAAGCAAATAAAATTTTGTGAGAGCTACATATTATCGAGAGATGCAAAACAATCATCTTTAAACGCAGGATACAGCGAGAGTTATAGTAAATCAAAGGCTTATGAATTATTGCAAGATGAGAAGATAAAAGAGAAAATAAAACAGTTGGAAACCGACCACAACCAAAACCATTTCAAGAGATTAGCAATAGTAGCAAATAAAGAATTAGAAAATATCCTTTTAAGTAGTGATAATGATAGTACAAAACTTAGAGCTATTGAATTAATTTATAAGCTTAGTGGAGTTATAAGAGATGATAAAATATCCCTAAATATTAACAACACAAACAAGAGCCAAACGAATACCAAAAGCCTTGATGACTTTTATGATGATATTAAAATTCAACGAGTGGTTATAGATACTTTAGAAGACTTTGAAAAAGAGTATTAAGCCTTTAAGCATTAATGCAGTAAAATATCAATCTACATAAAGCAAAATCATATTTTCTAACAATCGAAACTTAAACGCAAAAGTAGCTTTTTTTTGATGAGCGTCTATAAATAGTCTATAAAAACGCTTTTTTACTAAACCTTAAACAGCCCTCAAAGTACCACCACTAAGGGATTTGTGAAAAAGTATAGTTTAAATTCCTCTCATCCGCACCATACTTCATTTAAGATTATAACCGCTTTTATTAAAAGATTTTTTAACTATTTTTAGAAAATTTTTTATTGTAAGACATCATGATACTCATACTCTATACGCTCTTTATCAA
>JAVERS010000064.1:0-6500 GCA_034007015.1 Desulfuromonadaceae bacterium
TCTTTGACGCGTGCAGTTTCAATTGCACTCAGGCGCTCTACTTCTCGCAAATCAGAATGCATCAGCAACGCCGCTGCCCCGGCATGCGCCTTGGCGACAATCTGCTCTTTGGTTCCAAACCCGCGTGCACCATTAACAAGGACCAGAAGCCCAAGGGAGTTAGCGCCAACCTTTATGGGAACCAAAATTCCGTTGTCAATTCCCGGGTGCCCCTCAGGCAAAAAAGGGATGATCTCCCTGGTAAAATCAGAGCGCTCAAGGATATGCTCTCTTCCTGCATCCATAATCTGAATCAAAAAGTTATCGTCCCTGCGCAAAGAGAGATACCCCTGCTGCATGAGTTGATTGCGTGCCTGGACGTAGGGGTCGCCACTTTGTGCCGTGGACCACGCCATGTCAGAAAGTGCCAGGACTCGAAGTGTCCCATCTGCTTGGCGCGCGCTGAGAAACATCCCCATCTCCGCATCAAGCTGCGCTACCGCATCACGGAGTTGCTCCTGCAGAATGTGGTGCAGTTGGAGGTGTGGCTGCTGTTCCACCTGCCTGAGACTACTTACAGCCTCAAGAGCCTTGCCGCTAACGCGCTCTAGCTGGCGCTGATATTCGAGTTCATCTCTTAGTTTGGTACTCACCAGGTACAACCCTAGGTAGATACACCCCTCGAGGGCAAAGAACAGAAACACTCCATACATGATAAGACTGGCCAGGGTGTCCTGATACTGCGCAATTCTGCCACTGATATCCTGCCACACTACTACGCGCCCAACCGCCGGACTTTTCCAGTTTTGCTGGGACGCAAAGTCATCCAAGGGCAGAACGGCAGCATTGTAGGATGCTTCTGCGCTGCTAAAGCGAAAGTTCTGCGTCCGGGAAAGGCCGACGTTAAAATCAGCGCGCGGTAAAAAAGACTCTATCTGTGCTGATGTTGTAGCACTCATCTGCAGACGCATACCCGCAGAGGTGGTAATGAAGGGCGTGTTAGTAGACGCTGCATACGTTTTTGTCACCATATCGCGCTTGAGGGAAGCATCAAATACGAAGGCCGCAGCGTTGAGCCAGGGGCGACTGCTGTGCAACCCTTGCAATAGAGTATCGACAGGAGTGCCAAACTCCACCACGCCAATGCATTTCTCCGCTCCATTTTCACCTGCAGGAGCAAAAATAGGCGCAGCACCGCGCACACCGGCAAAATAACGTCCCACTTCAAAGCCGCTGAACGCTTTTTCTTCCCGCCCCACTGCTACAATCATGGGACGCACCTCATCAAGACGGTCTCCCATCTTTTCTGGGGTGTGAAAACGTAAAAAACTCAGCGCCCCTGGCGTAAGATGGAAATGGAGGGTGACAATATTGAAATCGCGCGCGAGGTGTTCAATACCGGAGGACAAATGGGCATAGAGCTTCTGGCGGATGGCAGCGGCGCGCACGCCTCCTGCTCCACCACCTTCCTCCGCCACCGCTTTAGCGCCTGCAGCTATCAGGTGCTGGATGTGGGCATCGTTGGCGGTAAACAGAGCAAACTGCAACATGCGCTCGCGAACCGATTTAAGTTCAGCATAGAAAGCGTAGCTGTAGTTTTCTGTCAGGGACAAAAGCTCATGCTGCAGACGCCGTTTTTCGGCATTGGAATACCAGCACACATAAGAAACTATCGATACAATTACCGCAACTGTGAGGAGTAAAAAGGTCTTTAAGCGCACACCCATAGCGTCACCTATCCTCTGCATAACATATAACTTTTGCCCAGCGCGTAACGCTCCACAAAAGTCTTCTCCTGCTCACAACAATCCATCAATGTATTCGGCAGCTTGCTTGTATTGATATCCTTGCACCAGATGCTCAAGGTGCTGGAGTTGTTCCCGCTGCAACTCAGTCATGTTGCATTGGTGCAACTGTGCTAACTGAGCTTTAACCTTGTGGAGTTGCAGTTTCTGCAGCGGCAGTTGCAACGTCTGCAAACTCTGATCCCATGCTGGCGCAGCCTCAGGCGGGGTGTGCTCTGCATCACATACTGACTGAGTATTCATTTCAAACATACGCTGGTCTAGATTTTCAAGTTGTTGTAGTAGCTCATCCAAGTGGTGCTTTACATGCGGCAGCGCGGCGGGAGACTCCTCTCGTTGCAACTGCTGCTCCAACTTTTTCGCGGCGCCCTGCAATGACACGGCCCCGAGGCTCGCAGCAATCCCCTTCAGGGAGTGCACTTGGATCAGCGCTGCCTCTCTATCCTTGGCTGCGAAACATCTGCGCAAGTCACTGGAGAAGCCGGCAAATCTGTGTTTAAACTTGTTCAGTAAATTCAAATATATATCGTATTTTCCCATAGCACGTCTCATCCCGGCGCGCACATCCAACGCCGGCAGCGCTGCTTGCAGATCTGAATCTCTCTTGTTTTTCACGCTACTATTCTGCTGTTCAAACACGAATGTATCCTCGCAGTTATGGGCGCAAAGCGCGGCTGGTAGAGTTCTCCTGCCCGCAGTGCGTTACGCCGCGCTAAACAACCGCAGCAACGCACTTAGATCCAGCGCCTCAGTTGCCTATGGCTTTACCTCACAATTATGCTAGAATGCTGTTTTAGTTCCATCTTACCTTACCTGCCAGGCGTGTTTTTTAATGTTGGAGCAGGAGACAATTACGCCGCTGTAGTGTAACCCATCCTTGGAAGAGATGCGAGGACAATGCCAGCTCCGCGCTACACGCATTATGCGCAGTGCCTACTCTTCGTTTTATGCTTTATCCCAGCAGAGCATAACCCCTGCTGGATGCGTGGCTGCCATTGAACCAAGGCGTTACGCAACCGGTCTACACCTTTTGAAACCGAACCTGAAATTGTGAAAACCTCAAACAACCAAGAAGGAGACTTTATGCAACGCCACCCTACTCTGCTAAACCCCCAACATACCGCCCTGCTGATTGTCGATGTTCAGGAGCGCCTGGTTAAAGCGATGCCGAATCACATTGAGGTAGAGGAGTCTATCGCCACTCTACAGCAAGGGATGGATATTCTCTCTCTCCCCACCCTGATCACCGAACAGTATCCCCGCGGTCTGGGCGCTACTATCGAAAGTATCCGCACCCGCAGCCCGAAGGCGACTATCGTAGAGAAAATCTCGTTTAGCTGTTGTGGTGAGAGCTCTTTTGCCCCTGCGTTAGAGAAACTCGGAGCCAAGCAGGTAGTCGTTACCGGGATGGAAACCCATGTGTGTGTCATGCAGACGGTTTTCGACCTGCTTCACGCCGGATATCAGGTCCATGTGCCCATCAAAGCCACATGCTCACGCAGCGATGCCAACCGCGACAACGCCTTGCAGCGCATGCAACAGGCTGGTGCCATCATCACCAATGTGGAATCGGTGCTGTTTGAACTCCTGCGTGAAGCAGGAAGTGCTGAGTTTAAGGCGATTTCCAAGTTGATCGTATAGCCTTTTCTTCCAGGCTTGAATATCCGCCCAGATAGATATTAGCTGTTGAGATGCGCGCAGAAAACGTCTAGGATTGCCCCTGCATCTTCAGCAGAGCAAATATTCTCCGCTACCCCATCAACATGGGGTAGCGGAGTCAAGCCTTTACCTCCATACACACACCGTTGAACGCAACAAACCGTCACGGTGTTACAGATTGAGTACATGAATACCAATTCCATATTTGAATTAAAGGCGCGTTCTCACAAGGTCCTGAGCTTGCGCATACTCAAAGGAGATTCCACCACTATTCTCAGTCGGTTGCGTAACCACCTGGGGGACCCAGGGGGGTTATTCAAGGACAGCCTCCTAGTGGTTGATCTGAGCAGCCTTGAAGCCGCACACAGCTCAATAAATTTTGACGCTCTGTGCGGAATGCTGCGTGAATACGGGCTGATCCCTTTCGGCCTGCATGGTGGAAATCCAAAACATGTGCAGGATGCTGCAGAAGCAGGGCTTCAACCCGTTCCGGCGGCGTTCGCAAGCGCAACCCAGAACGTTGCTCCAGCGCAGGCAAAACCAGAACCTCCCGTGGCTGCAACCCCAGCGCAGGAGACCCCTGAACATATCTCGGAATCAGGGAATAAAACCATAACCAAAACAGTACACTCTGGTCAGCGTATTGTCGCCGCCGGAGATCTGACCATTCTCGCCTCGGTAAATTCCGGCGCAGAGGTTATTGCGGGGGGAAATATCCACATTTACGGTACCCTGCGCGGTCGAGCGCTAGCTGGCGGGACGAGAAACACTGAAGCAAGCATCTTCTGCCTTGACCTGGAGCCAGAACTGATCGCGGTCGCGGGGGAGTATCTGGTAAACGACGAGATCGACGCTGAAGTATTTGGCTCAACGGCTACAATCACCCTCGCAGGGGGAGAGCTCAATATTGCCCGACTTGGTGCCTTCACTCCTGCCTAAGGCAGCTGCAACATCAGGTATCAATGGAAAGCTAACGCACAAAACCAAGGAGAACAACAATGGCAAAAGTCATTGCGGTAACATCTGGGAAAGGTGGGGTAGGGAAAACCACAACCAGCGCGGCTATTGCCGCCGGGCTGGCGAAACGGGGCTTCAAAACAGTAGTTATCGACTTTGATGTCGGGCTGCGAAATCTTGATCTCATCATGGGATGCGAGCGCCGCGTGGTTTACGACCTCCTTAATGTCATTCACAATGAAGGTTCCCTCAATCAGGCTCTGATCAAAGACAAACGCCTGGACAACCTTTTCATCCTCCCCGCCTCGCAGACCAGAGACAAGGATGCCCTTAAACTCGAGGGGGTTGAGCGGGTGCTGAACGAGTTGCGTGAACGCTTTGAGTATATCGTGTGCGACTCTCCAGCCGGGATTGAAACAGGTGCCATCGCTGCCATGTACTACGCAGACGAAGCCCTAATTGTAACCAATCCTGAAGTATCCTCTGTGCGTGACTCAGATCGGATTGTCGGCATGCTCGGGAGCAAAACCTACCGCGCTGAAAACGAGCTGGAACCGGTGAAGGAATACCTTATCTTGACGCGCTATGACCCATATCGGGTAGAAACCGGGGAGATGCTCAGTGCAGCGGATGTGCAGGAGATCCTTGCAATTCCGTTTCTGGGTGTGATACCTGAATCGCAGGCGGTACTCGAAGCCTCTAACTCTGGGATTCCAGTAACGCTGGATGAAGAGAGTGACGCGGGTAGCGCCTACATGGATGTGGTGGATAGATTTTTGGGCGAAGAGCGTCCCCATCGCTTTATGCAGACCGCTAAAAAAGGGTTCTTTTCCCGCTTATTCAGGGGTTGATTTATGAGATTTCTAGATTTTTTCCGTTCGTCTAAACAGGGTACCGCTTCCATTGCCAAGGAGCGCCTGCAGATTATAGTAGCGCATGAACGGCGTAAAACCGATACGCCAGACTTTCTTCCCATGCTGCAGCAGGACATTCTTACCGTGGTCAGAAAATATATCCACATCTCTGAAGATCAGATCAAACTCTCCCTCGACAGCAGTGGTGATGTAGAAGTGCTCGAACTTAACATCAGCCTGGCAGAAAACGACGAGGACTGAGAAACCAACGCAGCTTTGCTACTCAACCGCGGGCGGCGCCCGTTATACTCCAGCGCCGCCCGCAGCTGTTTTGCTGCATAAAGTTTAGCCAATAAGCTTTGTGACGGCACGGCACAGCTAAGGTTAACGCTCCCACCGCCTGCACCTAAACGCTGGCACCCTTACTCTCAAGCTTCGCCTGATACATGCGCCGGTCCGCCACCTTAAAAAGCTCAAGTTCACTGCTACCGTCTTCAGGCCAGGTGGCATAGCCGCCACTCGCCCCTAAGCGGATCTCCTGCCCCAAGACATTAAAAGGCTCTGCAAACACAGCCATGGTACGCTCCAACAAGTGGCGGATGTTGTTCCCGTCTGCGCCAGGAAGGAAGATCACAAACTCATCTCCACCCCAACGGCAGGCAGTATCACACTCTCGCAAGGTTTTGCTAAAGCGCCGCGCCACTTTCACCAGCAGCTTGTCTCCTGCAGCGTGACCATATGTATCGTTAACAGGCTTGAAGTCATTGAGGTCAAACACCAGGATACCAAAGGACTTCATTCCGGGTTCTTCCAGCGCATGGCGTACTAGCGCCGTAAAGTAAAGGCGATTTGCCACTCCAGTAAGGGGATCAGTGTGCGCCATATTCAGTAGTTTCTGTTCCCGCTCTTTGCGCTCAGTAATGTCGATGGCAAAGTGTAGATACAGATCATCATTTTCCCCTTCCACCGGACGCCAGCTGATCATATCCCAACTACCGTCTTCACGTTGTTGCTCCACCACATGCGCACGGCGGCGTTCATCTTCAGGGATATATTTAGCATAAGGGCTCGGCTCCCCCACGTTGATTCCCATATCGCGCGCGCGTTGATTCGCACTTACAACCGTGTGCGTGGAGTAGCGCGCCAATACCGCCGGATACGGGAGCGCATCCAGGAGCACTTGCTGAAACTTCTGTGACTTCTGCAGCTTACGGAGTGTCCACTCTTCGCGTTTTTTATGTTCTGC
>JAVERS010000065.1:0-6437 GCA_034007015.1 Desulfuromonadaceae bacterium
AGTAAATCAATGACTTACGCCTGCTATTGAAAAAAGGGTTTTTCTCTAAAAAAGCTAGCAAGCTCTTTAAAAATGCAGCAATAAGGAGTGTATACTCTTGTTCACTGCCGCATAGGCAGCTCAGAAACAATAAACGAGCCTATTGCCCCGCCAACGATAGTTCACTGCCGCATAGGCAGCTCAGAAAAGACGTAAGACACCCAGTGGCCGCGCGTTTTAGTTCACTGCCGCATAGGCAGCTCAGAAAATTGCCGTCAGTTTCCATAGCGGAAAAAATAGGTTCACTGCCGCATAGGCAGCTCAGAAATGTTATCGCTGGTACAACTTCCGGTCTGCGTTGTTCACTGCCGCATAGGCAGCTCAGAAATGCAATGAGACGACGAGCATCGGGGTTTTCAAGTTCACTGCCGCATAGGCAGCTCAGAAAAAGAATGCGAGGCGTAAGAAAAATCAACAATTGTTCACTGCCGCATAGGCAGCTCAGAAAGCAACGCTCGGTATTTACCTATCAAACGCCGCGTTCACTGCCGCATAGGCAGCTCAGAAAGCTGCGAGCCTTGATCTTGCGCGATCCGCTGAGTTCACTGCCGCATAGGCAGCTCAGAAAAGCTCATCGTACTCAGTCGCAACAGGGCGCTTGTTCACTGCCGCATAGGCAGCTCAGAAATTCTATTTTAAGAGCTGTAGGCGTGTCTGTTAGTTCACTGCCGCATAGGCAGCTCAGAAAACTTTGGCACCCTTGATACCCGCATACACAGCGTTCACTGCCGCATAGGCAGCTCAGAAAAATAAAATACGCATAAAATTAAACATCTTTAAGTTCACTGCCGCATAGGCAGCTCAGAAATTTAGCCTCGCTACGTACATACAACCAAATCTGTTCACTGCCGCATAGGCAGCTCAGAAACTTACCCAATCCAAACACGTGCAGCCGAGCTTGTTCACTGCCGCATAGGCAGCTCAGAAAAAGGTCAAACCAAACCGGTGCGAATCGTCCACGTTCACTGCCGCATAGGCAGCTCAGAAATATAAGCGCTCAAGCCGTGGTAAGATTCAGATGTTCACTGCCGCATAGGCAGCTCAGAAATCGCAATTCAGGCGGTAGAAGCTGCATAAACAGTTCACTGCCGCATAGGCAGCTCAGAAATGCAGGGTTGATCCACTCTGTCTTAACATAATGTTCACTGCCGCATAGGCAGCTCAGAAAGTTCAAATCAGCGACATTTACAATCCGCTTACGTTCACTGCCGCATAGGCAGCTCAGAAAGTTGCGCCCGCGTTTAGCCTGAATTAAATTACGTTCACTGCCGCATAGGCAGCTCAGAAAGGAACGCTAACAACCGATGCAGCTAGTGCAGAGTTCACTGCCGCATAGGCAGCTCAGAAAAGCGGCGGCTCTGGATGCTGTAAACACATCCGGTTCACTGCCGCATAGGCAGCTCAGAAATTGTGCGCTCTAATCCGCAACACTTTGCACCAGTTCACTGCCGCATAGGCAGCTCAGAAATAAAAAACTGATACCGCCTGATCTGCACGACAGTTCACTGCCGCATAGGCAGCTCAGAAAATTTACAGCAAAGCTGTAGGTACGCAAGTACAGTTCACTGCCGCATAGGCAGCTCAGAAAGCAACCCATCGCACCCAATCACTCAAAACAGCGTTCACTGCCGCATAGGCAGCTCAGAAAGTTCTGTTTCAATCCGCGCCAATTTTTCAGCAGTTCACTGCCGCATAGGCAGCTCAGAAACCACTGCTAACATCTAACACGGGAAACGATGTGTTCACTGCCGCATAGGCAGCTCAGAAAAAGGTATAGGCCCGACTGACATGCCCGATTGCGTTCACTGCCGCATAGGCAGCTCAGAAACACAGGCGCGGGCAAGAGCATCATCGTAGCTTGTTCACTGCCGCATAGGCAGCTCAGAAATAGCGCGCTAACTTTGCTCGATGATCGGTCAGGTTCACTGCCGCATAGGCAGCTCAGAAAATCAATCCAATTATCTATTTCGGGTTGAGGGAGTTCACTGCCGCATAGGCAGCTCAGAAATTGTGAAACTTGTGCTCCTAAGATCGAACGCAGTTCACTGCCGCATAGGCAGCTCAGAAAGCGCTGCTGAGCATCCCGCCAATCCCGCTAACGTTCACTGCCGCATAGGCAGCTCAGAAAACTTAATGCTCCGCTAATGCCACCCGACTGATGTTCACTGCCGCATAGGCAGCTCAGAAACGAGGGGGCAGGGTTGAAAATTGGAGGCGCGCGTTCACTGCCGCATAGGCAGCTCAGAAAAGCTCGCTTGCCAAGAAAAAGCACCTTGGAAAGTTCACTGCCGCATAGGCAGCTCAGAAAGAATTAATAGCAGCACGAACAAGAAGGGCCGAGTTCACTGCCGCATAGGCAGCTCAGAAAGTTCTGCCATGTGCGTTTAACGCTGCGACTCGGTTCACTGCCGCATAGGCAGCTCAGAAAGATCACGTCAAGCAGCTTGGTTAGCGGCACGCGTTCACTGCCGCATAGGCAGCTCAGAAAACTAGGGGTCTGGCTGCTGCATTCTTAGGCCCGTTCACTGCCGCATAGGCAGCTCAGAAATCGCACTGTCATTCCCGCGCCGTATTTGTCGTGTTCACTGCCGCATAGGCAGCTCAGAAATAATCATTTGAGGGCTGCCGCATGATTTCTTTGTTCACTGCCGCATAGGCAGCTCAGAAAGTTAGTAGAGCAAAACCGAGCGCACCTTGCGGGTTCACTGCCGCATAGGCAGCTCAGAAAGTTGCAACATGGTTGCGCAAACGATAGACGCGGTTCACTGCCGCATAGGCAGCTCAGAAAGACATGGATATTAAAACGCATGGCTTGACCGCGTTCACTGCCGCATAGGCAGCTCAGAAATTACAGATGTGCAGTTCGATCCCGATGTATATGTTCACTGCCGCATAGGCAGCTCAGAAATGATGCTATCGTTACGCCGGAATCCATCGTTGGTTCACTGCCGCATAGGCAGCTCAGAAAAGCGATACCTGCTTGCCGTGTTGACTCATCCAGTTCACTGCCGCATAGGCAGCTCAGAAAATCGCGGGCAACGTGTCGCCCTGCCACTGCAGGTTCACTGCCGCATAGGCAGCTCAGAAAAGATGCCTCGCCAGCTTTATCGCCAGCAAGCGGTTCACTGCCGCATAGGCAGCTCAGAAATGTCATTATTAAAGAAGTACGAGAAATAACTAGTTCACTGCCGCATAGGCAGCTCAGAAAGATGTGTTTCCATAGCTGTAAGGCGAGCATCCGTTCACTGCCGCATAGGCAGCTCAGAAACTTGCCCCCTCCTGATGGTGTCCAAGCAACAGGTTCACTGCCGCATAGGCAGCTCAGAAAAGCCAACGCGATTGCAACACCGAAAGCAGCAGGTTCACTGCCGCATAGGCAGCTCAGAAATAAAAAAACGGTGTGCGGTGTCGGCATTAATGGTTCACTGCCGCATAGGCAGCTCAGAAATCATAGTCGGACTGCATTCGCTCAGTTCGCTTGTTCACTGCCGCATAGGCAGCTCAGAAAATGTGCGCCATTTCAGCTAATAAGTTTTTGAAGTTCACTGCCGCATAGGCAGCTCAGAAACTGAAAATTATGACCACGGCTGGAGTGGCGGAGTTCACTGCCGCATAGGCAGCTCAGAAATTGCTTAGCCGATGAGTTAAAACGCGATCCCAGTTCACTGCCGCATAGGCAGCTCAGAAACGTGCGCGCTGATGCAATTTATTCTTGGTCTAGTTCACTGCCGCATAGGCAGCTCAGAAAGTCGCGCCGATCAATACACGGACGATGAGAACGTTCACTGCCGCATAGGCAGCTCAGAAAATTCTGAAATTGATAAAGGCGTACGACCGTCTGTTCACTGCCGCATAGGCAGCTCAGAAAAACATGGCCATCGCCGGTTGTGATCAATTTACGTTCACTGCCGCATAGGCAGCTCAGAAAATTAGAACATCCATCGCGTAGTAAACGCGGTCGTTCACTGCCGCATAGGCAGCTCAGAAATTACAAGAAGTTATCGGCGATGCTGTTTTGAGGTTCACTGCCGCATAGGCAGCTCAGAAATGCCTTAAAGTACGCGTACTGAACAGCCTAACGTTCACTGCCGCATAGGCAGCTCAGAAAGAAATGGATGCCTGAAGGTGCTTTTGATTTTCAGTTCACTGCCGCATAGGCAGCTCAGAAATGCATCGTAAAGCACACTCATCACATCTTTATGTTCACTGCCGCATAGGCAGCTCAGAAATCGTCTGTGTACTGATCGGCACGGCGGTTAAAGTTCACTGCCGCATAGGCAGCTCAGAAATCAACTCGTTTGTCTTTTTCGGACATTGAGCCGTTCACTGCCGCATAGGCAGCTCAGAAAACTCTGACACATCAGTGAAGCCGCGCACGATGGTTCACTGCCGCATAGGCAGCTCAGAAATGCAATTGCTGGCACTAACCGCGTCACCTACAGTTCACTGCCGCATAGGCAGCTCAGAAAAGCGACGCTTCGGCTTTAGGCGTAATGTCGGAGTTCACTGCCGCATAGGCAGCTCAGAAATCACTGCCGAAGATACGGATCGCATCACCAGTGTTCACTGCCGCATAGGCAGCTCAGAAACGAGCACGCAATTCAACATCACGCAAAGCTGAGTTCACTGCCGCATAGGCAGCTCAGAAAGCGCTAGGTGGTGCAGCAGGTACTGCTATTCTGTTCACTGCCGCATAGGCAGCTCAGAAAACCGGCGGCAAGCTCAAGATCAATCATAAAGAGTTCACTGCCGCATAGGCAGCTCAGAAATTGCCGATCAATGTTTCACCGTCAACTAGAATGTTCACTGCCGCATAGGCAGCTCAGAAAGTTATTAGAGTGAACGCTGGGCGGTATACGCCGTTCACTGCCGCATAGGCAGCTCAGAAAAAGCGGCGGCAAGAATGACACTTTGAATGCTAGTTCACTGCCGCATAGGCAGCTCAGAAACCGTCAATGCCGCGCACCCAAACAAACGCTATGTTCACTGCCGCATAGGCAGCTCAGAAATGTTTTAAAGTGCGCGTACTGAACAATCTAACGTTCACTGCCGCATAGGCAGCTCAGAAAAAGGCGTAATACGTTCGCCATCAATGTCGCAAGTTCACTGCCGCATAGGCAGCTCAGAAAGAGGCCATACAACTCATTAAACACAGCACGCAGTTCACTGCCGCATAGGCAGCTCAGAAATCAGCGCGCCCCTTGTAGTCAGACCAGACTGAGTTCACTGCCGCATAGGCAGCTCAGAAAATCGCTAACACCTATGGCGTAGCCGCCGTCTTGTTCACTGCCGCATAGGCAGCTCAGAAATGCTCGGCGTCAACGAAGTGCTGCGATACCTGGTTCACTGCCGCATAGGCAGCTCAGAAAAGAAAACATACCGCCGTAATAGCTACCAACGCGTTCACTGCCGCATAGGCAGCTCAGAAATGACTCGCTTGTCAAGTCAATAGCTTCGACTGGTTCACTGCCGCATAGGCAGCTCAGAAAGCGAGCAATCGTTGAGCATCGTTCGTGGTGCGGTTCACTGCCGCATAGGCAGCTCAGAAATTTAAGGTCGCCGCGCATGAGTGCGCCGGCATGTTCACTGCCGCATAGGCAGCTCAGAAACACTGGGCCAAAATAACTGCCCGCGGTCGCTCGTTCACTGCCGCATAGGCAGCTCAGAAAATAAACGCTAGCAGTTGCTGCAAAGTCGAAGCGTTCACTGCCGCATAGGCAGCTCAGAAATCCTAGCGCAACCAAAATATCTCCGAATGATGGTTCACTGCCGCATAGGCAGCTCAGAAAGCACCAGCAAACACCCCGATGATGTATTTCGCGTTCACTGCCGCATAGGCAGCTCAGAAAATGCCGGGGGATTCGAACAGATCAAAAATAGCGTTCACTGCCGCATAGGCAGCTCAGAAATAAACCACGCCTCGACATTGCCGCCAACCAATGTTCACTGCCGCATAGGCAGCTCAGAAAATGTTGAGGCGAATTGCGCTGGTGAAATTACGGTTCACTGCCGCATAGGCAGCTCAGAAACCCTCGGCGCTCGGACGGCAAGGGGCTTGGCTCGTTCACTGCCGCATAGGCAGCTCAGAAATTGCTGGCGCATACGGAGAAGACGCACAGTTCGTTCACTGCCGCATAGGCAGCTCAGAAACGTATCGCCACCATCACCATCACCGCCACCAGGTTCACTGCCGCATAGGCAGCTCAGAAAACGAATCACGGCATGGCGCTTGGGCGTTTCACGTTCACTGCCGCATAGGCAGCTCAGAAATGCTGATTGCTGTCAATTCAAGGCCGCTCGAAGTTCACTGCCGCATAGGCAGCTCAGAAAGTTTGGCGAGCGGTAGGGGCGTATGCTAAGGCGTTCACTGCCGCATAGGCAGCAAAGGGTCGTGCTCG
>JAVERS010000066.1:0-6251 GCA_034007015.1 Desulfuromonadaceae bacterium
GCCTCTACACCTTTCTTCACCTGTAGCGCCAGGGCGTCGTGTTCGAGGGTTATTTCCACGACGCTCCCTTCGGTGATATCACCCGCGATTATGCCCCGCCCAATGCGGGTTTCCAGCTCCTGCTGGAGAAACCGTTTTACAGGGCGTGCACCATAGTGAGGATCGTAAGAACGCTGACAGATGTGCTCCTTCACGGCATCGGTCAGCTTGATCTCGATACGCCGCTCCTCCAGACGCTGTTGCACCTGCGCGACCTGGAGATCGATGATCTGATCCAGCTCGCTACGCGTTAAGGGGCTAAACAGGATTATGTCGTCGATACGGTTAAGAAACTCCGGGCGGAAGTGTTGCCGCAGACGTTGTTGCACTTGTGCGCGCGCTTCAGCACTAATCTCCCCTTCGACCCCGCCATCCTCAAGCAGAAATTCAGAGCCTAGATTCGAAGTCATTATAATGACGGTGTTTTTGAAGTCTACCGTACGCCCCTGGCTATCGGTGACCCGTCCGTCATCGAGGATCTGCAGCAATACATTGAACACTTCGGGGTGGGCTTTTTCCACCTCATCCAACAGCACCACTGCATAGGGTTTGCGCCGCACCGCCTCGGTGAGTTGCCCCCCCTCTTCATACCCTACGTAGCCTGGGGGTGCACCGATCAGGCGACTGACACTGAACTTTTCCATATACTCCGACATATCGATACGCACCATCTGGTGCTCGCTGTCGAAGAGAGTTTCCGCCAGGGCGCGGGCAAGTTCAGTCTTCCCCACCCCAGTGGGGCCGAGAAACAAAAACGATCCCATGGGGCGATTCGGGTCTTTAATCCCAGCGCGTGCGCGGATCACTGCATCTGACACAGCCTGTACCGCCTCATTCTGGCCGATCACCCGTTCATGCAAGTGTTTATCCAGATTGAGGAGCTTCTCGCGCTCCCCCTCCAACAGGCGCGTCAGAGGGATACCGGTCCAGCGTGCGACAATGTCGGCGATCTCATCCGCCCCCACACGCTCTTGCAACAGGGTATGCCCATCTTCGCGCTGAGATGCTTTCTCTTCCAGCTCCTTAAGCTGTTTTTCCAGCTCAGGCAAACGCCCGTGGCGCAGCTCTGCAGCGCGGTTGAGGTCGTAGTTGCGTTCCGCCACTTCGAGCTCATGGTTGACGGTTTCAATCTCTTTGCGCACCGCCTGCACCTTCTGCTGCGCTTCTTTTTCCGTACTCCACTGGGTCTTGAACGTATTCACGATGTGGCGTTGCTCGGCGAGTTCCTCTTGAAGGGCTTGAAGGCGTTCTTTACTTGCGGCATCCTGCTCTTTTTTCAGCGCAGCCTCTTCAATTTCCAACTGCATAACGCGGCGGGAGGCGTTATCCATCGCTTCCGGCATTGAATCCATCTCGGTGCGGATCATGGCACACGCTTCATCCACCAAGTCTATCGCCTTGTCGGGCAGGAAGCGATCGGAGATGTAACGCTCGCTCAGAGTCGCTGCCGTCACCAGCGCCTGGTCCTGAATCTGCACGCCGTGATGGAGCTCGAAGCGCTCCTTGAGGCCGCGCAGAATACTGATACTTTCCTCCACACTTGGGGCATTCACCATCACCGGTTGAAAACGCCGCTCCAGGGCAGCATCCTTCTCGATATGCTGGCGATATTCATTCAGAGTGGTGGCGCCGATGCAGTGGAGTTCACCGCGTGCGAGCATAGGCTTTAGCATATTCCCCGCGTCCATGGCTCCTTCGGTTTTTCCAGCCCCCACAATGGTGTGGAGTTCATCAATAAACAGCAGGATGCGCCCTTCGCTCCCGCGGATCTCCTGCAACACCGCTTTCAAGCGTTCCTCAAACTCCCCCCGATATTTGGCTCCCGCGATCAAAGCCCCCATATCTAAAGAGAAGATGGTTTTGTTCTTGAGCCCATCGGGAACATCGCCCCGCACAATGCGTTGTGCCAGCCCTTCTACAATCGCAGTTTTACCTACCCCTGGCTCACCGATAAGGACAGGGTTGTTTTTGGTTTTACGCGAGAGGATGCGGATAACGCGCCTGATCTCCTCGTCTCGTCCGATAACTGGATCGAGTTTTCCATCTTGCGCCGCCTGCCCTAGATCCATGCCATACTTTTTTAGCACTTCATAGGTTCCTTCGGGGTTATCGCTTTCCACCCGCTGATGCCCACGCACCTGTTGGAGTGCCTGGAGTACGGCAGAGTATTTGACCCCATTGGCGGATAACAGCTTTCCCACCGGGGTGTCGGTTGGCTCTGATGCAAGGGAGAGCAGCAGATGCTCCACACTCATGTACTGATCTTTGAGTTTTTTTACCTCCTTTTCCGCCCGATCCAACACTCGTTGTAGACGCACTGAGGCATAGATCTGGCTCTCCTCCGCGGCACGCCCTTCCATACGGGGACGCTTGCCTAACCTCTCATGTGTTTCATTCCGCAGGGAAGTGGTGTCCACCTCCATCTTTTGTAACAGGCGTGGCACCAGTCCCTGCGCGTCTTGCAGCAATGCCGCAAGGAGATGTTCAGCATCTATTTCTGCATGTTGCCCTTCGCGCGCCAGCTGCTGGGCGTGCTGCAACGCAAGTTGTGTGTTGCGCGTCAATTTTTCCATATCCATGATGTTTCTCCTTTTGCGTATTTTTCTGCCGGCACAGAGCGAACGGTTGGGTGCGGGCAGTTGGGTTATTTAGTTAGAACAGGGGTAACTTCTTTTTCGGGGTAACTTCTTTTTCGGCGCCGTCTGGATTTAACCATGGTGCCTGTATCTACTAATGATGCCACGAATTTCGCATGCTGCAATTCTGTCTGCGCTCAATAGCGCCTCAACTCGGATGAGATACGTTAAAGATGGGAAGTTCGAAGCACAACAAAGCTGCGTGTGTCCTGAGTTGTGCGTGTACATGGATACATATCTCAATCTTCTCTTCAAAAACTGTTCACCACATAAGCTAATGTTATAATTTGTATGTTCAATATTTTGAGATGTATTTTGCGACAATACACACAGGCAGGTATGAACAATACCGCCTGAATTCACAGCCTAAAATCCCGTGCACATGGTCTAAGTTTAATAAGGGGATGATTGGTGCGATTTTCAAGAGCAGGGAGAGATTTTAGCGCGACGACCTGGTTAAGAGGGCTCGGTGTGAGAGGGGAGGCTCCTTTGGCAATAGTGATAATGGCCTGTTTTTTCGGCCTGTTTTTCTCGACGCATACATTACAAAAACGGTGTTAATTATCAGTTGCGACTTGAACACTGTTTCGGCTAATATATAGGGTTAAATTTCAGACATATGTGTTGTCCGCTAAATTTGATAGAGGAGAATCTATGCTCAACGCTGCTCTGGTCCCTACCCCTGATGCCATCCCGGTTCCGTGGGGATGGCTGTATGTCCTGCTGATGTTGACATTCCTGCTCCATGTGCTGCTGATGAACGCCATGCTCGGCGGAGGTATCATTGCCTTGCTCAGTTCATTACGCAAGAATGAGCAGAGCCTTCTTATAAGTAAGGAGTTCAGCTACAAGTGGCCCTACACTATCGCCTTCGCAGTCAACATGGGCGTTGCCCCGCTGCTGTTTATTCAAGTACTGTACGGTCACTTTATCTACTCAAGTTCGGTTCTCATGGCGGTGTGGTGGCTCTCCATCGTAGTGATGCTGATCTTGGCGTACTACAGTACATACATTTTTGATTTCAAGTTTGACTCCCTTGGCTCCATGCGCTCGCTCATGGCAGGATTCTCTGTGGCTCTGTTATTGGTGATCGCATTTTTATTCAGCAACAATATGACCTTGATGTTGCAGCCAGGGCGCTGGTCGGCGTATTTCAGCGACGCTGGGGGCGGCTTGCTCAACCTTTCCGATCCCACGCTGATCCCACGCTACTTGCATTTTGTCGTGGGTGCAGTAGCGATTGCGGGGCTGTATCTAGCCTTGGTAAGCCGTTTCAACTTCACCAAGAGCAGCGTTGACCCGGCGGCACTCCAAGAGTTAGGGATGCGCTATTTTACTGGCGCCACCGCTATCCAGATCCTGATAGGATTTTGGTTTCTCCTTGCCCTCCCGCGGGAGGTAATGCTGCTATTCATGGGGAAAAGTGCATGGGGCACTATCCTCCTTACCCTTGGGCTACTTTTAACCGTTGCCGCACTCTATTTGGGACATAAGCGCCACGTAGTAAAATCTGCTCTTAGCGCACTACTACTGATGCTGGTAATGGTGCTGATGCGCGATCTAGTACGCACCGGCTACCTTGCCCCTTACTTCTCCCTTGGTGATTTGCAGGTGACAGGGGAATACTCCCCGCTGATTTTCTTCCTAGTGACGTTCGTTGCTGGGCTTGGATTGGTGGGATATATGCTGAAACTGGCCTTCGATTGCCGTAAGGAGGTAGAATAATGAACTATCCTGTTTGGGATCTTACCACTTACGGTGGCGGCTTTCTTATCGCCCTTATGGCGATTGTACATGTGCTGGTGGCTCACTTTGCTGTGGGTGGGGGGCTATTTCTGGTAACCCTGGAGAAAAAAGCGTATCGGGAGGAAAATCCCGCTCTGCTTGAATACGTAAAGAAACACAGTAAGTTTTTCCTCCTGCTCACCATGGTGTTCGGGGGACTCACCGGAGTGGGGATCTGGTGGACCATCGCTTTACTCAGCCCGGGGGCAACCTCCTCGCTGATCCACACCTTTGTCTTCGGGTGGGCGGCAGAATGGGTGTTTTTCTTTGCTGAGATTGTCGCCCTGTTTATCTACTTCTACACCTTCGACAAAATGGAGCGCAACAAACACCTCATTATCGGGTGGCTCTATTTCTTCTGTGCGTGGATGTCACTGTTTATCATCAACGGCATCATCACCTATATGCTCACGCCGGGGGCGTGGCTCGAAAACCAAAATTTCTGGTCCGGATTCTTCAACCCCACCTTCTGGCCCTCACTGGTGTTCCGCACAGGGCTATCTCTAGTGCTGTGCGGTGTCTTTGGCTTCGTCACCGCCGCCTTTGTCAAGGACAGTACCCTGCGTCAGAATCTCATGCGTACGTGCGCCCTGTGGGTTGCACTCCCGTTTGTGCTCATGCTTGCCGGAGGCTGGTGGTATATGGCGGCACTCCCGGAGGAGTTGCAAAATTTTATCCTTAACAAATCACCAGAGATGAATCTCTATCTCAACACGTTGGCGTGGGTAATCCCGGTCCTGTTTGGCGTATCGATGCTGATGGCGCTGAAGATGCCCCCTTTTCTAAAAAAGGTGATGAGTTTTGGAGTAGTGGGGATTGCGCTGATCTACTTTGGCGCATTTGAGTTTATCCGCGAGGGGAGTCGCCGCCCGTACCTCATCTCTGAGTACCTGTACTCCAATCAGATCTATGTGGACGATGTGCCTGCTATTCAGCTGGCTGGCTACCTCTCCAGCGCCAAGTGGGTGAAACATAAACAGGTGACCCCAGAAAACATCATGGAAGCGGGAAAAGAGCTGTTTCGCTTCCAGTGTAGTGCGTGCCACTCCGTAGGGGGATATCTCAACGATATCAAGCCGATGGTGCAGCGTTACGACAACATTTTCGGCATGGAGCGCAAGCTCTCTGGCCTTGGTACCGTTAATCCGTATATGCCCCCCTTTATGGGGACAAGCACGGAGCGCAACGCCCTTGCCACCTATCTGGTGAGACACTTCAATGGGGTGGACGCAGCCAGCGGCAACAAGAGCATCACTGCACCAGAGATACCGGTAGAAATTCACCCCTTCGATAAAAATACTGACACATATGTGCTGCTAGCGTGGAACACCTTGGGGATGAAGGGGATCACTGACTCCTCCGACCAGTTGATGATGCTCCCACCGGGGAACACCATTTACGCGCAACTGATCAAGCGCGGCGACTCTCCACAGGTGATGATGCAGGATGTGGAGATGCGCTACGCCATCGATCCGGAATTCAGCGCTCCGCAGGAGCGGATTGCGTTCTGGAACAATGTCGAAAAACTTTTTGGCAAAGAACTCGAGCCCGGCATCGGCCTTAAGGGCAAAGACTTAAGTGGAATTATGGACTTGAAGCCTGAGGACAATGCGTTTGTTGCTGCAGGGATTCCGGTGGTGCCCTATCCAAAAGATGGCGTGTTTTCCCCCTATCCGCTTGTTACTATTGAGGCGTTGGATCGAACCAGCGGCAAGGTGCTGGCACAAACCAGGGTGGTGGCACCAGCCACAACCGAAATGGGGTGTAAAAACTGTCATGGCGGCGGCTGGA
>JAVERS010000022.1:0-37935 GCA_034007015.1 Desulfuromonadaceae bacterium
ACTAAGCGCCGATAATTTTCACCAACACCCGCTTGCGCCGTTTACCGTCAAACTCTCCATAAAAAATCTGTTCCCAGGGGCCAAAATCAAACTTCCCTTCACTAATCGCCACCACCACTTCGCGCCCCATGAGGGTACGTTTGAGGTGAGCATCGCCATTATCTTCCCCGGTGCGATGATGGGCATAGCCATGCAAATCGTAAGGAGCGAGTTTTTCCAACCAAGCAGCAAAGTCCTGATGTAGACCAGATTCGTTGTCATTAATAAATACCGATGCAGTTATATGCATGGCATTAACCAAGCACAGTCCCTCACGGATGCCGCTCTCCCGCACACATTCAGCCACGTCCTGAGTGATATTAATAAAACCGGTACGCTCTGGGAGTTCAAACCACAATTCTTTACGGTATGATTTCATATTTCAGTCTCTATTCTGCTTAGAAATAAAAGTTCATGGTCTCAACTGTTGGGCACACCACATTGAAGCCGCCACATTGAAACTGCTCTAAACCACATCAAGAGCTAGAACCGCGGTAGCCAATAAAGGTGTCTGCTCCATGTTTAACGCCCAGTTTCAGATGCTTTCTTCCACCTGTGTGGTCCATTTGGACACGACCTTACTGCTATTTGTTGCTTCTTACTCGCGATAGTTTTCTTCCACTGCAGGGTTGACCCACAGCTGGCTAAACCAGTACCAGCGATTATTCCGATCCTGCGCAGTCAGGGTGTACTTGCTGCGCCGACCTTGGAGTGGGTTCTGTGCCTGCACCTTGTATATACCCGCATCTTCATCCACCACCTCAGGGACAACCGGGTCTTGGCCTGGGATATAGCACTTCATGCTGGAGAGCTGGATGTCGGGGTTGGGGAGCTTAAACCGCAGTTCAGGCGCTGCAGAGGCAGAAAAGAGAAGCGGAGTCTCAGGGCGGATAATCTCAATATGCAAAGGATTCATAGCCAGGTTGCTGCGCAGACGATCCATACTTACATAGTTGCCTCCCATGGGGAAGCGCGCTAAGGCATACAGAGGAGAGTCTGTTCCTATGGAGCCAGACTGCTGTCCGTAGGCCGCAGCAAATCCCATATCAGCAACGATTCTCATCAACTCGGGAGAGAACTCCCCATAAGGATAGGCAAACAACTGCGGCACATATCCAAGGTGGGTAACAAACGCCTGTTGCGCAGTAGAGATATCTTGGCGCACCTGCTCTTCCCACTCGGCACTACCATGTTGCTGGGATAAGCTGACATAGTAAGGATGATGCGCGGAATGGTTGCCAATTTCTATATTGGATTTTTTATCTAAGGTGCGCAATTGCTCCCAGCTCATGTAGCTGCCCCCACCCACCGCAGCGGTGTTGACAAACAGCGTCATTGGCATTTCGTACTTGTCTAGCAACGGGAGCGCACCATCGAGCACGCTGGCGTAGGCATCATCGGCACTTAGCCCTACGCTGCGCGGTGGTAATTTCTCCCCGCGACGCAGGGCAGCAACAATTTCACTCAAGGGGATTACGTTGTAGTCATTATCGCGCAGATAGCGCAGATGTTCCTCAAACTGCTCAACACTGATATTGGTCGAAGGGTAGCGCGCATCTCCAAAGCGATGATAGACAAATACCGTGGCATAATCCTGCGCCTGGCTCGAAACCGGGCAGAGGAGTATCCATATCAGCAGAACAAAAACAACTTGAACGGCCCGAAGCACAAATGGCATTTGCGAACAGGAGGACGCACCAGTTTGGTGCTTGAACGGGTTTAAATTAGCGGTACATTTTGCAGGGTATCTCAAGACTGCTCCTTTCGGTTTTTATCTTTACTGCGCTTGTGTTTAACCTCGTTGCGCAGATAACGCCTAATACTGTTACGCGCCCGCGGTGTTACTGCCCAATCAAGCCAACGCGGCAACACCGCGGGAGTATCCACGGTCTCTATTTTCACCTGGTCCCCATCCATAAGGCGCTGTTTAAGTAAGCGAGTCTGCCCGTTTACCCGCGCACGAAATGCGTGCAAGCCCAGATCCTCGTGAATGGAGAAAGCGAAATCTAGAACACTGCTTCCCTCAGGCAATACCCACGGTTGTCCCAGTGGCGTATAGACTCGGATGGAAGCGGAAGCGAGGCGCAGACGTTCGGTATCAAAGACCGACTCACCCTCCTGCAAGCTGCGCATGAGTTCAGCAAAGTTATCTTTGCTGAATTCGAACCCCGGTGCCAGAACCCCAGACTGATTGAAGCGTGCGAGCTTATGCGTAGTTATCTGGACTCGCAAGCGGTTCTCGCCACACTGCACCGTGGTTTTAATCGCCTGATATCCATGTTGCGATGGAGCGCTGAGATGATCACGCAATTTGCCGGTAATAGGTTGGTACAAACGGTGGACCAAACCCAACGCAATGTAGGCATCCATGGTTGAGTCAACCAACACATTCAAGCTGTACAAGGATGCAACGCCCCGTGTCATCTGCATAGCCGCTTCGAGAGAAAAGGTGCGCCAGTAGTCGTTCAGCACCGCATTAAGATGGTTACGACTGAATTCAGACATAATCTCTGAGCGGATCTGCCTAATGCTGCTTTCAGACTGACGTTTGACCTCGCTCAAAATCCTCTGATAGCGCGCGGCGCGGCGCGGGTACAGCACCTGAAGGGAAAGCGCTTCAAGCTCTTCAGCAACCGCCCCCATCCCTAAATGCCTGGCGAGGGGAACATAAACAGCGCGAGTTTCCTCGGCAATGAGGATCTGCTTTTCTGGCTTCAGCGCGCCGATGGTGCGTACGTTGTCGAGGCGATCCCACAGCTTGAGACATACCACGCGGATATCTTCAATAGCCAGCAGGGTCTGTTTGCGGTAGGTTTCTTCCTTCTGGGCCTTGCGGCTTGAGTGATCATCCGCAACCTTGGTGAGTCCATTCACCAGCAGTGCTACCTCAGCACCGAAAGTTTTGCGTACGTCTTCAAGGGTTACTGGGGTATCTTCCACCACATCGTGTAACAGTGAGGCAATGATAGAGGGAAACCCCATCCAGTGGCGTGCAGCAAGATGGGCGACACGCAGCGGATGGAAAAAATAGGGTTCGCCAGACTTGCGTACCTGCAAAGCATGGGATGTGCGCGCAAGATGCACAGCCAGCTGCAGATGCTCAATCCCGCGATCAAGCTCTGCTTCCGAAAGGCTGCCGCCGTGATGAGTCACCAGAAGTTCGGCGATCTCATTTATCAGGCGCTGCATTTGTGCGTCATCTTTTTTCTTACCCATACATGCTCCACATCTAAAAATGCACTGCGGTTAAAATTGTTCTGCGTTTATAAACCATGCACGTTACCCTATTAACTATCTTACCCTTGTACGCAGTGGCTAGCCTGGCGGCCACTCCATCTTACGCCCTGCAAGGAGATGATAGTGGATATGCCCCACTTCCTGCCCGCCATCTGCATTACAGTTATTAACCACCCTGAAGCCTGGTTCAGCAAATTTGCGCGACCGGGATAATTCGGCAATAACGTACTGAATATGCCCCAGCAGCGCGGCGTCTTCCGGCTTTGCATCTGCCAGACACGCAATATGTCGGCGTGGGATTATGAGCAAGTGTTCCGGGGCCTGAGGGTTGATATCCTCAAACGCTATCACCTGCTCATCTTCATATACAATCTTTGCCGGGATCTCCCCCGCTACAATTTTACAAAACAGACAATCGTTCATAGCTCCCCCTGACTCACAGATCTACTGTGATTAAAACAATAATTGTACGCAAAACTCAAGTATTTGGATCTAGTTTACCCTCCGAGCTAAATGCATGAGGAATTCACGGTTCCCCTTTGCACCCAAAACTGGGCTTTCGCATGTGCCCATCACCTCAAGCCCCAAGACAACAGCATACTGCTGCACATTTTCTAGCACTATTTGATGTAAACCTGGGTCACGTACGATTCCCCCCTTGCCCACCTTCCCTTTTCCAACTTCAAACTGCGGCTTAACCAAAGCCACAATATCGGCTATGGGTTGGAGCACTTCAAGGGTGGGCGGGAGGATCTTTTCTAAAGAGATGAAGGAGGCATCGATTACCGCCAGATCTGGCGCTGGATTGAGAGCACCACTGCTCAAAGCGCGGATGTTGGTCCTCTCCATGTTGACTACGCGGGCGTCCTCGCGCAGTTTCCACGCTAACTGCCCATACCCTACATCAACTGCATACACCTTGCTCACACCGCGTTGGAGCAGGCAGTCGGTAAAACCACCGGTAGAGGCGCCAACATCTACAGCTACCCTTCCTTCCGACTCAAGAGCAAACTCATTCAGCGCGTGTTCCAACTTCAAACCACCGCGCGACACATATGCAAGCTCCTGCCCACGAATGCGAATCGGTGCATCAACGTCTACCCGCATGCCTGCCTTGTCATACACCCTATCACCAACTAAAACCTCGCCGCTCATAATCAGAGCTTGCGCACGAGCACGTGAAGAGCAGAAGCCGCGCTCCAGCAAAAGCTTATCTAATCGTTCTTTGGGCACCTGTTTCCCCTGTTTTGAAAATGGATAGGGCCTTACGCTTCGGGTCTGTTGTGGCACAATTGGATATAGGGCTCAGCATTGCTGACAAAGTTGATGATTTTAATCCCCATTCCAGCATACTTAACCTTGCGGAGCAAGTTTGGAGGCACCTTGCGGGACCAGTGCACGCGCCCTTCGATACGCACAACTTCACCTGAAGGGAGTTCCAGCTCTACCAACAGAATTGTGCCAGGATTATATACAAGAAAGGTCTGTATACACAGACCTGACTCGGAGATATCTGAAGTGAATCCAACTTTTGAAGGGGTTCGCGGTCCATAAAGCACACGTATACGTTTGCGCATCCGCGGTTTTCCGCGTTTATCCGCCATCTGGCACACTCCAATAAAACAAAAGACTACACCTGTTCAGACAGATATTAAAATCGCCCCGAAATCGGCGAAAAATCCGGTTGTCTGACACTTCCAGAAACATCGCTGTCCACCACGCTCCAACCATTAACATCGATTGTGGCACTGTGGGCAAACTCAGGGTTTATCCCTTCAGCTAAGGAGGGGAAAATATGCAGAGTAAGCTGCCCTTCTGTTTGCCCCTGCCAGTCTGCACGACCTTGAACAGAAACCCTGAGGCGCTCATTTCTTCCCAGCAGCGCAAACCGCGGCGTATTCCCGGCTTGTAGTTGAAATTCAGCGCTGGCGGCAATAAAGTTCAGTTTGGTTACCGAGGGGATATTAAGTTGTTGCGCCAAAACATGCAGGGCATTGACTCCGCTAACGCTGCCATCCTCCACCCCAAGATGTATATTGCCGGACAGATTCTGACGCACTCGCAGCTGCTGAGTGCCAGCTCCACTGATCTGGGCGTTCAACTGTGTCCTCCCCGTAATTGTACCGCTAAACCCTGGCCATAGAGCGGTAAGCATCTGCTTCATGCGCAATTGCTTTCCCTCAAAGTTCGCAGTATAGCTGAAGCCTTGCTGCCCTAAATCCACATTAGCATTGACGTTGAGGACGCCAGAGGCAAAAGTTCCATTCATCCCTTCCAGCGTCAATTTATTATTATCAATCGAAAAAGAACCTTTGACCTGTTGCAGTGTCGCAGAACGCCAGGTAACAGAATCCACATCAAACTCAGCGTCAATATCAAAAGGGATAGCGTAGGGACCAGGCTCCGAAGCTACTCGCGCCACCGCTCTTTGATCGCCCTGCATAGGCGAGCGCGCGTCCGCACGCATACGCGTAGACGCAAGCAGGTTCCATGTATCAAATTTAGCCCCTTTAAACCTTAGTTTAAAGCGCGGGCGCAGCGCGCGCCAGTTTTCGCAAAAGAGCGCAGCACGGATATTCTCGCCCCCTATTTTTGCGTTCAAGGCGGAAGAGTTAAGGCTGTCGCCATTAAGTTCAATCTCACCGTTAAGACCAAAGCGGATTCCACCTGCACTCAGCCCTGCGTCAACAAGAGTTAACTTCCCCGCGCGCACAGAACCGTGGTTATCTTTTGCATCTTTACGCCATACAAAGATGGCCGAACAGGTCCCAGCGGGGGCATACTCTTCAAGGTTGTCAAGCCAGAGCAAGGCTGCGTATTCTGCCATGGCGCGTATCGGCCACTGGCGCAGTTCAAGATCAATATTATATTCTTGCCGTTCGGCACCAAAGCTTGCTGTTCCGCGGGCGCCAAACCTCAGACCATCCATGCGCGCATCAGTGCGCAACAGTTTTAACTGTCTGGAGTTGTGTTCCCACTTCAGGTGAAGATTTGCACTTAGCTGTTGCGCACTAAATACGTCGTTTCTAGAAGCAAAGGAGTCGATATCAGAGATATCTACCCCCGCGAGGCGAACATCACCCTCTAAGTTAAATCCGGCAGGATCAAACTGCACTTGGCACTGGGTGGACACTCCAAGACGATTGATCTTGAAGGGGAGTTGTTCTCGGTAGTACGGTCGAAAAGCAACCAGATCAAGCCCCTCCAACACCAACTTTAACGACCCGCGCTCTGAACGTGGATCATATACCCCTTCCACATCCAGTGGTGAGCCGTTCAACTTACCCCACAGCGCAAAACGCCAGTCACTCTCAGCAGAAAAGTTATGCAGTTGCAATCCAACATCCTGCAGGCGTGTAAGGCGCGGGATAGTGCTAAAAACGAAGTCTCGCAGCATCACTTCAGCATTGGTTACCGTGATAGTGGAGATGTGAAAGTTCACCTGCTCCCCCTCTTGGGCAGCCTCAAAAGGGAAAATCGAACCTGAAGTATTTTGCGCTTTACCCGCTACATTGCCCATGGTAACTGTACCATCAGCGTTGCGCTGTACTACCACAGTGGGGGAGTTCAAGCGCAATTCATCGATCACCAGGCGTCCTTGTAGCAAAGGGAGAAAGCGGTAGCGCAACACCGCTTCATCCACCTGTAGCCACGGTAGTTCTTCGTCTTTCTCGGCGAGATTCAGACCCGTGATCCTCACACCAGAGAACAAATTGACATCTATCCCAGAAAACTCGACATCAAATTCAAGTTGCTCTTCAATAACTGGAATAAGGGCGGCGCGGATTTTATCTGGTGTCGCAAAGAAGTACAGCGCAATAACAGCACTGCACAGTACAAATATAGCGACAAGAAGCATGATCGCAAGCAGGCGTACCACGCGCATATGTCTTAAAGCCGCTATTTTCATTACTTCTTCCCCTGACAGTTACACCCAAACACATAAAAACACCGTTTTCAGCTTCCATCTCCCGCCTAAGGGAGCTATTTGCAAGGTGATTTACTTAGTGTAAGAGAATAGCAGATAATTTTACGCTTACCTACAGACAAAAGAGCAAAAAACTACTCTACTTAAGATAGCGTAGCAGGCGACGTTGCAAGTGCTGTGAAAGTTCCGAGATATGCCGCTGTGCGCATTTATTTGAAGCGCAGTGCTGCAGGTAGGCACATTCAGGAGGAAGAACGCCAGACTGCACCAGGGCAGGAGTCAGTAGCGCACATTCTGGATTCACCTGTTGGCGCTGTGGGTAGACCTGACATTTCATGCTGCTCTGGTCTAAAAAGGCGCATGGGATGTCGGTATAGTAGAGGATGTTACGATATATAATCTTGTGATAACAGCACCGCCCGCAGCGACGGCAGACAGACTCCCACTGCGCATCCACTTAGACTCAATCCCCTTTCAGCCCTTTTAACACTGCATTTACTTCCACAATAAGATCCGCCGCTACCGCACTATCTTCTATATCAAGAAAATGTTCAAAACACTCGCACGCCTCGGTAACTTCGTCTGCATCCATGTGCAGATAACCGAGAGTCAACCAGGCGGGGGCACAACGCGCGTCCAGTTCAAGCGCACGACGGGCGTGTTCTCGAGCGGCATCACGATCTTTTTGTTCATACAATACATCCGCCATATTTGCATATGCTTCAGGATCTTCAGGATCAATATCCATGGCGCGCTGATACCAGTTTTTTGCCTGTTGCAGATGTCCAGCTTCAAAAAACATGTCTCCGAGTGAGTTAGCCGCAGCAAAACAGTTTTCATCTATCTGCAACGCCTTGTGGAAAGACTCCTCCGCCTTTTCGCACGCCTGCTCTGCAATTTCTACCAATCCTATACGTACATTGGCTTCTGCGGCAGAGCCCGCAACTGAGAGCAATTGTCTGTAACATTCGATCGCCGCATCGTGTTCCCCCTTGACAAAGTACTCATCTCCGAGGGCAAACAGCACTTCAGCGGATGCGTCTCCTTGCTCAAGGCGCTGTTCCAGTAAAGAGAGGGCTCTATCCTCAGCACCATCTGACCCTAAGGCTTCGGCGAACAGGACGAGGAGGTCATCATCATGGGGAAACCTTAGATATCCCTGTTCCAGCACCTTAACCGCTGCGGAATAATTACCCTGTTCCATGTACTCCAGCGCATTGTTGGTAATCTCTTCGAGGGGCATAGACATCTTTATTATCCTCTGCTAGCAAACAAATAATGGCGACGTAAAACTAGCCAACGGCTACGCCACTGTGAAAGTAATAGCAATTGTTTTACATCTACGATGCACTTAGGGGGCTCCCCATTACGCGACAACTGCTCGCCACCTAATATAGCATTTCTGGTTTGACTCCGTTGTTGATGCTTTCTGCGCTTGCAGCAGCAACTAACTTGCCTATCCAACACCCAGGCTATCTATGGGTGCCAAACGCATATAGTTCTTCAACTATATCTAACACCGCCCACGGATCGGCACCAACTTTTTTCACCTTTACTCCGAGGCGTTGCTCCAGCGTAGGCAGATCGATATCATCCAACAGAGTATCAGTGCCATCTTTGAACATAACATCAGGCAACAGAATCGCACTGCCAGGGTCGAATCCACGCGCACGTGCATGTATAATTGATTCGACAATATCCACACCGGTCAATAAACCGCTAACGCTGACACTCTCACCCCAGAACCTATTCACGACAGGATGGATTTGCAAGGCGGTATGAGCTTTGGCGTTGAGCGCGCGGATAAACGTTTCGAGTACGCTTTGCGCAGACAGGCCACATATCAAGGTGGCGCGCACTCCGGCACAGAATTGAGGTTCAGCTTCGCTAAGCACTTCAGCGCTCTGTTGTTCAAACTGTGTTACCAGCCCCACCCCGTTCTCTATCTGGTAGAAATGCTCATATGCCGCATATGAAGGGAAGGGACGCTGGGCTTGAAGATAAAGTTCATCCGCGCCAAACACAAACCGCGTTGCACTGCGGGTTAGACACCACTGCTGCCAGCGTTCAATCTGATCCAGTACCGCAGCAGCTTGAGCCCGATCAAACATGCGTAAATACGGGAGCCCTTTACGATATTTGGTTAATCCAACCGGCACAATAGCCAGGCTCTTTACTGCCGGATGGAGGGCAAACAAATCACTGATGGTTTGCTCCAGCACCTGGGCATCGTTTATTCCAGGGCATACCACCACCTGCGTGTGGATCTCGATTCCAGCTTGAGTCAACTCTTCAAGAAGTGGCATCAGCGCGCCCGCACGCTGAGTAGATACTCCCAGAAGCGCTGCACGCACATTCACATCGGTGCTGTGCACTGAGACATACAGGGGTGAAAGTTTTTGTGCCTTAATTCGCTCTATCTCACTGCGCTGCAGATTAGTCAGGGTAATATATGCACCATACAGAAAGGAAAAGCGGTAGTCGTCGTCTCGCACGTACAGCGTGGAGCGCATCCCCTGCGGTAGTTGATGTACGAAGCAGAACTGACATTTATTGCAACACGAACGGGGTTGTGGATGTTTAAACTCAAAACCCAACACCTGATCCGCTTCATACTCAATATCCAACTCCCAGCACTCTTCTCCCGGCTTCTGAACCTCTACCAGCAGGTGATAATCGCGCTCAGTCAAACGCTGGTAATCCACCACATCATGAACTTCGTGCGAGTTGATAGCCACCAGATAGTCACCTGCAGCAACATCGAGTTGTGCAGCTATACTTCCAGGGTGTACGGAATCTATGCGTAACATATACGTTTAGTTTACACCAAAGCTCAGGCCCAGTGCTTATATCTCCAAGATGCTTATCAATGCTACTTAAAACTTAGCAGAGTAAAGGCACAACAGGCTCCCAGCTGTAGCAGCAGGGAGCCTGTGACATGGAGGAAGGTTTACGTGCGTCAGAGATATTCTTTAGTCGCGGCTTCCATGGAGTCTAAAGAGTCCATCTGTAGAGGTAATGGATGAAATAGCATGTTTATACAGCAGAAAATCTCCCCCACTATCTACGAGGACACAAAAATTATCAAAAGATTTGATGTAGCCTTGCAACTGCTCACCGGACATCATCACAATATTCAGTTGAACCCGCTCTTTACGCGCCTGATTCAGATACTGGTCCTGAATATTAAAAGGGGTTTTTGCCATATTCTTTCTCCTTCATTTCATCTGCATTCACATAAAAGTTTGTCCACCCATTCAACAATCCTACCAGAGTCGAAAGGGTCTTCAAGCCAATTTATTTCATCTTCATGCCGCAACCAGGTCAACTGACGCTTTGCGTATCTGCGTGTGTTGCGTTTTATTCGAGTGACTGCGTCAGCAAAACTCATCTCTGAGCGCAGGTGGGCAACGCACTCTTGATAGCCGATGGTGCGCAGCGCTTTCAGCTCCGGAGAATACCCGCGCTCAAGCAGCATGCGCGTTTCGTCGAGCAAACCAGCCTCAAACATCTGTCCGACCCGTTCCTCTATGCGTTGATACAGCTGAGTGCGTTCACAGGTCACTGCCACTCGGATGTCGTTATAGGGGCGTTCGGAGAAATGATGTTCTTCTTGCCAGCTTGACATGGTTCTGCCTGTAAGGGCATGAACTTCAAGAGCGCGAATAATACGCGTAACATCATTTATATGCAACCCCTTTGCTAGTTGAGGGTCAGTCAGAGTTAACCGCATGTGCAGACTGCCTTTTTTTTCGCGCTCTTCGGCATGCCATTGCTGGCGCAGCGCCTCATCTGCCCCCGGTAGCGGTGCCAACCCCTGAGTCAAGGCGCGAATATACAGTCCAGTCCCCCCAACTACGACAGGGAGCCGCTGGCGCTGGTGGATATCTTCAATAGCTTGTTGCGCTAGACGGGCGAAGTCAGAGACACTGAAAGCTTCATCAGGATCAACAATATCGATGCAGTGATGCACCACACTGGCTCGTTCAGTGACACTGGCTTTGGCCGTACCTATATCCATATAGCGGTACACCTGACACGAATCCGCAGAGATGATTTCGATATCGCGCCGGGCGCCCAACTCGAGTGCTAGAGCGGTTTTCCCCGCAGCGGTGGGGCCAGTTATCACCAACAGTGGAATTTTTTGTATGTTCGCCATATTTCAATAAATATCTTTTAGAGCGTTACACGTATAAGTAACGGGAGTAATTTTGCGCCAAGTGAAAACAAACATACGCCCGTATCCATCAGGTGCGGGCAAAAAGCTTTTCGATGTCACGCCGCCTCATGCGCTGCGATACTGGGCGTCCATGCGGGCAGTGGCGGTTAAAATCCACCTCATCTAACTGAACCAACAGCGCGTACATCTCACGCGTATCCAAGGTTTCATTCGCACGCACCATACTGTGGCATGCCATTTTAATCAGCACTTCATCCACCGCTTCCCGCCCTGCTTGAGGAGATCCCCAGCGGGACAGATCTGCAAGGATATCCAGAATCAAAGTGACAACATCGTGTTGCTCTAGTAGAACCGGCAGCGCTTTCAGCGCCCAAGTGGTCCCTCCAAAGGGGTCGAGTTCAAATCCGAGCCGCGCAAAACAATCCACATGCTCACGCATTTGCACATCCTGCGCCTGAGTAAGTTCTAGCATCTGGGGGAATAAGAGCTCTTGGCGCTCCACCGCGCTGCGTGCATATTGGGCCCGCAGACGCTCAAATCCGATGCGCTCGTGCGCGGCATGCTGATCTATAAGAACCAGATCGTCTCCATCCTCACACACCAAATAGCTGCGCGCATACTGTCCAATAATACGCAAGGAGGAAAAATAATTCCCCTGCATGCTGGTATCTAAGGTGGAGACATTCTGTGCCCCAGAAAGTTCAGCTGATTGCTGGGCAGATTGCTCTGCGCCAGAACCTGCCGCTTCCCCCGACGTCTGCCCCCATGCGCTTCTGGACTCCGCAACTTCAGCACATGGGTTAGGGTCTGTACCAATGCCATGGTGAAGACGCTGAATCCCATTATGGGAAAAACTCAGCGCCAAAGATGACATCTGTTGTTCCTGTTGAGATCCAACCCCGCGTGGCGCAGAAATTGGTGGCACAGCAAACGAAGCGTCATCTTTTTTTGCAGCAGGTTCAGAACCGCTACCTACCCTTACCTCTTCTGCAAAAGTACGTGGCTGATGCGGATCAGCTACTATGCGCAATTGTTGCCGCACTGCATTGGTTATAAAATCATGCACCACACGTTGATCGTGAAAACGCACTTCATGCTTGGTGGGATGGACATTCACGTCTACTTGATCGGGGGGCATGCAGAGAAACAGCACACAGATAGGGTAGCGCCCCTTCATGAGCAACTGGCGATAGCCATCGAGCACTGCATGCTTTACCACCGGATCGCGAATAAAGCGGCCGTTGATATAGGTATACATAGCCTGGGTGGTAGAGCGACTCTGTTCCGGAGCGGCAACATACCCTTGCAGGGCTATCTCTCCACGTTCACACTCTATTTTGTGTAACGCCCCAGCTACCGTGCGACCGAGTGCCTCACCAATGCGGTCGAATATATGTTGCTGACGATAGTAATTGAACACCACCCGCTCATTATGGATGAGCTGAAACTGGACATGTGGGTGCGCCAAGCTTAGACGCAGCACACTTTCTGCGATATGCCCGAACTCGGTAGCAGTCTTACGCAAAAACTTGCGCCGCGCTGGAAGGTTGTAGAACAGGTCACGTATTTCAAACACGCTTCCAACCGGGAGCCCGACCTCTCCAGTGTTAGTAACTACTCCCCCTTTGAGGTTGACACGCATTCCCACCTCGGAATCGATATGCCGACTACTCACCTGCAGGCGCGAAACTGCAGCAATAGCTGGCAGCGCTTCCCCTCTGAAGCCGAGGGAACCAAGGCGAAACAGATCCTCTTCGGTTCTTATTTTACTGGTGGCGTGACGTTCGAAACATAGAAAGATATCGTGCTTATTCATGCCACGTCCATTATCGCTAACCTTGATCAGACGCGCCCCGCCATTAACCACCTCAACAATTATACGAGTAGAACCGGCATCGATGGAGTTTTCTACCAACTCCTTTACCACTGACGCAGGACGCTCAACCACCTCTCCGGCAGCTATCTGGTTGCACAGTTTTTCTGGTAGAATGGCAACTTCTGGATTCATAAATAAAACCTTCAAAGCGTACAAAAATGCCGGCTACTGCCGGCATAAAATAGCTCTCTATGTATCACACTCTTTAACCGCGACGTTGCTCCAGGCGTTCCAACAGCTCCTCGATCCGCCCCAGATGTTGCTCCAGCCCCGCACGATTTTCTCTCACTTCGACATTGGTAAGCCCCAGGTCTCCCGCCACGCTAGACACAGTTTTAGTGTCAACTCTGTGCTTATTGGTCAAGAAAGCCTCGAACAAACAGTTAGCGCACAGAGTATTGATGAGGCGAGGAACTCCGGCAGAAAAGCGCTGGATCGCGGCTATCGCGTCCGTGTCAATAAGATCTTGCCCTGCCCCAGCTATGCGCAAGCGATGCCTAATGTACTCAAAGGTTTCCGCTTCCTGCAAAGACTGGAGATGGTAACGCATGGCAACACGCTGAGCCAGTGGTTTGTCCAACTGCAAACATTCCTCCACCTCAGGCAAACCGAAAAATATGAGGTTGAGTAATTTCTTCCCCGGAATTTCAAGATTTAACAGCCCGCGAAACTCTTCCATTAAGGCGCTGGTCTGAAGCATCTGCGCTTCATCAATTAGAACCACCGTACGACGCCCCTCAGCGTGGATTTCGAGCAAGCGTTCGTAAAGCTGCTTGAGGAGCAACATTCGATCAGCAGTGGGCTCTTTAACCCCAAGTTGCATGGCAATACGGGTAAGAATCCATTCTGGAGTGATGCCGGAATGTACCATAACGAGCAACGATGGCTCGTATATCTCAAGGGGAAGAGTATCGAGGATACGGCGCGCCAAAGTGGTCTTACCGGAGCCTATCCCCCCGGAGATTACCGCAAGACCTCCACCTGAATCAATCACATGGCGGATACGTAATTGCGCCTGTTTATGCTGGGCATTTTCAAAGTAGAATCTAGAATCAGGAGCATTAGAGAACGGTTCCCTTTCAAATCCAAAAAACTGTGAATAATTCATACCTTAACCCGCCCCTGACTCAGCATAAACACCTTGATATCAACGAGATGTCACTTCTCTAAAGCGCAAGATCTATACGTAGGAGACCCGAGAAATATCGTCACTACTGAGTTCAATCCCGAGAACTTTTTTAAGTTCAATGATTTTCTGGCTAACATCGCGAAAGCCTGGATCATTATCGGCCACTACCTGATAGCTTGCGAGAGCATCTGCATGCCGTTCACTCTCTTCATACAACAATCCAGTCTCGTAGTACAGGGCGATTCGCTCCTCCACACCCAAACCAGGGACACTCAGCCCAGAAGTAAGCACCTCCTCGGCTTTTTCATACAGTTGCATAGCCCTGTAACAGTCGGCCTGTAGTGATATGCACGCAATCTTGCGCGCTGGGTCTGCCATGGCCTTGTTGAACTGAAGCAGGGCATCGGAATATAGGGCCATCTCTTTATAGGCGATTCCAAGGTTATACGCAGACTCCGTATCTTCATCTCCGATTTCAGTTACCACCCCGCGCTGAGAATCGGCTAATTCTGGCATTTCAAGGTCAAGATCGAAGCCGTCATCTAGAGACAGATCAAGCCCGTTAAACTCGATCTCATCGTTAACTTTCGGGATAACAACATCAGTGGCGAAGTTTTGATCTTCGGGTGAAATTGACTGTTCCTGACCGGTTTCAGTTTCTACCTCAAGGGTAGCCTGCTCTAATTCGCCCTGTTGGTCCTGCCCAGCATGGCGTGCGTTGAACTGTTGAATTTTATCGAGGCGCTGCAAAACTTCGGCATTATCCGGTGCCTGCTCCAGTAGACGTTCACACGCTTCCTGCGCTTCATCCAATAGCCCTTGCTGGAGGTAAAAATCAACCTCTTCGAGTTCAGAACTTACATCCACACTCTTTTGAAAGCCGCCCCCTTCTATATCAAACGAATCAAAGCTATGTTCGTCACCCTGCGCATCAGCAACAGTGTCAAAGGTCAAATCATCAAAATCTATTTCGTCAAATGCAGCACTTATATCTGAGTCATCAGAGTCGGGCGCGCGCTCCTGGGTGACGCTTGCAGACAACTTGGTTTCATCTGCGTTAAAATCGACACCATCATGTTCAAGATCTCCCAAGGTGTCGAAGAGCTTTTCCCCTTCGCCCAGATGCTCATATACCGCGCGTAGCGCCGTTACAACATTGTCATTGTCCGGTAAAGCCTCACGTAAGTGCTCATATAAAGGCTTAATCTCTTCCACCCTCTGAGCGGCAAAAAACTTTTCTCTGGATTTTTCTAGAACAGCAACACATGTTTTGGTGTCTTCGCCAGCAAGAGCGGCTTTGCACAGACGTAGATAAATATCCAGATTTTCTGGTTCCATCTCGGACCACTGCTGCAGACACTTTATCTCACGTTGGTACTCATTACTCTTGTGCAACCCCGCAGCCAGGTGATCCAACACTTTTGGAGTGTCAGGATGCTGCTGGCACAAACCGGTAAGATATTCTACACCCTCTAGAACCTCGCCGAACTCCACCATGGCGTGTCCATACTGCGCCATGACAAGCACATCTTCAGGCCACAGCTTAATAAAGTGCTCATAAAAAGAACGCAGTTGCTTGTAATTACCCTTTTGCCATAGCTGTTCTTCAACCTCGGCAAATGTTTCGTGGGCCTTGTCGTCCAGCTTTAATTGAGCGTAAAACTTGGCCAAACGAACTGCGGCATTTACATTCTCAGAGTCTAGCTTTCGAATCCGCTTGAGGGTGTCAATAGCTGCACCAATATCTGCCTTGACTTCATATAGTTTTAGCAAAGTGCGGTATTCTGCAAGTGCGTTGCCCACCAGCCCCTGTTGTTCATTGAGTTTCGCCAGCTTCAGAGTATATACATCGTTTTCTGGTTCAAGGCGTTGCATCTGTTTATACACCGCAATCGCTTTAAGATAAAAAGTATGCTCTTCATAGTGAGTAGCAACTTTTTCATAATGGGTGGTAGCTTTGTCTACCTCTCCATTGCGACTATATAGTTCGGCAAGTTTTTGTCGGCAGCGAAAATCTTTTTCGTCTAGGCTCAGCGCTTTTTCATACAGTTTGATCGCCCGCGCAACTTGATTTTTCTGCAAGCATTTCTGTGCTGTCGCCAGCAGCTTCTCTTTTTTAGCCACGAAACACTCCAATTCGTTAGACGTTTTGTGGAGAACCCAACATTAACCGCAGCGTAAATGATAAATCGATCCCCAACTCGGGAATGTCTAACGCTATGTCTGATTATACCAATGTAGGCAAGTGAGACCTTCTATGAACTGCTACAGCTTAAATTAAAGTTTTAGTGGTATCAGGTTTTACATTACATACATAGAAGAACCGAAGAACAAGGATCGAAGAATATTTTCACAGATATTGTCCCGCAGGACAATATGGTAAAGAATATTCAATTCCGCAGGAACCTAACTGTGCAGGCCCGTCAGGCATTAAGCCGTTGTATTTTTAGATTAATCAAAAAGGTCTGAGTAGGTTAAAACAGCACGAAAGTTTGGTCAAGTAGATACGAGGGGAACGGTAGAAAAAACGTTTATTTACGGCACAATCTACGGCACAATCTCTCGAGTCTTTTCATATCTGCATAAACATAACAACATTAAAATAAATATCACTTATTCTTTTTGCACACCGTGCATTCAACGTGTTTGTTGCAGGGTTTCAACCTCCGCAGCACTGAGATGACGGAACTTTCCCACCGGCAAATCTCCAAGATCTAGATTACCAAAACGGATGCGCTTCAACATACTTACAGCACAGCCTTGGGCTTCACACATCCTGCGTACTTGACGGTTGCGCCCCTCAGTTATGGTGAGATTAAACCAAGTATTGCGCCTCGACTTCCGGATTTTACTCACCTGCGCTGGAGCGGTAATGCCATCTTCAAGCTCTACCCCCTGTTCCAGCTTTCTACACGTTTTAGGATCAAGTTCACCACTGATTTTGACCTGATAAGTTTTGGGGATAGTGTAACGTGGATGGAGCAGAGCATTTGCCAAAGCCCCATCGTTGGTCAGCAATAACAGCCCTTCAGTGTTCAAGTCGAGGCGACCGATGGGGAATAGGCGCTCTGGTATTTGCTCCACCAGATCCAGAACCGTAGCGCGTCCCTGCGGATCGTGAGCGGTGGTGACATATCCGATAGGCTTATTCAGCATCACGTAGCACTTACGCTCCTCGCCTCCCAGTGGGTGCCCATTCACCTCTATACGGTCATAAGTGATATCTGCCTTATCCCCTAAGATGGCGACCTTCCCGTTGACTTTTACCCGCCCTTGTTCAATCCAACGTTCTGCTTCGCGACGTGAGGCTAAGCCTGCTCTGGCAATCAATTTTTGAATGCGCTCGCGCTCTTGTGTGTTACTCAATTTTCACCCCCTCCTGTGACTCAAAGTCCATTTCGAGTTCGACCTCCCGGTCACGTTCAAGCTCATCGATTTTTAGGTCGCGCAACGTTGGGAGGTCATCGAGGCTATTGAGTCCGAAAATCTCCAGAAATCTTGCGCTAGTAGCGTACAGAAGTGGACGCCCAGGGGCATCTTTTTTACCTGCAACGCGCACCAAGTCCTTTTCCAGTAGGGTGCGTGCAATTCCACCGGAATCTACCCCGCGCAGCCCCTCAATTTCAGCGCGTGTCACCGGTTGGCGATAGGCAATAATAGCGAGGGTTTCAGTGGCTGCCCGTGACAGATTCATATGCCGGGTACGGCGCAATTGCATCACCCAGTGTGCGTACTCTGGGCGAGTGCGGAGTTGAAATCCCCCGGCAACTTCCTGCAGAATAACCCCGCGCCCTTCCTGCTGACACTCGTGCTGCAACTGCTGCAGCGCCACACGTAACTGTTCTGCTTCAACTTCAAGTATCTGCTCCAGCTTTGCCGCACTTAAAGCTGTATCGCTACTGAATAATACCGCTTCTACGCGTGCTTTAAGATCAGAGATCTGCATATGCTTCCACATCAATCATATGTTCAATATCTGTGTAGCTTCCGGTGCGAATACTCTCCGCCGGATACAGATATATAGTTCCTCCTCGGGTGTATTGTTGAAGTTCAAGCAACTGCAAGCGTGCTAATTCGAGCAACGCCATAAACTGAACCACAACCTCCAAACGTGTAGTTGCAGCGCTGAAACAGCTCTGGAAGCTTACCCGCTCTTTGCCGTGCAGGTTGCGCAACAACATATGCACCCCCTGGGTGACACTCAGCGCACCCCTCTCTACCCTGTGCACCGCTGGTTGCGGTTTTGGGCGTAGCACCTCGTTCAGGGCGCAGACAAGATCATACAAGCTGACATTAATTTCTGCATCTGCGGGCCTGGAAGCAAGCTCTTCATTCTCGAGCGTCAGGGGCGGGCGGGGAAAAACATCGCGGAACAGACGAGGGTACGCTTCGAGCTGCTGCGCCCCTTCTTTATAGCGTTGATATTCAAGGAGTCTGGCTTTTAGCTCCTCTTCCGGGTCCTCCCCTTCATCATCCAGTTCTGTTCTGGTGGGAGGGAGCAGAGTGCGCGACTTCAGATACAGAAGCGTGGCCGCCATTAGCAGGAACTCGCTTGCGACATCCATGTTCCGCATCTTCATCATCTCCAGATGCTTCAGATACTGCGCGGTGATGGTTGCGATCTTGATATCTTGGATATCCATCTCATTCTTGTGCACCAGATGGAGAAGTAAATCAAGGGGACCTTCAAACTGATCTAGTTTAATCTCATACGCTACCGCCGCCATACTCTACACATCGACCCTTACTGACTGAACAGAAACTGGATTACGTTATTTACGGCGTGCATATGCGACGACGCAAAGACAGACACAATCGCATATACCAGCGGACCCACTACGGCAGACCAGATATCCGTAAAGAAAATCAGCCCGATCACGATAAAAAACCCGAACGGCTCCAGCCGCATCAGGGTCGCAGCATAACGGGGGGGGAGAAGTGCTGCCAACACACGTCCACCATCGAGGGGAGGGATGGGAACCATGTTTATCACCCCTAGAATCACATTAATGTACAGACTAAATGCCGCCATCATCATTAGCGGCTCGGTGATTGGCTTCAGCCCTGCATTTTGCTGCAACAATCCCACAAAGTGAACGATAAGGGCAGACAGAGCCGCAAGGATGAAGTTCGATACTGGACCAGATATCGCAACCCAAAGCATATGTCGATGGGGATTGCGCAGATTGGCCTGATTCACCGGTACCGGCTTTGCCCACCCAAACCCTATTAGCAACAAAGCAATAGTGCCGAAGATATCCAGGTGGCGCAGTGGATTCAACGTCAGGCGGTTCAGCAGACGTGCCGTAGGATCGCCAAAACGATCTGCTACATAACCGTGCGCAACCTCATGTACAGTTACTGCAAGCAGTGCCGGCACCAACATGATTGAAATTTTGACCAGCAGATGTTCCATGTATCTCCTGTCTCCTTTAAAAGCTGCAGGAGTTCAGATGTTTGACGTAAAATAAATATCAGCTTTGCGTTTTCGCTGTTTTCTCAAGGTAGCGCTGCGCCCACTCTATTTCGTCGGTGCGGGTGGTTACCTCTCCATCCAGGCGTGCAATACGTAAGCCCTGGAGGATCTCTCCCACTAGTGGACCGGGGGTACAGCCAAGTTTCTGCACATCCCAACCATTTAGAACAGCCTTGACCCCGCGAATACGTGTGATGTAGTGGGAATACTTAAGGCGCAGATGTTCATGCTGGGTCCGTGCCATGCCGTACAACAGGGTCTCTAAGCTGAATCCATCCAAGAGCTCGGCTAAACAACTATCGCTAATGGCCGTTCGGTTATGTTTGCGCTCTAAAGTATGAAACGCGGCGCGCGCCTGCGGCAATTCAGTTATTAAAATTCCATCCCAGCGATGGGGTATCTGCAGACGTTGACATAGCTGCTCCATCTCTGGGATTTGCAGATCGCCACTCAAGCACAGAAAATATACCACCCAAGGAGCAATCTCCTCCCCAGTGTAGAGGAGTTCAAACCAATTTACCACCTTCCCTGCCTGCTCACAGCGCGCCCGCTCCACAGAGCTAAAACGCAAATGGGAGCTGATCTTCTGCAGAACCTCTAATTCATATAAACGCGCCAGTGTATCTGAAGGGTCGGCCTCACTTAGGATAATGCGCAACTCGTTAAACAAGCGCAACGGGCTTACCCGTTCTAAAAACCCCATTTGTACTGCACTACTCAACAGCTGGCGTGTTTGCAATCCAAGGGTAAACCCCAGGCGTTGTTCAAAGCGGATTGCGCGCAAAATTCGGGTAGGATCTTCCACAAAACTTAAATTGTGCAACACCCTTATCGCCTTATCATGCAGATCGCGCTGCGCTCCAAAATAGTCAAGAACCTCTGCGTACTTATCTCGATTAAGAGAAAGTGCCAGGGTGTTGATAGTAAAATCGCGCCGGTACATATCCAGTTTTATAGATGCATTTTCCACTGTAGGCAGAGCACCGGGCTCAAGGTAATACTCCGTTCGAGTTGATGCAAGGTCGAGCTTAAAACCGTCCTCAAACACCACTACTGCAGTGGCAAACTTTTCATGCGCCCGCACGCGGCAGGAACATCGCTTCTCTAGCTCACGCGCAAAGGCGATGGCGTCCCCTTCTACCACTACATCCACATCCAGATTGGGGATTTTGAGAAGCAAATCGCGCACAAAACCGCCCACAGCATAAATTTTTACGTGCAGCTCTTCCGCAATCGGAGTCAGGAGTGCAAACAGCTCCTGGATCCGCGCAGGCAACTCTTTTTCCAGCATCCGCGTCATGCGGCGTCGATCTATGCTGATACCGTCGGTGCCGGAGATAACCGGAGGACGACCGTGAAGATCATAAGCCCCACTTACCATGTGGCGTAACAGATCAGCACGGGTAATAACCCCCACCAGACGGCCGTTGTCAATTACAGGGACAAAGCGCTGACGTTGCTCCACCACGATCTTCTGCACCTCTTCAATTCCAGCGGCAGCATTCACCGTACCGAACTCGGTCAGCATATATTCGCGCACCGGTACATCTTCAAGCCCGAGATGCACCGCGCGTTCGATTATCTGCCGTGTAACAATCCCTACAATCCGCTTATTATCCACCACAGCGAGGGCATTAATATTGTAGCGCGTCAGGATAGCGCGCGCGTTTTTAAGCTTTTCATTGACAGTGATGCTGCGCACAGGTGCTGACATAATCACCTCAGCACGTTTCGGTGGGATCACCACCTGTTCGAGCAAAGGGGGCAGCGCCTCCATCACCTGTACTAGCGTCATATTGCGGATAGTTGCTGACGCCGCAGTGGGGTGTCCCCCCCCACCGAAAACACTCAGAATATGCCCAACATCCACCTCTGGGATGCGGGAGCGCCCCACCATAAACACTCGGTCTTCAAGGCGTACGGCTACAATAAGGACATCAATGTTTTCCATATCCCGGATTTTATGCACCAGTACCGCTAGATCGCCCACATACTTGTCGATTGAAGCACGCGCCAGGCTGACATTAATGCCGTGGACATTCAGAACTTCTCGCGACTGCAAGAGCTGATGCATAACATCAACCTGATCTGCGCTCAGTTCACGGCTCAGATATTCGGCAACCGTGGAGAGGTCAGCTCCTGCTTCGAGCAGGAATGAAGCTGCAGCGAAGTCCGCGCTGGTGGTGGAGGCAAATAGCAGTCCGCCGGTGTCCTGGTATAACCCTAACATCATAACCGTAGCCTGTGCGTTATCGGGGTAAACCTGGTGGCGACGCAACTGCTCAACCATTACTGTCACCGTAGCGCCTACGGGGAGAATGTGGGTGTGCTCGGTCTCTACGGTATCGCTGTGAAGGGGGTGGTGATCGTAGATATGTTTTTCAACCCTATCATCCTCCATCAGAGGTGCAAGAGAGCCGATACGTGTAGGGCTGTTTACATCTACCAGAATCAGGCGCCTCACCGCACTCAGGTCGATATCCCTGATACGCACAAAATTAAGGTCACACACCGAGGTGTGCTCTAAAAACTCGCGCACCACCGATTCTTTGCCCCCGGGGAAAACTGGAACCGCAGCGGGGTAAAGAAGCTGCGCTGCCACCATTGACCCAAGGCTGTCAAAATCGGCATTTATATGACTAGCGATAATATCCATCTACTGATCAGATCTGCACTGCAAGCAGTGCGGTAATGTTTGAGCTTCTGCTCCAATTTCGGTGTGTAGGCGCCACTATTGAAGTGAACCGATCCAGGTATTGATATCCGCAATTTTTTGCCGTTCGAGGAAAGCTTCGATCCCCGTGATAATTTCAGCCATCGCGCTTGGATTCACCAAATTCGCAGTACCCACTTGTACTGCCGTGGCTCCCACGAGCAAAAACTCAAGGGCGTCCTCTGCACTCATGATCCCCCCAACCCCTATTACTGGAATGGAGACACTGTTCACCACCTGATACACCATCCGCAGAGCCACAGGCTTTATTGCCGGACCAGACAGCCCCCCAGTACCGTTAGCCAAACGCAAACAGCGCCGCTCTAGATCTACCGCCATCCCGGTTAGAGTATTGATACAGCTTATGGCATCGGCTCCCGCCTCTTCCACCGCGCGTGCCATCAGTGCAATATCAGTAACATTGGGAGAAAGCTTGACAATTAAAGGCACCTTGAGCTTTGTACGCACTGCGCTCACTACACGCGCAGCTACAACCGGATCAGTACCAAAGACTATCCCCCCCGCCTTCACATTGGGGCAGGAGATATTTAATTCCACGGCATCCACGCGTTCAATTTCGCTCAAACGCTCAGCAACCTCTACATACTCTTCAAAGGTATTGCCAAAGAAGTTAACCACCACTGGGGTGGAGATGGAGCGCAGGAATTCGATCTTTTGTGTCGCAAAAGCTTCAATTCCCACATTCTGCAACCCGATAGCATTCAGCATCCCCGCTGGTGTCTCAGCCAGGCGTGGGGTGGGGTTTCCCGCCTTGGGCAACAGGGATACCCCTTTGGTCACAAGCGCACCCAGCTGTTCTAAATCCAAATAGGGGGTAAACTCTTCCCCGTAGCCAAAAGTCCCCGAGGCAGGCATTACTGGGTTTTTCAACTTCAGTCCGGCGATATCCACTGCAAGGTTGGGCTTTTCATCTGTGCACATCCTCATTTTCACTCCTCCCCCGTGGTGCTCGACCAGCTCAACTTCTGCGCTGTAAATACCGGCCCCTGCTTGCAAGTACACAGATAGTCTGGGCTTTGTGCGCTATGCTCCCGCCCTTTGACTACACAGCCCAAGCATGCACCGACCCCACACGCCATCAGCGCTTCCAGAGAAACCTGCAGGGGAGCTTGAGCATGAGTGCATATCTGTTCCACCGCATGCAGCATAGGCATGGGACCGCACGCAAATACATGCGCATGTGGATATTTGCCCAATTTGCGCTCCAATACTTGGGTGATAAGCCCCTCTTCCCCTAAGGTACCGTCATCGGTGGCAACATAGGTTCCAACTCCCAAGCGTTCAAATTCTGTAACTGCAAGGATATCGCACCGGCTACGCCCCCCCAACAGAAGGCGTACCTTTACCCCCATATCTACAAGGTGACGCGCCAGCATGAACAGTGGGACTACACCGATACCGCCTGCAACCAGGAGAGCATCGCTGGCAGCGGCATGTGCAATCCCCTCAAAGCAGAACCCTTGCCCTAAAGGACCAAGAAGAGCCACCTCATCTCCAGCCTTGAGCTGGGCCATCAAGCGTGTGCCACGCCCAACCACTTTGTACACCAATTCTATGTAATCCTGCGACGAAAGCTGGGGATTGGACCCCTGTAACACGCCAGTGCGAAAAATTCCGAACGGGCGCCGCAACAGCGGATCGTAGCTAGCGGTTATACGCAGCATCACAAATTGCCCCGCTTGTGCCTGAGCCGGGTAGCCTGGTGCCACGACCCCAAGGCGATAATACCCTGGTGCCATCTCGCGGTTATACAGTACCGTTGTCCTGATATCTTTCATCTACGTCCCTTTATCTTCCGAAACTCTGCATCCCATCAACAATCCATCTTCCCCATTGCTGTAGTATCCAACACGCACGCCAGCCTGGGTAAAACCAAATTCATGGTACAGCGCAATGGCACCCATGTTACTCCTGCGCACTTCGAGAAATATCTGCTCCACCTGCTGTGCCAGGCACCAGTTGTGCAGATGCCTCAACAGGGTCTGTGCTGCTCCACTGCGTCGCCTATGTGGGGCACAGGCGACGTTGTGGATCTCCACTTCTGGACCCAGATGCCAAAAGCACAGGTACGCGGTTACCGCGCCCTGATGGCGCAACAGGAAAATATAGCTGTGTGAGTTTGCACACTCCTGCATAAACCTCGCCGCACTCCAAGGCTGAGCATAACACTGTTGCTCTATGTGCACCAGTTCAGGCACATCTGCTGGGGTAGCAAACTCCACGGTTGCCCCTCCAACCGAAGGCTCCGCATTCATATGACTCATGCACCCTTTCTCCTGACAAATGAGGTTTTGTGCGCTACACTGCGAGCCGAGTGCGAGAACTTCTACATAAGTGTGCACCCAAAAACTACGCGCGCAGGCGATTCACAACGTAGAACCCGCCGCAGCATACTATTCCAGTGCCATTAACGTGTAAAGATTGAAACTGCCTCAACCTAAATTGGCGTTGACAAGGGGGCAGCCCATGGATTATTACTTGTCGCCACTTTGAACCAAGGAGCTGACAACGTGGAAAACAAAAGTGTTACCTATAAGGATGCGGGTGTTGACATTGATGCGGGCAACCGCCTCGTAGATATGATCAAACCCATGGTGAAATCAACCTCAAGACCCGAGGTACTCACCGAAATTGGTGGTTTCGGGGGGTTGTTCTCCTTTCAAGCCGACAAATATAAAAAACCCACCTTGGTTTCTGCCACTGATGGTGTAGGAACCAAGCTCAAGCTCGCCTTCGATACCGGCAAGCACGACACTGTCGGAATCGACCTAGTGGCTATGTGTGTAAACGACATAATTGTACAGGGCGCCGAGCCGCTGTTTTTTCTCGACTATCTCGCTACCGGAAAATTGAGCCCAGAAAAAGCTGCCACTGTGGTCGGGGGTATTGCCGAAGGCTGTCGCCAGGCGGGATGTGCCCTTATCGGTGGCGAAACTGCGGAGATGCCCGGCTTCTACCCTGATGATGAATACGATTTAGCAGGGTTCTGTGTAGGTGCCGTCGATAATGACCTCATCATTAACGGCTCTGACGTAGTGGCAGGCGATATCATCATCGGCATCGGCTCCAGCGGACTCCACTCCAACGGCTTCTCCCTCGCACGGAAAATATTTTTCGACATTATGGGGCTTTCGGTGAACGATACAGTCGAGGGGCTTGAGCAACCTATCGGGCTAGAGCTCTTGACTCCAACAAAAATCTATGTGAAGAGCGTGCTCAACCTGATTCGCGATTTCAAGATCAAATCGATCTCTCACATAACCGGAGGTGGCATCTTAGAGAACATTCCCCGGTGCCTGCCCCAAAGCTGCACGGCAAAAATTGATCCAACCAGCTGGGACAAACCAAAAATCTTTGACATCATGAAAAAAGCCGGCAACATCGAAGAAAACGAGATGTATCGTACCTTCAACAATGGCATCGGCATGGTTCTAGTGGTCCCCAAAGAGCAACACCAGGATATTATGCAACGCCTGCGCGACCTGAACGAGCGTGCTTGGGTTATAGGCGAGATCGGCACCTCTAACTCTGGCACTTCGGCGGTGGAGCTGATTTAGCATGGGCGCAAGCAACACAAAGCTCCGCATTGGGGTGCTGGCTTCAGGCGGCGGCACAAATCTTCAGTCCATTATCGATGCATGCAGCGCCGGAGATATAGACGCTAAGATTGTGCGGGTAATCTGCAACAATCCAGATGCCGGTGCCCTGCAACGTGCTGAGCGCGCCCGCATCCCCACTTGCTGCATCAACCACCGCGACTTTGACTCGCGCGCAACGTTTGATGCAGCAGTTATCGCCCAGCTCCAGCAAGACCATGTAGAACTCGTGGTTCTCGCTGGGTTCATGCGCATCGTGGGAACTAATTTTGTCAACGCTTTCCCCCACCGCATCATGAATATCCACCCTGCTCTGCTCCCGGCATTTCCCGGCTTGCATGTGCAGAAAAAAGCGTTGGAATCCGGGGCTAAATTCGCCGGCTGCACGGTCCACTTTATTGATGCCGGTGTGGATACTGGACCCATCATTGCCCAGGCTGTGGTGCCCATCCTCGACGATGACACCGAGGATACTCTAAGTGCGAGAATTTTGGAGCAGGAGCACCGCCTCTACCCACATGCGATCCAGCTTTTTGCCACCGGGGCTCTTAAGATTGATGGGCGGCGCGTCAGAATTGATCCGGCATATGCCCATGCGCACCACGCCGATCTAGGCGCGCTTATCAATCCACCGCGCGCATAAAGATACGCCATGTACGCAAACGCCCGCAAGCCAGACTCAACTAATGTGCCCATCATCCCATATGGCTCCAGAGTTTTGGTCAGTGCATGCCTGCTGGGGCTGAAGACCCGTTACAAAGGGGATAGCAAGCCCTGCCCATATGTTACCGATTTTCTGCTCTCAGAGGGGTTAATCCCGATTCCGGTGTGTCCAGAACAACTGGGAGGGCTACCGACACCGCGTCTCCCCAGCGCCTTTGTAAGTGCGAACGGAGCTGCGGTATTGCAACAACAGGCACATTTACAAGATTGCGAAGGTACGGATACTACCCAAGCGTTTATTCACGGCGCCCATCAGTGTCTGGAGATTGCCCGTCTGTGCGGATGCGAATGGGCAATCTTCAAGGAACGAAGCCCCTCATGTGGGGTGCACCAGATATATGTAGGTGAAACGTGCATTAAGGGTCAGGGGGTAACAACTTCTCTGTTGCTACGCGAGGGGTTGCAGGTAATTAGCGAAGCTGAAGTCTCTATCCTGCATCCTCAACAGCTTTACTAGCGGCAAACATTTAATCATAGGTGGTTAAATATCTTGCCATTGCAGAAAAATCGTGCTAGATATTTGCGTTCTAAATATTCAGGAGGTCTAAGTACAATGTCCAAAACATGCGAAATTTGTGGGAAAAAACCCGTAACCGGTAACAACGTCAGTCATGCGCACAACAAGAACCGCAAAGTGTGGTACCCCAACCTGCAGAAGGTCCGGGCACTGCGAAACGGTGCGGTAAAAAGCATCAAGGTGTGCACTCGCTGCATCCGCTCAGGAGCTGTAGTTAAAGGTTGATACAGCGCAACGACGAGCTGGCGACGAACAGAAAGAGGGGGTAGGACAAGTGCTGTAGCAGCACATAGCCGACCCCCTTTTTTTGTTTTTTCCCTTTTTCTCACCCCTGATTTAAGCGGCGTAAGTAAAGCTAGCGTTCGCTGACACGCTCAACATGACGCACCCCCTTCACCCCTTTTAAACTCGCCATCACCTTATTGAGATGCTCAACACTTTCAACCGCAAGTTCAAACTCATTCAAACCCCGCTGCCCGTGGGCATGGATGCTAGCCCCAACAATATCCGCTTCGCGCTGGGTTATAACATTAGTGATCTCAGCCACTACCCCTTTGGTATCGGAACACAGCACGTTTATTTTAACATTGCGCACCGCCCTAACCCCTTTATCCCATGCAACGTCTACACGACGTTGCGGGTCGGTCTCCAGCAGATGAGAACAGGTGGCAGCATGGACAGCTATACCGCGCCCACGTGTGATAAACCCTACGATATCATCACCTGGAAGTGGATTGCAGCACTTGGCAAAACGTACCATTATATTGCTATTGCCCTGAATCATAATAGGTTCATGCGCTGGCTTTTTGCGTGCCCTGCCAAACATTCGTCCCAACGCGGGGATACGACTCCCTGCAGGGCGCGTATCAACATCGGGGAGAAGTTTCCCTGCAACCTGAAGAGATGAGAGCTTGCCATAACCTATCGCCGCCAACATCTCATCCTTGTTCTTGAATCCAAAGCCGCTGATAACCTCGGCCATGATTTTCTCCCCCGTGAGCTTGTTGAGACTAGCCTTGTACTTGCGCAGATCGCGTTCGAGTAGATCGCGTCCGATTTCAATGCTCTTTTCACGCTCCTGGGTTTTGATCCAGTGACGGATACGGTTGCGTGCTTTAGGGGTCTTTACCAGGTTAAGCCAATCTTTACTCGGGGACTGGGTGCTGGAGGTGAGAATTTCCACCACATCGCCATTCTGGAGTGGAGTTTTCAGTGCCACCATCTTGCCATTAACCTTGGCACCAATACAGGAGTTCCCCACATCTCCATGGATGGAGTAGGCAAAGTCTATGGGGCATGCCCCATGCGGTAACTCCTTGACGTGCCCATCCGGGGTGAACACATAGACCTCTTCGGGGAATAGATCTAGATGGGTTTCGGCACTGACTTCATGTCCATCGCTGAGTTCCTTTTGCCACTCAAGCATATGCCGCACCCACCGGATCCGCCCATCACCCGCAACTGGTACACTGGCCCCACTCTCCTTGTACTTCCAGTGGGCCGCAATCCCCTCTTCGGCAATGCGGTGCATCTCCTCAGTGCGTATCTGCACCTCCATCCGCTTCCCATACGGCCCGATGACCGAAGTATGCAGGGATTGGTACATATTCGCCTTCGGCATGGCGATATAGTCTTTAAAGCGTCCGGAGATCGGTTTCCATGCTTCGTGGATAATTCCCAGACACGCATAGCAATCTCTTACGTTATCGACAATTATGCGAAACGCTATGAGGTCGTAAATCTGATCAATGTCAACCTTCTGGCGCTGTATCTTGCGGTACACTGAATACAAATGCTTGGAGCGCCCCGAAATTTGACCTTCGATACCGTTGCCCTCTAACTTGGCCTGAATATGCTCAACCACGCTCTGGATGTATTTATCAGTGGCATCGGTTTTGAACATCCGAATTTTTCGCTTCAAGTCCTTGTATTCTTGCGGATGCAAGGACTTGAAGCACAGGTCTTCAAGCTGACTTTTGAGCCAGCTTATACCCATGCGGTTGGCCATAGGCGCGTAGACCTCCAGGGTCTCGCGGGCAATACGCATCTGCTCTTTGTGCTCAAAACAAGAAAGATTCTGCATATTGTGAAGACGATCTGCGAGTTTGAGCAGCACAATACGCACGTCGCGCGCAATGGCGAGAAGCATTTTACGAAAGCTCTCAGTATCACGTTCCCTGCCGCGCTGATAGATGATGGAATTGATCTTAGTCAGGCCCTTAACCAGGCTCACTACCTCCGCACCCAACTCGGTGTGCAACTCTTCCACGCTCACAAGCTTGCGCTCAAGCACATCATGCACCAACGCTGCGGCAATAGTGGGCATGTCAAGTTGCATACGCACCACTACACTCGCCACCGCGCAGGTGTGTGAAAATGCCGGGTTGCCACAAGAGCGTTTCACTCCGGCGTGAACCTGACTGCCGAAGGTGTAAGCACGTTCAAGCAGAGCCATATCTGGCTCGAACATGTACTTGCTGACCGCGGTCTTAAAATCTTCGAGGCTGGTAAGAGTCATTACGGCATTAAATCCATATAGGATTAGATCTGACGTTTTTCAATCGGGTCGACAAATTTTACTTTGCCCGAAGCGATTTCACGCAGAGCATGAACGACCATCTTGTTGTTAGACTCATTTTCAATCAAGAGGGCCGCACCACGGTAAAGTTGTTTGGTGCGCTTTGCCGCCACCATGGAGAGGAGGAAACGGTTCGAAATCTGTTCCAGACAATCTTCTACGGTAACTCTAGCCATTATATAGTTCTCTCTTTTATTGGGTTTATAGACAGCAACATTGCAGCTACATTACAGCTACATCGCACTTTAAGTGCCCAATTGTCTTACTTTGGGCATAACCCGACGCGCGCGATTATGCTCAGCCCTAATTATGGCATGCAAAGCTTGCGTCGCTTCTTCGAGTCTATCATTTATTATAATATAATCATACCTTGGGGCGTGCTCCAACTCCCGACGCGCATTTACCATCCGCTTCGCTATCACTTCATGAGTATCACTGTCGCGTTGCTGCAGACGTTGGCTCAAAATCTCCATATTGGGGGGTACAATAAAGATAAACACTGCATCCACTCCCCTTGCGCGGAGTTGCTCTGCCCCCTGCACATCGATATCCAGCAGCACATCGCGCCCTTCAGCACACAGTTGTAGTATATCTGCCAGAGAGGTACCGTAGTAATTACCATGTACTTTGGCCCACTCCACAAAGTCATTGTTATCAATCATGCGCTGAAAGGTGTCTTGGTCGACAAAGTGGTAGTCCACCCCCGCCCGCTCCCCCCGGCGCATCGCTCTGGTGGTATAAGAGATGGAATGGCGCAAACCAGCTTCACGCTCAAGCAATAAACGTCCGAGGGTGGTTTTCCCTGCACCAGAGGGGGCTGACATTACAAACAGCAGTCCGCCGCAGAGCTGTTCTTGTCCGCAGTCTTCCGTCAACATTTTATTTGATGTGCTTAGGCTATTCAATGTTTTGGACCTGTTCGCGAATCTTCTCCAACTCTGCTTTTAGCGCCACTACATTGCGCGTCAGCTCCGCATCGTTGGACTTTGATCCCATGGTATTGGCTTCTCGGTTAAGCTCCTGCAGCAGAAAATCCATCTGCCGCCCGATGGCGCCAGGGTGGGTAAGCAGGGCGCGCAGCTGCGCGATGTGGCTATTAAAACGCACCACCTCTTCGCTGATATCGCATCTATCCGCAAAGATGGCGATCTCCTGTGCAAGACGCTGCGGCTCTACTTCAGCTTCCTGCAACAGAGTATCCAGGCGTTTGTGAAGTTTCTGCTGCCACTCTTCAACTACTTGGGGGGTGCGGAGTTCAACCGCGTGGAGAAGGTCTTCGAGGGTCTGCAGCCGTGCAACTATATCCTCCTCCATGGATTTCCCTTCGGTAAGTCGCATTTGCACCGTCGCCACTAAAGCTTCAGTTACCGCGTGTTTCAAACCCTCACGCGCATTCGATGCATCAATTTCCGGCTCATTCAGTACTATCACATCTCGTTGCGTTGCGAGCATAGAGATGGGGATATCCTGCGCTAAACCGAAGCGCTCTATCAGCTCCTGGTACACCTCCACATAAGCCTGCGCCACTCCCAAATTAAGTTGGGGCTGGAGGGCTTCAGCAGCATCACCATCACGACTGATGTACACATCAACCTTGCCTCGATGCAACACACTCGTAACCCAGCTTTTAATCTCATTCTCTAAAAACATCAGCGCACGCGGAAGCTTAACACTTACATCGATATAGCGATGATTTACCGTCTTTATCTCTGCTGTATAGCGAACAGAATCTGTAACACTACGCCCCTTGCCATAACCGGTCATACTATGCATAGATATATCCTTACTTCTTTGATTAACGCGTTGGGAGATGCCAGCTGTGTGTAACCTAGGTGCACAAACACAAATACAACACAGGTCCATGTAATAACACAGACCCATAGCGCAATTTCCCTGCGGTACAAATAGTTATCCGTTCGGTCAAACCGACGCAGTATATAGCACTTTTGCTACACCGGCAACAAGTCTATTAACAACCCAGACAGAGCAACGGGAGAGTGTTGCAGCTCGCAAGGATATGTTATACCCTTGCGATGTTGGAGCTGTTGATGCGCACGTATCTCTTGCGCGTACAAAAAGCACCGTATGCAACATGAATTGCATGCTGGGAGGAGTCTATGCCAGAGAGGATAACCACCATCAAAGCAGCGGCAGAAAAACTGCGCCGCGCCAAAGCACTTATTATCGCTACTGGCGCAGGGATGGGGGTTGATTCAGGCTTACCCGATTTTCGCGGCGACAAAGGGTTTTGGAACGCATATCCTATGTACGAACGCCTCGGACTTAATTTTTACGATGCCGCCAATCCGATCCATTTCCAGCGCGATCCGGAGTTCGGTTGGGGTTTTTACGGGCATCGCACCAACCTGTACCGTGAAACTGCTCCCCATCTAGGATTTCACATCCTGCGCCAATGGGGGAAAGAGCTGAACCTCCCCACTTTTGTGGTGACCTCAAATGTGGATGGACAGTTTCAAAAAGCCGGATTTGATCCCACCCAAATCTTCGAAGTACACGGCTCCATCCACCATCTCCAATGCCTGCGCCCTTGTTCTCAGAACATTTGGGATAACCACGCCGAATATAACGTTGATCCTGAAACCATGCGCTGCTCCCCAGTCCCTACCTGCCCCCACTGTAGTGAGACGGCCAGACCTAACATCCTGATGTTTGGTGATTTTTCTTGGATAGATGCGCGCACCAGCATGCAGGAACAACATTTCCGTGCATTTCTCGGCGAATATGCAGATTCAGATCTTTTAGTCTTAGAGTTGGGCGCCGGAACAGCGGTTCCCACCATCCGTCATCTCAGCAACCGCCTTGGCAGCACGTACGGAGCAAGCATAGTGCGTATCAATCCGCGCGAAGCACAGATCCAGGCACCACACCTATCTATCGCCCTTGGAGCCCTCGAAGGGCTGGAGCAAATTAAGCAGCAGATGTAGCTTCAGATGATTCCTCCATATCCTGGGCTAGCAAAGCTTCAAAACTGTGCTGGCGCAAATACTCTTCCTGTATGGCATCCCAGTGTTGATGTAACACTTGGGTAGCACAATCGTCTTCAGCTCCAAAGCTGAGCTTCGGAGCGAGCAATTGTGCCAGATCCACCTGTGCAGCACTGCGCTGGGGTAAAATCCGCACATCGCGCCCCTGCTCATCAAAGCGGAGAAAAACTCCCTTGTGCTCTAAAAAACTCAAAATCGCCCGACCTATGCGCTGATCCATACCGGAAGCAGCAATTAACTCCCCCTCGTACCATGGCTCTTTGCCGCGCTGAAAGCGGCGGTACACAAGAAATAACAGCGTCAAAACCTGAAGCGGATGCCAGTTGGTTTCCTCCGCGATGGTTTCCAGCTTTAAAGTCTCCCGCCCTTGCCATGCACGGCTCAGCGCTCCACCCCCTAAGGCAATCATCCAGCCAATATACAGCCACATCATAAACACCGGCAACGCCGCCATCGTGCCGTATATGGCGTTGTATTTGCCCACACCGATCTGAAAGCTTACATAACCCCACTGACTTAAGAGCCACAAAGTTCCGGCGGTAACCCCGCCCACTGCCGCAGCACTAAAATTCACTTTGGTGTTGGGCATAAACAGATATAGGAAAATAAATGCGATCCAGATCACCACAAATGGAGTTATCTCTAACGCCATAATCACCGCTTCCCCCAGCAGTGGCTGTTCCAAAATCCACTGCACAAGGGTCTGGCTTCGCAGTGAACTGCTCATGGAGATGGCCGCCAGAAGAAATAGGGGACCAAAGGCGATTACGGAAAAATAATCGGCAAACCTGCGGAACCAGGAGCGATTTTCGCGCACCTGCCACAAGCTGTTAAACGCTTTCTCAACATTACTCAGCAAAAACAACACGGTAAGCAACAAAGTGACGAGCCCTACCGCACCAAGACTGCCAACATTGGTGTTGTTGATATACCTAAGCACATTATTAACCACTGCTTCCGAGCCACTGGCAAGATACTTGAGCAGAAGTGGCTCCATAGTGTTATGCACTCCGAGCCCCTTGAGAAGGGCAAACATAATGGCAAGCAGGGGAACCAGCGCCAACAGGCTACTGTAGGTTAGTGCTGCAGCTTTCTCCATGCACCGTTCACGCTTAAACAGCTCCAGTGTAAGTACAAGTGCACGCACTACACCATTTCTACTCTGGATTAAACGCGTATGACAATCGAGGAGGTTGCTTACTATCTGTTTTGTAGACATATCATTCAACCTATCTATTTTAGGCAAGTATCTCCTTCAGCCTCTTTTTCTCTTTTTTGACGCACATGCGCCCCTGTTCTATAGCCTCACCCACGCGATAAAATTCCAGCAAAGCGATATGAGACAAACTGGGGGTCAAAACAATATCTGGAGCATCTTCTGCCAGCCGGGTGCGCGTAATACGATCCTGGGTGATATTTATCGATCCTGCCACAGTCTCAAATAGCCCCGGGGAATCTTGTGCTGAATTAAGGTTGGAGAAAATAGAATCTGAATATGAACGCAAGGTGTTCTTGACATACGCTACAATATTATTCCCTCCATCATCGCGGTGCCAATCAGCACCATTTTTCTGGGTAGAGTCCGCGTGCTTTGCCCTGCTATTGTGTCTGTGCGTTGAGTGCTTACCCACTATATCTCCATTCAGATTTACGGCAATAACCACATCCGCTCCCAGCGATTTACATACCGACACCGGAATCGGATTCACCAACCCTCCGTCCACAAGCCAACGACCATCGTGGCGCATAGGGTTAAAGAGACCGGGCAACGACATGGAACCCTGCACTGCGTTGCGCACACTACCCTGAGTAAACCAGTATTCACACCCACTTTCAAGATCTGTAGCTACGGCTGCAAAAGTCTTCTGCAGTGCGGCAATATCACTGTCCTGTGGATCCACTACTTCGGTCAGAAAACGTTGCAGACGTTCGATGTTGATGAAACCGGAGCGGTAAAAGCTGAGGTTGAAAAAGCTCGCAACATCCATGCGTGTCAACGATTCTGCCCATTCCTGCAACGCCTGCAGCCGCCCCGTCGCATACGCAGCCCCCACCACTGCTCCGATGGAAGAACCACACACAATTGCCGGAGAAATACCCATCTCTTCCAGAGCTTGAATCACTCCAATGTGGCTCAACCCGCGTGCGGAACCGCTTCCAAGAGCAAGGCCTATCCGTTTGTTGTTCACAGGTGTCACTTAAAATCTCTCGCGCTCAGAATCAATAATGGGGTGGACATTCGTCAACTTCGACGCTAGCGCCCTCAGAGGTAGTGGTACCGCTTTTCAGGCGATTGACGATGCTGCGACACAACGCTTCGAGCTCTAAAATTTGCTTTTGCTGCTGGGCAATCTGAGAACTCAACTTCTCAATCTGATATTCCTGAAATGCAACTTTGCTCTCCAGTTCTACCATCTGTGTATCCGACATATAATTACCTTTCGCGCATTCATTTCTTTTTAAATAACTAGGTTTCAGTCTAGTATGCCACAGGACTGCGCTGATTGAGCCCCTTTAGATTGAGCCCCTTTAAATTGAACCCCTATATAATACGCCTGCATACAAGCTTATTATATACGCACCCCTCAAGCTTAGAGCGCACAAAGCGCGCATATGAATCCCCGCATAGTATCAAACAAATTAACAGACTACCCACTGTATTCACGGAGAATAGAGATGACTTTAACCCTGTATCGCACCGCCCTGTGTCCACGGTGTAAAAAGACTCAACGCATCCTCCAGGATCTACTTCCCCAATACCCAAGCTTTGATCTAAACATAGTTGAAGTTGCTACCCAGCCAATAAAGTCTTTCCGAGCGGGGGTACGGATGATTCCAGCGCTCCAGTGTGAAGGGGAGATCCTCAGCGGCATCATCCTTGATGAAAAACGGATCTGCGATTTTCTCCAGCGGCATCACGATGTGGCGGGGAAAAATGAAGAGGTGGTTGAGTGAATATTTCCCTGTTCTAGCCCCTGTTCCGACATTAATCTATGGTCTTCTGCCTCAAGAAAGGGCAGGCCCGCACATCGACCGTTGCGATGGCGGGCCTGCCTAGGAGCTACTCTAGAAACTTAGGCTACACTTAAAAACGCCCAAACTCGTCATCGTCAAGGGCTATGAAATCTCCACCAGAAGGAGCGTCCCCCTTAGACGCCCCCCAGTTGTCTTGCGTTCTACGCTCTAGCTGTTTCTGCTCACGTTGTGGTGCTTTTGGGTGCGAGTGCCTTGGCGTTGCCGCGCTATATGTCCTAGGTTGAGACTTTACATTACCGTTGTACAACACAAAACGTGACAGCATCTCCCGCAGTTCATGGGATTGTGACGCCAGTTCTTCTGACGTTGCAGCACACTCCACCGCGTTGTTGGTATTTTGCTGTGTTACTTCGTCAATCTGATCCAGCCCAATACTGATCTGCGAAATCCCTCTGGTCTGCTCATCCGAAGCTGCCGCAATCTCCTCCACCAGATCCGACACTTTAGTGATACCGCTCACAATTCCATCTAAAGCCTCGGCTGTTCCCTGCGCAATCAGAGTGCCATTTTCCGCTTTCTGCATTGCGCTCTCAATCATAGCTGTGGTCTCGCTGGCCGCCTTGGCACTGCGCGCCGCTAGGCTTCGCACCTCTTCGGCCACCACAGCAAACCCTTTGCCATGTTGCCCTGCACGTGCCGCCTCCACCGCAGCGTTGAGAGCAAGCAGATTGGTCTGGAACGCAATTTCATCAATCACTTTGATTATGCGGGAGATGTTCTGCGCTGATTCGTTGATCTCAGTCATGGCTCCCACCATATCCTGCATCTGCTTATTCCCATGCTCAGCCGCTTTACACGCCTCCGCTGAAAGGGTATTAGCCTGAATAGCGTTCTCAGCATTCTGCTTGGTGCGCGATGCCATTTCGCTCATGGAACTGTTGATCTCCTCCAGCGAGCTGGCCTGCTCAGTAGCCGCCTCTGACAGCGACTGACTTGTATCCGAAACCTGATCCGATCCGGAAGCGATCTGGTCTCCGGCGAGACGTACCCGCCCCATGCTCTCATTCAAAGCACGGTTTGCCTTAGCGAGGGGCTCACGAATAAGTCCTTGCGCTTCAAAGGTAAAATTACCCTCTGCTAGTTTTTCAAATGCGGTCAGTATTTCAAACTGCAGGTTGTCGGCAAAAGCATTCATCGCCGCAGCCAAACGCCCCATCTCGTCACTGCTCTGGTAATCGATCCGCTTGGCTAGATCACCGCGCTCCAGCGCCTCAAGCATGGATACATTTTGCTCCAGAGGACGACTTACACGCTTGAGCATAAAGCTGGCGATGAGCAGACCACACACCATGAGACCAGTCCCAACTGCGCCTGAACTCTTCCACAAGATTGCGGCCAATTCTGCATCAGCCTCATCCAGGGATTGAATAACCTCAAACGCCCCATGGATCTCGCCGGCACGCCAGTTTTCCATTTTACCCCCGGTGGGATCGAGCCCTTTATGGTTGCCCCACAACTCCACCGAAGTACGTGGATCACCGTGACACACCATGCAGGTTTCGGACAAGACAACTGGACGGAAATATCGCACCGCATTAATCTTGTCATCAATCACATAATACTCTTTCAGACCCTCGCTTTTCATGGTCTTTATGGCTTTAGCTTCAACAGGATCGGGAGTATTGCTCGGCTTGCGTGGTTCAAACTTCGGCACCCGAAATTCGTAGTTACCCTCTTCTGCCTTACGCATAGCCGCATGCCATGCTGACACCACTGGCACAGACATGACCAATTTGTCTATCTGTCCTTGGGCCGCGAACTCACGTAGCATTTCAGTGCTAAACACACCCTGTTCATACAACTCTTCCATCCCCTGACGGGTAGATTCTACCGTAAGGGTTATAGCGCGTGATTTTTCCACAAAGGTGTTTACGGTCTTAT
>JAVERS010000023.1:0-36984 GCA_034007015.1 Desulfuromonadaceae bacterium
TGTTGTAGGCTGAGCATAGTTTGCGCGCAGCACTGTTTTGCTTGTTTATATGCCCGTTGGCATCGAGGACGAAAATAGCATCTTCGATGGAGGCAAAGGTGTTGGCCCACTGCTCTTCACTCAAACGCAGCTCTGCCTCCACCTGGCGCCGTTCACTAATCTCCTCATTGAGAGTTGCATTGGTTTGTTCTAAACGTGCAGTCAGGGAGACAAATCCGTGCGTGAGGGGGCGCAGAGCCAGATAACAGAGCACCCCGCCTGCGCAGGCGAGGCCGAATATTGTGCCCAAGATGGAAATGTGCTGGCGTAGCATGTAGGCAAAAGAAGTTTTTTCTTCTATATAGCTGCCGATGTACCAATCACTGCCCGGAATGCGCGCATAGATGAATTGAAGTTGTTCTCCGTGGGATGTTTGCGGCCATTCCAGCACGTTATCTGTGGCATGGGGTGGTTCTAGTCCACGAATAATTTGTTTAACTTTAGCGTGGGTTTCAGGTGGATTTCTATCGGTATTGTCACTATAGATGTTGGCTGCCCATACAATGGCAGAGTTGTCGCCAGGATGAAACAGCGCTGAGGCCTCCACCGAAGGATCCTGCATGATCTCCAGAAAATGGAACGGAGAGAAAAATAGAATATCGAAACCTAAAGCTTTCTCATCTACATGGATGGGGCTAACCGCAATAATACGCAGAGTGCCAAGATCTGAAAGAATGCTGGAGTACACCACCCTTGCTGGAGGATCATCGGTGCCAGTAGTTTCCCCGGGGATGTAAGGCCAAGAGTCGCGCGGGGATACGGAGCCGACGCTTGCAATCACTTTGCCCTTAAGGTCAGTGCGGATGATTCCGTCAATCATCTCCGAGTGCTTTAGTGCCTGCGCGATGTTTATTGTGTTATCGTATTCAACGTCTTCAAGGCTGAGGAGATTCTCACTATAAGCGCAGAGCATATTTGAACACAGGCTGCAGCTATGAATCAGGTTGGCCTGTTCGCTTAGATGCTCCAGGCAATTACCCAGAGCTTTTTGTTTACTCTTAAGATGTAACTTGTGTTGCTCTGCACTTGCTGTCATGAAGGTGCGCACTAACACCCCAAAGGCCACTGCTGAAACAATCAGACCGATAACCAAAATAGTAAGGATAAATACCGCGGTTACCCGAGTGCGCAACTGGAAGGCGTTTAAAGCCGGCATGCAGTTCTCCGAAGGTAGAGTGGTTTAAGCATGGTTGAAGCAAGATGTTTTGCGAAAGGCACCAATTGTCGCAATGCCTCAGTTGGCTTACACTTGACAAGACTTTTAATACTATCAGGTTGTTTGGTTATTGCAATATTTTAACGCTGCGCATAACAACGCGTAACATCGATGCAGGGATGAAAAGGAGGAAAAAATGCTACCAGAAATAAGTTTTATCTATCCGGCCCATAAAGAGACAGATTGTGATGCGCGGGTAATGGTACTTGAGCAGAAGGGGTGGGAGCGCGGGGAGAGCTTCCCCCCCGATACTTCGAGCCAACTCGGGCTTGTCCGCAGTAGTCGGGCGTTTAGTGCCAAGGCGGACGCAGTGCTTTTTCTTCCTCCGCAAGTTGTAGGGGAAGCTGCTCTTATTCTTGTCGGTCTGGGGGACGCGCCCGATGCCACGCAGTGGCGCCAGGCTGGAGCACACATTGGGACGCAGGTTAAGCAGAAGAAGATCAAAAAAATAGAGATAGATACAGCACTCATGCCGGAGTCTGCCACTGCAACAGAGGTGGAGTGGCTTCTAGAGGGATGCGGACTCGAACTCTACACCTTTGATAAATACAAAAGTGATCCAGACCCAGGTTGTGCCCGGATAGAGATTGTGATCCACGCCGCTACAGAAGCGCAGAGAGTGAAACTCAAACAGGTGCTGCAGATGCGGATGACAATACTGCAGGGCACTGCGTTAGCACGTGATTTGGTAAACGAGCCTTCAAATGTAAAAAACCCGGAGTTTCTTGCGTGCACCGCGTGGGAGCAAAGTCAGAAAGTGGGGATTAAAACCACGATTTTGGGGCAGAATGCGCTGGAACAGGCGGGATTGCATGCACTGCTGGCAGTAGCGCAAGGAAGCAGCGCTGAACCGCGCCTGATTGTGATGGAGTATCGCGGAGGCGCGGCGGGCGAAGCGCCGGTAGCGCTGGTGGGGAAGGCTGTTACGTTTGATAGCGGCGGCATCTCGCTTAAGCCCGGAGAGGGGATGGAGCAGATGAAGATGGATATGGCCGGTGGTGCCGCGGTTATGGCCACCCTGATAAGTGCTGCGCGCCTCCAGCTACCGCTGAATGTTGTAGGCGTGATCGCTGCGGTGGAGAATATGCCCTCCGGTTCTGCACAACGTCCCGGCGATATTGTCCGCTCAGCTGCGGGTAAAAGTATAGAGGTGATCAACACCGATGCGGAAGGGCGCTTGATCCTCGCGGATGCTCTGCACTGGGTCGGGAGCAAAAATCCGCGCGCGGTGATCGATATTGCAACCCTGACCGGGGCATGCATTATCGCTCTTGGGCACCACACCGCCGCAGTGCTGGGTAGTGATGCTGAATTGGTGCGAGACCTGATCCATGCCGGAGAGAAGAGCGGTGAGCACTTGTGGGAGTTGCCCCTGCGTAAAGAATACGCTAAGCAACTTGAGAGCAGTGTTGCTGATTTAAAAAATACAGGAGGGCGTCCGGCGGGAACCATTACTGCCGCAGCCTTTTTGCAACATTTTGCCCCTAAGTGCCCGTGGGCGCATGTAGACATCGCGGGAACCGCATGGAGTGAAAAAGGGTGTCCTGGGCAGCCTGCTGGCGGGACCGGCTTTGGTGTGCGGCTGTTGCTAGAGTACCTGCAACGGCACGCGTGACAGACAGATGAAACAGAGCAGGCGTACCCCGATATACCGTGAGCTGGGGTACGCCTGTAGTGTTGGCAGGGTTAATGTTTACGCCGGAACAATTCTGTGCTTGGGTTAGAGATGCGGTCGAGGAACAGCTTCCCGTCGAGATGGTCGAGCTCATGTTGGATCGCAACCGCCTCAAACCCCTTGCAGTGGATGACGCAGTCCTTCAGGTGCTGGTCAAAAAAATGGACCACGATCTCCTTGGCGCGTTCAACATTGCCGGTATAGTCGGGTATACTCATGCACCCCTCACGCATGGTTTTTTGCCCACTGCGTTCGATAATCTCTGGATTTATCATCACCATCAGGCCGTGGTTGTGTTTGCGCCCCAGTTTGCTCTCCGACACATCCACCACTGCAACCCGCAGTGGGGCACCGATCTGCGGTGCAGCAATCCCCACGGAATGGCCAGAGTCATACATGGTGTCAATTAAATCCTGTACTAAGGCCATGGTTTCTGGCGCATGTGGGTCTGCGGGCTTGCACATCTGTTTAAGGATAGGAGCAGGGTAGACCAGTACTTCACGGACGGCCATGGGTTACAGCTCCACCGGAGTTACATTGCGCACCGAGATATCCACCTGCAACTCCTCGCGTAGATTCTCCAACATATCGCGAATATCCTCGACACTCAGAGAGGGGGGAAGCACTGCCTCGCACATCATGACGTATACTGGGCGTTCTGCAGTGCCAATCAGCTTGGTGGCAAGGTCGATGATGTTGACATTGTTCTGGCTCAACAGGCGGGTTACCTGATATACAATTCCGGCCTTGTCTGAACCATAGACCGAGATCATGCACAACTCGCCGGGAAGATCGGGACGCTTTTCTCCCCCCGGTTTCAAGGTGCGTACAAATACCGATAGCCCAGAGTCTTCGAGCTCAGCATACGCCCGTTGCAACGGCTCACTAGTCTCAAAATCGGGGTGGGAGACGATCAGGATCATGGCAAACTGACCGCCGAGAATGGTGCTGCTTGAGTCCGCAACGTTACATCCGAGTTCGTAGAGAATCCGCGCGCTATCAGAAACAATACCGGGGCGGTCTCTGCCAATAATGGTGACGGCGAAGTGTTTCATGGCAACTCCGTAAGTGTTAGAAATAGAGAAAGAGCACGGCACATGGTGAAGTGTATCCCACCAATGCGCGCAACATATTAGAACCATACTGGGAGCCGAAGTCTAGCATGGATCCAGCTATTGTTCTATGCGCAAGGGGCTCTATACTTACGCAGATTGAATGTTTTACCTTTTAAATAGGAGGTTTGTGTTCGTGGAAAAATGGCAGGAGCACAACAAGAACGCATACAAGACAGCAGCGCAACTGAGAGCACATTCAGGGATGGATCATGCCGCGCTGGAGCAGGTCACTGAAACATATCCCTTGCGGCTTACTCCACATCTGCTTGAGTTGCTCCATACCAAAGGGGATTCAATTGCACGGCAGTTTGTCCCCACAGCCGCAGAGCTGGAGGATGGTGGCGAGGTTGATCCTCTGAACGAAGAGGGGCTGTCTCCGGTGCCGCATGTGGTGCATCGTTATCCGGGGCGCGTGTTGCTGTTGTGTGCCACGAGCTGTTTTGCCTATTGCCGTTTTTGCACGCGCAAACGTCACGTTGGCAGAGCAACACACGGCATATCTTTTAGTGACCTTTTAGGGGCAGTGGAATATATCCGCGCAACCCCGCAGATTAACGAAGTGATTTTGTCCGGCGGCGATCCTCTTACCATGTCGGATCGCTTGGTGCAGGAGCTGTTGGGACGCCTGCGGAAAATTTCGCATGTAAAGGTGCTCAGACTTGGGAGTCGCGCTCCGGTGGTGCTGCCGCAGCGCATAACGCCTGCGCTGTGTAAACTGTTGCAACAGGCGCAACCTCTGTATTTTATGACCCACATAAACCACCCAGATGAATTGAGCCCCGCATGTATCGCGGCGTGTCGCAAGCTGGTGGATGCGGGTGTGCCGCTGGTGAATCAAACCGTGTTGCTGCGGGGGGTGAATGACAGCGCGGCGCTATTGCAGGGTCTGTTTGAGCGTCTGCTCGAACTTCGCATTCGCCCCTATTATTTGCATCAGATGGATCTCACCCGCGGTACGGCCCATTTTCGTACCCGCTTGGAAGATGGAGTAGAGATCATGGCCCAACTGCGTGGCGCTTTGTCCGGGCTTGCCATGCCCCACTTCATTGTGGATCTGCCTGGAGGTCATGGTAAAATCTCTCTAGTGCCCGAGTATGTGGAGTGTCTGGGGGAGCAGGCGCGCCTGCGCGCCGCCGATGGCACGCTGGTGGAGTATCCAAACCGTTTAAGCTCTTAAAGTGGAAGAAATCATGCGGAGGATGTGGCGCGGTGCGATGCCTAGAATTGAACTAAGGATGGGATGTAATGGCTGAGCGAAAATCTCCTTAATCCTCACCTACAGCTCTTCTGGTGTGAACGCTACCACCGCATCAATCTCAGTTGCATTGGTCAGGAGCATCACGAGACGGTCTACCCCTAGGGCGATGCCAGCACTTGGCGGCATCTGTTCGAGCTCGGCCAGAAACGCCTCCGGCATCAGGGACTGCGGGTCAGAGGGGTGTATGTTTTCTAGCGCCGCGTTGAAGCGTTGGCGCTGCTCCTGCACATCGGTAAGTTCGGTGAACCCATTTGCCAGTTCCATCCCCCCGATATAGAGTTCAAAGCGCTCCGCCAAGTGGGGCGCATCAGCTCTGGTACGCGCCAGCGCTGCCATAGAGGTAGGGTAGTCGTATATGAATACTGGCGCCGCAATCCCCAGCTTAGGCTCTACATGTTCAGTGTAGACTTCCTCAAAGCAATCTGCCGCGATTGTATCTTCCAGCGCCATGGGCGCAAAACGCGTGAATGCTTGTGCTAGAGGGATCCGCTCGAACGGTGGCTTGAGCGAGATCGTGTGCTCCTGCCAGCTCAAGACCCCGGTTGGGATCAGATGGCACAGCAGTTCTTCGCAGGTGTGCATGAGATCAAGGTAATCGCTGTAACTGGCGTACCACTCCAGCATGGTGAACTCCGGTAGATGGCGCGTGCCGCGCTCAGCGTGGCGCCAGCAGCGACATAGCTGGAACAGCTTGGGATATCCTGCAGCGAGGAGGCGTTTCATACACAGCTCTGGCGAGGTGTGCAGAAATGCGCCCGCGCTGGGAACCGGCTCAATATACTCTTCGGGGGCGTTGCACGGAACGCGGTGCGGGGTTTCCACTTCCAAGTAAGCGCGCGCAATAAAAAAAGCCCGGATCTGCTGAATAATCCGGGCTCTTGCATACAGGTTGTCGCGCCGCGCTGCCCGGGTTGCATCGGGGCAGGTTGTCATGAATCACTCCTTGATGCGGGTTACGTATTCGCCGGTGCGGGTATCGATCTGAATCAAGGTTCCCTCTTCTACAAATGACGGTACTTGCAGGGTGTAGCCACTCTCAACGGTGGCGGGTTTGTTGTTCCCAGCAGCTGTATCACCTTTAACCCATGGATCTGAATGAGTCACGGTGAGGTTGACAAAGTTTGGCAGAGTGATGCCAATCCCCTGATCTCCAAACATCAGCACCTTCACTTCCATGTTGTCGGTGAGAAAATAATGATCGTTGCCCAGGGTCTGCTCTGACAGAATCACCTGTTCGAAGGTCTTCGCATCCATAAAGACATAGCCAGCTTCATCCTTGTACAGATACTGCATATCGCGTTCTTCCAGCGGTGCTGGTTCGAAGTTCTCGCCGCTGCGATAGGTGCGATCAAACAGGGAGCCAGTGATCATATTGCGCAGTTTGCATTTATACAGGGCCTGACCTTTGCCGGGCTTGGTGAAATCAAATCCCTCAATTACGTATGGTTCGCCATCAATCATGATCTTCAGCCCTTTTTTCAGGTCAGAACTGCTGTACATAGCTCGTTACTCCTTTGCTTGAATAATGCTTACGCAAAAATGTGCCGGTGCGCCATACAATCTCGAGTTGATGGGATACATAGCGCACAGTAAAGTAGAAAGTATTGATTTTGCAGGAGAACGCTGCTCTTTGTCAAGTCAGCGCACACCTTACAGGAAACCGTGCAGATAGAAGCACACCTTGAGGAAAATGTCATGGGAAAAAAGAAGAGCCGCCCGGGCAGGCGGCTCTTCAAGTTTAGCGTTACAGTTTTCCTTGGTAGTGGTTGGTATGGGTATATCGTGTAGCTGGTTTTAATCTTACTTAATAGCACCCAAGGGAGCAACTTCACGCTCGAACACTTCGTTGATCACCTGTGCAAGACCGGTGTAGATGGCGGATAGGCCGCAGAAGATCCCTTCGTAGCCCGCGATCATTTTCAGAGCGGCATTCCCACTGAAGTCCGCAGCGGCGAGAAGGAAAAACAGTATCATCAAAGAACCAAAGACCACCTGCAGCGCGCGGTTAAGACGGAAGGTGCCGAGAAACAGTACTGCGGTAAACACCCCCCAGCAGGTGAGGTAGAAACCCATTGCAACGGGAGAAGAAGCCTCAACCATCCCAGTCTTTGGCAGCAGGATAAGTGCCACTAAGGTGAGCCAGAACAAGCCATACGAGGTAAATGCAGTGGCACCGAAGGTGTTGTTCTTTTTCCACTCCATAATTCCGACAATAATTTGCCCCAGCCCGCCGTAAAATATCCCCATAGCCAAGATCATGGCGTCGAGGGGAAAGAAGCCAGCGTTGTGCAGGTTAAGGAGCACCGTAGTCATCCCGAAACCGAGCAGGCCCAGAGGCGCGGGGTTGGCAGTGGTGTCCTGAAGTGACATGTTCTTAATTTCGTTACTCATGGTTGTTCTCTCCTTTGCATCCTGATTGAAGGTCCGCGCTGCATCGTGCAGCATTTCCGCATTGAAATAGGCCAATTGTTTATATTTCATACACAGGGTGTAGTCATCTGCGCAGTAATCAATAATCATCTTTATGTCGTGGTTGTTGATGTAGTCGCACCCTACATCACAATAGTCATCGTTTTTGCCAAAAAATGGACATACAGTTTTATCCTGCATTGCAGTGCCCCGCTCCTTATGTGGATGTTGCAAGGAGTGTAGTTGCATGGTGCATGCCAGTCTCGTGTTTTTTCATAAATATGCAGTAATAACAGATAGTTGTGGATGTGTGGGCTATGAAGGGTGTGCTTTGAGATTTGCATTTTTGCAAATAGGTTTAAATGCGCTGGAAGGGGAGAGGCGGATATGGTCAGGGAGAATGTCTAGTTATTTCAGATGCTTGCGTTGTAATGACTGAGGATGGTGATGGGAGGTGCCGCTTTCGCACGCAAAACATAGATTTGCAAAATTGCGAAAATCAACTGAACTCACCTTTGCTGATAGTGTGTTTTTTCAACTTGCGGTAGATGGTGGCCATATTCATCCCAGCCAATTCTGCCGCTTTTTCCACATTCCCGTCGGCTTTTTTTAACAAGGTGCGGAGGTATTTAGTCTCAAATTCAGCGAGTGCCTGACTGTATTCTGTCTCTGCTGGGGTAAGCGCACTCATGCTAGGGTCGCAGGGGTGTGGATCGGCCTCTGTATCAGGATAGAGGAATTGCTGCATGATTTCGGCGTCGATACGCCCACCATCCACCATGGTCATGCACGCCTCGATAACATTCTCCATCTGGCGGATGTTGCCGGGCCAGTCAAAACTGTATACCAGTTGCAGCGCCTCCGAGGTGAGTCCTTTTACTGTCGTGCCAAATTTCGCATTATTGTTTTGGATAAAGTGAGATACCAGCAGGGGGAGATCTTGGCGCCGTTCGCGCAATGGGGGGAGGTGGATATTGACTACATTGAGGCGGTAGAACAGATCCTCGCGGAAACTTCCATCCTGCATCTGTTGCTTTATGTCTGAATTGGTTGCGGAGATGATGCGCGTATCCACCTTGATGGGTTGGGTGTCGCCTAGACGCATGAATTCATGTTCTTGTAGAAAACGCAACAGGGTCTGTTGGACATTCATGGGTAGGTTTCCCACCTCGTCTAAGAACAGAGTTCCGTCATTAGAGGCCTCCAGAATCCCTTTTCTGTCGGTATTGGCTCCGGTAAAAGCCCCTTTTTTGTACCCGAACAGCTCACTTTCGAGCACATTGGCGGGCAGTGCTCCGCAGTTGATGGCCACAAAACGCTTCTCACTCCGGGTAGAATTGGCGTGAATCGCTTTTGCGATCACCTCTTTGCCGGTACCAGATTCTCCGGTGATCAATACCGAGGTGTCGCGCATGGCAACCTTGCGTACCAGTTCCATCACCGACTTCAACCCAGCTGTGGCACCGATGATCTGTTCGAAGGAGGATCCATGTGCTAGTTTCTGTTTGAGTTCGCGGTTTTCATTTTCTAGCTGATTGGCATGCAGGGCATTCTTGACCCGATACAGAAGTTCCTCCGGCTCAAAAGGTTTGGTGAGCATGTCGTATGCCCCTTTGCGCAGCGCCTGGATGGAAGTTTCTACCGTGGCGTATGCGGTGATCATGATCACTGGGATGTGTTGATCCAGGGCGCGAATTTTTTGCAGAACCTCAAGACCGTCCATCCCGGGCATCTTAATGTCGCTGATCACCAGATCGTAGATGTCGGGCTTGAAGGCCTCAATAGCCTTAAAGGGGCTGGTAAAGCTGTCCACTTTATAGCCATTGTCGCCAAGTACCGCTTCGATCATGCGGCATAGCCCCTCTTCGTTGTCTATGAGGATGATTCTATTTTTGTCCATGCCGTATACTGCTCCGGATACAGGGGAATGCGCACCGTTACACTGGTACCTTCGCCAAGGCGGCTGTGAACCTCTATTTCCCCCTGATGCTGTTCAATTATTTGTTTTGAGATAGCTAAGCCAAGGCCGGTGCCACGCTCTTTGGTAGTAAAAAAGGGCTCAAAGATATGTTCCAAGGTCTTTGCATCCATGCCACAGCCATTATCGCGGATGCGGATAATCACCTCGTTGTGTTCCAGTGCACTTTCTACCACAATTTCTCCATCATGGCGAATTGCCCCCCCCGCGTTGAGGAGCAGATTAATAGCGATCTGTCGCATTTGATCGCCATCCACCGCTACGGGGGGGAGGTCAGGATCAAAGTTGCGCCGGATCGTCACATGGTGCATATCCGCATGGTTGGCGGCAAAGTTGACAATTTGTTCTAGCAGGGCATTGAGGTCGGTAGGCTCGAGCGCTGACTTAGGTGTGCGCGCATAGCTGAGCAGGTCCTGGACAATTTTTTTGCACCGCTTGCTCTCGCGTTTGATCTCGTGAATATAGGTGTAATTGGGATCGTCAGGGCCAATTTTACCCTCAATATAGCCGGCATACCCCAGAATCACCCCCAATGGATTATTGATTTCGTGCGCCACTCCAGAAGAAAGAACTCCCAAAGATGCCATCTTGCCATGCTGCGCCAAGCTCTCCTCCATCTCCTTGTTTTTCTGAATTATCTCAGTCATGCGATTGAAGGTGTGCGCGAGCTCTCCAAGCTCATCGTTGGTGTCAATCTCCATCTTTTCGCGCATGTGCCCCGCATTGACGCGGCGGATTACTTGAATCATGTGTTGGATCGGGCGGGTGATGATGGTAGAGGCCCAAGTGACCAGCAACAGTGAAAGCGCTCCCGCAGCCATAGTGGTGAACAGGGTGATTTTAGCAGTGTCGGAACTGATCCGATCTGCCGCTTCGTAAAACTCATCTTCATAGCACGCCACAGCCACAATCCAGTCCCAGGGGGGGAAGTACTCATAGCGCACAATTTTATGTCGGGGTACAGAACTGGAGCTTACCTGCCATGGGTAACGGATCCAGCCCGCGCGCGTTTCACACATCTGGCGGATAAACGCATTGCCGTCTGAATCGCGGATATCGTAGAAGTTTTCCCCCTCCTGCTCTGGATGGATGGTGAAGGTTCCAGCGCTATCCATGGCATAGATATAGCCGGTTTTGGCCACCTGTTTCTGCTTAATCTTATCCTTCAACTCTTCTAGGGCCCGCTTTTCATAGGCGCCCGCGGCATAGCTCTCCTCAATATAGCCTGCGGCTGCAATGATCCAGTCCCACTGCGGGAAATAGGCATAGACTGCAAGTTTATCTCGGTATTCAATATCTCCTAGTGCCTCGTTACGCCACGGATAGCGGATCTGATGCACGGTCTCCACCGGTGTTTGGTGCGCGTTGTCGATCATCTCACGGATAAATAGACGCCCGTTGCCGTCCATTTCAGCACTGATATTTTCCCCCTCGCGCGCAATATGGGCTTGGAGGACGCCATCACTGGTGAGGGTGTAAATGTAGCCGCTTGCGCCGATGCTGATCTGCTTTAAGAGTTTGCGCGCCTGGGCGCGTGCCTGTGCAGGGGTGAGTTTACCCTCCTGTTGCAGGCGCTGTTTCTCCTCCACCATCTCGCGCGCCACATTGAGGAGGGTTTCCAGTTCACGGATAAAATCATTTTTGCGCTCTTGCTGGTACACTTGAAACTGCTGATGGTGTGCTTCCAGCAGATGCCGGGTAAATACTGCCATATGTTCCAGATCATCGCGACTTGCCTGGTTGATGCCGCTGCGTGCTAGATTGGAGGCGTTGTAGCCCACGATATTCCCCACCAGCAACAGGGGGAGGAAAACCAGCGGCAGGATGATGCTCAGCAACTTCCAGCGCAGCTTCATATTTTTAAATGTATGTAAAATAGACATGATTAGGTTCAGTGAGGAAGTTCGGTTCCGGTGTCAGGTAGTGAAAAAGCGCGCCGGTAGTGGCGGATCTGGATAAAGGCAATTTTACATGCACTGAGGATCGGGATACCGATAATCATCCCCAGCACGCCGTATATTTTCCCTCCCATAATGATGGCAACAACAACCAGCAGAGGGTGGAGGTTAGCGTAGCGTGAAATTAAAATCGGGATAAGGATGAAGTTGTCTAAAATCACTTGAGCAATGAGAATATACAAAATCACAATCCACCAGAACTGTGCGCCAAAGCCAAGATCAATCATAGCGATGGTGAATCCTGGAATCATCCCCATCAGTGGGCCGAGGTAGGGTATCAGGTTGGTGATCCCTGCAAACAGGCCAAGGAGAGGGGCATAGCGGATGTCGGTGAGGCTCAGCCCTGCAGTTATGCACAGACCGATGATGCTTGCCTCGATGATGCGCCCACGCACAAAGCGCGCAGTCTGACGGCTTATGAGATAGGAGAGGTCGTGTGCCATTTCAAAGTAGCGATTGGGGGCCAAGGCGATAAGACTGCGACGGATGTTGGCGCCATCGCGAATAAAGAAAAACGCAAACAGTGGCACCAGTATCAGTAGGCTCCCGAGTTTTAGCGCTGACTTTGGGGTGGCGACAATAAGAAAGGCGAAAAATTTTTCTGCCCACTCACGCACCCTTTCGGTCAAATCATACTGAGCCAGCAAAGGGAACTCCTCTTGCCAGGAGATCTGTGCTTCTTTAATGTATTTGATCAATCCGGCACTGTAACGTGGAAAATCTTGGAGCAGCGAGATCCACATCTGCTGGGTGTAGGTGACGAGCCAGCTCCCGGAGAGCCAGAGCAACGCTAAGATAAAAAAGAAAATGGCGAGGGTGGAGCGGCTGCGGGGGATGTGATACTTTTCCAGTTTGCTCACCACCGGATCAAGGACAAAGGCCGCGGTCAGAGCCAGAATCAAGGGGACAAAGATCCCTGCCGCAGCGGAACGTAGTGCCAGTGTAATGGTGGATGCAGACGAAAAGAGCGCCAGACCGCTTGCAAGGGCGGCAGTCATCACGAAATAGAAAAAAAGGAATTGGGAGCGGGTCATGTGCATGCTTGTTAAGATTCCTCAGACACAGAGTATTTGCGTAACTCAAGGATGGCGTTCTGCAGACGTTCACTGATCACCGAGGTTAGTCCCAGTAGAATACGGTTGGCAATTTCTGGGCGTCGCTCAGCTACCGCAAACAAGTCCGAGCGAAACAGCCCCAGTAACTCACATTTTTCGTTGCACGAAGCGGAGATTACGCGCGCGGTTGGGGTGGCTATAGTAGTTTCGCCAAAAAAATCCTCTGGTCCCAACACACTCAGGTCCTCACGCTTGTTATGCGCGTCGCGGGTAAACAGGGTAACATGGCCGCTGCGGATGATGTACATCCCCGAACCTGGATCTCCCTGTTCAAAGATGATCTCACCTGGACTATAGGCGCGGGTGTGGATCAGGGTCTTGATGTATTGAAAATCTTTGCGGTTCAAATGGGAAAAAACTGGAATTCGCTGCAAAAAAGTGCTCAGACTCTCCTCTTCTTTGTTGCTACGTAGAATTCTGTCCCACAGGTTGTGCATGTAATTTCTCCATCTAGTTTAATTGAAAAGCTTTTGGGCGCGATTCTATATCATTCACACCGCCTAAAACTACAAAAATCCCCCCGAGGCAAGATCCTACGCCATTCCTGTGCTATATGGTGGAAGGTTTTGTCCATGTTTCCACCCCAAAGCGCAGGTGCGCCAGGGGCGCGGGATGTGTTATCCTCGGGTTATGCTGGAAAGCTTTTGTTCAAGAGCTTTTTTGGTTTTTTTGGAGCGGTTAAGCACGACTCTTTACCTGTTCCGTTAAATACTCACAAACATGGGTTCGCTATGCCAGGGTTGCAGGATATAAACCTCGCTCAGATCTCCACCCGTTGTGGAGTATACCTGATGTACGATAACGCAGAGCGGGTTATCTACGTGGGCAAGGCGCGTAATCTACGCACGCGGGTGCGTCAGTATGTACGTGGGGATGACAAACGTGCGCAGATTCAATTTCTTATGCAGCGCGCGCGCCGTCTGGAGACGGTGATCACCGATACGGAAAAAGAAGCGCTGATTCTGGAAAATACCCTGATCAAGAAACATAAGCCGCGCTACAATATCAACCTGCGCGATGACAAAACCTATGTGTCCTTACGCATTGATCTCAATGAAGATTATCCCGCTATCAAGGTGGTGCGTCGGGTGAAGCGGGACAAAGCGCTGTACTTCGGTCCCTACGCTTCGGCTGGGGCGCTTAAGCAGACCCTGAAGGAGGTTCAGCGTATTTTCCTTTTGCGTCGGCATGCGTGGTCGCAGTGCCGCCGGCGTGAGCGCCCGTGTCTATTTTATCAGATCGGTCAGTGTAGTGCGCCCTGTCATGGAAAAATAAGTCGTGAAGAGTACCGTGCACAGGTGCATGGGGTGATCAAATTTCTCTCCGGACGCCAGACCGAGGTGGTGGACGATCTGCGTACACGTATGCACGCAGCCTCAACTGCGCTGGAATTTGAAGAGGCAGCGCGCCTGCGCGATCAAATCAACGCCATTGAGGAGACTCTGGAGCAGCAGAAGGTGGTCAGCAGTGACGCTGAGGATATGGATGTGATAGGGATGGCGCCGCAGGAAGGGGAGATGGAGCTGTGCCTGTTGTGTGTGCGCGGTGGGCGCCTCGTGAGCAGACGTACCTTTGCCCTGCGTTGGGTCGTCCCCGAGGCGGAGCTGTTGCTCGAATTTTTACAGCAGTACTACAGCCGCGATCCGGTGATCCCCTCCACCTTGTTACTCCCATTGAAGCCTGAAAGCGATGCGGTGTTACAGCAGTGGCTGGAGGAGAGGCGCGGGGCTAAAGTGGATGTGCGCGTGCCTCAGCGCGGCGAACGGCGGGAGCTGGTACTTATGGCGCAACGCAATGCACAGGAGCATGCACGTGAGCGTGGGGATCGGCGTGAGGCGCGCGCCGCGGTGTTAGAGCAACTCCGCATGGCGCTGAAGCTTACACGCGTACCGAAACGGATCGAGTGTTATGATATCTCCAACATTCAGGGAGAACATTCGGTTGCGAGCATGGTGGTCGCCATCAACGGCGAAGCGGATAAGAATGAATACAGACACTACCGCATCAAAAATGTAGTCGGAGCAAATGACTACGCCTCCATGCAGGAAGTGTTGCAGCGCCGTTTGAGTCGCGGTATTCGGGATGATAACCTCCCCGATATGATTCTTATCGATGGAGGGAAGGGGCAGCTTTCGGCGGCAGAGCAGGTTATTGTACAGCTGGGGCTGGAGCACGAACTGGAACTGGTATCCATTGCTGAAAGCCGAGTGAAGCGCAATGTGCGCGGGCATGCGGTGGAGCGGAGCGAGGAGCGCTTTTTCCGCCCCGGGCGCAAAAACCCTATCACCTTGCGTGCTGGCTCAGCGCCGCTGTTTATGCTGCAACGTCTGCGCAATGAGGCACACCGCTTTGCCATTACCCATCATCGCCGTCTGCGACGTAAAGCGGGGCTTGAATCCTCTCTGGAGCAAATTGCGGGGATTGGTCCTAAGCGCCGGGCGCGTTTGTTGCGTCACTTTGGCAGTGTGGCAAGGATTAAAAAAGCGCCACTGGAGGAACTGCAACAGCTGGAGTGGTTGCCTGCCTCTGCTGTAGCGGCAGTGTTTGCATATTTTTCAGAAGAAGAGGAATGAATGGGAAAACTCAGGTCTCTGTTCTGCGGCTGGCGCATGCTGCCAGCCTGCAGGTGGTTCAGGGGATGTTTTAGAAGAGGTTTTAGCGGTAGTAGCGTTTCAACCCGCTTCGGAGGATAGAAAAATGCTTAGAGGAATGGCAATACTCTTAGGTTTGCAACTTGGAGGTGAGGTGCTCACGCGCTGGCTAGAGATGCCTCTGCCCGGTAGTGTGGTGGGGATGATTCTGCTCCTTGGCGGGTTGCGTGCTGAACTGTTGCAGGTGGAATGGGTCAAGGATGCGGCGGAGCTACTGCTGGACAATCTATCCCTGCTATTTGTTCCCGCTGGGGTAGGGGTGATGGTTTACGCCGACTTGATTGCACACCACTGGGTTGCGTTGAGTGTAGCGGCAAGCCTGAGTACCCTGGTAGTGTTGGCGGCCACAGGGTGGAGCGCACAGTTTCTAGCGCGCAAGGGGGGAGACTGATGTTTTCTTCCCTGTTGCAAAGTCCGCTGTTTGGGATAACCCTCACCTTGGTTACGTATGAACTTGCCACCTGCGTATATCGGCGCTGGACGCTGGCACTTCTCAATCCGGTCATTGTAACCGCAGCCTGCATTATTACCTTGTTGTGTCAGCTGGATATCCCTTATGCGCAGTATGCCGCAGGCGGCGACTTGTTGCTGTTTTTGCTCGGACCTGCGGTTGTGGCACTGGGGCTTCCGCTGTACCAGCGGCGTGCGGAGATCATCTCACGTCTGCTCCCGACGCTGGTTTCGGTGAGCACAGGTGCAGTTGCGTCTATTGTTTCAGCCACAGCTATATTGCTGCTGTTTGGCAGTGATCTGAGCCTGATCCTTTCGATGGCACCAAAATCGGTAACTACACCAATAGCTATCGGTATTTCAGAAAAAATAGGCGGCATCGTCCCCTTAACCGCAGCCATTGTAGTGATAACTGGGTGTTTCGGGGGGATGGTGGGGCCGTCGTTTTGTCGTCTGCTTGGGATTCGCGATCCCTTTGCCCTCGGTTTAGCGATGGGGACCGCCGCCCACGGTCTGGGAACAGGACGGATGCTTGAGATTGACCGTTTTGGTGGTGCCATGGCTGGACTCGCTATAGGCCTTAACGGAGTGATAACTGCGGCTATCATGCCGATCTTTGTTGCTCTGTTGCCCTGACCCTGTTGTCCTTATTGTATGCACCACCCTCTTAGCGTGCTAATGAGGGCTTGAATAATTACGTTTTTTGAACATCAACCAGGAGAAGTGTTTTATGCAGAACCCAGAGGCGCAAAGCGCCACCGAAAGTATCGCTAGCGTTGACCTGTCCGGTGAGCTTGGATGGGAGGAGTTTGATGCTCCATCGTTGGTGGGGGAGTCGCTACGCTTTGTTTCCGGCGAACCCCACGGAAATCGCTACCGCGTACGCTATTTCAAGAATGAAAAGCAGGAACTGCGCGCGCGGGTATGGTTCGGACCTGAAACCCAAGGGCCACCAGAGCATGTGCATGGTGGCGCAATGGCAGCAGTGTTTGACGAAGTGTTGGGGTTAGCAGCATGGACTGCGGGGTATCCCATTGTGGTGGGGAATCTGAACGTGAGTTTTCGTAACCTCCTCCCCTTGGAGCATGTTGTCACAGTGGAGAGTACTGTCGTTTCGGTGGATGGGCGCAAGGTGTTGGTTGATGGGCGGTTGTGCTCCGGTGATACCATATTTGCCGAGGCCCAGTGCCTGTGTATTACCATCCCAAAGCAGAAGACTAAAACTTCCGCCGCAGCAAAGAAGTGATGGGGCTTTCTCCGCTTCACTCTTAGAGGGTGGAAACAACAAGAGGGCAGCCATGCGGCTGCCCTCTTGAGTATTGCAGTGCGTATTTAACCGCGTTTGCGGCAGGTGGAAGGTTAGTTTTCCATACTCACGTCTGCGTTCTGGATTATCAGGTCGTACTTGTAACCGTAGCCGAAGTCTTGATCCTGCTCTAGAATTCCCTTAACCACTATTGTGTCGCCAACACCCACAGTGGAAGCTGAAGTGACGGTCAAATCTGGGTTGCCTTCACTACCGTCCTGGATATGGATCCAGTTGGTTTTCATGATATTGGGGCTGAACTTTACCACCTTGGCACGGATGGAGATTTCCTTTCCGGCGAGCTGCTCAGCTTGTGCTAACACCTCGGCGAGAGTTTTCCCCCCTTCAAGCGGCTTGAGGGCGGAGAAATCTACCTCGACTTTTACTGGTGCTGGTTTGGTGTGTCCTGCGCCATCGGTGGCATGCGCAGCGTGGGCTGAATCTTCGCACAGAGCCATATCGTGAGCGGCTACTGCAACATTGCCAGCAAAGTAAACAAGTTCAAACTCGCGGTTTAGGGTATTGCTGTGGTAGTTGGGCATCGGCATAGATTGTCCCACAATTACCGGATCGCCAACTTTTACTTCAAACTCAGGTGCAGCAACCCACACCTCTTCGGTGCCGGTGTCAACTTTTACGTAGGTATAGCCTGCAGTATTCATGGTTTCGGTAACAGTACCGGCGATGCCTGCCTGCGGATTAGCCTGCGCAGAGATGTCGGGATGATTCTCGGGCAAGGCAGTACTGCTGCTAGCTCCTTGGGTGGAGCTTTGATTGTTGTTGCACGCACTGACGACCAGCAAAACGGCAAAAATAGAAATAAGGTTTAACAGCTTCATATAGGTTCACCCTTTCTGTTGCAATGTGCAGGACTGGCGTAGGCGCCGCCCCAGATTATGATACCGGAAATAGACTCTATTGATAGTGCGCATTGATACCGCCCCTCGGGGGTGCGTGTCAATACTTTATTGTTTTAGTCATGTATTGCTACAGTAGCGTAGCCCATGCATATTATGCTTTCTCTGTGCAAGTACAGGCTACGCGCTGTTGTCAAGTATCAGCGCCGCAGGGTAGCTTGCAGGCGCTGGGGTTTCAGAAGCAGGTCCAGGGCAGCACAGATATCGGTGCATACCACATCGGCATGTTGCAGGGTAGATGTAGCAGCCCCCTCTGCTTGGATCACAGCGATCCCCAAACGTGCTTCGCGGAGCATGAGGTTGTCATTAAAACCATTACCGATGGCAACGCAGTGCTCCGCCCCGAGTTTGGCGATGTAAGCGCGCTTAGCCTCCGCTTGTTCCTGAGGCCTGATCACATGGAGCGCACACCCAAGAGGCTCTAGGGTAGTGCGCGCATTGCCGTGGGTATCTGCAGTGAGTACCGTTATTTCCAGATCCCGCGCCAGGGTGCGAATCCGTGGCTTAACGCCAGCGATTAGCTGTGTATCGCAGGTGAGGGTGCCGTTGCAGTCCAAAAGCAGATGGTGCAACTGAATTTTATCCAGCCCAGGGATCTTGAGTTCAAGCATGAGAGCCTATTTTTTGCTTCCTACCAGAGGGAGAATATTATCCACAGCAAAAAATACCAGGTAGCGATCTTTTTGTGCGTATTCGCTGGTGCCGCGCTGTTGCATAAGTTCATCGATGCGCGGAGTGTTGTGCTCTTCTGCAACTTTGCTCAGATGCATGCGCACCCCTTTGTAGCCTTCTCCTGGTTCCAGAAACAGATATGCTGCGTGTGGATTATTTTGCACGTTTGCATAACTGAGGCGATCGAGCATGATAAAGGCGATCCGATCCTCGTCGAGGAAGCGGGGGCTGGCATAGAGGGCAGAATTGACCTTGCCATCCGCGTCAGCAGTAGAGAGAATGCCAGTGCCTTTAGTGTTTTCGAAGTATTCTTTTAACTGATTGAAATCCATTTGTAACTCCTTTAGGGGTCTGATAATTTCAGCGCTCTGTTACAGAGTCTAGCAACGAACATCCCAATGTAACCAAGGATAATACAGGAGAAGTAAGTGAAGATATATGTATTTATGGTTGTTCTGTTACTGTGCACATTACGGGTTGAAGGGCAAACATTAGCGCAAAGCATTGTGGAGCCACTCCACGATACTATCGCCCTGCAACAGCGTTCTCAGCTGGAACTGGATGGGTGGGAGCGGGAAAAAGCTGCGGCTCTGCAGGAAATTGAAACCTTGCTACAGCGCAAAGAGGCGTTGAAAGTCAGTAATGCACGCCTTGAGGAGCATGGGGCAGTTCTGGCGCAAAAAATCACCCAGTCGAAACAGGCTGTGGTGCAGGCGCGGAAGCTAGAGCAGGAGATGGAACCGTTTTTGCGCCAAAGTTCCGCGCTGCTCGACATCCAGCTGGAGAATAGTTTGCCCTTCAATATGGAGGAGCGCCAGGCGCGTGTTCGTCAACTGCACGAAGAGGTGTGGGCTGCAGCGGTACCGGTGGCGCAGCAGTTTCGCCACCTAATGCAGGTATTAAAGAGCGAATACGACTATGCCCACAGTGTGGAGGTTGTGACGCAGGAGCTGGAGGTGGAAGGGGAACGCGTTTTTATGTCACACCTGCGCATTGGCAACTTGGCACTATATGCCTTGGGTCTGGAGCAGCAACGCGGTGCCCACTTCGACCCCGTGACGCGTGAGTGGCGCTGGCTCGATCCGCGCTGGAACACCGAACTGAGCAAAGCGGTGGCGATGGGGAGCAAACAGCGCCCTGTCGATCTTCTTACCTTACCTTTTGGCTCTCTGGAGCAGCGGTGATGAAGGCAAAAAACACCCCCCACATGGGGATGAAATCTCATATGCGCAAAGTGCTCTTAATATTGCTGCTGGTATTGGGGCTGTTCAGTCACGCTGCAAGGGCACAGGATGCACGCACTGGGGTGCAAACCCCACAGGCGCTGCTGGAACGTGCGCGTGCGCATGAACAGGAGGTTGCACTTCAAGTTGAGGAACTGCGGCGGGTGTTGGCACAGGATCGCGTAGGGATAGAGACTAAGCTTACGCAGCTACGCGGTGAAGTGGAGGGGCTGGAACGCACCCATGTCCAGTTGCAAAAGATGGTGGAGAGCCGCCGCACTGAACTGAAGGAGCAAAAAGAGCTGGAGCAGGAGCACAATCAGCAATACGCAGAACTGCTTGGCTCTATCCGTGCCAGCGTAGCCGATGTGGTGGGGATGGTAAAAAACAGCCCCGTTACGGCGCTGGAGCCGCAGCAGGATCAAGTGCTGGAACAGTTTCTTGCCGCTAAAGCTACCCCAGGGATTGAGGAACTACACACCCTGCGCCAGCTCATGCTGGAACAGATTCAAGGAGCCGCTCAAGTGCAGCGTGAGCGCATCTCCGTTGTAAATCGTGCTGGGAAACAGGTGGAAGCTGAAGTGGTGCTGCTTGGGGTGTTTACCGCCCTGTATCAAAGCGATACAGAGGTGGGGTTTGCCCTCTATTCTCCCCCTAGCCGCCAGTTGTTGGCTTTATCGCAAGCACCGAGTTACACGTTGAAAAAGGCTATCGCAGCTTATATCGATGGAAACACTGAGGCTGCACCCATTGACATTGGCCATGGTGCATCTCTGCGTCAAATGACCTATCAACGCAGCTTGGGTGAACAGGTACAGTACGGGGGCTTTATCGTGTGGCCCCTCTTGGGGATCGCCTTGATCGCGCTCGCTCTAGTATTGGAGCGGATCTGGTTCCTAAGTAGTCAGCGCTATGATGCAAAGGAGATTTTACGTCAGCTTCAGCCATATATTGCCAAGCAGAAGTGGGATGAGTGCCAACAAATATGCGCCCGTCACGCTGTCCCGCCGGCGCGGGTGTTTAGTGCCGGGTTACCCTTTGTGAGCCACCCGCGTGCAGAACTGGAGAATGTTTTGCAAGAGGCAATTTTGGCAGAAATACCTGCGCAGGAGCGTTTTCTCTCTACCCTTGCAGTTCTCGCTTCTATCGCTCCACTTTTGGGACTTCTGGGTACCGTAACCGGGATGATCCATACCTTTGAACTGATCACCTTCCATGGCACCGGTGATCCGCGCATGCTCTCCTCTGGTATTTCAGAGGCGCTGGTGACCACCATGTTTGGTCTTGGTGTCGCGATTCCAGTGATGCTGGCGCACAGCCTCATCAGTCGCCGCGTGGAAAGTCGTATTGCAGTGCTGGAAGAAACGGCGATAAGTTTTGTAAATCGAATCTCTAAGGCACGCCAGAGCGAAATCCAGACCGAAGCCGGTGCCTTGGAGCACAACTGATGCAGTGGGTGAAACCCGCATGGGACTATCTCCATACTGGGGGTGCGATGATGTTGCCTCTGGTGTTGGTTTCTGTGCTGATGTGGGGCTGCATTATTTACCGTCTTCTGGTCCTGAAACAGCTCTATCGCAACGATATCGATGTGACGCAGGCGCGCGCCTGCGTTCGCGGCAAGAGTATTCTTCCCGCGCGGTGCCAGGGGGTGGGTGCTGTTCTGGTGCGTATTTTTATCGCGTTGCGCAGCCAAAACCCAGAGCTCGATCGACATCTGCTTGAAGAAGCTGCAACTCAGGTACGCAGTTCTTTGTACCAAGGGCTGAATCTGATCAGTGTCCTGGCGGCGGTGGCTCCGCTATTGGGGTTGTTGGGCACAGTGCTGGGGATGATCTCCACCTTTGACACCATTGCGCTGTTTGGCAATAGCAACCCACGCGCCATGGCCGGGGGAATTGCTGAAGCCCTTGTCACTACCCAGACCGGCCTTATCGTAGCGATCCCTGGGCTGTTTATGCGCAACTTTATTCAACGCCGCGCTACTGCGTTGGAATTACGTCTTAATGCTATGACCCAAGAGCTAAAACGCCAACTTGAACCCTTGGATACAGGTGGCGGGGCAGCGATAGGAGGGGAAGTATGATCAATATAACCGCAGCGCGGCGTGCACGGCGTCAAGGGCTAGAGCTAAACATTGCTCCACTCATCGATATGGTGTTTATCCTCCTTATCTTCTTTTTAGTTACAACCAGTTTTGTGCGTGAAACTGGGGTGGAAGTGGAGCGTCCTATGGCACAGAGTGCTGGCGCACAAGAGAGCGCAACGCTGCTGATCGGCATCACTGGCGACAATAGAATAGTGATTGAGGGGCGCACCGTGGAAGCTGGGGCGGTGCGTGTACATGTGGAGCGCGCCCTAGCGGAGAATCCGGAGGGGAGTGTGGTGATTGTAGCAGATCGGGGTAGCAGTACCGGCACGGCAGTGCAGGTGTTGGACGGATGCAAGCAGGCAGGGGCAGAAAATGTCGCTCTTGCGGCAGCAGATGGAAAGCGCTAATGTCACAACATCCCCACACTGAAACCTCGCCCCCCAGAGCTGTTTTACACTCCAAACGTGCACTTTTATATGCTTGCGTCGGAACGTTGGCTCTGAATTTGGTGCTGTTTGTTCTGCTACCCCAACTGGTGCGCGAGCCAGCGCTTGATATCGGGCGCGCTTACACCGAGCCGGTGCAGATTCAGCTGCCGCAGCCGACACATGCCATTTCCAGCCAACTCCAGCACGCTGGAAATACCCCCACACAGCCTCAGACACAGCCACCACCACTTTTGCCGCTGCAGCAGATACCTGCGTTAGAGCTGATGCCTGCCTTCGCGCCGCTGGTGCCGGAGTTGGACGCAGGGATAAATCTTCCTCCTGTGGAGTTTACCCCCGCAGGTGTTGGTGAAGTATATGGTGTGGATATGGGTATGGACGTGGGGGCAGATAGTGCCGCTGCGCCCCAGGTATACGCCAGCGATGCCTTGGATCAGCCGCTGCGCCCCATAGCGCAGACTCCGTTCATGTATCCACTGCGCGCCAAGCGCCAAGGGACCGAAGGCTGGGTAAAGGTTGCGCTTCAAGTTGGAATAGAAGGAAGTGTGGAAACGGTAGAGGTGCTCGAAGCCGAGCCCGCAGGGGTGTTTGAACACAGTGTTATGCGTGGTATTCGCCAGTGGCGTTTTTCCCCCGCTACGGTTATGGGGGAGCGCGTGCGCGCCCGAGTTATTACCACCATCCGTTTCGAACTGGAGGATTAGAGATCGCGATGCTGTGCAAGATTTCCCATGTTGCTGCGCTACTCCTGGGAGTTCTTCTTAGCGTTGGGGGCGCCAGCGCCGAGGGTGCCATCCCCATGCGTCCTAGTGAACAGCGGGGGATTGAACGTGTGCAGGAATACCTGACACAGGAGCGGTACGCAGAGGCGATAGCTCAGCTTAAGCCGCTGCTCGCACGCGAAGAACATCACCCCTTGGTGGATTTCTACCGTGGACTGATTGCGCAGACGCAGGAAGATTACGCTGCCGCATGTATATGGTTTGAGCGCAGTGTTGCACAAGATGACAGTTTGTATGCAGGGTGGATAAATCTGGCGCAGTGCCGTTTTCAAATGCAGGAGTATGCCGCAGCGGCGCAGGCATTTGCGCGCAGCTACGCGCTGGCAGAACCGCCTGAACCGCAGTGGCGCTACAACGCCGCCCTGGCCTGGTATCAGGCGGGAGAGTTGACACGCGCTCAGGAACTGATGTTGCAACTGCTGGAGGATTTTCCTGCCACGGTGGAGTTGGCATGGCGCGAACTGCTGGTGCATATATATCTGAAGCAGGAGGGGGAGCAACAGATGCGTCTCGCCCTTTTGCAGGTGCAGATTCTGGCGCAGCAAAGCAGTGCCGCTGCACAACAGCGCTGGCGCGAATATCTTATCCACCTGTATCTGCAATTAAAGATGCCGGAGCAAGCACGCGAGTTTGTTGTCCAGCTGTTGGAGGTTGAAAGTCTCGAACCGCGTTGGTGGCGGATTGCAGCTCACCTTTATCTGGAGGCACAGCGCTATGCAGACGCATTGGTAGCATTGCAGGTGGCGGGTTTTCTTGCTCCCGGCGATCCACGCGAACAACGGCTGCGTGCTGATTTGTGTATCCATCTTGGGATACCGCTACAGGCGATCCCATATTTCACTGAGCTGCTTGAGAAGCGCAGCTCGAGAATTGAAGAGCATGAAGTGCTGCTGGGGCTGGCGCAGGCGTACCTACAGCGGCATCAGCCGCAAGAAGCGCTTAAATATCTGACGCAGATAAGCGCAACGCAGGAGTCTGTATCTCAATTGCGTCTGCGCGCTCAGATCCTGTATATGCTGAAGGATTATTCCGAAGCGTACGCAGCCTATGTTGCGCTTGCGCGGCGGGAACAGCAGGGAAAAGCGCGCGCGCGGGCATGGCTGCTGGCGGGGTATGCGGCATTCCACGCCGCAGATTTAGAAGCGGCACAAAAGGCACTACGCCATGTTGCAGATGAATCTGAGTTTACCGCGCAGGCGCAACAACTCCTTCACCATCTGCGTTCTTTAGAGTAATATTTATCGTATAGCGCGGACACATTATGTGTCTAAATTTACTTTCGGGAGAATACCGGTGAGATCGACTCATATTACAATGGTGGCATTTGGAGTAGTACTTGGTATGGTTTTGGTTGCAGGCAATGTGGGCGCGGAAGATGAGCCGCAGCGCTGGCATGATGAAGGAGAGATCTCCTACGTGGATACCAGCGGCAACAGTGAGGTAACAACCCTGGCGTTAAAAAATAAGCTTACTTACCAGTTCAGCGAAAAAATTTCCGGGCGCTGGAGGGTTCAGGCTCTGAATGGCGAGAGCAACGGAGAGCGGGATGCTGAGTCCTATTTTACCGAGTTGCGCGGTGATTATGCCCCGACAGAGCGGTATTACAACTATCTCAGTGCAAACTGGTTCAAAGATCGTTTTGCGGATATCGACCATCGCTACACCTTTGGCGCGGGTAGCGGGTATAAGTTTTTAACCGGCCTCAAACACTTCCTCCTTGGGGAGGCAGGCCTCACTTATACCATCGAAAAACTCACTAATGATTCCGACACTGAATACCTCGGTGGACGTCTGTATACTGAATACGAATACCATTTCAGTGAAGACACCAGATTTCGCCAGAGTCTTGAGGCGCTCTTCGATTTTGAAGATATGCAGAACTACATGCTTAATTCAGAAACCGCGCTTATTACAGCACTTAACAGCGTGTTCTCATTTAAAACCAGCTACGTTGTCAAGTACGATAATAAGCCTGCAGAGAACAGTGATGATACCGACACCATCCTTGCGGCCTCACTTGTGGCTAATTTTTAACCTGTAAAAAGGGGAATTGTATGCGGATATGGCAAAACAAAGTGCGACATGGCAGCTGTCTTTTTCTGCTCCTGGCAAGTGTTGTACTAGGGGGCGGCGGGTGCAGTTTGTCTTCAAACTGCCAGGAGCTTGTGCAACTTCCCGATATGCATAACAGTAGAGATGCCCTTGACTGGGCCGGAACCTATGTAGGGATCCTCCCGTGTGCCGATTGTTCTGGTATCCGGACCACCCTGACCCTCAGCCCCGCGCATACCTATGTGCTTAAAAGCACATACTTGGGGGTAGAGGTTCCGGACCCTGAGTATATAGATCAGGGTGTATTTGTCTGGGATGATGCCGGTTCTACCGTTGAACTTCTCGCTCTGCCCGATCGAAGTGGACTGTTTCAGGTAGGTGAAAACAGATTGTTCGCTTTGGATCAGGCTGGTAAGCGGGTAGAAGGTGTTCTTGCTTCGGCGTATGTGCTGGAGCGCGTGCGTGGCATAGAGGTGCAGGATATTAACGCTGCAGTGGGTCTCCTTGCAGATATTCACTGGGAGCTGGTTGAGTTGGATGGTGTTTCTCTCTCAACAACGCAGGTAGGTATTGCATGGCTGGTATTTAAGCGCGAGTCACAGCGGGTGTATGGTTCGGCCGGATGCAATCGCCTTACTGGATCTTGGGTGGCAGGGGATGATGCAGTGGCGCAGCAGGGGCAGCAAGATACACATGCTGCCGTTCCGTTGCCATTACACCTCGGTCCCTTGGGTACCACGATGATGGCGTGCCCTGCCGAGCTTATGCAACTGGAGGACAGCTTCCTCTCCGCCTTGGCAACAGTTTCCGGGGTATATCTGGATGGTGAAGGGCTGATCCTGACGGATAACAGCGGACAAAAGGTGGCAAGATTTGCGGCGCGCAACGCGCAGTAGAAAACCTTATACCTCTGCCTTATGCCCTCTGTTGTATCGGGGCGACGGTGTAGCGAAGAATTCAGTGGACATGAAAAAATGAAACTGATGCTGAGACTGTGTTACTTAAGTGTGCAACTTATTGTTGTTGCTTTTTTGACGCTACTTGTAGCGGTAGTGCCTGCACTGACCTCAACACAGAATCACGTTCCCATGTTACCTCAAGTCTACCGTCCTGAGGTCGATATCAGAGGCTGGTGGATGAGTGAAAAGCTTGATGGAGTGCGGGCATATTGGGATGGGAAAGCGCTTTACAGCAAAAATGGCATAGTGTTTAGTCCTCCACCAGAGTTTACCGCAGGTTTCCCCCCGTTTCCCCTGGAGGGAGAGCTCTGGGGTGGACGCACTACATTTGCGCGCACGGTTTCAACGGTACTACAACAGCACGCGCATCCTGGCTGGCTGGAACTTAAATATGCCATCTTCGATGTTCCAGGTGCGGCGGGGAGTTTCAGGCATCGGTTGAAAAAAGCGCAGGGCTGGGTTTCCGAACATCACCCTGCATATATGCTCTTGATTCCCCAGACAGAGGTGAAAGACGCCGCGCATTTACTCCATTACCTTGATGAGGTGGTGGAAGGTGGCGGGGAGGGGTTGATAGTGCGGGACCCTGAAGGGATCTACGCTCCAGGACGGAGTGCTACCATTTTTAAGGTCAAACACTTTGAAGATGCTGAAGCCACCGTAGTGGGGCATGTGGCCGGCAGCGGACGCAACCAGGGGCGCCTAGGTGCTTTGCGGGTGCACACCTCTGAAGGTGTCGAATTCAAAATCGGCACCGGCTTTACCGACATGGAACGTGAAGATCCTCCTCCGTCAGGAACGGTGATCACGTATAAGTATTCCGGCTACTATAAATCTGGAATTCCAAGATTTCCCGTATATCTGCGTGTGCGCGCAGATAGTGATATTTAACCCCGATATTAGGGAGAAATATATATGTTCGAGTATCTGTCGAACCTCAATCCTGTGCTCCAAGCACTCCTTGCAACTCTATTTACCTGGGGGATGACAGCTGCAGGAGCCGCGTTAGTATTTACTACGCGCGAAGTTAAGCCCAAGCTCCTTGACTGCATGCTTGGGTTTGCAGCTGGGGTTATGATAGCCGCAAGTTTTTGGTCCCTGCTGGCGCCGGGGATTGATATGGCGGAGCAGATGGGGCAGATCCCCTGGCTGGTAGCGGCACTGGGATTTATGAGTGGCGGCATCAGTATGCGGATAGTGGATAAGTTTTTGCCTCACCTCCATCCCAGTCTTTCCATAGATCAATCAGAAGGGGTGAAAACCTCGTGGCAACGTAGTACCCTGTTAGTGTTGGCAATAACCATGCACAATATCCCCGAAGGCTTGGCCGTAGGGGTTGCTTTTGGGGCGGTGGCGGCTGATCTGCCATCCGCGAGTATTGGGGGCGCAGTGGCACTAGCCATCGGAATTGGGATCCAGAATCTCCCTGAAGGAACGGCAGTCGCCATGCCTTTGCGCCGTGAGGGGATGAGTGCACGAAAATCGTTCACTATGGGACAACTCTCTGGAGTGGTGGAGCCCATTGCTGGGGTGCTAGGAGCTTTGTTCGTCATACATATGCGTGACATCCTCCCGTTTACTTTGTGTTTTGCTGCCGGTGCGATGATATTTGTGGTGGTGGAAGAGCTGATCCCTGAATCTCAACGCAAACAGGAGCATATTGATCAGGTGACCATGTTTACTATGGTGGGTTTTACGGTAATGATGATTCTTGACGTGGCACTGGGATAATCTAATCCTACTCTGACAGCATTAGGCGCTGGCGCAAAAATGTATGGATAAATGCACGGCATTTAGGTGGATTTGCGCTAACAGTGGTCGAAGTCTGACATGTTTGCTTTGCAGCCTCGCTGGAGCTAGGGTGCTGAGAAAGGGCTGAAATGGAAGATACCCACGAGTACGACCTGTGTGTGCTTGGATGCGGTCCGGGCGGATTTGCCGGGGCGATGCGTGCGTTCGATTTTGGTGCCCATGTGTGTATTGTCGAAGCAGGTGAGGTCGGCGGTACGGGGGTTCAGGACGGGGCACTGGCATCTAAAACGATGTGGGAGCTAGCAAAAGATTATTCTATCGCTAGGCGTATCGACCGTGGATATTCAGCTACTGGTCTGAGAGTGAACTTCAAGACCCTAATGAAGACAGTGGAGCAAGCGGTTAAAGAGCGTCAGTATCAGATGCTTACTCAGTTAGAGACTTTTTCGCCGCAACGGTGGAAAGGGGAAGGTTCCATTACGTTGCGTAATGGCTGGGCTCAATTTCACGACTCCACCACCATAGAAATTAAACCCGCGACGGGGAACGCCTATCTGGTTAGAGCCAAAAACTTTCTTATCGCCACTGGCAGTCGCCCACGTCCATATCTGGGTATTGAAGTGGATCAGAAGCGGATCCTGGATTCAGACGGCATTAAGCATATTAAGCGCTTTCCCAAGCGTTTGCTAATTGTTGGCGCAGGGGTGATTGGGTGTGAATACGCCACTATTTTCTCCAGTTTTGGTCATACCCAAGTGTATTTGGTTGATCATAAAGATCGCGTGCTCCCCTATGAGGATGGTGATGTGAGCCGCTTTGTGCACCGCAATCTGGAGAAAGATGGTGTCAAGATCTATCAATCCGCTACCCTGCGCAAAGTGGAGCACCATCCAGATTATCTGCGTGTGTTTCTCGATTTTCCAGACAAGCATAGCGAAGTGCTCGAAGTGGATAATATTCTGTTTGCAGTGGGGCGCAAGCCCAATTTGGAAAACCTCAAGCTGGATAATGTCGGAGTGAAGTTGGATCCAGGGGGTTATCTATGTACCGGTTCTGATTGTAGAGTGGCGCACAATGTTTTCGCGTGTGGAGATGTGACATGCCATCCTAATTTGGTCAACATTGCTGAGATGGAGGGGCGGATGGCGGCGAAGGTTATGTTCGCGCATGAATCCTACCCTCTTAACTATCGCAATATGTCGGTGATAATGTTTTTGAATCCATCTATCGCGACCGTCGGACTCAGTGAGGAGGAGTGTCAGGCTAAGGGGTATAGCTACAAGGTTGGGTTTGTGAGCAATGCGATTATGAGTCGCCCTATTGCGATGCGGAACACCCGTGGATTTGTGAAAATTATCGTCCACAATGATGTGCACATGAAAATTCTGGGGATGCGTGCCGGCGGACCGCAGGTTTCAAACGTGGTTACAGCTATTTCTCATTTCATGGATCATGATCAGGGTGCTGCAGCAGTGTTGAAGTCGGTGTATCCGCACCCAAGCATATCTGAGGTGACCCAAGAGTGTTTACGTTTATTGTTGGGGAAGTCGGTGTATAAACCGCAGGCTTTCCCAGATAAGATGTGGGTAAAAACTTGGATCCCCGCTAAGGGATACGTAGGTTGTGGGCGCGAGTGCTCGATGCCCGTAGCATAGAGATTGTGCCACAGAAAACGGCAGTTTTGCAAAGCGCTTCGCCGCTGGATGAAGCAACGTGAGGTAGTATGGTGAAGTGCTACAGTTAACAACACCGCCCGCACTTTAAGTAGTGCGGGCGGTGTTGTTTGCAGCGTGTGCATGTTGTTTATCAGCTGGATTCGCCCAGAATAGCACTGCGCTCTTCTACACAGAGTTCGTAGTGATGGTGGGTGGAACGGGCATTGGCAAGGTACACACTTTTGATTGCAGGATCGTCAATTTTTTCTGCCATTTCCCGCAGATTTTTTTCCAGCTCAGCTTCCTGGTCGATGGCGAGTTCGATCGCTTTGCGCTCATCAAAGTCTCCCAGCATCGCCTGTTGCAGGGCTTTCCACCAACTGGAGTTTGTGTCTGGCTCCCGCGCAATGAATTCTTCAAAGTCAGTGATGTCATCGCCGTCGTAGAATTCATAAAACATGTGCGCGTGCTGCTTCTCTTCTTTGGCCAGGATTTCAAACATACGCTTGGCCTGTTCATTAAACATTTTTTCTGCGGCATACTTATAGAAGTCCATCGCATCTTTTTCAGTCTGCATGGCTTCTTTGATCGCTTCCTGTAGATCAATTTTTTCACTCATGAGGGATCCCCTTCCGAAGTATCGATGTTAAACCAATGCGTCAGGTTGACAGCTTATTTGATTAGCCCATTCTATGTGTGGGCAAAATAAATTCTGTATATTGTATACAATTGCTTCGGCGCATGCAATCGTTTCCCTGAATTTTATCTGTAGGTTAATCCTACTGAAAATTCAAGCGCTTCCAATTACTGTAGCTTCCGTCAGATATCACTTTGCCTTCAGAGTTTGCGCGGTATCGAAACAGAAAAGGCCCTTTCGCATTAAGCAGAAAGGGCCTTTTAAGGTGCTTAGTTATCGAGCTACATTTCAGATGTTTCTTGTTTACTGCTCGAACACACTGAGTTCTACGCGTCGGTTTTGTTGTCTTCCCGCTGCGGTGTCATTGCTTGCAATAGGTTTTGATTCGCCAAAGCCTTTGCAAACCAGTTTGTTAGCATTGAGTCCGGCTTCTTTAACCAAGTAGGTTTTGACTGCTTCTGCACGTTTTTGCGACAGTTGTTGATTGTAGTTAGCAGCCCCAACGCTGTCGGTATGTCCGGCAATCATGATCTTCTGATCGGGGTATTGTTTGATGAACTTCACCGCCTTAGCCAGCTCAGGAGCATGCCCCGGGGTGATTGCGGCCTTGTCGGTACCAAACTCAACCACTAGGTGCATTTTGATCTGGCATCCGTATTCATCTACTATCGCACCCGCAGGGGTGTTGGGGCATTTGTCCAAGTAGTCATATACCCCATCATTGTCGCTGTCGAGTGGGCATCCCTTGCTGTCCACTGCTACACCCGCAGGGGTGTTGGGGCATTTGTCCAAGTAGTCATATACGCCATCATTGTCACTGTCGAGTGGGCATCCCTTGCTGTCCACTGCTACACCCGCAGGGGTGTTGGGGCATTTGTCCAAGTAGTCATATACGCCATCATTGTCACTGTCGAGCGGGCACCCCTTGCTGTCCACTGCTACACCCGCAGGGGTGTTGGGGCATTTGTCCAGGTAGTCATATACGCCATCGTTATCGCTATCGAGCGGGCACCCCTTGCTGTCCACTACTACACCTGCAGGGGTGTTGGGGCACGCATCGTACTCGTCAGGAACACCGTCGTTATCGCTATCAATGTTACGCTTAACCCCTTCGCCGAGGAAAAAGACTAGACCGGCCTGGTATATAAGACTATTGGGCTCACCGCTGGTATCAAGCATGTGGCGCACTTCGGTGTTTAGGGCGATATCTTTACTAATAAAGTATTTGAGACCTGCTCCATAGTTGAACTGAGCCTGGTTCTCATCCCCTAGACCATCCTTACCATCGATACCTAAATAGCCGACGGCTGCCGCGATGTAGGGTACAAGACGTTCTTCCGGCATGAAGTGGTACAGGGCACCTATTGAGGCTGTGATTAAGTCAGAGTCCTCGTTGGAACGCTGAGGAGCGTAAGACCCTGAAAGGTAACTACTCAGGTTGGCAGAGTAATTGTATCCCAGCCCGAGGGTATAGTTGATCGCGGGGTTGTAGCCATCGGTGCTCTCTTTTTCAAATCCGCCGACCATTGGGTTAATGAAAAAGCGTCCCTCTTGGGCAGCCTGGTTAAGATCGGATGCAAGTCCGATCAGCGGGATGCTGCATAGCAGCAGCACCAGTACAGCTAATCTTTTCATGTTTCCTCCTTGTTATGCATAATGCATGAATAAAATGATGTGGGGTGTTCGGATGTCTGCATCTGCATCTACATCTGCACGAATCCCCGTATGCCAGATCAGCAGGGCGTATGTTTAAAAGTCCTAGATCGGCATAATGACGCATGGAAGCGCTGCAAAATATAGGATTTAAAGTCACAAAAGCTACAACTAAACACAAAACTAAACACAAAACTAAACACAAAGGTAATGTTTAACATGTTTTGCCCTTAATTGGAACTGTCGAAGTATGTATTGCTACTTTCTTAGATAACGTTCGTTATGTTTAGGCGCACATGTTCTGTTTATGGGGCAGTAGGGGAGAGGATCTCAGGAGGTACAGCCCTACATGCACATGTATACATATAAAGTAACGTACATATCCTGTTATGCAAGTTCTTATAATGAAGGAATGTTCCATGTGCAGTTTCAATTTGTTGTACGCAGGAGGGGCTAGGTGGTTGGTTCAAATTTTCGCAGATATTCTTTGAAGAGCGCACGAGTTGCGGCGTCCATAGGGGCAAATTCAATCCCTGAAAGGTGCATACCCAAGTCAGAAACATGAGTGTGTACAACTTCGCCGCCGAGATGGATGATGCTAGATGCCATAGCTATATCCATTCTAAGTTCTAACCCTTCCGCAAGTGGGACGCGCGTTTCAATAAGGATCCCTCTTTCGCTCGCATCCAGAGTACGTCCCATGTCTTGTGAGAGTTCGCTCCCATCCTTTTTGACCACGTAGTAAACTAGATTCAGAGTTTCAACTCGCTGGTGCTTGCGGCGCTCTTTCATGTGAAACTTCCCTTCTCTTTTTAGTTTAGTACTACAGAATTATCTTTAGTGGCCATTATAATATTGATTGGATTTTGTGCTTCAAAGATTTTGTAGTCACTAGCGTTGCTTGTACGTGCAATGTTAACCGTAGTTACCTGAATAGTGTAACCATGATTTTCAAAGAAATCTGTCGCTGCCATGAGGGTGTCAAGGGTGGAGGCGGTAAGCACAATCCTCCCGTCGGCGTTGAGGCGTGCATCAATGGTTTCGAGCAGGCTCCAGAGTTTTCCACCGGAACCTCCAATAAAGACCCGATCTGGGTCTGGCAACTCTTCCAGGCATGATGGAGCTTCCCCTGCAACAATTCGGACATTGCGGGTAGAAAACTTATTTAAATTATGGCGCAAAAACCCGAGATATTCGCTGTTGCGTTCCACCGCATAGATCCGTCCGTGGGGGAGCAGGAAATCAGCTTCAACACAAATAGAGCCGCTTCCCGCGCCAATGTCCCACAGGGTCATATCCTGATGCAGTTGCAGTTTTGATAGGGCAATAACCCGCACTTCTTCAGGGGTGATCTGTTTTTTCATTGATTGGAACTGAGAATCGGCGATCCCTAGGGTTGGTTGATGTCGTATTGTTTCGTCATCAAAACGTTTGATAAATATCAGTATATTTAAGGAAGATATCTCCATCTCCAGGAGATCTTTGACTGACGTTTCCTCAATGCGCTCTTCGTCGCCGCCAAGATTTTCGCACACGTACACCGAGTACCCTTCACGCCCACGGTGCAACATTTCCCGCGCGATGGCACTTGCGGGGCATTGATCGTGGGTGAGGACGGCAGCCTTATCGTTGGCAATAATGCGGTTTACCACCATGGTTAGTGGGAGCCCGTCTGCAGAGATAAATACGGCATCATCCCAAGGCTTTTTGATGCGCGCAAAGGCATATTGTACTGAGGTAATGTTGGGAACAAATTCTAAGTTTTTTGGCGGGAAGTTGCGCAGCAAATCGCGCCCGATACTAAAGAATAGCGGATCGCCCGACGCAAGGATTACGACATCTGCGTCTAAGGTTTCCCGCAGCTGCTCGTATACATCATTCTCGTCTTCTAAAATCTGCTTTCTGCCCTTGAGGTTGTCAAATAGGGCAAGCTGCTTTGGGGTTCCAATGATAATATCGGCGCGTTCTAGTAGCTGAAGAGCGCGCTGGCTGAATCCTTCTTGCCCTTCAATTCCAGCACCTACAACATGAATAGTTCCCATGGGTTACATCCTTTTATGCAGTAGTATTTGTTTTCTGGATACGCGTTGAGGTTAGCGCCTTCATTCCTGAGGGTCAAGGGCGATCCCTTTATCTTCAATTGCTGTTTGGATAAGCTCCCACACATCCTTTTCGCCGCTGCGTTTCAGAGCGGAGAAAAGGGTGAACGCGTCAGCAGGAAGCCCAGTAGCTTTGGCTATCTCTGCCACCGCTTTTTGATGTTGGCTCCGTTTTAGTTTGTCCGCCTTGGTGATAACTGGGATGGTCATGATGCCGTACTCTTCTAACCAGTCGAGAAGTTGCAGGTCTTCATCGCGTGGAATACGGCGAATGTCAAATAAAACCACCACTGCGCATAGAGCGGGACGATTCTGCAGGTAGGTGCGAATCATAGGTCCCCACTGCTTTTTAACCTCCAGCGGAACTTTGGCAAAGCCATAGCCGGGCAGGTCCACCATGCTGATGCTGTTGTTAACGCAAAAGAAGTTGATGAGCTGAGTACGTCCTGGAGTAGAGGAGGTGCGTACCAAACTCTTGCGCTGGAGCAATACGTTAAGAAGAGAGCTTTTCCCCACGTTGCTGCGGCCCGCAAAGGCGATCTCCGGCATTATCGCTTCAGGATAGTGGGCCGAAGCCGTTGCACTTTTTATAAACTCCGCAGATTTTACATGCATTATAGTTTCTCTCATGAAAATTTAAAGTTAGGATTAAGCATATTGTGGCAGAATACCTTAAATTCTGACCTGTACGCAATGGAATTGGGCTGTGCAGGAGATGAAAGGGGACTGCGCATCATTTTATGCAGAGGGCACAGCAGTAATATTGACGCATCGATAAAAATTGCCCGTTCAGGCTCTTTCAGAAGAGGAAGTAATCCCCAATAAAAGTTGTTTCAGACCCTAATCCCTCGTATGAGCGCAGCTTCCATAACTGGGATCGGGGTCCGAGAGAAGTTAGCTGGCGGATTGGTTCTGGTTTAGCCCCTGGGTGACCATTTCATGCAAGTCTGCAGAAATATGTGGGTTTTGCCCCAGTTGCTTCAGTTCTGTGTGCATCATGGCGCTGCGTCGAGGTTCGTATATGGGCCAGCGTAGCAACGGCGCCACGAGACGTGCACCAATCTGGGGGTTGAATCGATCAAGTTTTTCGATTTGCTGCCGCAAGAAGGTGTAGCCTGAGCCGTCTGCGGCATGGAAATGGACTGGATTCGCTTGGGTGAAGGTGCCGATCAAGGCCTGCACGCGGTTGGGGTTTTTCAGGCTGAAGCATTTCTGCTGCATCAACTCTTTTATGTGCTCCAAACAGTCCTCTCGGTTTGCGCGCGCCTGTAATGCAAGCCATTTATCTGTCACCAGAGAGTCGTCGCACCAACGTGTATAAAACTGGTCTAGCGCTTGAGTGCGCCTTGGGGAGTTCTCGTGCGCGAGCAGAGCGAGAGCGGCACTGAGGTCGGTCATGTTGGTGGCGCTGGTATATTGTTGCCATATCCATCCTTGGACTTCAGCATCCGCAAGGGTGGCAAGATAGCCAAGGGTAATATTCTTCAAACTTCGTTGTCCTATCGCCTGCGGCGTGAGTTGGTATGCACCATTATCTTGGCAGTGACAATAACATTCTTTTAATTCTTGCATAAGGCTTTGCGCTACGTGTTTTTTGGTATCGCTATGCACCCGATGTATAATGTCTGGATCAACCTTCTCCCCTCGTCGGGGTAGCTGTTCGGCAAGATAGCCTTCGGTGGGTAGCGTTAAGATTAGCGCGTTTAATGCGCAGTCGGCATTGATATCCTGTAGCAGCGCCCGCCACGCATCTAGAAGCTCATGTTCAAGCACTACTGCAGTGTTGGCAACTATACTGGCGAGCATCTTTTCCCGCATCAGGGTCTGGGTGGCACTCCAGCGGGTTACTGCATCATCGTCGTGGCGCAGTAAAAATATCTGGGTAGAGGGTTTTGTGTCTCTTTCCATCTTTACTGGCGCAGAAAATTCGCGCAGTACCGAAGGAGTGACATCTGCAGGGATAGTGCTAAAGGTGAAGGTCTGTTCTGTTGTGTTTAAGAGGAGAGTAGCTTCCGTGGAATGCTCCTCCACCCGCACGAGGCTGGCGTTTTCCCCTGTGGGATGTAGTGGACATTTATTCCCGTGCGCATCAAACAAGGCAATTTTCACGGGGATCAAAAAGGGGCGTTTGCGCTCTTGCCCCGGGGTGGCAGGGCAGCTTTGGCGGAAGGTGAGACTGAAATCGGAGCCAGAGCGCGATGTGCTCAGATGCACTTCGGGAGTGCCCGCCTGGGAGTACCACCGCATGAACTGACTTAGGTCAATGGCGTTGGTATCCTCCAGCGCAGCGATAAAAGCGTCGATAGTTACCGCTTCCCCGTCATGGCGTTCGATGTAGCAGCGCATGCCGTGCAGAAATCCCTCCCAGCCGAGGATAGTTTTAAGCATGCGGATAACTTCGGCCCCTTTTTGGTATATGGTCACGGTGTAGAAGTTGTTTATCTCTATGTAGGCTTCGGGGCGCACCGGATGCGCGGTGGGACCAGCATCTTCGCTGAATTGATGATTCTGCAACAGGCGCACATCTTTAATGCGCTGAATAGCGGCGCCGTTCAGCGCTGCGGAAAATTCCTGATCACGAAATACGGTCAGCCCCTCTTTAAGGCTAAGTTGAAACCAGTCGCGGCAGGTGATGCGGTTGCCGGTCCAATTGTGGAAGTATTCGTGCGCAATCACTGATTCTATCCCGAGGAAATCGGCATCGGTTGCGGTGTCCGGGCGCGCAAGAACATAGCGGGAGTTGAAGATGTTTAGTACAAAAGGAAACCCCCCGGCTTTGCCGGGGGACCCTAAAAGTTTGACAGTACCGGAAGTAATTGAAAGCCTCCCCACTGAGAACCGCTCAAAGTTTTCAGAAAAGGAGGCTTCAATTGAA
>JAVERS010000067.1:0-5979 GCA_034007015.1 Desulfuromonadaceae bacterium
CGGCGTGGTTGTCGGCGGTCGCGTTCGGGTTCGCGGTGTTGTGCACGGTGAGCGAGGTCGCACGGCCGCCGACCAGCTTGCGGCCTGTCCGGGCGCGCGCCGCCATCGGGATGAGCTGCGTGCGGTAGGTGAGCATGTGCGCCTCCTTTCAGCGACAGGATGCGCCGCGCGTCACTCCGGCACCGTCACCGCGACCGTCACGCCCTCGTAGCCAGCCGCGTCCGGATCCACGTCGTACGTTCCTGCCGCCAGCCCGTGCCAGTAGGCGTACCCCTGGCTGTCGGTCGTCTGCGATTCGCGGATGCGCGTGGCGGTCTCGTGCGCGAGCAGGTGGCACGTCACGCCACCCACGCCTACCGGCGGGTCGTCCGGGTGCCCGTCGCCGTCGCTGTCGAGCAGCAGCCGGAACGTGAGCGGGTAGATGCCCGTAGCCGCGTCCAGCGTGTCGGTGTGCGCCTTGATCGCCTGCGCGGTCGCCTCCTGCGCCACACCCTGCGCCACGATAGCCGCCTGTGCCGCTGCCTGTACGTCTGCGTCTGTGGGGAGTGCGTCCACGCTCGCTTGGCTCGCTGCCGATTTCGCTGCGTCGTATGCGGCGGTGAGCGAGAAGCCGGTCTTGTCGGTGAGTGCGCCATCAGTGCCGCGCATGGCCTCGTCCTTGAGGTCGCTCACGCGCTTCGTGTCCACCGTATCCGTCCACACCACGCCCACTCCCGCGATGGTCGCCACGGTAGCCGCCACGCGGAGGCTCACCACGTCACCAGCACCCAGTGTCGGGAGCGTGACAGCGGCCTTATACACGCCTGTCGCCTTGTTCGTGACCGTGACCGTGGCGGCGTTGTCGGTGCCGTTCACCACCAGCGTCGCCGTGGGCAGAGCGTCTGCGTCAGCCGCCGCGCCGGTCGTGGGGTTCGCGGTCGTGAAGTCTACCGTGACCGCCTGTCCAGACTTCACACTCATGCGATACTCCTCACTATAGATGACCCGATGACTGGATATGCTCCACCGCCACCGCCACCACCTTCTCCTGCGATAGCCAGAGTGTGGAACCAGTACAACTTCTCGGTGCCAGTCCCGCCAGCATTCCCGCCGATGCCCCACACCTTCAAGCGCACTTCGCGGTCATATCCCGCCGTGTATGTGATGGTGTGCGTGTGCCAATCGGTGTCATTGGCGACCTGTTGCACGGAGAGTTCCTCTGATGCGTCAAGCCACAAGCCGCCTGGGTCGTAGATGCCGACCTTCGGTCGTGTAAGGAATGATGACGTGCCAGTGAGTTTGCCATAAAAGGTGAGTGTTATCTGCCGTCCGGCTGGTGCCCAGATGGGCAGTTCCACCCAGCATGAGCGGTCGCTATCCTCGAACACCTGCTCATGGACGTAGGCTGTGACGACTGGTGGTGTGCCGTGCGTACCTTCTGCATACGCCGCCGTCTTGCAGTAGCCGCCGAGCGTCCAGAATCCGATGCCGTATCCAGTATCTCCGAGGTCTTGAGCGGTGATGCCGTAGCGGAAGTCGGGCAGAGTGGGATTGTCAACGTGTTTGTAGACGTCGACTTGCGTGGCCCCGTTGAGTGACGTGCCGTATGCCTGACCGCTTGATCGGTAGATATCGGTTATGTTCGTGAACGATGCTGTGTTCAGCAAGAGGAAGCTGGCGCAGGTGTCGAGGCCAAAGCTGCAACCACTGACTGTACCCGAGACGGTGGCTGCGGAGCAGCCGCTGAGGCCATTATTACAACCACTGACTGTACCCGAGACGGTGGCTGCGGAGCAGCCGCTGAGGCCATTATTACAACCACTGACTGTACCTGAGACGGTGGCTGCGGAGCAGCTGTAGACGCCGGAGCTACAACCACTGACTGTACCTGAGACGGTGGCTGCGGAGCAGCTGTAGACGCCGGAGCTACAACCACTGACTGTACCTAGGATGGTGGCTGTGGTGCAGCCGTTGAGGCCATTATTACAACCACTGACTGTACCTAGGATGGTGGCTGTGGAGCAGCCGCTGAGGCCATTATTACAACCACTGACTGTACCCGAGACGGTGGCTGCGGAGCAGCCGCTGAGGCCATTATTACAACCACTGACTGTACCTGAGACGGTGGCTGCGGAGCAGCTGTAGAGGCCATTATTACAACCACTGACTGTACCTGAGACGGTGGCTGCGGAGCAGCTGTAGACGCCGGAGCTACAACCACTGACTGTACCTGAGACGGTGGCTGCCCCACAGTTGTAGAGGCCGTAGCCGTAGAAGGTCGTGCCCGTACCAGCAGTAGACCGTATCTCGCAGTCGAACACGCCCCCTGTGCCGTTTTGCACGATCCGCTGCGTCGATGTCGTGGTGTTGCTACGGATAGCCACATTACGTGTGGCGAGGAACACTTTTGCTGCGGGGAACTGCGCTGAGTCCACGTTGGAGCCGAGTGTCACCGATGCCGCTGTGGTGGAGGCGAGAGTCGTGCGCTGCTGGTCGTAGGCAGCTGGTGCATTGGTATTCACCAGAACGACAGCCGCTCCTGCCTCCCACTGGGGGTCAGCAGTCAGATCCTCAAAGACGTTGAGTGTAGCGGTCGAAGTTGACGTGTGACCGTTGTATATCTCGATGGTGCCCGTACCAGCCGAGGTGATGTCCACGGCGGGTCCCGATTTATACGAGAGCAGCTTCAGCGCCGCACCAGAGGCCGAACTGACATAGTAGACGGCATCGGCAGACAGTCCGCCAGGTAGCGTCCCTGATGACCTGACCATGACGGGCGTGTCATCCGCCCACCCATGAGCAGAGTCCATCGTTATGATATCGGTGCCGGTGTCGATGGATGACACGGCGAACTTAGTGCCGTAGGCGGTGACGAACTCGTTGACGGGTCTGTCACAGTAGAATCGCAAATCGAGATACTGCGCGTTGACAGTCGCGGTTCCTTCGAGCAGTATCCACGCCTTGCGTCCGAACGGGAGTTGCCCCGTATTTCCCCAGACGCTATCGCTGTTGGCGAGGATGCGCCCAAGGGCAGCGGTATTCGTGCCAACGATGCTCGTGCCCGTCTTGAGTTTTAAGGCGTAGATGCCGTCAGCGTCGTTCTTGAAAGTGAGCATCCCTGGGTCGGTAGCGTGGCCCGTAATAGTGATCCCAGCGATGCCGTTAGCGTATGCGCTCATATCGATGTCTACAGACACCGTGTCGCCAGCAGCTATGACAACGGTGTCATTATTGACGGGGGCCACTCCACCGGCCCACGTTGCCCCTGCTGACCAGTAGCCACCGCCAGTGGCATTAGATGTGATGACAGCCACGTCACATCACCCTCGTGTGAGCAGCGTCGATGGGGAGTCGTGCGGTGGGCATGTGGTGCCTCCTTCGTCGATGTCAGTGTGCGGTGGAGGTCACCGCCGAGCACGCAGGTGAGCGAGCATGCGGTCGAGGCGGTACTCGCCGGCGTCGAACTCGAGCGTCATGAGCGCGCCCTCGTAGGTGATGCGCTCGATGCGCACGTCAACCGCGCCTGCGTCGGTGCCGGTGAGCCGCATGTACTCGCCCGGGCGCACCCTGTGCCGATCTGCGGCGCCGCCGGTGATGGTCACGAGCGAGCGCACGGTGACGGAGCCACGGACGCGCCAGCGGCCATGAGCGGTGTTGTACGCCGCTGCGATGGCGGCCGCTTCGAGGTCGTCGGTGGTCTCGATGGTGACTTCGCCATAGCGCACGATGCCAAGCGCGACGAGCGGGTGCGTGGGGTCGGTGTCGGGAACGGTGAGCGATGTGTCGGTTCCGTCAACACGCTGGTAGCGCACGATGACGCCGCTGGTCATCTCGTCGAGCGCGGCCATCTCGATGCGCGGCGGTTCCTCGCACGACGACAGCGTGATGAGGTAGGCGGGGTCGCGCGAGCGGTCCCACACGTGCGGGAACGCATCGGGCGGGAACGCCTCGCTGTCCCAGTGGCGGCCTTCGTACCAGCCGTATTCGATCGGTGCGCGCTCCATGAGCGTGGCGAACTTCTCGTTCATCGTCGTGGAGTCGAACATCAGCGGCGACAGCACCCACGGGCTGTGCTTGATGAACGGGTACACCTGCACGGGGGTGAGGCCGTAGGGCGCGTCGATGTCGGTGTCGATGATGTCATTCGTGACAGTGAGCGAGTTGACCGCAGGCAGGTCGCGGCCGCGGATGGCGATGTTGTAGACGGCGATGCCCTGCGCGCTGAGGTTCGGCGTGCGGAAGGCGTTGGTGGCGAGAGCGATTGCCACCCACACCGTGCCAGCCGGTAGCGCCAGATCCACGTATGCGCCGGTGCCGGTCTGCAGAGCGAGCGGGGTACCGGCGATGACGCCCTCGCTGTCGCCACGGAGCACCATGAGGCCGTAGCTCGTGGTGGCAGGCTTGTCCCACTGGAACGACACGTTGGAGATGCCGCGCTCGTCGTAGTAGTCGATGCCCGCCCTGCGGTACCACACAGGCGACGAGTTGACGGCAAGCGAGCTCACGAGGATGCCCAGGCCAGCCGCGTTCGGCGTCCACTCAGGTGACACCGCCAGGCACACGGCCGCCCACACGGTGCCAGCGGGAAGCGAGAGGTCTATCGACCCGCCGGTGCCGGTGTTGTAGGCATACGGGGTCGCGGATACGACGCCCTCTGCGGTGCCGCGATAGACGGTGAGCCCGAAGTTGGTGTTCGCGGCCTTGCTCCAGGTCGCCTGGATGCGATTGATGCCGTTCTCGGGGTCGTAGAACTGCACGCCCGCCGCGCCGGATGCTGCGGTGCCGTTGGTGAGGCCGAGCCACAGGCCGGAGGCGGTCGTCGCCGGATCGGATATGCCGCTGCCACGGCTGGTCGCGTCACGCCACGCATCGGGCTGGTACGGCTGTTCGCCCTTCGTGAGCCCGATCCACCAGGCCGACGATGACGGCGTGACGGCCGGTCTGATGGCCCCTGAGTCCGATGCCTCGTCGCGCCATTCCCGCCATGCATGCAAGCGGTGGTCGGAGTAGAGCGCTGCGGTGCTCTTGAGCGAGCCGACCCACGCGCCCTTGCCCATGACGATGAGCGGCTCACCGGGCACCGGCTTCTTGATGACGATGCCGCGCCAGCCTGAGCTATGGATGCGCACCTGGGCGCCTTGAAGGTCGGGCGATGACAGGTCGTCGTACGCCACGGGGATGCTGGCGGCCTCGTAGCCGATGCCACGAGCGACGGAATAACGCGGGTGCCCCTCGAGCTTCAAGGGACGCTCGGAGCCGCCAACAGGGGTCACGGTCACGAGCGGGTAGTCCACCGGCTCATACCGGCGCGTCGAATCCAGTCCCTCGTACACGACTGTCAGCACGGGGGCGTTGGAGCCGTCGGACGAACTGAAGATAGCGTAGTCGTCCGATGTCCCGTAGAGCCCCCAGCCGTAGTTGTCGCTGTCACCGTCGAGCCACGCCTGCACGTCAGCGGCAAGCCCGGAGAACGTCCGCCAGCCGGTCACGGATGCATCCACCGACAGCGATGACGAAGCGCTCGCGGCGCGATCAGCGGCGCCCTTCGCGCCAGCGGTGTCCCATGCGGCGGTGTCGTACTCTGCGTACGTCCAGTTGGCTTCACCCGCCGTGGCGTCCTCGTCGTTCTTGTTCCCCTCGCCCCACGTCTTGAGCAGACGGTGGACGGATATGGTCTGCACACCGGTGGTCGCCACGTCGACGTACGCCGAGAGCGTGGCTTCGGTGATGACCGCACCGACCGTGATGGACGACAGGTCGGGTTTGACGAGCGCGGTGAAGCCGCTCCCGACGACAAGCTGCAGGTGCGTGCCAGCGTTCCATGCGTTGGATATGTCGCCACGAATAAACGTGTCGACGGTGATGGGAATCTGGACGGTCGGCATACTATCACCCTGTCGCGGTCAGGAAGCGCCTGCGGATGCGGTACCGGAACGCGTCAGCAAGAGACTCTGCCCCCGTCCCCGTCGCCCGGAACACGAGTGCCGTGGCCGCGCCCGG